>NZ_FOPC01000027.1 GCF_900113375.1 Algoriphagus hitonicola | reverse complement strand
TTGAATTCCTTGTCAAAACTTCTTCTTGTTCCTTCTTTCATTGGTTCTAAGTTAAGGGGCTTAACTTACTGTCCAATCAAATGTAGCAGATCCAACACAGATTCTTTTCTGGTTAAATCTCCTTGAAAAATCTAATCTGGATTTAGAAAAATCAACTTTTTATCATCATTCTAAACCCTTACTTTTAGAATTGAGTTTATAATACAAATAGATTTTAATCATAAAATCATGGCAAAAAAGTTACATCTTATTTTCATCCTGCCGCTAATTTTCTTCATCTTCGGGTCAGCTTATGGTCAAAGAGAAGATGCTGGTAACTATGACTATGACCAAGAAATGGTTTTTGGCCTTAACAAAAACACTAACGGTGGTCTAATCGGAGGTTTATTTTTTAAAATTGGAACAAGGTTGGATGACTCACAGTTTAGCTTTTTTTCGCTTGAATTATCAAACCTAAAAAACCCCAAAGAAGTCAGATATAATACCGTTTTGGGAAACAGCTATGTTTTTGGTAAGTCAAATTACTTGTATTCAATCAGACCACAATATGGACGGGAGGTGATTTTATTCAAAAAAGCTCCCAATCAAGGGGTTCAGGTATCTGCTTTAGCTGGTATAGGTCCATCAATCGGATTGATCGCCCCTTATTACATAGAATATGCTCTAAATCGCCTTGAAACTGTCCGAGAACAATACAATCCAGAGGTACATCAAAGTAGATTTAATATTTTAGGAACAGGAAGGTTATTTGAAGGTATCGGACAATCCGAGCTTGCAATCGGAGCAAACTTCAAAGCGGCTCTTAATTTTGAATTTGGGGTATTTAGGAGTAATGTCACCGGTGTGGAACTAGGTTACCAATTAGAGGGTTTTACCAGAGAAATTCCTTTGATTACTACTACGGAAAATAAGCAATTATTCCAATCTGCTTATTTTACCTTCTATTATGGATTTCGAAAATAAGTAAAGTTGGGTATCCGATAGTTTACCCTTAATTTTGCTCCAAATTCAAACTTCAATGATCGAATTACCAGTTATTTCTGAAGAAAGTACAAGGCGTAAAAAACCAGATTGGTTGCGTGTTAAACTTCCTGTCGGAAAAGAATATGCCAAAGTCAGAAAACTCGTAGACCAGCATAAATTACATACCATTTGCGAAAGTGGAAACTGTCCAAATATGGGGGAGTGTTGGGGAGCAGGAACTGCCACTTTTATGATCTTGGGAAATGTCTGTACACGATCATGTTCATTTTGTGCGGTGGCCACCGGTAGACCGCCGGAATATGATGAAGATGAACCAAGACGAGTAGCAGAGGCCATCAAATTAATGGGTGTAAAACACGCGGTACTAACCTCTGTAAATAGAGATGAATTAAAGGATCGTGGAGCCGAAATCTGGTATCAAACCGTAATTAAAACCAAAGAGCTTTCACCTGAAACGACAATTGAAACATTAATACCTGATGTAAAGTCAAATTGGGAAGCGCTTTATCGAATGATCAGCGGCGGTCAGGAAGTCGTTTCACACAATATGGAGACTGTAGAAAGCCTTTATCGAAGAGTCAGGCCTCAGGCCAAATATCAACGATCTTTAGAGCAGATTAAATTGACAAAAGAATATGGGAAGAGAACCAAAACAGGCATCATGCTTGGCTTAGGAGAAAGTCAAGGCGAGGTTTACAAAGCCATGGATGACTTGGTAGCTCATGGATGTGATATATTGACCTTGGGCCAATACCTTCAGCCCACCAAAATGCATATTGAAGTTGCAGAGTTTATACATCCTGATCTTTTTGCCAAATACCAGGAAGAAGGCTTAAAAAGAGGTTTAAAATATGTAGAGTCAGGTCCACTTGTACGCTCATCCTATCATGCTGAGCGACATGTAAATGTTTAAGTTTTAGTGAAGATTGATTTAAAGTCCAGAGAAATCTGGACTTTTTTTATGACAAAATTCAAAAATAGTTGATTTGGAAAAATGTAGAGGAGGATAGGTTTTCCATTTAAAACTCAACATTATCAAAATGGATTCCTAACTATTGGGAAAACTTTCCAAAACACAAAAGCACTATCGATTTTGCTGAGGTTTGGAATGATGTGGAGGCGATCACGATACCAGGGGTGTAATCGGATCAGTCTGAATATCTGGGGAAGTAGATTTTTATCCATAGATATTGGAGAGTCGAAATGGGAAGAATTCAATATTGGCTACGCCTCTGAACTACGCTCTGAACGCTTTTATTTTAGCATTGAATGAGTCGGCCGAATCCCCTTGTCTTGGATTCAAAACACAAAAGCCCCGTCATTTCTGAGGGGGCTTGGAATAATGTGGCGGCGACCTACTCTCCCGGGTGTAACCC
>NZ_FOPC01000018.1 GCF_900113375.1 Algoriphagus hitonicola | reverse complement strand
GATTTGCCGGATACCAGCTTCGTTATGCCGAGGAGGTAGACAATGTTCAATGAACAAATTCAATGAGCAATTTTCAAGTGGTGATGATTATTGATTTATTGATGAATTGGGGAATTGTCGAACTGTTGAATCGATGGGAAGGTGGGAGATTGGAGAAATCAGTCCTTTAAAATATCGAATGATAAATGCCCAATGATGAATTTTGAAGTGTGTGTAAAGCTGAAAGTTTAAATCAGAAATCTGAAAGGTCGAGAAAACTTTAGGTATTTTACAATGACCCTGAAAGGGTCAAATCATGAATACCTGTGCGCCTGTGGCGTAGCCCCGTATGAAGTGAGGCGGGACGCCGAACGGAATGCGGGGTCTGGTGATGAGAAGAGATCCCAACCTCGGCCTGATGATTTGCCGGATACCAGCCCCGTGGTGCCGAGGAGGTAGACAAAAATCCGATAGAACCAATTCTCAAAAAAACCCTCCGAGGGATTCAGTTCTAATATTGGTTATTGATCCTTGAACTTATCTCGCATTGGATAACGAAAAACCCTCGGAGGGTTGGGGCAAATTCCGAGGAGATCGGCACAATTTGATTAGGGAAACTCAACAACCTGGCCAAATGAGAGCAAAAGTTGGAACACATGAGTGAGACACTCACGTTGGAGGAATCTTTATATAACTCGGATTGCAAATCCTACTAAAGAGTTTCGTGATTGCAAATCCCAAACACCAAAAAGTCCAAGCCTGCTCCCTGGAAAAATGCAGGTAGACTTGGACTATAATTTACAGGCGGGCTTACTCCTTCCCTGCTTCTTCTTCGCTTTGGGCGAGAAGGTAGGCCTTCATAAATTCATTCAAGCCCCCATCTAGTACATGCTGGGTGTCGGAGGTTTCGTATCCGGTTCGGTTGTCTTTTACCAGTTTGTAAGGATGAAGGACATAATTTCGGATTTGGGAACCGAAATCCACCCGAAGCTTGGAGGATTCTATTTTTGCAATTTCTGCATTCCGCTTTTCCAATTCCATTTGATAAAGCCTGGATTTAAGCATTTGCATGGCTTTTTCACGGTTGGCCAGCTGTGAACGCTCTATTTGACAAACTACCACTATTCCGGTGGGTTTATGAGTCAATTGAACCTTGGTTTCTACTTTATTCACATTTTGACCACCAGCACCACCAGAACGGGAAGTGTGGAGTTCGATATCTGCCGGATTAATATCAATTTCGATACTATCATCCACTTCCGGATAGGCGTAAACCGAGGCAAAGGAGGTATGTCTTCTACCTCCGGAATCAAAAGGTGAGATCCGTACCAATCGGTGAACCCCCGTTTCGGATTTTAAAAATCCATAGGCAAGAGGACCTTCAAATTCGAGCGTTGCGGATTTGATTCCTGCCACTTCCCCTTCTTGCACGTCCACTTCCTTGACCTTGTAGCCGTTTTTCTCTCCCCACATGATGTACATCCGCATCAGGATGGAAGCCCAGTCATTACTTTCTGTACCTCCTGCCCCGGGGTTGATTTCCAAAACAGCATTGAGTTGATCCTCTTCCGAGGAAAGCATTTTCTTGAGTTCGAGCTCTTCTACTGCCTTTTTGGCTTTGTCATACTCGATTTTGATTTCTTCTTCGCTGACTTCGTCGGCGGAATAAAACTCATACAGCACGTCAAGGTCCCCGATAATCTTATCAAGGTCCTCAAAAGAAGAGGTCCAAGCCTTTCGGGCTTGAATTTGTTTCATCGTTTTTTCTGCTTCGTTGGGGTCATTCCAGAAGTCAGGCTGAGAGGAAACCGCCTCTAAATCTTCTATTTCTGCTTTCTTCCGATCGTAGTCAAAGATACCTCCTTAAAGCCGAGGTGCGAGCTTTCAAGTCTTTCAGTTGGTCCGAAGTCATGATTTTAGGTTAAAATTTAAAGAATGCAAATGTCTTAAAAAAAACCGGAATTGTCACGATGGAAGGGGAATGTTTATTGTTTAATTGGGGAATTGAGGAACTGTTTAATTGATGAATTGACGAACTGTTTAGCTGGGAGCTCGCGACAAGGAAACGGGTTCAGGGTTGGGGAACTGATGAACTGTTTAACTGAATAGGTTGAAGATGAAAGTCTCGTTTTTTAGGGATTTTGGTTCGGGGTTGAGGGTTCAAGGTTGGGGAATCGAGGAACTGTTTAATTGATGAATTGGGGAATTGTTTAACCGAAAAGCTCGCAAGGACGCAACGGTTCAGGGTTCACAGTTCCGGGTTCAAGGTTTTTCTGCCGACTGCATACTGCGACTTCCTGCTTCATGGGTTCAGGGTTAAAAGGTTAATGGTTAAACAGTCGATTGGGGAATTGATGAACTGTTTAATTGATGAATTGGGGAATTGTTTGACTGAAAAGCTCGCAAGGACGCAACGGTACAACGGGTTCTGAGTTCAAGGTTCGGGGTTCATTGATACTCTACTCTGCCAACTGAAAACTGTGACTGCCTACTTTTATGGTTAAGGGTTAAAAGTTAATTGTTAAACAGTCGGTTGGGGAATTGATGAACTGTTTAATTGATGAATTGGGAAATTGTTTAACCGAAAAGCTCGCAATGGAGCAAAGGTTTTGGTTCAATGTTCAGGGTTCTAGGTTCTTGATCTACCCACTGAAAACTGCAACTGCCTACTTTTTTGGTTAAGGGTTAAAAGTTAATTGTTAAACAATCGGTTGGGGAATTGATGAACTGTTTAATTGATGAATTGGGAAATTGTTTAACCGAAAAGCTCGCAAGGACGCAACGGTTCAGGGTTCACAGTTCTGGGTTCAAGGTTTATCTGCCGACTGCATACTGCGGCTTACTGCTTCATGGGTTCAGGGTTAAATGGTTAATGGTTAAATAGTAGATTGGGGAATTGATGAACTGTTTAATTGATGAATTGGGGAATTGTTTAACTGAAAAGCTCGCGACGACGCAACGGTAGAACGGGTTCTGAGTTCAAGGTTCGGGGTTCATTGACACTCTGCTAACTGAAAACTGCAACTGCCTACTTTTTTGGTTAAGGGTTAAAAGTTAATTGTTAAACAATCGGTTGGGGAATTGATGAACTGTTTAATTGATGAATTGGGGAATTGTCGAACTGTTGAATCGATGAGAAGGTGGGAGATTGGAGAAATCAGTCCTTTAAAATATCGAATGAATGAAAAATGATGAATGCCCAATGATGAATTTCGAAGTCCAACATATAAAATCCTGAAGTGCCTGTCCCGATTATCGGGATATTGGAGAATAAAGGTACAAGCCTACCTATTGCAGGTAAATCTGAAGAACCATCGGTCCGTTTGGAAAAGATTTCTCGGGAATAGGTCCTAATCAAATTTTGTCGACCTCCTCGGCACAATGAGGCGTTTAACCGATAAAACCCGGGGCCGAGGTGGGAATATTTTCTAACACTTTAACCCCGCATTCCGCAGCTCCTTTCAGTCGCTGCTTCATACGGGGCTACACCATTGGTCGTGCCTACGGCACTTAATCAAATTCACTATGCGTTCTTGAAGAAATGATTTTTTCGGAAATTGGTTCTATTCAAATTTTGTCGACCTCCTCGGAATGGCGGGGCTGGTATCCGGTGAAATCGCGGGCGGAGGGGGGGGGGCAGGTCTTGTCAAAATTGGTTTTTGACTAGGCGTGAATGATGCTAGTGAAAGGAAAGTTTATCCCTTATCTTTGCGGCGAAATGAAACTGCTGCCCTCTTTTTTCTCGATTGATTTTTTTCTTCTCTGCGCGAGCTCATTTTTATTCTTTTCTTCTTTCAATATGATCATTCCGGAGCTGCCCAACTATTTGACATCGCTTGGAGGGGAGGATTACAAGGGGCTGATTATTTCCCTTTTTACCTTGTCAGCGGGACTATCAAGGCCATTTAGTGGTAAGCTGGCTGATCGAATCGGCCGGATACCGGTAATGATTTTCGGAGCAGGAGTTTGTTTTGTGATTAGCTTACTTTATCCCATTCTGAGTTTTGTCGGAGGATTTTTATTTTTAAGATTTGCTCACGGATTTTCAGCAGGCTTCACTCCTACCGGAACGTCGGCTTATGTGGCTGACATTGTCCCCTTTCAAAAGCGTGGCGAGGCCATGGGAATTCAGTCCCTTTTTGGTTCGCTTGGAATGGCAGCCGGACCGGCAATCGGGGGCTGGATTGCGAGTATCTGGCCCATAGAAATCCTGTTTTACGCCTCATCCCTCACCGCGATTCTTTCTATTATTATTCTTTTCAAACTAAAAGAAACACTAGAAAAAAAGGAGCCCCTTCGATTGGGTTTGTTCAAACTGAACCGACATGAACTTATAGAAAAACGCGTTTTAATTCCTTCTCTCGTTCTGTTTTTCTCTGTTTTCTCCTTTGGGGTGGTGCTTACGATTATCCCGGATTTTTCTGCCCACCTCGGCATTCAAAACAAGGGCTTGTTTTTCGCTGTGTTTACCTTGTCGAGTTTGGGAATCCGGCTGATTGCCGGCAGGGCTTCTGATCGGTATGGGAGAGTTCCCGTACTTCGGGTTGCCACTGTATTTATGATAGGCAGCATGGTATTGGTCGCGCTTTCGGAGACCAAGATGGCTTTGTTGGGAGCAGGAGTTTTGTTTGGATGTGCAGTAGGAATGAACAGCCCAACGACGGCTGCCTGGGTGATTGACTTGGCGCTCGATGCGTTTCGAGGGAGGGCCTTGGCTACCATGTATATTTTTCTTGAGGCGGGAATAGGTATCGGAGCGATTGTATCCGGATTTTTATACGCAAACAAAGTGGAGAATTTCCCATTGGTATTCCTATTTAGCGCAGGAATGGCCGGGATTTCCCTGATATTTCTATTCTTTATACGGAGTGGGAAGTATCCTCCCAGGCATTGATTTTGGCGATGGCAGAAGTAGGCAATTTCAGTTTGTAAATAGTGAAAAGTAAATAGTAATCAGTGTAGGAACCCTGAACTTCGAACCCTCAACCACTGCATAACTATTGAAAAAAAGTTGACAGTGGCAGTTGGCAGCTGGCAACTGTAAGTAGTAAATGGTAAGGGTGTAGCAAAGTCTGAATTTTTAAATGAGCGATCTAAACCGCAAAAATTTAGGATAAGTTTGAAATACTCTTCCTCTCTTAATTCGTAAATCAAAAATGGGGAGAGGCTGAAGCTCCCCCATCCCATTTTAATAGCCCAAGTATTCAGAGATTCGGGGAATAGGCAAAATCCTTCTTTGGCGGCCGTTGTAATATTTCACTTTTTCACCATCAAAAAAGGCCCCTTCTTCCAACATGATCCGCACATCTTTTTTCCATTCCTCCACATAAACCACCGCATTGAGTTCGATCGCGTAGCCCGTGTTAGGATGAAGAGGAAAATCCCCTGCCCCGGGCGTATCTCCCTGATTGTCCCACATTCCTATCGTCGGTCCTGCCGAGTGGCCATAATATCCCAGAGGGTGGGTATAAATACTTCCTCTGATACCTTCAGACTTCATTTGCTCAAGGGATGCACGCAGAATTTCATTTCCAGTCCGGCCGGTCACATAGTTTTCGGTCAGAATATCCTGAAGGCGATTTCCCACTTCAAAGGCATTCTGCAGGTATTTTGGAACTTCAGTCTCTCCCATTTTCAGTACGTAGGCCAATTCCTGCGTGTCGGTATTCAATCGGAGATAGGTGATTCCAAAATCTATGTGCAATAAATCTCCCGGCATGATGGTCAATTCCGAAGGCCTGGAGGCAAAAGAACGCGAAGCCTCGTTGGAGTCAGGGTCGGGTCGCTGAATATCCACTGAGGGATGAAACCATGTGTCCAATTTAAGCTCTTTGATCCGCTCCCTATACCACCAAACCACATCCTCCGTGGTGGTTTTGCCTGGAGTGATCACTTTTTCGGAAAGTCCTTCATGAATAATATGATGGGCCAACTGTTGAATATGTCGATAGCTGGCCATTTCGGCTTGAGTCCGGGTTTCGAGCCAACGAACAGCCAAAGTCTGTGCGGAAACCACTTTTCCCTGAAGATTTGCCGGGAGTTTTTCCATAAAGGCTTCCCGTTCGGTGAAGGTGAGTCCATCCGCATGACCATAATCTTTGGCAAAGTTCAATCCGATTGCCTTGGGATTTTTTTCCTTGATCAAATCAACCAAAGCTTCCCATTGGTCAGGTTGACTTTCAGGATCCCAAGCACGCTTAAAGGCTTTTCCCACATCGTACCGGGCAATAGCATAAGTTTCTACCGCAGAATCGGGTGTGGGCTGGTACATCACCAATATCGTCCTTCTCCGAGCAGCCATCCAGGTAGCCGGCAGAAGAGTCCGAATGACGGGATCTTCATTGTATTCTCTGGAAATGACCACCCACATGTCTATTTCCGTTTCGCTCATGAGATCGGGCAAAAGATTGGTGATCCTATCATCCAGCCAAGAATCGATTAATTCTGCCTGTTCGCGCTGAGAAAGAACAGCCAAATCTTGGGAAAAGGCGATGAAAGCCATCAAAAAAGGAAGGACTAAAGCAATTAATTTCTTTTTCATCTGTTTATAATTTGTTTTTTAGAGGTCAGATGGAATCTTCGCATTGATTCCCCGACCCATCGGGGCATCCCCTGTGTGTCGCTTGCGTCGTGCTCGATTTCATTGGGTCTAAATTTGGACTTTCAATATAGAAGATTCCGAGCTGCTACTCTTAAAAAACAAATAAAAATTCTTGGCGTTGAAAAAAGAATCAATGTATAGACCAAACATCAATTCCGGTCTTCTCTAACATTTAATTAGGGAATAGGAAGAAATCAAATGGGCTTTACTTCTGAGCCCGAATCTCAGGAAATTGGAAAAACCCTAAAAAAATCAGCATATTTAACCAAGAAATTGATTTATGAAGAAGACCTTGCTTTTCATTATTTTTTTAGGGGTAAACCTAAGTTTATATGCTCAATCAGAAGATTTCCTTTTGCTCAAACGTGGTCCAAGTCCCAAAAAACATATCCGCTTTTATCCGGGTGAATCCATTACTTACAAAAGCAAAAAATTAGATTACTTCGTTACCGATCAGATCCGGGAATTTTCACAGGATTACATCTTCCTCACGGAAAACATTCTTTCACTAGATGACATCGAAGCGATCGATATCCGTCAGAAGGACAGCCGAAACTCCACCTTGAAAAATATGAATGTCTTGATATTAGGCTCTGGAATTATCTTGCTGACTGCCGAAAGTATCAATTCAATTTATCAAAATCGGGAATTCTCTATTGATCAAGGAGTGGGTTTAACTTCTGGAATTCTCATTGGTACTGGCCTAGCACTACTTCCTCTGCGGTATAAGGTTTTTAAAATCCAAGGAAGAAACCGACTTCAGATTCTGTTGAAAAATGATGTGGAATTATCGAATGACCCAAAAAACGGAATCAATTGATTCCTAAACACCCCCCTCCTATTGTTTCAATTGTCTGAGACTAAGCTTATGAAAACGGTAAAATAAAACCACTGCGGTAATACTCAAACCAATCAAGAGTCCATACCAGACACCTACTGCTCCCATTTCCAACTCAAAAGCAAGAAAATACCCCAGGGGTAAGCCTAAAACCCAATAGGCCAAGAGTGTGATCCAAGTGGGAAATTTCACATCTTCCATTCCTCTCAAAACGCCGAGGCCCACCACCTGAACTCCATCCGAAAGCTGAAACATTCCGGCAATGATCAATAAAGTTGCGGACATGGCGATCACTTCGGGATCATCGATATACAAAGTGGGCAGGAAATTACGCAAGGTCACGAAGAGAATGGCTGTAGTTGCCATAAATACCAGCACCATCCCAAAGACCACCATCCCGGCTTCCCGCATGGCTTTTCTGTTGTTTTTCCCGATTTGATTGCTCACTCGGATCATTCCCGCTGTGCTCAATCCTGCTGCCATCATATAACTAATCGAGGCTAGATTAAGGGCAATTTGATGACCGGCGAGTGCATTTACCCCAATCCAGCCCATCATAATTGCAGCTGACCCAAAGGCGCTTACCTCAAAAATATACTGAAAGCCAGTAGGTATCCCGATTTTCAAAATCCGATTAATCATCGGAAAGCTGAGTTTTTTACCGGTCCATTGAATCTTAAAAAGTTTATATCGGGAAGACTTCATCACATACCATCCCATCAGCAAGGGCATGAGAATCCGCGAGATCAAAGTAGCCCATCCTGCTCCCATTAAGCCCATTTCAGGGGCTCCCCATTTCCCAAAAATCAATACATAATTCAGCAGCACATTGACCAAGTTGGCGATGATCGTGACGTACATCGCCTGTCTCGTCTGGGATAAGCCTTCGGCAAATTGCTTGAAGGTTTGAAAAATCATAAAGGGAAAAAGCGAGGCAGTAATGACAAAGAGATACGGAATGGCAATATCCACCACTTCTTCCGGCTGATCGAGATGGTATAAACCTTGGGACAAACCTAAAATGATAATCGTCAAGATCAAGGCGGTACCGATATTGATCCACAGCCCGTGCTGAAAAAGCCGTCCAATTCTTAGATTTTTGGTTTTCCCTTCCGCTATGGAGACCAGGGGAGTAATCCCCATGGATACACCCATTCCAAACATGAGCAACACGAAAAATATACTGTTGGCCAAGGAAGCCGCAGCTAAAGGCACTGCTCCGAGTTGCCCAACCATCATACTGTCGGCAACTCCCACAGAAACTTGCCCCAGCTGACTCAGTACAACAGGATAGGCAAGTTGAAGCGTGATTGAAAAATGTTCCTTTATAGTCATTAGTTAAAAACCCAAGACACGGGCAGCTTTTAAAATCCCGGCGATACTGATCGAATCGGTAATTTCCCCCTTCATGACTTTATCGATTACCTTGGCGAAGGGAAGTTTTTGAATCTGTAGTATTTCTGTTTCCTCGAATTCGGTCTCTCCCTCAGTAAGATCTTCTGCCAGATAAATGATACCTTCTTCATCAGTTACCGAATTGGAGGTGTGGATCCGAAGTAGCTCGGTCCATTTGGAGGCCGTCAATCCGGTTTCTTCTTTGAGTTCCCGCTTGGCACTTTCCAAGAAATCCTGTCCAATCGGCCCTCCTCCCATGGGGATTTCCCAGGAATATTGATTGAGGGTATAGCGATATTGTCCCACCAGCCAGGTATTCCCTTCCCGATCGATGGGGATGATGGCCATAGCCTTATTTTTAAAATGTACTTTCCCATAAATCCCCTCTTTTCCTGCGGGATTCAAAACCTGATGCTCTTCCAGTCTAATCCAGGGGTTTTGATAAATGGTTGTTTCTTTACGAGTTTTCCAGGGGTTTTCTGTCATAGCTACAAAAAAAAAGGCTGTCTAAAACTCCAGACAGCCAATTTTGATTTTTTAATCAATTATCACATCGGAATCGGCAATATCTTGGAGTCCTTGAAGGTAGATAAAATCACCATAGACTGCATGGAATCCACTTCTTTGATTTCAGAAACTTTTTCCAACATCAATTTTTGATAAGCGGTAATATCCTTAGCAATGATCTTCAAAATAAAGTCTCCTGTACCTGTGATATGGTGACATTCGATCACTTCTGGGATACCATTGATTTCTTTCATGAAAGCATCAATGTTTGCTTTATTGTGCCCAATGAGGCTGACTAATACAAAGGTACTCACGCCTAGTCCGATCTTTTCAGGGTCTAGTTTAGCGTGGTAGCTTTTGATTATTCCTGATTGTTCGAGTTTTTTCACACGCTCCAAGGTAGGAGCAGGAGAAAGTCCGATATCCTTTGACAGTTGTGCGTTTGTGATCTTCGCGTTTCCTTGAAGAATTTCCAGAATCCTGCGGTCGATTTTGTCAAATTTGATTCTGACGCTATTATCCATTATCTCTTGCATTTACAAAATTTTATATGGCACAAATTTATAATATTTAAGGAAAATTTTAAAATGATTTTTCGCTTTTTGATGAGCGGAAATCGAAATTTTCTTTATTCTTTCAGGCTTTTAAGCAAAGATTAACTCCGAAAGGGCTTTCAGGAGAAAGAAATTTCAAATTATCTCCTGTTCCAAACCATAAAAACGTAAAGAATTTGATTAAAGTTTATTCTTTTTGATAAAATTCCTTGCCGCCTGATGAGCGGGATGTTTTCGCTTTGCGTATTTCTTGACTCGTTTAAAATATTCTTTGGCCTCCGACTTCTTGTTTTCTTTCACAGCGATCTGTCCTAGCTGCACCAAGGAATGAAGGTAATAGCCGCTTTCCTGAGATTCGGATTCCTCTCCATAAGAGAGAGTTTTAAGGTAATAGCGTTTGGCCTCTACCTGATCACCTACTCGTTCATGAAACTGTGCCAAGTAAAATGCTGCATATCTGCCGCTCGTAGATTCATAGCCGGTCTGCCCTCTATCGATACGACGCAGGATTTCTTCGGACTGCTCGACGGATTCAGACCATCTGCCTACCGAGTAGAGGTGCCTTGCATAGGAACGGTGGAAATACGGATTATTTGGAAATTTGTCATGCAAGTACTCGGAAATCCGAAGTGCCTCATAGGGTTTCTTTTCTTCAGAAGCGTATAGTCTAAACAGAAAATACATGGCCTCTATCCGGGTATAAAAGGCATTGGAAGCGACATATTCCAACTGTTCGATTCCCAGCTCTTTATCTCCCTTGCCAAACAGAACCATCACTGGCTTCAAGAGCGGATAATTTTCAGGAATCCACACAGAAAAATAATTGTACAAGGCATCTCCGAGCAGAAGCTCAGGATTAAATTCCTCCTCTCCCCTGCTCAGTTCCATATATTTCAAGGCATTTTTCCCCGCCCAAGCGGCGCGGGTCCAGCTTTTGCGCTCTGAAAGCAATCTGCCCTGAAATCCATATCCTGCTGCTAAGAAAAAGGCTGCCTCTTTGTTCGTTTCGTCTTCATCATACATCCGTTCGGCTTTTTCATTAGCACGATCGATATAGGCCAGAAAAATCTCATCGTATTTCTCATTGGTGACGTCCACTTCTATCCTCCACCAATAACTCAAGGCCATCAAAAAATCGGGGAGCGGATGAGATGGATATTGATAAGAAAGTACCCCAAAGTCCCGCTCTGCCGTTTCGAAGTCAAAATTATACATGCTATTGATGGACTTGGTCACGCGAAACTGCAAGCCCCGGTCCAATAATAAATAGGGGGACTGATTTGCTGTGATTTCCCTATCCGCCGGAGGTGACTGAGCCAATAGGTCGGGCCCAGTCAAAAGACATAGAAAGAAAATCAGAACGCGTTGATAGGTATAATTCATTTTCATACGATAGGAGGACAAAATTACTGCTTATCTTAGACAATGCAGTAGATTTGCGGACTTGAACCGTTAAATTATGCCAAAAGAACTGTCTCCTTTAACACAACGAGTGCGCGACTCATTAGATTTTGACAAGCGGATATATTTTTTTCTCTTGGTACTGCTTTTAATCTTCATTCGATACCTCACCAACGAATTAATCCTAGAGGCTGTTCCCAATTCGGAAGAAGTCAAAGAACAGGGAGCATTTACATTTTTCTACATTTACAGCACACTTGGTTATTTGTGGACTCCTTTCGAATTGCTTTGGAAATTTACGCTGATCGCATTTTTGCTCTGGTTGGGTGCTTTTATTTTAGGTTATAAAATCCCCTACAAGGATCTGTGGAAATTTGCTTTGGTGGCAGAAGTCATTTTTATTTTTCCGGAATTGATTCGGTTTTTAGTTTATATCAATCCAGAAACGGCCGACTCCTTTACCGAAATCAAAGAATACCGACCTTTATCTCTTTTGTCTTTGATAGGGTACGAAAATGTGGCCCCACGCCTTCGATATCCTTTAGCCAGCATCAACTTCTTCGAGTTGCTTTATATGGTACTATGGACTATCGGGATTCATAGCTTTAGTGGTCAAAACCTCAAGAAATCTGCCTTGGTAGTTTTTGTAGGTTATGTGATTCCGATGGCTATTTGGTTGACTTGGTTTGTTCTGGTTTACCGAGACTGATTTTTCCGAGATAATCCAGCGCAGCGCTTGGAGCAGTATTTGACCTCGTCCCAGTTTTTCTCCCATTTCTTTCTCCAGGTAAATGGTCTTTGGCAGACCGGACAGGTTTTGGTTGGCAAGTGTGTTTTCTTCATTTTAAGACCAGCGTTTTGACAGCGTGTGTTTTCCCAGAATGCGCTTGGACTCCAGCACTACCTCCGGATCTTTTTGCGCAGCCCAGATTCGATCTCTGGCTTCCGCAGCCGCTTTTTCTGGATGGACAATGGGAAATGGATAATCTTTTCCCAACTCAAAACCCAAATCTTGCTGCTCCAGAGGCTTTAATTTCCAAGGTTCATGAAGAAGTGCCGCCGGTAAATTCCGTAGCTCAGGGACCCATTTTTTAATAAATTCACCAGTCGGATCATGATCTTGGGATTGCTTGATCGGATTATAGATTCTCACGGTATTAATACCAGTGACGCCGGCCTGCATTTGGAGCTGAGGATAGTGAATCCCCGGCTCAAAATCCAAGAACATCCTCCCCAGGTGATTCGCTCCATACTTCCAGTGCTGACCTAGGTGATGGGTCAAAAAGGAAACTAGCATGGCCCGCATCCGAAAATTGAGATAGCCGGTTTCGATCAGGCAGCGCATACAGGCATCTACGAGCGGAAATCCTGTCTGACCTTTTTCCCAAGCTGCTAATTTTTGCACATCTGGCTCCCCCTTCATTTTCAGAAATCCCCGATTAATATCCTCAAATTCCATTCTGCATTCCATTTCAAATTTTTGGATAAAATGACAATGCCATTGGAGGCGGGATTGAAAATTGGCCAAATCACGCTGATTACTCCCTGCTTTTTTTCTTTCCTGTGAAAGCTGATACACCTGTCTAATTGACAAACATCCCCAGGCCAAATAAGGCGAGAGACGGCTACAGCCCTTTCGGGAAAGTTCGGGCTTACTGATGTGTCGGCTGTAGTTTTTGACTCTATTCTGAAGAAAACTTTGGAGATACCGATGCGCCAGTCTTTCCCCTCCGCATTGCATGGACGGATTGGGATTTTGCCATTCTACAGGAATAGGTTTTTGAGGGAAATCAGTCCAGAATGACTTAGGAAGAATAAAGAAAACCACCTTTTCCAAATCTACTTGAGCCAGGGGTTCCGTGATAAACTTTTTCCAATTTCGGGACCAAGATTTTCGATTTTTCCGTCCCCTCTGCACGCCTTGCTGTGGATATTCTATCCAGGGAATCTGTTTGGATTTCAAAAAGTTGCTGATCTTTTTATCCCGGTCAAAAGTGATTCCTATTCCCGTTTCCTGATGGGAAAAAACAACTTGAATCTCGAACTTCCCTTGTAGTTTTTCGAAAACCGAGTCAGCGTCTGAATGGAAAATCACTACTTCAGATTGAAATTGGTCGAGTTGGGCATTGATATCTTGTAGGGATTCCCAAACAAATCGCCAATGCCGCTCATCACTTTGGGGAGCTTCGATCAATCCCGGTTCAAAAATATACATCAACAAAACGGGGAAACCAGATTTTGCTGCGGATTGAATCGGAGCCTGATCTTGAAGTCTCAGGTCACGCTTAAGCCAAACGATGGATATTTTTTGCACATGCTAAAAACTTTCTCCAGCTCGCTTGGTTTGAATCAGATGGGAAAAAAGGCAAAATTTTCTGAAGCCGAATTGGATCGAATCATCGAAATGGCCTGGGAGGACCGAACTCCCTTTGAAGCGATCGAAATGCAATTTGGGGTAAATGAATCTGAGGTCATCGACCTGATGCGTAGAAATATGAAGCAAAGCAGCTTCAAAATGTGGCGGGCGAGAGTGCAGGGAAGAAATACCAAACACTTGAAAAAGAGCCCCGAAGACCTAGATCGATTTCGCTGCAGCCGTCAAAGATCCATCAGTTTGAATAAGGTGTCGAAGCGGTAGGGGAAATTGTTCAGAGTTCGGGGTACTGTCGAACTGGGGAACTGATGAACTGTTTAACTGAACAGGTTGAAGAGGAAAGTCTCAGTTCCAAAAGGTTAATGGTTAATGGTTATGGGTTAAGGCGTCGGTTTCCCATGTTTACTTTTCATTTCTTTCTATTTACACTCAATCGGGGTACTGTCGAACTGGGGAACTGATGAACTGTTTAATTGAATAGGTTGAAGAGGGAAGTCTCATTTCCAAAAGGTTAATGGTTAATGGTTATGGGTTAAGGCGTCGGTTTCCCACTGTTTACTTTTCATTTCTTTCTATTTACACTCAATCGGGGTACTGTCGAACTAATGAATTGAGGTATTGGAGACCTGAAGAAGATTGCTTGTTGGGTTAAGGGTAGATTTTGGGTTCAGGCAAAAAAAAACAGCCGAGAGGCTGTTTTTTGCATTATAAATTTATTGTTTTAAACCGTTTCGAAAGGCCACCTCATGATCCCTCCGGACATATTTTTACAGTTTTCGAAGCCCATATCCGCCATGATTTCGCAAGCTTGTCCACTTCTGTTTCCGCTTCGACAATAAACCAGATAGGTTTTGTCTTTGGGGAGATTTTGGATTTGCTTGGTAAAATCCCGTGACATCAAATCGATGTTTCGAGCACCTCTGATTTTACCTCCTGCAAACTCACCGGGAGTTCTCACATCAAGAATCACGGTGTTGGGTTGTAGCATCAAATTATGAAATTCACCTACGGGAATATCCTCGTAGTTTTTTGGTTTTGCTTTAAAGAAGTCAAACATGGTTGTTTTGATTAGTTTAATTTTCTGATACAAAACTACCGTCTTTACTGATTTTGATCAGTAATAAAAGTCACAGCTAAACTTTTGCTGCTTTGAATTTTGACTTCAGTTGGATGATGGATAATCGAATCAACAAAATCCATGGAAAACCATGAAAAAGCAAGTCGCCCCAATCCATTAATTTCATTCCAACTGCTCCTCCTGCTACCCATTTTAATTTTCCCCAAATATGCGGCTCGGGGAAAAATGGCGCCAAGCCTAAGAAAAAGGTGAGCATCAAAACTGAAATCCAATTATTGAGCGGATTGATGGATTTTATGCTTTCTTTTTCAGCCATGGATAGGTGATTTGTGACCAGAAGGTCTGCGGAAATTCTTCAACTTTGTCAAAGCCCAGGGCTTCATTTTCTCCATCGTGCGGAATGTAGGCCGTGCCGAATAAATAATCCCATAAACTAAGCGTAATCCCATAATTAACTCCATGAGGACGATCCGATGGCAAGTGCTTCACGTGATGCCAGGTGTGCATAATGGGGTTATTTAAGATGTATTTGAAAGGTCCGTAGGTGATTTTAAGATTGGCGTGATTGAGGTGACCGATAGCTATGGTGAAAATGTGTAGAATAAAGAAATCATCCAGTCCAAAACCGATCATAGCTAGGGGAAGATATTGCACAGATTTATAGACGATCGTCTCCATCCAGTGATACCTGAGGTGAGCAGCAAAGCCCATTTGCTCGACGGAATGGTGAACTTTGTGAAATTCCCAGAGCCAAGGTACCCGATGTAACATGCGGTGGACATTCCACTGAATAAAATCAGCCAAAACCAGCATCAGCAGAAACTGCCCCCAAATCGGCCAGGAATTAATCTCCAGTGCCACTAAATTGGTAATGCCAAAGATTCCCAGAAAGTCATTGAAGAGCTCTACGAATACATTGGATAGTGCATTGTAGAGAATCAGCGAAAACAGGAAGAAGTTAAAAAACATGTAGAATACATCCAGCCAAAAGTCCTTTCGGAAAATTGGCTGGGATTTTCTCCAAGGCACAATCACTTCCAGCGCAAATACAAAGACCGAAAGTCCGATAAGCCAATAGAAGTAATTGTGCCAAGATGGGTATAGAATCTCTGAGGTCAGATAATCCCAATACCCATAGTAGCCATCAATAATTATTTTGAAATATTTTTCCAAAGCGAATTCGAGTTAAACTGCCATCAGCTCCTTGCCAATGATGTATATACCCATGATTAACACAAACCAACCGAAACCTGTTTTAAGTGCCTTTTCATTTATTTTTTTGGAAAGCGCAGTTCCGATAAAGATCCCGACGACCGATAGACCAGTAAAGATCAGTAGCATTTGCCAATCAATGGTTTGATTACCCAAGTCTCCCAAAAACCCAATCAGAGATTTGGCTGCGATAATAAGCAATGAAGTACCCACTGCCAATTTCATAGGAAGCTTGGCCAAAATCACCAAAGCAGGAATAATCAAAAATCCACCTCCTGCACCGACTATCCCGGTAATCACTCCGACTACCGATCCTTCCAAGGCGATAAGAGGGATATTGAATTTAAGTTCTCCGCTTCCTTCTGGTTTGAGTTTTTTATTGTCCTTAATCATGGAATAGGAAGCCGCCAGCATGATGAGGGCAAAGAAAACCATGATCCCAACATTTTTAGTGATGGCAAATTCACCAACTGTAAAGAGGGGATCGGGAAGCCAAGGAACGAGAAACTTTCGGGTAAGGAATACCGCGATAAATGAAGGAATGGCAAAAACCACCGCAGTTTTGTAGTCTACTTTGCCTTGCTTCATGAAATTACCCGCTCCTACTAGGGAGGTGGTCCCAACTACAAAGAGCGAATAAGCTGTGGCGAGTACGGGATCCACGTCCAAAATATAAACGAGTACCGGAACGGTAAGGATAGAACCTCCACCTCCGATAAGACCCAAACTCACTCCTATTATAACTGCTGCTGCAAATCCAATGAGGACAATTACATCCATAATTTCAAATTTAAAGTTTTATGGCACAAAAGTACTCTTATGAATTAGAGTGGTGCAGTAACAAATGTCACATGTGGGGAGAGGGAGTGAAAGGAATAGCTAAAGTCTAATGCTTCGACTGAGCTCAGCACAAGAATCAGAAATCTGAAATAGTCTTATGTCTGGAGACAGAAGACGGAAGACGGAAGTAGGCAGTCGCAGTTTTCAGTTGGCAGATCGAAAAACAACCGATTTGAATATTTTAAAATGCATGATTTGGATAGATTATAGGCCTAATTCGACTCTGCACCTCGTAAATCGTAATTCGTAAATCTGAAATGTCCGATGTCCGGTGTCCGATGTTAAAGACGGGAGACGGAAGTAGGCCATGACAGAGCTATCATTTCGGAAAGCGTGAAAGCTGACAGCTACTTTTACCCATCCCTCAAACCATGATCAAAAGGGGGACTTTGGAATGATAGGCCATTTCGATGGACTTGCTTTTTCCCCAGAGTTGATCCCAAATTCCATGATGTGAGTGACACATGACCAGCATGATATTTTCTTCCTGGTTTAGAAAATCTTCAATTCCCTCATTGACTTTACTTGATTCAATGAGATGGATTTTGGTAGGCTGAGAAGGGAATTTTTCCTGAATATATTGCTCAAATCCCAAAGCAAGTATCTGTTCTCTAAATCCAAGGGCAGTCTGAACATGTAGAATCTCTGGCTTTACTGTCCAAGTATTAGAAAAATGGTAAACCCAATCAACTAAATTCTCCTCATGATCAGCAAACTCCAAGGCTAAAATCAGTCGATTTACACCTTCAGATTTTGCTTCCTCCGGAACGAGTAAAACGGGAATAGTAGATTCTTTAATCAGGTTAGTAGCCGTGGATCCGACCAAAACTTTTTTCACCCCACTAGCTCCTTTGGTTCCCATGACGATCAGACTTGCCTCTTCTTCCTCTGCCAGCCGGGCTAGTGTAATGGATGGAGTTCCCTCCTTCACTTTACCTTCGATATGAATTCGATCATCTTGATATTTGGCTTTGAGATTTTTGATAAGCTTTTCGGCATCCTTGTGCATGCTATCCAAAGCCAAAGCTGCCTGAGAGGCGAAATCATAAACCAACTCGACCACATGAACCAGAACAATATCCAGTTCATTTTCTGGAAATAATTTTAGCGCAAATTGAAGGGCTTTTTCGGAGTTTTTCGAAAAATCAACAGGAATTAAAATTTTCATTTTTTCTATCGCTTAATAATCCTAAAATACAGCTAATTCTGGAAAATAATTAGGATAAGAATCACATGGAGAAAGTTTAATAAAAAAATAATCTGATTATCCGCTTCTTTGCCAGTAATTCAAAATGCCCTCGACACTTCGACAAGCTCAGTGACCGGGGTCGGCCACCGAGATTGATCCTTTTAAAGAGAGGAGAAAATCACTGCGTTAAAGCTTAATTAAGGAAAACCAATTATGTTTTTCCCTAAAAAACTACCTCCGGGTTTACTTACTAATCAACTCCTCAAAGTCGTCGCGGATGTAGATCACATTTCTTCCGAGTTCGATCCATTTTTTCTTTTCAAGCTGCTTTAGTAGACGAGAAATTACCTCCCGGGAAGTACCAAGTTCATTGGCAATTTCTTGATGGGTAGTGTGAAGCTCGTTGGTTTTATGTTGCTTCATTTTGGTGACGATGTAGCGCATCAGGCGTTCGTCCATTCGCTTAAAAGCTACTGCATCAAGGGCAATAAGCATTTCCTGAAATCTATTTTGATAAGTGGAGGACACAAAATCCTTCCACTGCTTAAACTCATCCGAAAGCTGCTCATGAATAGCCACAGGTATGGCAATCAAGGTAGTCGGATCCTCCACAATTGCCTTGATTTCTGATGGTTTAGATGCAGTACAGCAAGTCAGGGAAAGCGCACAAGTCTCTCCAGCATCCAGGTAATACAAAAATAATTCTTTTCCATCTTCATCCATTCGGAGGATTTTGATAGACCCCTCCAATACGATAGGTACCATTTTGATAAACTTGCCGGGCTCCATCAGGACTTTTCCAGGCTCAAGTTTTAAAATTTGGCCTTTTTCCAAAATGGCCTCCAGTAGTTTGGGATCAGTGAAATTGGGTAATGCGG
Organism: Algoriphagus hitonicola; assembly: GCF_900113375.1. Classification (GTDB taxonomy): domain Bacteria; phylum Bacteroidota; class Bacteroidia; order Cytophagales; family Cyclobacteriaceae; genus Algoriphagus; species Algoriphagus hitonicola. The sequence goes on along the minus strand of NZ_FOPC01000018.1, from coordinate 56,115 downwards.
CTTTAAGTTCTTCGATTGTCATCTTGTTTTTAAAAAACTACGAATCTATGGTTCAACGGATGTGAAAATAGTGATAAATATCACAAACTGAGAATTTCGATTCCTAAAATCTATGTCAGGAGATCTAAGGCAAGAGGTAGTTCCCTGAAAGTCTGATTTGTAAAGTGAGGAATCTGAAAGGGATTGATGCCAGGTGTCCGGTGTCCGGTGTTGGAGAATGGAAGACGGGAGACCGAAGACGGAAGACCGAAGGAGGAAGTCGCGGTTGGTAGGTCAAAAAACAAGCGGTTTGAATATTTTAAAATGCATGATTTGGATAAATTATAGGCCTAATTATGCTCTGCACCTCGTAAATCTTAACTCGTAAATCTGAAATGATGAAGGTCCGATGTTGGGTGAGGGAATTCCAAACTCTCATCAATTAAGAGTATGCAAATGCAATCCGCAGTAAATAAATAAGAAAGGTGATGAAAGTCACCAAATTACTTAGTGACAGTTCTTACCTTTTCATTACCAAAATGATCTAGCTATGAACCATTATCAAATTTTAATCATCGGCGGGGGAACTGCCGGAATTACAGTTGCAGCTCAACTCAAGCGAAAAGATAAGGAGTTGAAAATTGCCATTATCGAGCCATCTGAAAAGCATTACTATCAGCCCGCATGGACGCTGGTCGGTGCAGGCACTTTTGATTATAAGGATACCGAGCGCGAGGAAGCTGATTATATTCCCAAAGGAGTAGATTGGATTAAGGATAAAGCAACGGATATCACACCCAAAACAAATCGGGTTAAAACGGCTAAAAGTGGAGAAGTCAGCTATGACTTTCTGATCGTGGCCCCTGGGTTAGTGATGGCTCCTGAATTACTTCCGGGACTGAAAGAGGCCATGGATAAAGGTGTGGTTTGCAGCAATTACACCGATCCTGAGCATACTTGGGAGGTCTTAAAAAATTTCAAAGGGGGAAATGCCGTATTTACACAACCGACCACCCCGATCAAATGCGGAGGAGCTCCACAAAAAATCATGTATTTGGCCGAGGAATACTTTCGGAAAAGTGGCGTTCGCAATAAGACCAATGTGATTTTTGCCACTCCGGGAACCGTGATTTTTGGCGTTCCGGATTTTGCAAAAACCTTGAATAAGATCATCCATGAAAGAGATATTATTTTTAAGCCATTTTATGCACCCACAAAAATCGATGCAGAAAAACAGGAAATTTACTTCACTTACATCAAACCCGGAGAAAGTAGCAATTGTGGAGTCACTTCAGGAAATCCAATCGGGGAAGAGTTGACCGGAGATACGGAAATCAAACTGCATTTTGACATGCTGCACCTCGCACCACCGCAGATGGCTCCAAAATTTATTCAGGAATCCGAGATTTCGATTCAAGAAGGTCCGGGAAAAGGATGGGTGGACGTGGACATTCATACCCTTCAGCATAAGCGATTTGGAAATATCTTTGCCTTGGGGGATGTGGCTCATCTTCCCACCGCAAAAACCGGAGCGGCAATTCGAAAACAGGCTCCGGTAGTCGTGGAAAATTTATTAAAGCTCATCCAAACCCAAAATGTCGGGAAGGCCTCTTACGAAGGATATTCGTCCTGTCCTTTGGTCACCGGCTATGGAAAAATGGTTCTGGCAGAATTCAAATACGACAATGTCCGAGACAGTGATCCAGTGATATCCAAATTTGTCGATACCTCTAAGGAACAATGGAGTATGTGGCTACTTAAAAAGTACGGGCTTCCATTTATGTATTGGAATCTGATGCTGAGAGGAAAAGCTTGAGAATGCGAAACGAAGCCCGGTGATTTTCATCGGGCTTTTTTAACTTCAAAATCCAGAAAAGGCTAGGTGATTTTTTTGAATAAAAAGATCTGAACTAAATGTCATTGTCTGAAAATTACTGAATTTAGAGAGGATTTTGACAACTTTTAAGATTCTACAAGAGTTGAAATAAAGATCAGAAATTGAGATGAAAAATTACAGAAAAAAGCTCTTTAGCACCTTTTTTTTATTGATCGGTCTGGGAATCCTCCCCATGGGCTGTGAGGTTTTCTGCAATGATTCCTGTGGATGCGGACCACAGTTTGAGGTGAAAGATTTTAGAATTACCGCTTTTGAAACCTTGACTTTGGCTGCGGATGGACAGCGAATCGATCCCAGTACGGTTTTACCTTTTGCCCAAACCACCAAGTCCTTTCGGATTGCCCAATTTGAAACCATTGCTCTTGCACGAAATTCAGAACCCTCATTTCCTGGAATAGCCATGGCTTGTAGTCCCATTCCCCCCAAGTCCATTGAGCGGATGACGAACCTTATCTTGATCAATAAAAAAGAACAGGTTCTTGGCGATGGCACTATTCTGCAAATCGGAGATCAGCTCAATCCTTATGTCGAAATAAATTATTTCTTTGCTTCTCAAACCAGTCCGATTTCAGATTTTTTGGAGGGGGGACTGACCTTATTTAGTGATGATTTATTTAAGTTGGTTTGGCAAAAAGATCCAGGAAAGGAAATGGTCATTGAGTTCGATTTGCAGATTGAATTAGAAGGGGGACGGGCTTTTGTTTTGCCTAATGAAATCCTCAGCATTCGCTAGTCATGTAAAATATGATAAAAATCTTATTTATTTTTCTTTAGATTCATTCCAGATAAGTTATTTTTGCCCATTGATTCCCGAACTCGCACACAAATTCATGACCGCAGACCAATTGCCCCTACTCAAACAAGCCATAATCAGAGAGGTGAAAGACTCTCCTTTACGGATTAACTTGATGGAATTGGGCTTTTTACCTGGAAAAATCATTTGTCTGCATCATGTCGCACCAGCCAGTGGTCCGATGGCATTTTTGCTTGAGGAAACCATTTTGGCCCTACGAAAAAATGAAGCTTCTCTATTGGAAGTACAACTTCTCTGATCATTCATGTCTGATCCTATCAAATCTACTGCTATCAAGTCCCCAAAAGTCGCCATCATTGGAAATCCCAATGTGGGCAAGTCCACTATTTTCAACCAACTGACAGGACTGAATCAAAAAATCGGGAATTATCCCGGTGTGACTGTAGATAAGAAAACCGGGGTAATGAATCATGAAGGGAGCACTTATCAGCTGATTGATTTGCCGGGGACCTATTCTCTGTATCCTAACTCAGAGGATGAAATCATTGCTCATCGAGTACTCAATCAGCAGAGTGAAATCGAAAAACCGGAGTATGTTTTGATGGTGATCGATTCGCTTCAGCTTTCGAGAGGTTTGTTTTTAGCCTCTCAATTGATCGACTTGGGCTTGAATCTGGCTCTGGTTCTGAATATGTCCGATCTGGCAGAGAAAAAGAAAATTGACATCAAAGGGTTTGAATTATTCAAGGCTCTGGGGGTGCCGATTCTCCATACCGATGCACGGGCATCCAAAGGTCTGGACCAAATCAAGGATTTGATTCATCAGCGGAATTTTGCCAAGCCGATGGAATTTTTAAAAGTCAGTGAATATTTGGATCCTGCACTGCTGATAGATGTCAAAGAAAAATTTGGACTTGCCACAGATTATCAGGCTTATCAATTGCTTCGCTTTGGTCTAAAAGATCGGGGACTTTCACCCGAAAAGCGGACCTGGATTGCGGATAAACTGGCATCCATTTCGGTCAATCTTGAAGCGGCACAGCTCGAAGAGACTAAACTCCGCTACCGCAAAATCACCGAGATCATCGAAAAGGTAGTGATCAAAAAAGATGCTATCCCTCCCACTACCAACAAATTGGATAAAGCATTTCTTCATCCTGTATTTGGCTATGTGATCTTTGGTGCGATTCTATTATTGATTTTTCAGGCGATTTTTGCTTGGGCCTCTGTTCCCATGGATATGATCGATGGTTTTTTTGCCCAAATGGCAGGCTGGGCCAGCAGTAATTTACCAGAGGGAGTCCTCACCAGTTTGATTGCAGAAGGGATCATTCCGGGTATAGGAGGCGTGGTGATATTCATCCCGCAAATTGCTATGCTTTTTGGTTTCTTGGCGATTCTCGAAGATACCGGCTACATGTCTCGGGTGGTTTTTATGATGGACCGATGGATGAAGCCATTTGGCCTTCACGGAAAAAGTATCGTTCCCTTAGTTTCCGGAGTAGCTTGCGCGATTCCGGGAGTCATGGCCGCGCGAAATATTGGAAATTGGAAAGAAAAGATCATTACCATTATGGTAACTCCATTGATGAGTTGCTCTGCGAGATTACCCGTTTATATTATTTTGATCGGGTTGGTGGTTCCGGATGAGATGCTTTTTGGTTTCTTTAATTTACAAGCTTTGGCGCTTTTAGGGCTTTATGTTTTAGGAGTAGTGGGCGTGCTTTTCACCTCATTTGGACTAAAAAGCATTTTAAAAACTACCGAAAAAAGCTATTTGATGGTGGAGCTTCCAAGCTATCGCACACCAAGGTGGAAGGATGTTTTGATGACTATGTACAGCAAATCCTACACCTTTGTCACCGAAGCGGGAAAGGTAATTTTGGCCATCTCCATTATCCTTTGGGTGTTGGCATCCTATGGACCTCCCGCTCAAATGGATGCAATCCGAGCGGAACGGGATCAGCAGATCGAACAAGCCCAATCTCCCGAAGAAATCGAAATCATCGAAGTGGAAGCTTCTTCCAGATTGCTCGAGTCTTCATTCATAGGAATTATGGGACATGCGATTGAGCCGGCTATTCGTCCTTTGGGCTATGACTGGAAAATCGGAATCGCGTTGATTACTTCTTTTGCAGCCCGGGAGGTATTCGTTTCGACTATTGCCACGATTTACAGTATAGAAGGAGATCCCGAAGATGATTTGACGATTCGAGAAAAATTGAATTCCCAAATCAATCCCAATACCGGAGAAAAAACCTTCAATTTGCCGACAGCATTCTCTCTCATGGTATTTTATGCTTTTGCCATGCAGTGCATGAGCACGCTTGCTATTGTCTATCGGGAAACTAAAGGCTGGAAATGGCCGTTGATTCAAACAGTATACATGACCATTTTGGCGTATGTATCTGCATTGATCACTTATCAAATCTTATCCTAATATGTGGCAAGAAATCATTCTGGGCATAGTTGTATTGGCCGCTTTGGTTTATTTAGGCCGTAAATACATCTTCAAATCCAAGACCGCAGCTGGCTGCGACAAATGCGCCAAACCTTGATTTTTAAAAAGAAAGGAAAAGATTCCTGATTTTTTGATAATTTCAACTCATGGGCAAGGTCGCCGATCAAAGCATTCAAACTACTATTTTTTCTTACCTGGGTGTAGTAATTGGCTACTTCAATGTACTTTGGCTCTATCCCTATGCCCTGGAAGCGTCTCAGCTCGGGACTTTTCGGACCATTCAAGACCTTGCGCTTCTTTTTGTGCCTTTTGCCCAACTGGGTTTGGGGCATGGGATTACGCGATATTTTCCAAAATTAGAACAAGGGCAATCTGCATTTTTGAGCTTCAGTTTGTTGTTGTCATTGGTTGGGTTTCTAGTCGTGGGTTTGCTTTTTTGGATTTTTCAGGAGGAAATCATTTCTCTGTTTGCTTCCAATTCTCCTGACATTCTACCCTATTTATGGATTGTGCTTCTGATCACTTTTATGGCGCTGATGAATTCGATTTTGGATGCTTATAGCCGATCTTTTCTCAAAGTAGCCATCCCGACATTTTTCAGAGAGGTATTTATCCGGATTTTGACCGGGCTTTGGATTGTTTGTTTCCTGATGGCTTGGATCAGTTTTGATCAGATGATGATGGGATTGATTGCCATTTATGGCCTTCCGCTACTCGGAATGTTGAGTTATTTAACCTGGCTGAGAGTGCTTAAATTGGATTTTCGATGGAATAATTTTCCTCCGAAATTTCGACGTTCCTTTCTTCGATTTAGTCTGATTACTTTTTTGGCGACAGCCGCCTCCACCCTGATTATGAAAATCGACAGTGTCATGGTGAGTTCGATGATTAGCCTGGAAGCCAATGCCATTTATACCATCGCCTTCAGTATGGCATTGGTCATTGAAATGCCGAGGAGGGCAATTTCCCAAGTGGTCATGCCAGTCATTGCGGATCATTTTTCGCGGAATGAATTTTCTGAAATTAATCGGATTTACAAGCAAGTGAGTCGAAGACAACTCTACATATGCTTGTTGCTTTTTGTGGGGCTTTGGACCAATATTGACAACATTTATCATTTTATCCCCAATCGGGAAATCTATGAAAGTGGCAAATGGGTGGTTTTCTTGATTGGGTTGGGAAAGCTGTTTGATGTGGCATTTTCGGTCAACTCAGAAATCTTGGTATTCTCCAAGTATTACCGCTTCAACTTGACCGCCACTATTCTGATGAGTATATCGATCATTATACTGAATTACCTGTTAATTCCGATTTACGGGATTGAGGGGGCGGCATTGGCATCCGCTTTGGTGATGTTATTATTCAATCTATTGAAGTATTTTTATCTAAAGCTAAAACTGGGTTTCGTTCCTTTTGATCAAAGCACGCTGAGAATCCTTTCTATCGGGGTATTTAGCCTAATTATAGTATCCAATCTACCAGCGATGGAAAATCCGTTGCTAGATATGGGAATAAAATCAATCTTGATTGTAGCTGTATACGGGATAGCGGCAAGGCTAAAAATTTACGGTCAAGAGGAGCTAGAGTGGGTGCGACAAAAAATAAAAAAGCCCGGATCTTAGAGTGTTACAAACCTCCTTATAGACAAGATTTGAGCTGCCTTGAGACCGCAAACTTCCACTGTTATCCTGTCCTTGCGGACGAGGCCCCGAAAATTCTGGGTGAGGCCTGTTTTTGGAAAGGGCTTCACTCGGTATTTTGTTAATTGTGAAGTTTGAACATGTCAGCGACCCGAGCTTTAGACAAATATACGGGATAAAATCGGCACAGTTGACACTTGAGGCAGGTAATTGATCCATGATAAAAAATTGATTGGAGCCAAACCGAATCGGACTGATGGTCGAATTAAATTATTTTAAAATAATATTCTAAAAAAATAAATAAATCAAAACAAAGGACCTATACAGCAACGTAAATAACCAAAAGTCAAAATAATATTTCAAAAATAAACTATTTCAATCTCTATTTTTAACCTTAAATTTGCATCGCAAAACCCAGTTAACAATGTATTTGATCAAAAAGCTCATCGTCTGCCTCGACCAAACCGCATTGGACAAGACCTTGATCCAATATGCGGCATTTATCGCAAATGTCAATCAGACCAAGAAAGTCTATTTTGTCAATGTGATCAAGAACTTAACAGTACCAAAGGAAGTGCTTGAGGAGTTTCCTAATCTGGTCGAAAACATGGTCAATGAACGGCAGCAAGCTATGGAGCTGGCTGTAAAAGAAAACTTCCATGGCAAAAAAGACATTTCTTTAAACTATATCGTCAAAGAAGGATCGCTTTCAAAAAAGGTATTAAAACTGGCAGAAGAGAAATCTGCCGATATGATCATTATCGGTAGAAAAGTCACCTTGCCTGGTACTGGCGTTGCGTCACTTCGTTTGGCGAGACGGGCGAGTTGTTCCCTACTGATCGTCCCTGAAAATTCCACTCCTAAAGTGAACAAAATTTTGGTTCCTTCTGACTTTTCGGATTACTCTAAAGATGCGCTTGAGGAAGCCATTATGATTGCTGAAAAGCACGGTAATGTAGAGATTGTCTGCCAAAATGTATATTCGGTCCCTTCTGGCTATCATTTTACAGGAAAAACCTTCGAGGAATTCACCCAGATCATGGCTATGCACGCTGAGATCAATTACAAAAAGTTTATCCGGAAAATAGATACCAAAGGAATCTCCATCACACCGGTATACACCAAAGATGATGACGATGATCCCGTACAGGAAATCGTCACCAAGGCAAAGGAAATCGATGCCGACGGAATCATTATCGGGGCAAAAGGCAGAACTGCGGCCACTGCTCTGTTCATAGGAAGTATGGCTGAGCGATTGATCCAATTCAATGACAGCTTACCGCTTTTGGTCACTCGGCCCAAAGGAAAAAATGCGGGAATTTTGGACTATATATTGGAGATTTAATAGAGAAAGAAGACGACACACGGAAGAAAGTTTGCTGTTACAGCTGGCAGTTTTCAGGAAAGTCTAAGCTTTGAAGCGAGAAATTTAAAATCAGAAATCTCATCCGATTAAATGAGTTTACAAATCCTCCGCTTTGAAGGTATCCCCTTGGCGGAGCTCACCGGTTTCAAAGCCTTTTTTGAACCATCGCATGCGTTGCTCAGAAGTACCATGGGTAAAAGAATCGGGTACCACATCCCCTCCTGAACGCTTTTGCAATCGATCATCGCCAATTGCATTGGCTGCATTTAAGGCTTCTTGCAAATCGCCCTGCTCCATCATTCCGCTGGTTTTTTGACTGTGATGTGCCCAAACACCCGCTAGAAAATCGGCTTGCAATTCCAATCGAACCGAATATTGGTTGTATTCACTTTGGCTCACTTGTCCTCGTAGACTCTGTACTTCATCGGTGATTCCCATGAGATTCTGGATATGGTGTCCCACCTCATGAGCGATCACGTAGGCCTGTGCAAAATCCCCCGGCGCATTGAGTTTTAGCGCCATATCTTCAAAAAAGCTTAAATCAATGTATAATTTTTCGTCCGCAGGACAATAAAATGGACCGGTAGCGGCACTCGCATTGCCACAAGCGGAAGATACTGACCTGGAAAATAAAACCAGCGTGGGTTCCCGGTAATCCTCTAGAAGCTGATTCCAAATGAGTTCGGTATCTGCGAGAATTACCGAACTGAATTCTGCCAATTCATCCTCTTCTGCACTGGGTTGATAAGATGACTCGGTAGTAAAGCCTTGTCCTCCCCCACCCAGAAATCCACCGATAAAATTCAGCGGATTGGTACCGGTGACCACCGAGAAAACGATCACAATACCAACGATCACCAAGCCTGTCTTGGAGAAAAGGATCTTGATCAGTGGTCCCAAAAGCATAGGATTGATTCCTCCGCCTCCCGATCCACTCTGACCTCTCCGGTCATCAATATTGGAGCTTTTTTTTCTGCCTTGCCACTTCATTTTTTGCTGGGGTTTGGGGATTAGAAATCAAAATAAAAAGAGTATTCGAATAAAATCTTTTTTATGCTAGTTTAAATTTAACCAAATTGAATTCTAAGTATCGAATCAACCCTAATTAAAAAATACTATGAATTCCAAAATGAACCTAAAAACCTTATTCTTCACTGCCTTTGTTTTCTCTATGATCTCATGTGGTTATTCCCAAACCGGTGTGGGAGTGGCACCGATCGAGGGAGCCGAGCTTATGCTTGATGGAAGTAAGGAGATGCTGTTGAAAAACTGGGAGTACTGGAAAGGCCCTCGATTTTCGGCAGAAGACCCGATCAAATGGCCGGAAGTCGAAGATCCTGTGACAGGGGGAAAAGCAATCAGTAGTAATGACCCTGCCGGAGCTGGCGGAAAGTATGGCGCGGCGGATATTGTCACCAAGAAAAAATACGAGGACTTCAGAGCACACGTTGAGTTTCTCATTAAAAACGAGGGAGGAAACAGTGGAGTTTACCTCCAAAACCGCTATGAAATCCAAATTCTGGATGGAGATTACGGACTCCATGGTCTGGCCGCTGTGATCAATGAGCATTTGCCAAAAGTGGAAGCTTATAATGGACTGGGAAAATGGAATGCTTATGATATTCTGTTTAAAGCAGCCCGGTTTGAAAATGGAGAACTAAAAGAAAAAGCTCGGGTAACGATTTATTTCAATGGTGAAAAAATCCATGAAGATGTCAGCATACAGCAAGTATGGGGCGGACCTAACTCCGGGCTTGATGGGGGAAATGATGATGGGAAAGGCATCACGGATAGACCTGGAGGTCTGAAATTACAAGCAGAAGGACATGATGTTCTTTACCGGAATGTTTGGATCAAGGAAATGGATCTAGACGGAAAGAGCACGGATTTTTAATTTCCTAATTCTAAGAAGCCAAAAGCCATTTTGCCATTGAAACAGAAAACCCGGCTCAATTCTATGAGCCGGGTTTTCTTATTTGAGATTAAACAAACTGCATATCAATCCTCCAACTCGTATTTTAAAGTTTTCCCTTTCTCTACTGCTGGGAGTCCTTCAGTCATCCAAAGCGGAGCTGGAGCACCTTTGAGGTAGTGATCGAAGAACTGGCTTAGCCGAACAGAAAGGTCTTTTCTGTTTTTGCGCTGACGGAGGTTATGATCTTCTCCATTGTACTGAAGCAACCAAGCGGGTTGGTTCAATCTTTTCAGGGCCATAAACATTTCGATTCCCTGGTACCAAGGCACAGATCCATCTGCATCATTGTGCATGATCAAAACCGGCGTTTTCACCCGATCCATAAAGAACAGCGGAGAATTCTCCAGATAATACACCGGCTTTTCCCAGAGGGTTCCTCCGATTCGAGACTGAGTTTGCTCGTATTGGAACATCCGACTCATGCCTGTTCCCCATCGGATCCCACCATAAGCTGAGGTCATATTGACAACTGGAGCGCCAGCTCCTGCGGCCTTAAACATATTGGTTTGCGTGATCAAATAGGCCACTTGATATCCTCCCCAGCTTTGACCTTGAATAGCCATATTGTCCGCATCCACAAATCCTCTTGCCACGAGAGACTGCACTCCAGGAATGATACAATTGTAGGCACTCGGTCCTGGAAGGCCTAGATCATATTTGATGTCTGGAACAAAAACCAGGTAGTCATTGCTGACAAAGTACGGAATATTAATCGTAGATGCCGAAGGAGCAGGAGCTCGGTAGTTATGCAGTCCATTACTGTTTCGCTCGTAGAAATACACCATCATGGGGTATTTTTTGTTTTCGTCGAAGTTTTCAGGCTTAAACAACAATCCCTGGAGCGGCGTACCATCATTGGCCAAATAGCTTACGAGCTCAACCGAACCCCACTTTACGTCAGCTTGCTGAGGGTTGAGATTGGAAACTTTTCGAAGATTCTTCAAGGTCAAATCACCCAAATGCAAATCCGGGTTTTCCTGATACGTACTTCTCCTTACGGTAATCTCATCCGAATCTTTGGCTTTGTTAAAACCAAAATAGCGGTGATCTGACATCAAAATCTGTTTAGGAGCATTTTGAGCATTAATGGAGGATCGATACAGACCCGACTGTTTAGTCACTTCATTGAAGGCTGTCAAATATAATGGGTCCTTGGGATCAATGAATTCCTCTTCCCGATCAAGGGTAAGTCTTCTAAATTCAATGGAATTGGCTCTACCCTCTCCTTGAGTGATATTGACAGCTTGGCTAGGATTTCTGGGATCGATTTTCCAGATGTCATAGCGATCATTGATTAAGATCGCCTCATCGTTTTCCAACCATCCTGCTGTACTATAGCTTCCGGGAAGCGAAGGTGAATCATGTAATTCATCATAAAACACCACATCAAGCCCTTCGGTCAGATTAATCTTATTTTTTTGAGCAATATCGTAGGCCACCCAAGTGGAGTCTTTATTCGCATACCAAGTGATGTATTTCCCTTCGGGGGAAAGACTAGGGTAACCCGGCAAAGATTTTTCTACCAGGGTTTTCTCACCCGTCGCAAAATCAATCATGTACACATCTCTTCCTATCTGAATATCCCAAGAATAGTTTCTCCGATAGGGCGCGTCAGTCCAGACCAAAGCAAAATCCCGTTCGATCTTGTTTTCCAAGATGATATTGTTGACTTCCCGATCCTCGAGCTGAGTGATTTTCCTAGTCGCCAAATCCATAGTAGCCGTGTAGGATCTATTTTCCTCACGAGATTTGTTTTTCAACTGCATGGGTTGGATTTCGGCATCTTGCCATCCCCAAATATCCAAACTCACCCGCTCCTCATCGAGGATGGTGGTGTCAGATTCGTATGCATAATCCACATAGTCCTCAGCTACACCAAAGAAAATCCGGTCTTCCTCTTCACTAAAACGAATACCAGCATCGCTGCTTAAGCGACCATTTTCCAAAATCCCCTGAGAATCCTTGTTGACCAATTCCTCAAGGGCAACCTCATCCGTTTTTGTCAAATAAAGCTGATAATAAGGCTTCTCAGCTTTGGAGGAATCATTGGTAGAGATAAAAGTCAAATAGGTAGCCTTCGGCGAAAATGTCACCCGGGTGTAATCTGTATTTCCTTCATGGACGGTTTGACTTTCTCCGGTTTTGAGGTCAAGGAGGTGGATTGCAGCATTGTCCAGCGTATCTTCTTCCGCTAAAACATACTGAAGAAACTCCCCTTCTTTGGAAAAGCTATAACTTTTTACCCGGTCAAACTCATAGCTTTTTTCGCCATTGAGTGTTCTTACCAGAAGTTTGGTGCCGTCCGTTTTTTTAGGCTTCTCAGCTTTGGCGGTGGAGTCAGCTTCATCTTTTTTCGCAGGCTTTTCCTTTTCAAAATGGATTGCCACCCAGCTGCCAGCTTCTTGAGGAATAGCAAAGGATTTGACATTCGCCATTTTTTCAATTTCTCCAGCCTTCAGGTTGAAAATAAAAAGACTGTCACTGGGCATGTCGTCTTTCTTGGTTTCTTTCAACTTCAAGACTCGAACAGAATCTTTCTGAGGAACTATTTTGCCCACTGCAAATGAATCATCAGGGGTAAAATCCCAGCCTTGAGCCCGATGAATAATCGTTTTTTTGGAAGGATCATTGAATGGTAAAATCTCAGCTCTGGCATCTCCATCCTGTGGAGAAATTGAATACCCAACCCATTTTCCATCTTTGGTGATTTTCTCACCGCCCAGGCTTTCCCAGCCATCATAATCTGCATGCGTAAGGGATCGCTTTTGCTGCGCATCTGCTCCTGAATAAATCAGAAAGGCTAAAAGCAATACCAGTTGTTTTGTTCTTTTCAGCATATTTAGGTTTAGTTTAATTTGAATTCTTTGACAAACAGACCTCCTCGGGTGGAGGAAAGTTTGATTTTACCGCTTACTTCCTCATCAGAGCTGAGCTCAACCCGGAAAGTAGCCGATTTTTTTTCTCCTTTTTCGGTATACCCAGAATAAATGGTTTTATCATACAATTCAGGAGAAGTGATTTTGACCTTGGCATCCTCATAGCCTTCGAGTAGTTCCTTTTCAAAATCCAAAGAAACCCGATCTTCCTGAACGATTTTGACCAATTTGGCTTGTTCTAAAGCCACCGGCAATCCACCTACATTTTCCCAAGAAATGGTAATCTCGTATTCATTATCAGAAATTTTGTCAACTGTAGGCTCACTCACTTTCAACTCCGGAAGTCGCATCGCCATGGCCATATTAAATTGAGCTTGCTTTTTTGCCCAGTTTTCCAATTGCCAAGTAGGTCCATTTTGTCCAAAAAATTTCGGATGAAATCCGCCTATTTCTACTTCTCCCAGTTGTGGATGATCAAATGAGGTCCAGTCCTTAAATCCTCGGCCTTCATTTTCCTCCTCATCCCACATGAGCGCATCGTAATCATTGTAGATTCCGTCGCCATTGTAGTCTTTCATTGCGCCATTATTCCAAAGCTCATCACCATACCAAATACTTCCATAATAGAAATATCCGAAATCTGGTCCATGTCCAAACAAGGGAGAAGGCTTCAGCGGATCGCCGGTCATGGAGTTGACTTTGTATCGGGTACTGTAAGTTTCGTATACATCCCCTGCCCAGGGATAAGCCGTGTAGGAAAGTCCCAATTCGTCCATTTCCCGATAGATCTCCAGATCGCTAGGATACATTCTTTCCTCACTTTTGGAAGTGGAAGGTGGTCTGAGGTGCATGGGAACGCGGGTATCCATCGAATTAACCACAGAGATATTGGGATGGGAAAGCATCCATAGGACGGTGCTTCGCGTCTCCGGCTCGCTCATGGGGTATTCACCGGCACCGTATTGGGTATATCCCCTACCGGTCAGATCTCCTCCGATATCAGGACGCCAGTTTTCGGGATAGTTTCGGTGCAGATCCAATCCTCCAATTCCATCTTCGTTGTAGCTGCCATCCTCATCATTGTCGATGCCTTCCGAATATATCAGGTAATCGCCTTTGCCCGGAAAAACACGCTTCATCAGTTTTCCTGATGGATGATCCGGATCGATGATATAATTAGCCTTCTTTTTTTCTTCCTCGGTGACCGCCTTTTTTCTCATTTGATAAATTATACCATCCCCATCGAGGTCTTCCTCAGGATCTTCATCTATCAAACCATCACGGTCATTATCGTGAGGTTTGACCGAGCTTCTGTTTCGCTGTTCGGTAAATAAGTACAAGTTTGATCCATCGGGATTATTTTGCGGTCTTAGATAAATCGCTTTGGTATCGATCAAATGAGTGATTTCCTCATCTTTTCCATAGTTTTCGATCAAATGCTTTGTCATCCAAAGAATGGATTCGCTAGAAGTGATTTCGCCAGAATGTCTTCCTCCTTCAAAATAGGCAGCGGGTTTATCCGTGTCTTTACCAGTGGACTTGTTGGTCAAAGTCATCTGATAAACAGGACGACCTTCGAGGGAATGACCGACCACATAAAGATCCACGATATCCGGATACTCCTCCGCCCATCGTTCATACCAATGGTACATGACCTCCACGGTATGGTATTTGTCAAAAGTGAGTTGATCCCCAGGAGTATATTCTACTTCAGGGAATTTAAATTTTTTAAAGAATGAAGGACCGTGCCGCTCACCGGAAACCGTGTAAAATTTAGCGGTGGTGTCTTGTTCAGAAAATAATTTTTCTTGCTCAAACGACTTAACCTGAGCTTGCCCATAAAAGGTGAGCAAGGATACAAATCCTATCGTAAATAAATTGGTTTTCATAGGGATGGTGTTTTTTGGATTTTAAAAATAAAAACAGCACCCGAGTGCATCTGCACCGCTCAAAAAAAAAGTCGGATAAACCGACTGATTATTTTTGTATAATTAATTCAAAGGATTGAGGACCGTAGTCCTGTTTGCCAGGAATAGGCTCGCATTTAGGAAGCTTTCGGATCACATAATCCAATCGCTCTTTTAGACCTTTGTCTTCTGAATTTTCCAATTCAAAACCGCTAATGGCTCCCATGGAGTTAACTTCCAAGATCACTCTCACTTCTTCCAATTGTTGACTTTTCTTGGTTCTAAAAATAAATGGAGAATAGCTGTCGATCATTTCAACAGTAAAATCAGCAAATTTCCAGCTAGCAGATTCAGCTTTTTCTTCAGCCACAACCGCACGCAAGGAAGCCTTTTCATCCTTATCCGATGCAGCAAACGTGTGCAAAGGAAGCATGACGATTGCCAATCCTAAAACTGCGATATGTAGAAGATGCTTTTTCATTGCTGATTTCAACACTCAAAAATGCATCAAAAACAATTTCAAAGCAAGTATTTTGCAGTTTAAATTGATTAATTCCGCCTTTGGATTTTAAATTTTTATCCGACAGCTTCATTATCCGCCTCAATTTTGAAAAATAGAAGATTTTTGAACCTGAGCATGAGATGAAAAAAATGTTCCTTTTTGATCGCCTTTTGAAAAAAACAGAAATGGATCGGCCTGAAAACAAAAAAGTCCTGCCAGAAGCAAGACTCTTTTCAGAATATAAACCCAAATATAACTTTAGAGATTAAAAGTTTCGAATAGTGAACTGACCTGAAATTTGGCTATCTCGAAAATTTCGGTTTTTAATTTTTCTAAATGAAATATAGACCAAATATTCGTATAGCTTTTCAAGCCGACCTCAAAGTAAATGTATTTTGACAAAAATTACAAATTGAAAAAATAATTTTGCAATATTTTGAACAATCTCTAATTTACCGATCACTTCATTATAAATCAGCTAAATCCACCTCAGAAAAATGGATAAAATTTTAGATATCGATAACATAGACCTAAAAATCATTTCTCTTCTCAATGAAGATGCGAAGACTCCTTACACCGAAATTGCAAAAAAAGTATTTGTTTCCTCCGGAACGGTGCATGTCAGAATGAAAAAACTCGAGGACATGGGAGTCGTCAAAAGTGCCACTTTGAATATTGACTTTTCGAAGTTGGGCTATGACATCTCAGCGTTCTTGGGAATTTATCTCGAAAAAAGTTCTTTATATGATAATGTCATCGAGCGCTTAAAGGAAATCCCCGAAGTGGTCAGCGCCTATTATACCACGGGCAATTACTCCATTTTTGCAAAAATAATTTGTCGGGACACCAATCATCTCAGAATAGTATTGGACAAAATCCAAAAAGTAGATGGCATAGACCGGACAGAGACTTTGATTGTACTTGAGGAAAGTATCAATCGCCCGATCCAGTTCTTCGATAAAGAAAAGAAATAAAAGGTCTATCTGGATTAAATCTAAATAAACAATTTTGATCAAATCATTGAAAGTGGAGAATTGAAAACCTTCACTTTCATTTTTCCTAAAATGTTGAAAATATTGCTCCTCGAAGCATTTTTTATTGAGTGAATGAATCTTTGATAGATTTTTCCGATCATTCCGAACATAATATTTTGATTATATGTTGTACCTTCGCAAGCAAAATGTAATTAGTCTAAATAACTCAGCCCATGAGCAAAGACAACCAAATTTTAGAAGAGTTTACTTCCAAAGAATACGAACACGGATGGTCCGTTAATTATGAGGCCGATGAAGCCCCTGCCGGATTAAACGAAGATATTATACGCTGGATTTCTGTCAAAAAAGAGGAACCGCAATGGTTGCTCGAATGGCGATTGAAGGCTTTTAAAACCTGGCAGTCCATGATCGAGCCGGAGTGGGCCAATGTTCACTATCCAAAGATCAATTTACAAGCCCTGAAATATTATTCTGCTCCCAAGCAATCAAAAAAGCCAAAAAGCCTCAATGAGCTCGATCCCGAATTATTGGCTATTTATGAGCGATTGGGTATCTCTTTGAATGAGCAAAAAAGACTGCAGGGAATAGCAGTGGATGCTGTACTTGATTCGGTATCAGTCGCCACTACGTTCAAAGATACCCTCAGCAAATTGGGAATCGTTTTTTGTTCGTTCAGCGAAGCGGTTAAAGAGCATCCCGAGCTAGTTAAAAAATATCTGGGTTCAGTCGTGCCCATGACAGATAATTATTACGCGGCATTGAACTCGGCAGTATTTTCCGATGGTTCATTCTGCTACATTCCCAAAGGCGTCAGATGCCCGATGGAATTATCCACTTATTTCCGAATAAATGCGGCAAATACGGGACAGTTTGAGCGTACGCTGATCGTAGCGGAGGATGAGTCCTACGTGAGTTACCTAGAGGGTTGTACTGCACCACAGCGTGACGAAAACCAACTTCACGCGGCAGTAGTAGAAATTTACGCCGGAGCTCATGCCGAGGTGAAATATTCAACAGTTCAAAACTGGTTCCCGGGAGATAAAAACGGAAAAGGCGGAATTTACAATTTTGTGACCAAGCGTGGAATTTGTGCGGGTGATTATTCCAAAATTTCGTGGACACAGGTAGAAACGGGATCTGCAGTGACTTGGAAATATCCTTCTTGTATTTTGAAAGGGGACAATTCTATCGGCGAATTTTACTCTGTAGCTGTTACTAATAATTATCAGCAAGCAGATACTGGAACCAAAATGATCCACATTGGTAAAAACACCAAATCACGGATCGTTTCTAAAGGAATTTCCGCAGGAAAATCTCAAAATTCCTATCGAGGTCAGGTTCAGGTAATGAAGCGCGCGACAAATGCACGGAATTTTTCCCAGTGCGACTCCCTCTTAATGGGTGATCGTTGCGGAGCTCACACGTTCCCATATATCGACATCAACAATCCTACTGCAAAAGTAGAACACGAGGCCACTACCTCAAAAATCGGAGAAGACCAGATTTTCTACTGCAATCAGCGAGGTATCGCGACAGAGGATGCTGTAGCCTTGATTGTCAATGGATACGCAAAAGAAGTGTTGAATCAATTACCCATGGAATTCGCAGTGGAAGCTCAAAAACTCCTTGCCTTGACTCTTGAAGGCTCTGTGGGTTAAAAAGGTTGGAAATTTGGGATTAATCCGGCAAAAGGGTCTCGAAATAATGAGATAAAAAACGATAAGGCCAAATGGCAAAAAATGACCGGAAATTATCTTAATTGTAAAATTTGAAATATCAAATCATACTATGCTATCAATAAAAAATCTTCATGCCTCTATCGAAGGCACTCCTATATTGAGAGGAATTAATTTGGAAATCAAAGCCGGAGAAGTTCACGCGATCATGGGGCCCAACGGTTCGGGTAAATCTACTTTAGCCTCTGTTTTGGCTGGTAGAGAAGAATACGAAGTTACCGAAGGAGAAGTACTTTTTCAGGGAAAGGATTTACTGGAATTGGCACCCGAAGAACGAGCTAGAGAAGGAGTCTTTTTGGCATTCCAATATCCGGTGGAAATACCGGGAGTATCTTCTACCAACTTTCTGAGAACGGCTGTAAATCAAGTTCGCGAGCATCGTGGCTTGGAGCCTTTGGATGCGGTGAAATTTCTTTCACTGATGAAAGAGAAAATGAAACTGGTCGAAATCGACCAGAAATTGTTGAGCAGAGCCTTGAATGAAGGGTTTTCAGGAGGAGAGAAAAAGCGGAATGAAATTTTTCAAATGGCCATGTTAGAGCCAAAGCTTTCAATTCTTGATGAAACTGACTCAGGTTTGGATATTGATGCGTTGAAAGTGGTATCAAATGGTGTCAACCAGCTAAAATCACCCGAAAACGCGACTATCGTTGTGACTCACTATCAGCGACTGTTGGACTACATCGTACCCGATTTTGTCCACGTACTTTACAAAGGTCAAATCGTAAAATCCGGAACCAAAGATTTGGCACTGGAGCTTGAAGAAAAAGGCTACGATTGGATCAAAGAAGAAGTTGAGTCCAAAGCCACAGTCTGAACCCTTAAAACAGAAGCATGAGTACCTTGACTACCCAAGATACATTTAATAGCATTCTAGAATCCGCACCAAAAAACTTCACTGAGTTGAGGTCCAAAGGGAAGGCCCAATACCTTTCTCAAGGCTTGCCTGCGCTGAAGGATGAAGAATATAAATTTACTCCGATTCGGAAAAAAATCGAGCAAACGATTTCTAGGTTTGAACTTGCCAAATCCTTTGAAGTAAATGCCCTTGATGTCAAAGCTGCTATTTTCGCAGGTTTTGAAGGTTCAGTCTTGGTGTTTACCAATGGAAAATTCATTCCTGAGCTTTCCAGTTATGATACGACTTTGACCGTGAATGAAATCACGGATCAGCCAGATTTGCCTTTGGGAAGCATTGCCAAAGCAGAAAAAGATCCTTTTGTAGGACTTAATCAGGCAGGTTTTCAAGACGGAATTGCCATTTCCTTGCCCAAAAAATCGAAAATCGAAAAGCCGGTTTTACTTTTATCCTTTTATAAATCCAATGAGGGTCAGGTCATTCAACCCCGCATCTGGATAGAGGCTGGAGATTTTGCCGAAGCGAGTTTTATAGATCTTTCGGTCAGCATGGACGATTCTCCTTATTTTGTAAATAAGGTAGTCGAGATCAAAGGCGGGGTTAATTCCCAGCTGAATTACTACCGCTTGCAAAACGAAGGTAAGCATGTGATAGAAGTCAGCAACACTGAAACTGATATTCGAGAGCATAGCCGATTTACCTCAGTGAATGTTTCGCTTTCTGGCGATATGGTGAGAAACAACCTCAACCTCAATTTGATCGGAAGCAACTCGGAGGGAAATATGTACGGATTGTACCTACTCAATGGCAAAACCCATGTGGATAATCACACCAATGTGGACCATACCATTCCCCATGCTGAATCCAACGAATTGTATAAAGGTATTTTAGCCGATCAGTCTCGAGGCGTATTCAATGGGAAGATTTTCGTCCGTCAGGACGCTCAGAAAACCAATGCATTCCAGCAAAACAATAACATCCTGCTGTCAGAAGATGCGATTGTCAATACCAAACCTCAATTGGAGATTTGGGCAGATGATGTGAAATGTTCACACGGCTGTACCACGGGCCAATTGGATGAAGAAGCCCTATTTTATTTGCGCGCCCGGGGAATTGACAAAACCCAGGCAAAAGGATTGTTGCTATATGCTTTTGCAGGAGAAGTCCTGGAGCATATTGGAGACGAAAGTTTTAGAGAATATTGCATAGCATTGGTAGGTGATCGCTTGGGAAGTAAATTCTGAACCCCATGAAATTAACTATCGACCAAATCAGGGGCTTGTTTCCTGTACTTCATCAAGAGGTACACGGCAAGCCCTTAGTTTATTTTGACAATGCTGCCACTACGCAGAAGCCAAAGGCAGTTTTGGATAAACTCCGCTCCTACTATGAGATGGATAATTCCAATATTCACCGGGGTGCTCATACCCTAGCGGATCGAGCCACTCGGGAATACGAATTGGTAAGAGAAACTGTCCGGGAGTTTATCGGTGCGAGAGAGTCTGCTGAGGTTATTTTTACCAAAGGCACCACCGAAGGTATCAATCTCGTGGCCCAAACCTTTGGCAGAAAGTTCATCGGAAAAGGGGATGAAATTATCATTTCTACCCTAGAGCATCATTCCAACATCGTTCCTTGGCAAATGCTCTGCGAGGAAAAAGGTGCTGTTTTGAAAATTATCCCAATCACAGAATCAGGAGAGATAATTTTTGAGGAGTTTGAGCAATTATTATCCAGTAAGACTAAACTGGTCAGTATAATTCATGCATCCAATGCCTTGGGCACCATCAATCCAGTTAAAAAAATCATAGACGCTGCTCATGCCTTCGGTGCAAAAGTTTTACTAGACGGTGCTCAGTCTACCTCTCATTTGGATATTGATGTATTGGATTTGGACTGCGACTTCATGGCTTTTTCCGCACACAAACTTTACGGGCCAACAGGTTTGGGGATTTTGTACGGGAAAAGAGAAATTCTGGAAGAAATGCCTCCTTTCTTAGGTGGTGGAGAGATGATCAAGGAAGTGAGTTTTGAAAAAACCACCTACAATGACATCCCTTTTAAGTTTGAAGCCGGCACGCCAAATATTGCGGATGTGATTGCCTTCAAACCTGCTTTGGATTTTATTACAGATCTGGGCAAACCCTCCATCAAAGCACACGAAGATGAGTTGCTTTCCTATGCCAATGAATTGCTCTTACCGATCAAGGGTTTTGAGCCCATAGGCACAGCAAAGGAAAAAGTCAGTGTACTTTCTTTTAATATTACAGGTATGCATCCGTTTGATGTCGGGCAGATGCTTGATGCACGCGGAATTGCCGTCAGGACGGGACATCACTGCACGCAGCCATTGATGAAAAGATTCGGTATTGAAGGAACTGTAAGAGCCTCTTTTTCTGTTTACAATTCCAAATCGGAAATCGAAAACTTGGCCGAAGGGGTAGCCCGCATAGCCAAAATCAAGAATAAATGAGCATAGAAGGAGTTCAGGAAGAAATAGTAGGTGAATTTGAAATTCTAGGAGACGATCGGGAATCCACGATCTTCTACATCATGGAGTTGGGAGGAAATCTGGAAGAGTTTCCAGAAAGCGAGCGAAAAGACGAAAACATCATCAAAGGCTGTCAGTCCAAGGTTTGGCTCACTGCTGAAGAAAATGATGGGAAAATCCACTACCTAGCAGACTCAAATACCGACATCACCAAAGGACTGATTTCATTATTGATCCGAGTCCTAAACCATCGAAAACCCGAGGAAATCATTCATGCTGAATTAAATTTCATCGATCGAATCGGCATGGGAAACATTATCGGTAGTCAGCGATCCAACGGGCTGGCATCGATGATCAAGCAAATGAAGCTCTATGCCATTGCCTTTCAAACCAAACTAAACGCCTGATCATGGAAACTGAAAACAGTACCTCAACAGGTCAAATTGCCAATTTAAAAGAGAAGGTGGTTCAAGCCATTAAACAAGTTTACGATCCGGAGATTCCCGTGGACGTTTACGAATTGGGCTTGATCTATGAAATCACCGTTTACCCGGTGAATAATGTCTTTGTCCTGATGACCTTGACCTCACCCAACTGCCCTTCAGCAGAATATATCCCAACCGAAGTGCGGGACAAAATCCAGCAAGTCCAAGGCATTAACAATGTAGAAGTGGAGGTCACTTTTGACCCGCCCTATTCACAGGACATGATGTCTGAAGCAGCAAAACTTGAATTAGGTTTCTTATAAAAATTAAAAATTACTATAGATATGTATCCCGAAGAACTGATTGCTCCCATGCGAGCAGAACTTTCAGATGTAGGCTTTCAAGAATTTAAGACTGCCGAGCAAGTAAGTGAACATCTAGGACCCAATCACAAAGGAACCACCTTTGTAGTCGTAAATTCGGTTTGCGGTTGTGCCGCTGGCGCAGCCCGACCAGGCGTCCGTTTTGCCCTGGAAAATGCTTCCAAAAAACCGACTACCTTGGCTACAGTTTTTGCAGGAAATGATCGGGAGGCCGTCGAAAAAATCCGGGAGATTGTACTTCCTTATCCCCCATCCTCCCCTGCGATGGCCCTGTTCAAAGACGGAGAATTGGTTCATTTTATTGAGCGTCACCACATCGAAGGAAGAAGTGCCAAAATGATCGGAGAACATCTGGTTGAAGTATTTGAGCATTTCTGCTAGTAAAATAAGCCCTACGGGGCTTTTTTTATAAAATTGTGTTAAAGGTTCTTTCCACCGAATTTTTCTTTAACCATATCTCTTTCTAAAATAAGGGATTAAACAAGTTTGGGTCAAAATCAAATCTCATTCTTCACTATTTGAAATAATATATCACCCATTGTACAAAAAATCGGTAAAAAAGCAGGGTTTTTATTAACTTGAGGCCATCTTTTAAGGTTTTTTACAAAGCAATACAAAAAATAACTATATGTCTGAATCCGTCAAGTTGTCCTACAAAGGGCAAGATTTTGAGTTTCCGGTAATTACGGGAACCGAGCAAGAAGCAGCAATTGATATAGCCAAACTCAGAAGCGCAACTGGTCTTATCACGATAGATCCCGGTTATAAAAACACAGGATCTACCACTAGTGGTATTACCTTTCTGGACGGCGAAGAAGGAATCCTTCGATACAGAGGATATCGAATCGAAGACCTTGCCGAAAAGTCGACGTTTCTGGAAGTTGCCTATCTGTTGATTTACGGAGAATTACCGACTCAGGCTGAATATGAGTCATTTACCAGTGAAATCACCCATCACACTCTGGTTCACGAGGACATCAAAAAAATCCTCGATGGTTTCCCATCCAATGCCCACCCAATGGGCGTGCTTTCATCACTAATCTGTTCCTTATCGGCATTTTATCCAGAATCTCTTAATCCCAACAGAAGCGAAGAAGAGATTAATCTAAGCATTATCAGGCTAATTGCCAAAATGCCTACTTTCGCAGCTTGGGCTTATAAAAATGAAATGGGACATCCGGTAAACTATCCTGATAATACCCTGGATTACTGTTCCAATTTCCTCAAGATGATGTTTGCTTTGCCTGCTGAGCGATATGATGTCGATCCGGTAGTTTCCAAAGCCTTGGATTCCTTATTGATTCTTCACGCAGATCATGAGCAAAACTGCTCTACTTCCACTGTGAGAATAGTAGGATCGTCCCAAGCGTCCATTTATGCATCCATTTCAGCAGGAATCAATGCCCTTTGGGGACCCCTTCACGGAGGTGCAAACCAATCGGTAATTGAGATGCTCGAGGCCATCAAAGCCGACGGTGGAGATGCTAAAAAATACCTGGACAAAGCTAAGGACAAAAATGATTCATTTCGATTGATGGGATTTGGACACCGGGTGTACAAAAACTTTGATCCGAGAGCTAAAATCATCAAGAAAGCGGCTGACGATGTTTTGGAAAAACTAGGTGTAAAAGATCCCGTTTTGGAAATTGCCAAAGAACTGGAATATGCTGCACTGAATGATCAGTATTTTGTGGACCGTAAGCTTTATCCTAACGTCGATTTCTATTCTGGTATTATTTATAGAGCCTTGGGTATTCCTACCGACATGTTTACGGTGATGTTTGCTCTTGGTCGTCTTCCAGGCTGGATCGCCCAGTGGAAAGAAATGAGAGAAAATGGTGAACCGATTGGCCGCCCACGCCAAGTGTATGTAGGTGCCAATGAGCGGGATTACGTTTCGATGAACAAGCGTTAATCTTATATTTGAGAAAAATCAAAAGCCGACCTCCCAGTCGGCTTTTTTTGTGAGAAAAAATTCAAATTGGAGCTTTTGGTTTGATATTTGAAAAAATGATTTTCCAACTAAACGATTGCAATGAAACCAACAAGTCTAGAGGAAGCCGTTGAGCTTACTAAAAAATTTACCAGTAGACCAAGTAATGAAGAACTTCTGAAGCTCTATGGGCTTTACAAGCAAGCTACAGAAGGAGACAATAATGAAGAACGACCGGGCGGATTTGATTTCAAAGCCGCTGCAAAACATAACAGCTGGCTAAACTTCAAAGGAAAATCTAAAGAAGAGGCCGAAGCCATGTACATCGCATTGGTGGAGCAACTGGCAAATACCCACATTTAAGAAAATAAACAATAACCAACTATTAATTAACGGACAGACCTGGGAACATTCTCAGGTTTTGTTTTTTGTAGCAAACCAAGAAGCTATCGCTGAACCGATGATCAATTGTTGGATATGATACAGCATCACCGGTAGAAGCACCAAACCCAACATCGCCGGATCGGGAAAAATCACCTTCCCAATCACCACGCCATGCACCAAGGATTTTTTGGACCCGCAAAAAAGTGCAGTGATTTTATCTTTTAAATTGAATTTGAGAAATGAGGCAGAAAAACTGATCACTCCCCAAATCAAAAGAAATAAACCCAACATACTCGCCGCCAAAGTAATCATCGTGGAAATGGAGTATGGAGAAAAAACCTGTTCCTCAAATGATTGGGCAAAGGCAGTAAATACGATGATCATGATTACGGACTGATCGATGTATTTTAATTTTTTTAAAAAAGGCTGAAGAATCGGAAACAGATACCGATGCATAAAAACTCCAAAAATCACCGGCAAGATCACCTTATAGGTCAATTCCAGTAAAGTAGGTAAAAAATCAATAGTGAACTCCTCACTAGTTCCACCCAAAATCCCCATCCAAGCTGGCGTAAGGATCACTCCCAACAAACTCGATATACTTGCATTGAAAATCGCCGCAGGGATATTTCCTCCGGCTATGGATACCATCACGATAGATGCACTTACCGTAGAGGGCAAAGCCGATAAATACGTGACCCCCAGTTTAAAATCAGGAGCAATCCAAGGCATCCACTGCAAAACCACATAAACCAAGACAGGAAAAATTAAGAACGTAAAACTCTGAATCAATACATGAAGTCTCCAATTGGAAAGTCCAGAAATGATTTGAGCAGGATCTAGCTTTACTCCGTAAAGAAAAAACACCAGAGCGATACCTACGTTGATGATGGGTTTCCAGGGAATTGGGGAATTCACCGCACCAAAAGCCGGAAAAAGCCAAGCAAGAAATATAGCCAACAAGAGCCCCGCTAAAAACCCGTTGAGTCCTACTTTTTGAGCTAGATTTAGCAGTTTGCTCATGAATTCATCAGACGCTTAAAATTATCACAAAGGACAGCGGTAGCAATAGCCACATTGAGGGATTCGGCTTCACCAAAGGATGGAATCGTTAATTTCCGATCAACGAGTTTTTCGATTTCAGGTGAAATTCCTTTGGACTCATTCCCCATCACCAATACTCCGGGCTGAACTTCAGTGAGTTCGTGAATGGATTCCCCGCCTAGAAAAGCTCCATAAATCGGAAGATTCCATTGACTGAAAATCTGTGAAAGTTCTGCATAGTAAAAAGTCACTCGGGTAAATGACCCCATGCTAGACTGGATTACTTTCGGATTATAGAAATCAGCCGTTTGTGGTGAAAAAACCAATTTTCGTATCCCATACCAATCAGCAATCCGTATAATCGTACCGAGATTCCCCGGATCCCTGACATCATCCAATGCCAAAATCAAATGTTCCCCCTTCACCTCAAAAGGATTGTTTTCCTTCATTTTCACCAATGCCAAAGCCGAATTATTACTTTGATACTGCCCGAGGGACTCCAACTGTTTTTGACTCACTTCTTCAGCTGTAATTCCCTGAGTTTGCAGCTGCGAATCATATTGATCTAAAAATGTAGCGGTGGCAAAGAGTGATTCTGTCTTAAAGTCAGAATTCAATACCTCTAGCACACTTTTTTCACCTTCTACAAAGAACATCCCGCTTTCTAAGCGGTATTTCTTTTGATGTAAGGATTTTATAAACTTAACTGTATTTTTGCTAAGCATTAGGACTTGATCTTCCATTTTGAAATTCACCAAATATATACTTTTTCTTTCGCTACTCGGGCTCTCCATGAGCTGTTCCCTGACCAAAAAGCTTCAGGAAAACGAATATGCCGTATTTGAGGTCGAATATGAAGGTATCGAAAATGCCAATGAAGAGGAACTCAGCGCACTCAATCAGCTCGAACCCAATCTGAGAATCCCTATCATCAACCGTTCCCCGGGAGTTTCGGTCTATCGAATCGGTCAGTTATTTTATGATAGCACCCAAGTCAAAGAGAAACTGAAAGAAAAACAGGATGAACTCGATGACATCAATGCTGCCTTGGACACGGTTGGCAATGATCGAAAACTCCTGAACCGGGCCGATAAGCTTCGAACTCAGATCGAAAATCTTGAAGAAAAGGAGGAGTTTGGAAATTCTCTAATGCGCACTGGAAATCCCGTGACAAAATTGGATACCTCAAAAATCGAAAGCTCTCAAAAAAACATGTTGGGCTATTTAAAAAACCATGGATTTTTTGATTCGGAAGTTACCTATGAGGTTGAAACAGAAAAGCAGAAGGCTTATTTAACTTATAAGATCAATGAAAAGGAACCTTATGTGATTGATTCGATTTTCACTCGAAGTCAAAATGAAGAAATCTATGAGATTCTAAATCAGAATACGAGGAATTCGAATCTAAAAAAAGGTGACCTCTATGAGCAGAGTAATCTTGTTTCTGAACGGGATCGTGTAGAAGATCTGCTCAAAAACAGTGGCTTTTATATGTTTTCCAAATCCTACTTGGAGTACAATGTGTACCAGGATACGGCTGCAAAAAATGTTCGGATTGAGCAATTAATTCGGAAACCGACTTTTGCCGAAGAGCATGAGATCTATACCATTGATTCCATCAATTTTCGGATTAACCCACCCTCAGATGAGTTTTCGGACCGCCAAACTGAGCAGAATTACAAGGACATTCATTTTAGATTTTATCGGGATCGCTATTCAGAAAAAATTCTTGCCTCTCGGGTTTTTCTAGAAAAAGGCAGTCCTTACAATAGAACAGACGTCATCGAAAGTCAACGCCAAATCAGCAACTTGGATTTATTCCGATTTGTAAATATGACATTTGATACGTTGGGCACGAGCCTTACTGCCAACATTTACACCCAACCCAATCAAAAATACCAGCTGACCAACCAAGTGGGTTTGAGTGTCACCGAACAGTTGCCAGGGCCGTTTTTTAGTACTTCGCTAAGGAATAGGAATTTTTTCAGAGCTGGAGAAATATTGGAATTTAGCTTTCGAGCTGGATTGGAAGGGGTCGCCTCGGCTACCGATCAGGGAGTTTATCAAAGCCGAGAGGTGGGTGCATCGGCTGCGGTGATTTTTCCAAGATTTTTGATTCCTTTTGCACCGGGAACATTGGACAAATTTGGAAGGTATAATCCCAACACCCGAACTCAGCTGAGTTTTAATCACACCAACCGGCCGGAATATACCCGAAACAGTTTAAACGGACAATTGGCTTACACCTGGGCCACCCGAAATCAGCGACAGCAATTTACCGTCAATTTGACCGATATCAGTTATGTTCGGACGCCAAACATTACCGATGATTTCTTTGACGTGCTGACGGATTTGGCGGATCAGGGAAACAATTTGATATTTTCCTTTTTGCCGTCTTTTGTGAGTTCTGTTTCCGTCCAATCCACCATCAATTTCAATCAATATGGAAATTGGCGAAGCAGTCAAGCTTCTTTGCTCCGATTGTATTTGGAAAGTGGTGGAACAACCCTAAACTTCATCGATGTTCCCAATAATGCCGAGGAGGGTCGAGAATTTGCCAACTTTCAATGGCTAAAATTACAGGCTGATTTTAGACGCTACTATCCGCTTGACAGCAAACAGACCCTAGCTTATCGCGCTAATTTCGGAATTGCGCAACCTTATGGAGTCAGTGCGGGGATCTTGCCTTACGAAAAGTACTTTTTTGCCGGAGGCGGAACAAGTATCCGGGCATGGCAGGCTAGACGATTGGGGCCCGGAAGCTTCACTCCGGACCGGGGACCTGATGGCGTATTTGATTACACTTTTGAACAGCCTGCCGAAATGATCTTTGAAACCATGCTGGAGTATCGCAGAAAAATATATGGCTATTTTGACATGGCTTTATTTATTGACGTGGGCAACTCTTGGGATATTGGAGCGGACCCTTCGCGTCCCGGAGGGGATTTCAGGTTTGATCGCTTTTACAAGGAGCTGGCTGTGGGATCCGGAATCGGTCTACGGATGGACTTTGAGTTTTTGATCATCCGGCTTGACCTTGCTACTAAGGCCATCGATCCGGCTCAGCCCGAGGGCGAGCGATGGATTTTAGACAATGTTTCATTTAAAAATCCCTTCGGAGTTAGAGGACAGACTGTTCTCAACTTCGGAATAGGGTATCCATTTTAAAATAATGAGTAGAAAAAGAAAAGAAGAAATCGCCTTGATCTACCAAAACATGCAAGATCATATCTGCATGGAACTGGAGAGACATGATGGCTTGGGGAAATTTCACGAAGACCTTTGGGATCGCGAAGATGGCGGCGGAGGACGAACTAGAATTTTCCAGAATGGAAAAATTATTGAAAAAGGTGGGGTTGCTTTCTCTGCCGTGCATGGATCTACACCAAAGAAAATTCTTCAAAAATTAAACCTGGAGCAAGCGGACTTTTTTGCCACCGGAGTGTCCATTGTCATTCATCCGAAAAGTCCCATGGTTCCCATCATTCATATGAATATCCGCTATTTTGAAATGGATAACGGGACTCATTGGTTTGGTGGAGGAATTGACCTGACGCCTCATTACATTGTACCTGAAGATGCCGCGTATTTTCACCGAGAAGTGAAGAAAACCTGTGATCGTTTTGATTCTAGCTACTATCCCAAGTTTAAGGCTTGGGCTGATGATTACTTTTTTCTCAAACACCGAAATGAAACTCGTGGAGTTGGTGGGATTTTTTACGATCGATTAAGTGCCAATGATGATGCCCATTTCGAGCAAATTTTAGATTTCAGTTTGGCCTTGGGTAAGCTCTTTCCAGAGGTGTATGGCTATTTTATGCAAAAGAACGCTGATATTCCTTTTGGAGAGCAAGAGGAGCTTTGGCAGAATTACCGGCGGGGAAGATATGTGGAATTCAATTTGGTCTGGGATGCGGGCACCAAATTCGGATTGGACACCAATGGGCGAACGGAAAGTATTTTGATGAGTATGCCCCCTCAGGCGAATTGGACCTACATGTATCAGGCAAAACCGGATAGCCCGGAGGACTTTACGCTCAAGCATCTAAAAAAGGGGATTGATTGGCTAAATTTCAAGTCATGATTGAGCGGATAAAAGAATGGGATGAATCCCTTTTTCTCTGGTTAAACGGGTTTCATTGGGACTGGCTTGATCCGGTGGTTTATCGAGCGACTGAAACGAGCACTTGGATCCCTTTGTACCTTTTGCTTATTTATCTGATTTACAAAATTGATCCCAAAAATAGCTGGTGGGTTTTCGGTGGAGTGGCCTTGACTATTTTGATTGCCGATCAGACCACATCGGGATTTATGAAGCCTTTTTTCGAGCGACTTCGCCCCTGTCATGACGAGCGATGGGATGAGGCCATTCACAACTACGGGAGATGCGGGGGATTGTATGGATTTGCTTCCTCGCATGCGGCCAATACCTTTGGCCTAGCCGTATTTCTCAATCTGAAATTGAAAGGCAAACTCCCCTATCTTGGCTGGTTGTTCCTTTACGCTTTTTTGGTGAGTTATACCCGGATTTATTTAGGAGTACATTATCCCGCGGATATTCTGATTGGTGCTGGAATCGGAACCTTGGCGGCATGGTTTTCTTGGTTTTTTGTGGTAGTTGTCAAGCGGGAATTGCTGAAAAAGATATTAAGTTAAATCCTAGGGTATTTTGTTGAGTCCTTCACGAAGACAACAGACTCCGCCATTATTCGTTAATTGAATTTCAAAGGAATTAAAAACTATGATCGTACAATCAAAACAGTTACCGGACTTCAACGAGTTACTTTTGGTGTTGAAAAGTCAATTTTCCAATTACGAGGTTTACCCTTCAAATTCCTTACCTCGAAAAAGTATAATTGTTAAAAAAACCGGTACACTTGGGGCTCAAATAACCCTCAATGATCGTGAGATTTTAGTAGATGCCTGTTGCCCAAACCTATTCATTTCAGCCCTAATTGGTTTTGTAAGCACAGTATTCCCTTCCTATCACAACTTTGAACTGAAGGTAACCGACTTCTTGAAAAAGAAGTACAATTGAAATCAGATCAAAAAAATAAAAGCCTCCGTTTTTCCGAAGGCTTTTACATCAATTTTGTATTGAATATTATGCAGCGTTCCTGGCTGCATTGATGATTCCAAACATACTTCTCAGCACTAATCGCTGCAGCACTTCCGACGGTTTCCCATCTTCCAGCATTTTCTGAATGGCATATTGCTGTATGGTAATCAAAGGCAATACAATGCGCTCCCGGATCGATATCGAGGCTTTGCTCACCAAATTATCCCCCATCAACTCCTCAAGTTGCGAGACTTTTTTGAGCTGCTCGACTGATTGCTGATATTCATCAAACATCAATTGCCAGAAATCACCGTAAGTCTCATTGTTTTTGAGATAAGAAGTTGCGGGATAAAAACATTTGTTCAGCGACTGCATGGAATTGCCCAAAAGGGTTCGGAAGAATAAACTCTCCTGATACAGGTTTTTCAATTCCTTTAGCCTTTTCTTTTTTTCCATTTGTGAAATCGCCGATCCCACTCCATAAAATCCGGGAATGTTTTGTTTCATCTGAGCCCAAGAGCCCACAAATGGAATTGCTCTTAGGTCTTCAAATTTCAACCCTTCCCCTTTTCCTCTTTTCAGCGGTCTAGACCCAATATTAGTCATGCCGAAGTATTTAAGCGGAGTCACATGCTCTAAATAAGGCACAAACATGGGGTGATTTTTAAATTCCTTATAGGCCTCATAACCCATATCAGCCAGCTCTTCGATCAAATCCCGCTGGGCTTGATTCAGGTTTCGCTCTGCATCTGAATAGAGATGATTTTCCAGACCGGCACTGAGTAACTGTTCGAAGTTATAGGTACAGGAAGCTTGTTTACCATAATTGGCCGAAATAGTTTGTCCTTGAATTGTCACCTGAATCTCCGCATTTTCCACTATCTCTCCCAAGGAGGCGTAGAAATTATGCATATTTCCCCCTCCGCGTGCAGGAGGTCCACCTCGACCGTCGAAAAAGACGACTTCGATTCCATTTTCGCGGGAAACTCGAGTCATCTCCTCTTTGGCGCGTAGAATGGACCAGTTGGCTTTCAGATAGCCCCCATCCTTGGTGCCATCGGAAAATCCCAGCATAATGGTTTGCTTATTTCCCCGAGAAGCAAGGTGTTTCTTGTATTCGGGAAGCTTGTAGAGCCAATCCATAATCTCCGGAGCTTCGGCCAAATCATCGATGGTTTCAAATAAAGGTACAATATCCAGCGGAAGTTGCTCCTTTCCTTCACCTAGGGTCAATTTTGCCAATTGATAGACTTCGAGTAGATGCTTGGCCGATTGGCAATTGGAAATGATGTAACGGTGCAGCGCTGCTTCCCCATTTTTCTGCTGAATGGTTTCAATCGCTCCAAAAGATTGCAGCATTTCCCGGTGAAATTCTTCTTTGAAATAAGCGAGATCTGGAAGATTGGAACAACTCAAAATTTGATCAACCTGTTCTTTTTCGGTTTCCGCAAATTCAATTCCCTTCAGCTTGAAGATTTCCTCCCAAAGCGCATCATGCTTGCGACTGTCCTGACGCATGTCCATGTAGGCAAAATGGAATCCGAAAATCCTAACTTTGAGAATAAATTCATCCAACAGCTCCAAAAACAAACCTTCATGATGATTGATCAATGCCGCGCGGGCCTCATTTAAATCGGCTAGCAGCTGATCCAGATTTTCATAAACTGGTAATTCTTCAAATAGTGTGGAATAAATTCCTCTTTCAACTTTAGCAATCACCTCCACTACATGTTTGAACGTGAGTCGACGTCTTAGCTTACGCAAATCTCTGTAATAACACCTCAACACCCATTTTTTGAGTCGCTCAGCTACTTGAAGAGTCGTCTGATGGGTGACAAAAGGATTGCCATCTCGGTCGCCTCCCGGCCAAAATCCTACCTTGAGCAGACCTGGATTTTCCCATTCATTTAATGGGATATTCAAGCTCGAAAGCAGGCGAATGGTAATATCGGAGATGCTTTGGTAGAATACATTTTCCAAGTACCAGATCAAGCTCACCGCTTCTTCATAGGGACTGGGCTTTTCCCGATTGATAAATCCGGTTTTACCCAGTTGCTGAAGCAATAAATTGATCCGGCCAATGTCGTCCTTGCGAATGGCATCCTCAAGGTCGGTAATGATTCCAAGTACATTGCCGGGATAAAATTGAGTCGGGTGAGCCGTCAGTGTTAATCTTACTGAGAAAGTCTTCAGCTTATCGATCAATTCCTGTTTTTTATGATCACTTTCTGCCCGATTGATCATGGCACGAATCGAACCCTTCCCTCCCAAATCATTGATTTTTTCGTAAGCAGCGTCCTCAATAGAATCAAACAAAACCACCTGACGCTCTACATATTGGATCATTTGAAAAAGTAAATCTGTTCGCTCTTTTTCTGGGTTATCAGGAAGCATTTCTTCAAAAAAGCCTTCAATTATTTCCCGCGGAGTTTTTTTTGATTCAAAGCCCTTTTGACAAGCTGTGGACAAAAGCGGGAGCATGGTTCCCGTCCTGAAAATATGGTCAAAGGGGAGATCTAAAAATAATGAGTTGTAAATCGTGAAGCGCTTCGCAACTTCCGTATCGTAGGTTTTATACATTTCAAATTAGATATTTAAGCATAGCAAATTAATAAATTTGTTAGTTTTAAGCGAATGATCTGCAAATTCATTAATAAAAAGAATGTTTTTTTCAATTTTTAGCAGAAAACCAAAGAAGACCAAATCTTGACTTTCTTTAGTCATCAAGTTCCTAAATTCACTATCTTTTCGCTATGAAAAATTCAATTTACCTTCTTTTCCTTTGTCTTGCAATGGCCTGTACTCATCCCGATCAAAAACAAAATGACATGACCTATCGCTTTTTAATGGGCAGCTATACCGATTCAGCAAATCAAGGAATCGAACTTTTGGAATTTAACCCAGCCAAAAATCAACTTGATATCCAAACTATAGCGGCGGGAGTGGAAAATCCCTCTTTCGTCATTGCTAATAAAAATGGGGATTTGGTCTATGCCGTAGAAGAAACAGCAGGGGAAGAAGGAGGAAAGGTGTTGGTTTTTGAGCGAAAAGAAAATAACGAAAATCTAAATCCAATTTATTCTACCAATTCTCAAGGAAATCACCCTTGCCATTTGGCGCTTTCTCCCGATGAAAAATTCCTGATCGTGAGTAATTATAGCGGAGGCAACTTCACGGTATTCAAGGCTCTCGAAAACGGACAGTTGGAACAAAAGCAGGTCATCCAACATGAGGGAAGCAGTGTCAATACAGATCGTCAAGAAGGCCCCCATGTGCATAGCGCTACCTTTGATCCGACAGGAAAATATTTGATGATTGCGGATTTAGGAAGGGATGTTGTCGCGACTTATAGTGTAGATGCTAGTTCGGATCAACCCGTCCAGCATTTAATCGACAATCTTATGTCACCTGGTGATGGTCCCAGACATTTGGCTTTTTCGCCTGATGGTAAGCAGGTTTTTGTGATCCAGGAATTGACGGCAATTTTAGAGGTATTTGATTTTTCGGAAGGGAATTTAAACTCGAAACAGCGATTACCTTTGACCAGTCCAGATTTTGAAGGAAATGTGGGGGCTGCTGAAATCCGGGTTTCAACTGATGGAAATCATCTCTATGCTTCCAATCGTGGAGATGCCAATACGCTGTCGATTTTTTCAAAGCAGGAAAATGGGGAATTTACCCTTGAAGAGCATCTCCCATCAGGAGGAATTATGCCTCGGAATTTCAATCTCACACCCGATGGAAAATACCTCATCGCAGCTCATCAAGGAAGCCATGACATTGTCGTATTTGAGCGGGATCAAAAAACCGGAGGACTAAGTTCCACCCCTTGGTCAACCAAAGCAAACAAACCGGTTTATTTATTCGCCTTGGATACTCAATAGGGATTTTCCCATTTGACCGAATCTTGATATCGAATATGGCCTTTTTCTATGCTAAGCGGAGACTGAAGGTTGTTGTGGTACAGCTTTCCTGTCCCTAATCCCTGATGAATTTTGGACTGATGAAAACTCGCCAATTGAGCAATAGCATTTAATCCGATATTACTTTCCAGCGTAGAAGTCACCCACCAGCCGATTTTCCGATTTTCGGCTAATCGAATCCATTCTGTGGTCTCCCGAAAACCTCCCAAAAGCGTTGGTTTTAAAATAATATGCTGGGGATTTATCCTATCTAGCAGCAGTTCTTTTTCCCGAACTCCAATCAGTTCCTCATCGAGAGCGATGGGAATGGGAGTGATTTCGCATAGCCTTGCCATTTCATCCCATTGACCCGCACGGATGGGTTGCTCGATGCTGTGGATTTTCAGATCGGCCAATTTTTGTAATTTTTCCAGGGCCTCATCAGGCTGAAAAGCTCCATTGGCATCTACCCGCAGCATAATTTGCTCAGCTGAAAAGTTACTTCTGATGGTTGAAAGTAATTCCAGCTCCTGCTCGAAATCAATCGCTCCAATTTTCATCTTGATGCAGTCAAAACCTTCTGAGAGTTTTTGCTCGATTTGGTCCAACATAAACTGCCGGTCTCCCATCCAAATCAAGCCATTGATAGGGATGGGTTTAAACTCATCTCGAAAATCATTCTCAAAAAAACGTTTCTTTCCTCCCGAAATCCAGTCCAAAACAGCCATTTCCAAGCCAAAGCGAATGGAAGGGAGGTCCCAGGAAACTAGTTTTTCTACTTGATCGAGCACCTCGTTTTCCTCAAGAGACCAGTCCAAATCTTCCGCTTTAGTAAGGATATTTTTAAGCTTTTCCTCAAAATCAGGCCGATCATCAATACTCAGTTTGACCAGTGGTGCGGCCTCTCCCCATCCTATCGCCGCACTCTCTGGATTGATAGCGCTAATCCACCAAACTTTGCGGGACTTCAACACTCCGCGTGAGGTCCCCGCTTCGAAGCGGAAGTTTAGCGTTCGTGAAAAAAAATCAAATTTAAGTCGGGTGCTTTTCATGGGTTTGAAGACAAAATTGGAGCTTAGCAGCGATTGCATCTATATTTGCAAAGCAAAAGCCCTTGAAAATGTTTGATCCAAAAATAGAACTTAAAGATTACGAATACATCCTTCCTGAAGATCGCATAGCGAAGTTTCCTTTGGAAAAGCGGGATCATTCCAATTTACTCCATTATCGGGAGGGAAAAATCAGTCATCATCACTTTTATGATTTACCTGATTTTTTGGAATCAAATTCACTCCTAGTCTATAATAATACCAAGGTAATTCCTGCCCGATTGATTTTTCAGCGGGAAACAGGAGCTCGGATCGAGATCTTTCTTTTACAGCCGATCGCTCCAAGTACGGTTATTCCTGAAATCATGCTTTCGACAAAGGATGTTGCATGGGAAGTCATGATAGGAAATGCCAAAAAATGGAAAGATGGTGAGGTTTTAAAAGGCCAAGTCAATTATCAAGGCGAGCTCTTGGTGCTGGAAGCCAGATTAGAAAACCGGGAAAAGCAACTTGTTTCCTTTCACTGGGAAAGTGATGAAATTCCCTTTGTATCTATTGTAGAAGCTAGCGGAGAGGTTCCACTTCCTCCCTACCTGAATAGAAAACCAGTGGCTGAAGATAAATCTCGATATCAGACCGTCTATTCAAAAAAAGAAGGAGCTGTAGCTGCACCCACGGCGGGATTGCATTTTACAGATGAAGTTTTTGAAAGTCTCCGAAAAAAGGGAATTAAAGAAGCAGAGCTTACTTTGCATGTCAGTGCAGGCACTTTTCAACCGATCAAGGTAGCGAACGTTACCGAACATGCGATGCACAGTGAGCAGATTCACATTCAGCGGGAGACAATCGAGCAGCTTCTCGATCAAGAAGGAAAAACTATCGCCGTCGGGACGACGTCAGTTCGGAGTTTGGAGAGTCTCTATTGGTTTGGGGTGAAAATTCTGGAGGAAAATACGCCCGAATTTTTCATTGAGAAGTTGTTTCCTTATAAAAAGCGAACGCAATTGCCCACCAAAAAACAAGCTTTGCAGGCCGTACTTGATAGGATGGATCAGGAAAAAAGTACAGAAATAATGGGCTCGACCGAAATTTTCATTTTCCCGGGATATCAGTTTCAAATGATTGAAGGTTTGATCACCAACTTCCATCAACCGGGATCCACTTTGATTCTTTTGATTGCGGCAATTTTGGGAGAGGATTGGAAAAAAGTTTATGAGGAAGCCCTAGGTAATGGCTACCGGTTTCTGAGCTATGGAGACAGTAGTTTGCTTTGGATCTAATTTAATCCCCTCCAAGTTTTTGAATTCCTTCGATGAGTTTTTGGTAGTAAGTTCGACCAATTGGAATAAACTCATCACCTACCCGCAATTCCCGGGTGTTGATCGCAAGGATTTCTTCCAACCGCACAATATAGCTTTTATGAATTCGCATAAATTCATGATTGGGCAGGGCTTCTTCAAATTCCTTCAGAATATTTCGGATCGAAAGTTCAAAATCCTTAGTCACTAAAGTTGTATAGTTCCCATTTCCTTTCAGCCAGAGAATCTCCTGATACTTCACTTTGACCAGGGAACCATCATGACGTACAAAGATGGAATCCCGTATCAACAAATCTGAAGGCTTTTGAAGACTTATCGGTTTTTCTGCCATGCCATTGCCATTTCTTCGAGCACTTTCAATTAATTCATTCATTAGTAAACCCCTTTGCGAATCAACTCGATGTAGAAAGTCATTGTTCAGAAAAGTAAAATAATAAAAACCAAAGCTGATCTTTTTTGTAATTTTAGAGACCATGCGAACAGTGACTCTTACTTTTATTTTTGGGCTTTTTGCGCTACTGTCCTGTGACAAAAAAAATGATCCTATTCCCAATCCCCCTGATGAGGGCAAAAGCGAAATTCGCATCAACTCCATCCAACTCCAAGACTGGACTGATGGCCCCAAAAAAGTCTATGAAAATGAATGGAATCTGAGTATTCAAAAATCCGGGGATAATTCGCCGATTTCCTTCTCTTTCCACCCCAACAATTCTCCGATACAGGAAAAAATTGAGTTGGAAAAAGGCAGTTATTCATATAGCTATGAATCCGAGTCCACTCCTACATTTTCGGATTTTCTCCCTGTGAAAATATCTGGAGAATTTGATGCTGAAAACCCCGATCAACCGGTGGATTTAAACGGGGTAGCGAAAAGCAAACGAGTATTTTTCCAGATGAACTATGAGTCATCAACACCTAAGCTTGAGCAACCACAGATAATGGATTTCTATCCGCAGGAGGGTGATTTCTATCTTTATTATAATACCTCGGATTTATTGAAAATCAGAATACCATTTCCAGAATCCGAGCGATTTCTGACTCAGTTTCATGCAGCTAATTCTACTTCCCTTTCGACAACTTATCGAGTAGAATGGCCAGAAAACAATGATTTTTATGAAAATTCTATAAAATTGGATGAGAATGAATGGCCGGTCACACTGATTCCCACTACTCTGAACAGGTTGGATGAATCCCAGGATGAAACCTCGGGACTTGCCTGGATTGAGGGGAGGCTTTTTTCGATCAATGATGGCGACAATTCCAATGAAATCCACGAGATCGATCCTTTTTCGGGAGCGGTTGTACGAAGTATTGAAGTGACTAATGCGGCAAATGTAGATTGGGAAGATTTGGCCCAAAGTGAAAACCATCTTTTTATAGGGGATTTTGGAAACAATATTGGAAATCGCAGGGATCTAGTCATCTATAAAGTAGCGATTTCAGACTTGCTGAATCAAGCAGTTTTAGAGGCGGAAAAAATTGAATTCAACTACCCAAATCAGACAGATTTTGGTAATAATTCAATGAACCATGAGTTTGACTGTGAAGCGATGGTTTACCTTGATGGAAGTCTTCATCTCTTTACTAAAAATTGGGTTTCCGAGAGCAGCGATCACTATATTTTGCCCTCAGATGCGGGAAGCTATGATGCTGAATTACTGGAAAATATAGATTTGGATGGTTTAGTTACCGCAGCAGACATCGATCCAGAGTCCGGCCGACTGATTTTAATGGGTTTTCGTCGTTTGGGTAGCAATCCTTTGGAGCAGTGGCTTTGGTTTTTCGAGGGAATAGCAGAAAATAAAGTCCAGGGGAGATTCCAACAAAGCAAAATAGGAGGCATCCCAGCAAGGGGATTTCCAGAGGGATTGGCCTTTTGGGAAAAAGGCAATATTTGGATTAGTTCTGAGCGCTTTGTCCTAGAGGGTGTTTATGATATCCCGCCGCTAATCGGAGTAGTGGGCTTGGAGGGATTATTTTAATCCAAAGCCGACATTTTCTTGGCATTACTACGGATTACCTCGTCGAGTTCTTGTGCCAAAGGCTTCAAGTAAGAGAAGTACTTTTTGTTTTCCTCATCCAGTTTTTGATGGTCGATCAAGTCCAACAAACCCAACATAGAAGACAATGGGGAACGCAAAATATGCGAAGGCTTAAGTGCGAGATCTTTCAGTTCATGGTTTTCGACCTCCAACTGTCTGATTCGACTATAAAATTTCGTGACATCAATTGCCTGAATCAAAATACCCTCACTATGTCCATAAGCATCCAAAATTGGACTGGTCCTTACATTCCAAAAACTGGAATCCTTTTCGGCATCAATCCTCACATCCACTGTTCGTTCATTGCCATCAAAAGATTGTGCGATCGCTTTATTGACCTGGTCGCGGCGTTTTCCGGCCCATTGGCTAGAAAACTGAGCACCTGATTTCAACTCATCCAAACCGACTCTTTTCGAAAACTCGACTGCAGATTGATTCTGCTGAACGATAGTAAAATGGCGATCCAGGACCCAAACTGCGCCTTGAATCGCAGCCAATTGACTTGAAGAAAAAGGCTGTATTGAAGCTTGAGGTTTGTGGATTCTTATGGAAGGTGCCAAAAGAAAAGTAAAGCCATGTGAATGTCTACTTAGCAATCCAGCCAATGCCATCCGATTGGGAAATTGCGCCGGAATTTTTAGAAATAGCGGCTGGGCATTCGCATCCAAATTTTTTATTTTTTCTTGTACCGCAGAAGAAAAATCAAATGTGTCGGAATTCAGAATAGACTGATTAGATAAAGTCTCAGACGAAGCGCTGAGCCATTGTGCTACCTTGTCATCCAAGTGTGTGATTTTAAATTCAGAGTTGATCTCTACTTTTCCAAAATGTAAGATTTCAGCCATTTT
The DNA here is from genome assembly GCF_900113375.1 of Algoriphagus hitonicola. Taxonomy (GTDB): domain Bacteria; phylum Bacteroidota; class Bacteroidia; order Cytophagales; family Cyclobacteriaceae; genus Algoriphagus; species Algoriphagus hitonicola. The sequence goes on along the minus strand of NZ_FOPC01000018.1, from coordinate 16,289 downwards.
TTCCCATGGAAGTTCCTGCTCCAGAAACTTCAAACTCACTCCCAATCCTACCAAGCCTACGATGTCCATTTCATCATTGAGCACCATAGAAAACTCCCACCAAATAGAATGAGAATACTTTTGATTGAGTTGAGGAAAATTGAGCAAAATATTTTTGGAATCTTGGGGTCTGGAAATCATTTGATCCAGCATCTCTGCAAATTCCTTTGAAGATTCCTCGTCTAGAGCTTGGAAAAAATTCTCGTTTAATTTTAGACCACTTTTACCAAGCAGCAGATCATTTGCGTCCAAAAGCAGACCCTCCACATCAAGCAGTGCAAAATAGAAATGCGCTGATTCCATGAGGAAGTCTGGTAACAATTGTTCTGAGTTTTGGACTTTGATCATAAATTGGCTCTACAAACAGGAGTATTTTATACCTTTTAAACCCAAAGATTATTAAAAAAATTGGTAAAAAAAATGTAGAATAGATGGCTAAACAGGTGATATTCAGGCATTATTCAGAATATTATTTTTTAAGCACAATAAAAAGTAAAACTTAAAACAAAAAATGCTTTTCGTCCTAAAAACTCTTTTTAATAATTTTTAAATTTTTTTTAAAAATTATTGAATGAGGTCAGAGTTATTGTGAAAATCGGTGTAATCGATCTCTTTTACCATCAAAATAAGTGCATCAGAAAACACCTGTTTGCAGACACTGACTTGGTAAGGAAAATTATAATCTCCTGTTTTAAAAACCGGAGTAGAACCAAAGAATCGAAGGATTTCCACCTCTGAGTCAGATTTAATAGCTATTCTATCATTTTTATTTAGGCAGTTTTCTATAAGAAATGTCCCCGTATTTGTTTGAATAATCATAAATGAAGAAATTGAATTTCAAATTTAGAATTTGTATTGGATGAAAAAATACCCTGTACTGGGTATTTTTAAAAAAACCGGGATATTTCCCGACATAAATTGACATTGATAGTCAATCGTTTACCTTTCCCAAAAAAAAGAGCTGGAATCGAGTAGTTCAGACCTTGGTAAAATCTGATCAATTCCTTTATATTTGCATCGCTTTAGAGAGTTGGGTGAGTGGCTTAAACCATCCGCCGCGGCGGATAAACTGTCGTACGAGTCCTATAAAGTAAAAAAAAATAGAGAGAGTTGGGTGAGTGGCTTAAACCATCCGCCACGGCGGATAAACTGTCGTACGAGTCCTATAAAGTAAAAAAAATAGAGAGAGTTGGGTGAGTGGCTTAAACCATCCGCCACGGCGGATAAACTGTCGTACGAGTCCTATAAAGTAAAAAAAATAGAGAGAGTTGGGTGAGTGGCTTAAACCAGCAGTTTGCTAAACTGTCGTACGGGTCAATCCGTACCGGGGGTTCGAATCCCCCACTCTCTGCAAGTCAAAACCTTAACTATCTGAAATATTGATAGTTAGGGTTTTGTTTTTAGAAACAGGGATCTTTTAAGGGTCTTATAAATCTGATCTAGATCAGAATTTGTCGTTTTTTTGGATTTAGATCACTCCAGTTATTTACTCTGCATCCTATCGCTCCCATTTTCAACAGGCTCGAACAATTCGTACGGTACGAGGGGTACGAAGTGTACGATTGGTACGAATCGCGAATGGCTTTAGAAGCCAAAAAGAAACTTCAAAGAAGCGAAGGACCCCAGCAGAAAAAAGCAGAATGAACCAAGGCTAACCAGTCTAAATCCCCTCTTCGAAAGAAATGGCTTTTTCAAATGTGAATCTTGAACCAAGGAAAGTACAAATCCAGTTCCGATAAATAGGGTGACAATTACGAGTGGTTCCAGCATTTAATCAAAAGATTATGTGGCTATGCATTGTGCAATCTACAAAAATTGACCCATTACAAGTAATTAACTCATTCAACCCTACCTCCTACACAGTCGGAAAATTGATATTCCTCCAAACCAAGTGCTGTAAACTGAAAAAAGACTTATTGATGTATTTATATAAAACCATCTTTACTTATTTACACCAAAACCCAAACCACTTTGATTCAAAGCCGTAAAGTGGTATGTTGAGTATCAAAAGAGACTGACTATGTGGCAGACAATAAAATTTTTAGGAACCGTCTTTATCAGCTTCTTCGCCATGATTGGAGCATTGGGAGCTGAAAACCCATTCCCGCTTTTTGGGGTCGCTTGTGGTATTTGGATCATTTATATTTAGAGCCTACGGTCAAAAAGAAAAAAGGAACTGGACTTAGAGCGGCTAATCCGGGAAATCCTAGGTAAGCTCAAGAATCCAAAAAGAAACTTTAATGACGCAAAAGTCCCCAACAGAAAGAAACAAAACGAACCTAAGCTAACAAGCGTAAAGCCCATTCTGGAAAGAAAGGGCTTTTTCATTTGAGTGTCTTGACTCATGCAAAGTATAAACCCTCAATTTTAAGGTTTTTGTGACTAATCCCGACACTTTCTTGACGCGATTTATCGCATCACGTCATTTATAATGACGCAATTCTTGTTATTGCGTCATTTTTGTAATAATATTGTCGCGATACTTAAATATGTTGCATGGCAGTCAAAAATGAGCTTGATATAATTAGGAAAACATTAGCCTCATTTCCTGATGGCTTATCAATAGAACAGCTTCTCCTACTACTGCCATTTTCAATTCAAAAGAGAGCTCTTCAGAGACGTCTTAAACATCTTAAAGAAAACAGCCTCATTAAAGTGGTAGGAGATGCCAGATCCACGAGGTATTTTTCCAATGTCATAGAAAATCCCGAATCTTTTACTGAGATTCAAAATAAGGATGAACCCCTAAGATCAATCCCTATTTCACAAGATGGAAAGGACGTTTTAGCACTAATCTCTCGTGCTGAAACTCAAAGAATACCAATTGGATATGACCGCAGCTTTTTAGAAAATTATCGCCCAAATATTGACAGCTATCTAAATAAGGAAGAAAAGCAAAAGCTGGCGCAATGGGGGAAAACAAGGAACGATGAACAGCCAGCTGGCACATATGTCAGAGAAGTATTGAATCGCTTATTGATCGACCTTTCCTGGAATTCAAGTAGACTAGAAGGCAACACCTATTCCCTCTTGGATACGGAGCTGTTAATCCATAACGGAAAAACCGCCTCGAACAAGTCTCCGATGGAAACTCAGATGATTCTCAACCACAAGGAGGCAATCGAGTTTTTGGTAGAATCGTCTGAAGAGGTAGGCTTCAATCGCTATACTTTTCTCAATCTCCATGCTCTACTTTCAAACAACCTGTTGACTAATCCCGCTGCATCCGGTAGACTTAGAACATTTGGCGTAGGAATCACCAATTCCGTATTTACTCCGTTGGGAATTCCGCAACTCATCGAAGAATCTTTTGACCAAATACTGGCAAAGGCAAGCCAAATAGAAAATCCGTTTGAGCAGGCTTTTTTTGTATTGGTTCAACTTCCCTACTTGCAACCTTTTGATGACGTTAATAAGCGAGTATCAAGATTGGCTGCCAATATCCCGTTAAACCGACACAACCTTGCTCCTCTTTCATTTATAGATGTACCGGAAGAAAGCTATATCAAAGGAATGCTAGGCATTTATGAATTAAACCGCATCGAATTATTCAAAGATGTTTTTTTGTGGGCCTATGAGCGGTCAGCCTTAAGGTATGCGGCGATTCGACAATCCCTTGGGGAGCCAGATCCTTTCCGAATGAAATACCGAGAAGAAATACGTGGTATCGTCAGCCTAATCGTCAGCAATGCAATGGAAAAAGAAGCTGCATCCCAAGCAATAAAATCTGAAGTCAAAAAATTACCAGAACCAGACCAATCCAGGTTCGCTGAAGTAGTAGAAACAGAACTCCTTGGACTTCATGAAGGAAATTTTGTACGCTATCGAATCAAACCTTCTGAGTTTTCTTCTTGGAAAACGAAATGGGATTCTTAAAAAAGACGGTCAAATTGAAATCACAACTCATATAAATTCTCATTCCAAAACGCTAAATCATTTTTTTCATAATGCTATAAGCTCGAAAAAAAGAAAAGTAGGACAAATCGGTGGACAAATTTTGGGACAATTTGAATCAATCGGAATTGATTTGAATTTACAAACAGTCTAAGAAAGGGTATAAAAAACAAAAAGTTGATCGTAAAATGATCAACTATTTGTTTAGTATCAGGAACAGCGCTATCATAACCTACTGTTTTTTAGTTACTTACACTACATCGAGGATAATTTAGGGGACAGGTTCATTTTGCTTTTACAATTTTAAATACATTTGAATTGAATCATTTTAAATATCTTCAAATGAGGCTTCAATCGCCTTATAAGCTCCTTTTTTTGTTTTCGGATTTTGAATGATTTTTTTCTTTTTGATGTGAAATCAGATAACTTTTCTATTTTCAGTCAGGTTAAAATTTTCAAATGAACCACTGAATTTTCTACCAATTTGAAGGTTTTTAAATGGTTTGAAATCGAATTCATTTGAATGGTTTTAAATCTCTTTTCAACCTCGAACAATTCGTACGGTACGAAGTGTGCGAGGCATACGAACCGTACGAATTAAGACTCTTACCATCCTTAGAAGTCATTGCTCAATTCCTTTTAAAAGGAATCCAAAATGAAAGTTTCAGCTAACTTCTTTTCGGCAGCATTTTAAATTTGTTGCCAAAATATAGTTCTCTACATTTGTACAAAACTCTACGATATCTCAAAGGAAACGCTACATATTGAAGACTTAAGGAATCATTTCCAAAATCAACCAAAATTCTCCAAGTCAGAATTAATGGACTTCTTTTGCTCAAAAGATCAGGAAGTCAAAGCAACAACGGTGAATTGGAGAATTTATAAACTTGTTCAAGAAGGCATTATAACCAGAGTTTCGCGCGGCGAATTCAAGCTCGGCTTTGGAAAAAGCTATTCTCCTGGGCTATCAAACCAACAAATTTCCCTTTATCGAAAATTGAAAACTGAATTTCCGTTTCTTTCTATCTGCATCTGGAATACCTCAGTTATTAATGAATTCATGCTACATCAACCTGGGAGATTTTACAACTTGGTAGAAGTTGAAAAAGAAGGAATGGAGAGTTTATTCTACTTTCTAAAGGACAAAAACATTCCAGTATATTTGGATCCAACTCCAGAACTGATCAGAAGATATGTTAACGATGTGAAAGATCCTTGGATTGTGAAGCTGCTTGTCACCGAGTCACCTACTCAGGAAATTAATGGAATAACTACAGTAACACTGGAGAAAATATTGGTTGACATTTTTTGTGAAGCATTTCTATTTGATGCGCAACAAGGATCAGAAATGGACCAGATTTTTAAAGAAGCTTTTGAAAAGTATGCAATCAGTGAAAGTAAGATGCTGAGATATGCTAGCAGAAGGAGAAAAAAACAAGAATTGGAAATCTATTTAAAAGAAATTTCAATATATCGGCAGCAATTTTAATTTATTGCCAATAAATAGTAAAATGATAAGTAAAGATTCATTACATATTGACTGGATAACCAAGGTGTCTACAGCAAACAGAAAGGCTGATAAGATATTGGTAGAGAAAGTTATCCGAGCACTACTTCTACTTGAGGGACTGGCAACACAAAAATTAGATTTTGTCTTTAAAGGAGGGACTGCTTTGATGTTGATCCTGGAATCATCCAAACGGCTTTCCATTGATGTCGATATTATCGTAGAAAAAGAACCCTAAGATTTCGAAAGACTTTTTGAAAATTTAATAGAAGATCAAGGATTTACAAAATTCGAACTTCAGGAAAGAAAAGCTGGAACTAACATCCAAAAAGCTCATTACAAATTTTTTACACGCCTAGTCACCAAACACTGGCAGAAGAAGAAAGTATCTTACTTGATATCCTTTTTGAAAAAGTAGGGTATCAAAAAATTGAAGAAATCCCAATTGATTCAAAATTCATACTCTCTCAGGGAGATCCAATCATCGTGCGAGTACCATCAGTAGAGGATATACTCGGAGACAAACTGACCGCTTTCGCCCCTAATACCACGGGTATCCCCTACTTCAAAGGAAAAACGAGCATGAGTATGGAAATACTAAAGCAGCTCTATGATGTGGGAAATCTAATCGATGTTGCAGAAGACTGTACGTTGGTGAAAACCACCTTCGAGCTATTTGCAGCAGTTGAACTTAAGTACCGAGAATGTGAAGTAAGTGTAGATGGGGTTCTAGAAGATATTTACCAAACCGCCTTATGCATAGTCAGTCGAGGAATTGAAGGAGAAGGTAATTTTGAGGAATTACAAACAGGAATTCAACGGGTTTCTAGATTCATTTTCTCCGAAACATTTCATATATCGACAAAGCAATTACCGCTGCTTCAAAAGCAGCCTACATGGCAGTCCTTCTACGATCCAAAAATGTAACAATCGAAAAATACGACGATCCAAAAATCATGAACGATTGGTCAATTGGAGAACCGCTTTGGCCAAGATTAAACAGATTAAAAAAATCAAATCCAGAAGCATTTTTCTATTGGTATAAAATATTTGAATTGGACAAGAGGTCATTCTAAACGATCAATACAATAAACTCAAAAATGCCTATAGACATGTTTTCTGGCATTTTTTTTTCCTCAAATTTTCCCGAGTTGTAGGCAATTCTCAGCTTTGGAATTTTAAATTCATTTGAATCGTTTCGAAATTCAATCCTCGGACAATTCGTACGGTACGAAGTGTGCGAGACGTACGAGACTTACGAGTTAGGCTCCCCGCCTTTTTCTTTTTGTTGAATTAAAAGTTTTCATCGGCTTTCAATTCAGATCGTAATTGACTTTTTAAGGCAATTCTCAAAATTTTAATTTTGAAGGAATTTCTATGTTTCACCATAATCAACCTGGTCAAATTAGCCGGGGAAGCACTGAGGTGCCTGAGTTTTTCAGCATGGGCAACATTCAACTATGCATTGATTGCCGTTTTAGATGCGGTTTACAAGAGTTTAGAAACAAAAAACCAGTTCAGATTAAATTCTGGACTGGTTTTGAGAATAAGAAATCTTGAGTTATTAAGCAGGCCCTATGTAAGGAGCAAAGAAAGGACGCATTACCTGAGTCTGGTTACTGATGCCTTCAGCAGGAAGATTATGGGCTATGGGCTGAATGATGACATGAGTGCGGAAAATGTTGCCAAGTTCCTCCAGATGGCCATTAAAAAAAAATCAGACTTGCCACTGATTCATCACTCCGATAGGGGGATTCAATATTGTTCAGGATTATATCAAACTCAATTACGCTTTGCTCAAATACAAACGTCTATGACAGATGGATATGATTGTTAAAAATGCATTAGCCGAACGAGTAAACGGGATCCTCAAACAGGAATTTGTGTTAGATAATTGCGCCAATAGAAATGAATTACTGAATCTGATCCAGGAATCCATACAAATCTTCAACAAGGAAAGATCACACCTAAGTCTGAATATGAAAACCTAAATCAAATGCATCAAAAAACCGAGGAAGAAAACCTCCATCGGCCAATTTTACAATCTTAAACCTGTCAATCTATTTAAGGACATATCAAACATTTCAAATTTCATTTTTTTGCTGCTAATGCACGATTGCTTTGAATCTCTTCTGCTATTTTCATCAATTCCATTTTTGAATAATTTCTATAGTTTGAATTCTTATCTTGTTGATTCAAATTTGGGGTAGCTAATGTAGAAGATGATTCAAAAGAATTCTGATTAACTGGATCTGATCCAAAGATCTCTTGATTTTTAATCTCAAATGCAATGGTAGAGTCACACCCAAATTCGACAAATACCCTCACAGTATAAGTTCCTGGAGTCAGATTTTTTGCCTTCAAAGTATCTTTTAATCCATTACACCATTCAATTTTAACTGTTTGATTTCCGTATGATTTTATATTTAGAGAAGCGCTCCCCAAGATTCCTGAATCTACATTTGCATGATTGACTTCATTTAGGTCGACTTTGACGGGAATTGGAAGTTGAATCATAAACTTTTCCGTCACCTGGTTCCCCGAGTTATCTTTTATTAATACAGTATATGATCCAGGATTTAGATCGTATAAAAATTGGCCGCCTTCCTGATTTTCCCACGAAACTGAATAGGGAGGATTACCGCCTTTGATATCTAGAAAAACATATCCTTTCTCTTCGATACTACAAAGATTCAATTTACCAATGATATTGACAGTAAGAGCCAACTCCTCATCATTATTAGAATCCTTAGTGGTTTTTTCTTCTAAAATCTCCCCTGCCTTTATTTGAATAAAAAACCCAACAAAGAAAAATAGAAATAAACTGAAAATTATTCTTGTTTTCATGTTTGCCCAGTTTTAATTACGAATATTGAATTTAATTTTTTGTTGTTTGTGTGATATTTTTTGAATCTCATTATTTACAGTACTGTTTTTTGTATTTTGTAATGATGTTTATGTCAATTGTAAATCGTTGAGTTGTTCCATTAATAATCAAATTATTTTTCAAATTTCAAAGTATTTTAATAAAAAAAATCACAAAATTGGAAATATTTAATTTTTAATAACAAATGAGATATTTATCTAATAAGAAAATTAATAACATTATTTATATACAAAAATTAAAAGTACAAATAACTGTATTTCGTATTAAATAAAATGCTATTAAAATATTTGTTGGATAACTTAAATTACTTTAAATACAAAACTTACCTGTATTTATTTCACCACAAATAGCAGGAATTCTTATATCCATCTCCCAAAGATAAAGCCATTATAATTAGATGCCTTGAATGAGTTTTATTGTTAAACCTACCAAAAAGTGTTTGATGAACTTATGATCTAACTTTTTGAAAATTTTCTATCTTATTTCGGAATCTTTATTCCTATTTATTACTTGTACAGACAACTATCAATCTTAAAAATCTCTATTGATTTATTTTGACTTTTACATTGCAGACTTCCGGCATATTTGATAGTCCAGTAATAAGAAAATTTAAATATTTCTGTTAATATCCTAAAAAAGATTCTACAATAGGGTCTCTTTGAAAAGTAGCTGGCAGGCATTTCCATAATATTCAAAGGTTGATACTATGGAGGGAATTCATTTTTCCAATAATTAATTTCAGATGAGTAATCCGTTCTAACACAGCTTAAGGCGGGGATTTGAAAATTGACCAGCTGTAATACTAGGAAGTTGATCGAGTAGACTTATCGCATTATTTTATATGACTCTACGGAATCGTGCACGTTGCCAAATTTTCTTTGACAGCCCATGTCAATTGTTTTCGTAGTTTATTGAAGTGGTGTTTCTTGGATAAAAATACATAAAGCCATGAATATCATTGAATTTATAACATATTTTCCAGACGAGGAAAGCTGTGAGATCTTCCTGAAAACCTACCGTGAAAACAGCGGTATTTACTGCAAAACCTGTAAATGTTTTCCTAAACAGTATTGGTATAGCGGAAGCAAGTTTTTTGAGTGCAGTAAATGCAGGCGAAGGACTTCTCTCAAGGCGGGGACAGTGGTGGAGGCAAGCAATTTGTCTCTACACATCTGGTTTACTGCGTTTTTGTTGATGTCTGCCACCAAAAAGGGCTTTTCCTGCCTTGAATTTCAGAGACAGTTAGGGTTGAAAAGATATGAGACCGCATTCAATTTGATGCACAAGATCAGAGCGATAATGGGCAAAAGAGACGATCTGTACCTACTCAAAGGCATGGTGGAATACGATGAAGCGTATGTGGAGAAAGCCACCAAAAAAGTGGTTCAGGAGCGGTTGAAGCGAGGAAAAGGAAGTCAGAAACAGGCGATAGTAGCCGTTGCCTCAGAATCAACCCCTCTGGAAGATCCGCTGTCAGGAAAAATGAGCAGCCATTGCGGCTTTTTAAAAATGAAAGCGCTGGGCGATGTGACCAGAGAATCGGTGGAGGAGTTTGTAAAAGAGTCCATTGATTCCAAATCGGCCCTGTTTACTGATAAAAACGCAGCTTATGTAAACCTGGAAAAGATGGTGGAACAACACATCAAAGTAAAATCTACCTCAGAATCCACCAACGGCGCATTAAACTGGGTGCACACAGCTATCAGCAACTTGAAAAAGAACCTGTTGGGGATCTACCACATGGTCAGTGAAAAGTACCTACAGAATTACCTAAACGAGTTTACCTACAAGCTCAATCGTAGATATTTTGGCGAAAAACTGTTCAACAGACTAATTATCGCCTCAGTTTACCCTTACGTGCAACATTGCGAATAGTCATTTTATTTTATCTAATTTTCCGACTTCTTACCACTATTTAAATGAAAAATGCTTTTCAGTCTAATTTTTATGTTGACTTTCGTCTGTGGCCATTGAACTAATTTACGTGCCATTCGTCATTCTAATTTCCTATGCTGGCAAAATTTCGGACATTCCTATTATTTGCTATTAATTTCATTTGTACCAGAGGAAACCGAATGACAAATAAGGGCGCGAACACTGGATCATGCTTAGTCTTTTACCTCATCTGCATGACTCTCACTTACTTTTTGTTCAAAAAGTAGTACTATTTAATCAAACTTCAATAACAGCATGATTCATGCCGTATGAGTCACTGTATTCAGAAATATTGTCATTAAATAAAATGATTTTAAAAGATTGAGCCTTGGACAAATATTCGATTTGATCGAGTACTCCCATTGTAATATTTTGAAACCCTATAAATAATAAAGATGGTTTAATCAACATTTCACTAAGTATTTTCGAAAAATCTTTGGTGTTATGGGAAACACCAAGATATATAAATTTTTCAGAATTTAATTTCTCAGATATCAGCCTTACATTTTTGAAATCTTTCTCAATTATATAATAATAAATAGAGGGATTACTGTCAAAACGATAGCTTACATCAATCATAATAGTGCTTTTTGGGGTACAATTTTTAACATAAGAAAATACAAATATTTATAGACTCTGAGATAACCCTAGAAGAAATTGTTTATAATGATTTGTTATTAAATGGTCATGATCTAAATCCAGCTTCTAATTGGATAAATATCAAATCGAACTTAAACCGTTTTACAGGGTGTCCACCTTCTTTTGTCTACCAGTATAACCAAATTTGCTGTAACCAACACTGAGTTCAGTTCTTCTATTCAATTGGTGCATAGCAGGTGTGCAAGTCACTGAATTACAGTCGTGAACTGGCTTTGTAAATCCAAACCAAGCAGATTCAAGTCTATTAGAATCAATTCCTCTTTCCACCAAATAAGTTTTGACCACCTCGGCTCTCCGTTCGGATAATTGTTGATTGTAAGTGCCATCTCCACGTTGATCAGTATGTCCTTCAATAGACAAATTCAGTCTAGGCAACTTCTTCAGCATCAATGCCGTCCTTTCTAATTCTTCTTTATGGACGGACCTAAGCATCGATTTATCAAAGTCAAAATAGATCGTAGGAATCTCATTAATCTGATCTTGGAGCCAATCGTGAAGTAGTTCAGGTTCACAGAAGTTAATTTCCTTCAGCTCCTCCGGAATTTCATACTGTTTTGTTGGGTCGGGAAATGCCTCCAGAATCATTTCAGACCTTCTGTTCAATTGATGTTCAAGGTCCGCACAATTCACTCCATCGCCACAATCATTAGTAAGAGCTTGCTCTCCAAACCATTCAAGTCTAACCCTACTTGGCGAAATGTCTCTTTTTTCCAAGAAATCCATTACTGCTTTGGCCCGATTGTTACTCAAAACAATATTGTATTCATCTGATGCTCGCGAATCAGTATGAGAAGCCACTAACAGGTCCAAAAAGGTATACCTCTTCATGAGATCTGCCAACTTTTCAAGAGGTGGAACCGCATCAGGCCTAATGACAAACTTATCTAGATCATAGTACATGATGTCGACATATACTGGCAATTGATAAGGAATTGGAATCAACTGATAATTTCTCTTTACAGTGTCTTCTTCCATTTCTTTAGTGGTAACAGAATGATCCGTGAGAGAAAAATAGCCAGGCTTCGAGATCGTGATATCAAAATCACTATTTGGCTCTAATTCTGCATAAACATTTCCATTGGTACCTCTTCGGCTTTGTACATTTCCCCCATTTGTTTTATCCAGAATATTTGTCAGAAAACTTTGAGTAATAACCTCTCCTTCACAATCAGATACCACTATCATTAGGTTTTTGAAAAGTTCCTCAATGGAATAAATATCATCCATCCCTTGTCCACCTTTTCGGTCAGATGAGATAAAGATCTGATTCGAATCAAATTGCCTATAACTGAAATCATCTGTAGGGGAATTAAATGGAATTCCCATATTCTGAACATTTTTTATTACATCAACACTGTATTCAGAGGAGAAGATATCAAATCCTCCGAGGCCTTTATGCCCATCCGAAGAGAAGTAGAATTTGTTGGAAAATAAAAATGGATCTCTTTCATTGCCTGGAGTATTAACCTGTGGGCCAAGATTTACAGGCGCCTCAAAATTGAAATCATCATCGAAGGCAGAATAGTACAGATCATATCCCCCGTATCCACCCTGCATATTGGAAGCAAAGTATAGTTTTTTGCCAGTAAAATCCACGAAAGGAGAAATAACTCCATGATGCAGGGAGTCATTAAATGGAAAAGCATAAGAATCTAAAAGCTCTCCGTTTTCACCTAGTGTACTGAAATACAATTCGGGAAAAACCGTAATCACTCTTTCCTTTTTGACTTTATTTAACTCTTTAGTAACTGAATAGAATAATACATTCTTTTCTTTGACAAAATAAGGATCGGAAAAATGGAATACTTTTTCAGAAAGTCGTGACAGTTGAGAGACTTGTCCTAAGCTGTCTTTTCGATAGACAGAAAAAAACAGTCGATCATTAAAATTATATTTCTCCTTACCCTGAAATTGATTTTTTGCGTCCAATCTGATAGCTTTTTTTTCTGAAGGGATCACCTCTCCACGGTCACTTGCAAAAAACTTTTGCCCCTGCATTCCTTTCACAATTCCATAATCAGAACCATTTGAATTGACAGAGTCAAAAGGAATGAGCTTAATATTTGAGCGTCTGGAATAAAGTTGTTTCATGAACTCAAAATCGATTTCAGGAAAATCATTTTTAGTATAATTTTTCCCCTCCAAAATCTCTTCTACCACATAGCCTTCACCTGACTTCATACCTGAAATTAGATATTGATAGAAATCCTCTTTAGTCGATTCTTCAAACTGGATTACGATATTCCACCATTCAAAACTTTTATCATAGTCCTGTATTTTTTGATAACTCTCAGCAATTAATTGTGCTGTGGAATATTTCTCTTTTTTGGAATAAGCTTTTTCCAATTCATCAATAGCAAATCCATAGCTCTCATACTTGAACTTATCCTCTGCGAATCTCAAACTCTTATTCTGAGCTTCAACTGAAAGGTGCCCAAGGAAGAACACAACGAAAAAACCAGCTATTTTCCAATACTTTTTCATAACCATCTCGGATTCTGCATAACGTTTCTCTTCTTGAACAAATAATATCCCACAGAAAGCTCATGAGAATTATACTGTTTAAAACTCTCGAGTGCATTCATAGTATGGTCGTAAGCATATCCTACTCTTATACTTGGCGCTATGAAAATTTCAACCAGAGCAGCAACCGCATTCCTTCTACTTAAATCCTTTTGTAGATTTTCGTTCCATAATTGAACATTGGATCGATAGGAAGCACCTACCCAGAGGGTCTCCATGAACAAAAACATAGCATTTAGATCATAATTTAGGGGTGATCCTTTTACATGCTTAAGTAAGAAACTTGGCTTAAACTTCACATCTTCCGAAAGTGAAATCAATCCCCCAGCTGTCACAAAATAGTGAAAGTCATGAAAGCCTAAAGCTACATCTTCCCTGAGGACTGCTTTTTTGCCTAACATATTATAGGCACTGAACCCAGCATAAAATCCATCAGTATGGAAAAAGAGTCCCGCATTAAAATTTGGCGTGTAAAGTCTGACCTTGCTTTCGGGAAGAAGTGGATCGATAGCAGTCTCCGGTCTTAATTTGTCCGGATCCAAAGAGTACTCTGAAACTCCAGATGTAACTCCAAGTCCCAAAAACGATTTCCTCCCAGTCTGTATCCGATAAGCATAGGTTGCAGTTATCGAATTTGTCTGAGTCGGACCGAGTCTGTCACTGAGCAAAGAAAACCCAAATCCCATTGAACCCTCATTTGCGCTCAAGTCACCAGTAACAGTGAACGTTTTAGGTGCACCGGGGAATCCAGCCCACTGATCACGGTAGGTGCTCTGGAAATATCCATCGTTTTTGTACCCCGCATACCCTGGATTAATATGAAGCCCATTAAAGATATACTGGGTGTATTGGGGCAACTGCTGCGCTTGAATTTGGCTGGCAATACCAAGTATTGCCAGAACCAATATACCCAAATTTTTTATAATCAATTTTCTCATTGCTTCTCCTCTCTTATTACTTGAATCCATCCTTTATACTCATGAGTTCTACCTGACCTATCTTCTGTCCAAACGATATAGTAATAGGTTCCGGAGACGATTCCATTGGCCGACCAGTCATTCTGATAGTTGTCTTTTTCATAGAGGTGATCACCCCAACGATTAAATATCACTATCCTTCTCTTGACAAACTTGTTAATACCCTTTATTCTCCAGATATCATTAATACCATCTCCATTCGGAGTGATGACATTTGGTATGAAGAATGGCTTAACCACATTCGCGTCTCTGTCTGAATTATTATCGGTATTGGAATCAGCCTCTGTTGAAGTTACCGTGACAAGGTTAGAAATAACCTGTTCAACTCCACCAACCACATCATTTGCCCTAACCCTCAATCGAATGGTAATAGATGAGCCAGCAGGGAATGAAGGTATGGTCCAAACTACCTGCGAGTTAAAAGCTGAAGTATTGACAGTCAAATTATCCGGATTTTGTGTAATCAAAGATCCGAGGTAGGTTATACCTGCAGGAAGATCATCTACCACACTGACATCGGTTGCATCAGTATCGCCTAGGTTGCTGACTACGATCTCGTATTCGAATTCGTCACCTTCAAACAGCTCAACACCAAAGCTTGTCTTCGTAACTGAAAGATCGACTTCATCGGCTTCAATTATCACGATTACAAAAGCTGTATCACAGTTTGTAGGATTTAGAATCTCACATACTCTGTATTGTAGTATATAGGTTCCCGGTGCATTTAGCCCACCAATCACCTCAAAGTCACCATTTTGGTAAATTATCAGTCCTTGTAAGCCTGCCGCATCAATAATTTGATAATTAACAAGGTTTGCATCCATCTTCTCTCCATTCAGAAGATCATTGTCCAAGATATTACCAAGTTGACCTCTATAACTAACCTTATGCGTTCCAAAATCATCATCTACCGCGTCTATGGTTGGAGGATTCACTGAAATTATCACTGTAGCTGTAGAACAGTTTCCAGGGTTGCCGACTTCACAGATTTGATAAACTAGCTCATACTCTCCTTCAGGGGTACCTGGCTTCACATCTACACTTCCGTCTGGATTGAGCACCAGATACTCATTGCCTTCTAACAAGGTCAGAATTACCTCTTCAGGACTAATCGGACGACCGTTCAAACTATCATTTTTAAATACGTTCACCACAGCGATTCCACCATCAGCACCTTTGATTCCTGTGATTCGATCGTCATTAGCCACTATTTCAGAAACAACAGCCTCAACACGCTCGTCGTCACTGGCTGTCACCGTACTGTTGTCTGGTGCAGTACCAGTTGCCGTTGCTGTATTCTCAATGAATCCTCTGACAAAATCTTCAGAAGTCACTGTGTAGGTTCCGGTCACCGTCTTGCTCTCTCCTGGCTCCAAAGTTCCAATGTTAGTTTCTGTACCTGTCAATGGATCGATTACAATCACATTGGTCAAGGTCACGTCGCCATTGTTGGTCACCACGTAGCTGTAAGTGATTACCTCACCCACATTGCCGAAGGTTGCTCTATCCGCATCATTGGTGATCGTGATCGATGGCTCATCAAGTTGCAGTACTGCCGTTGCGCTGTCCTCGTTCGAGGTCACCGTGTCGTCGCCGTATTCGGTCGTCGCATACGCCGTGTTGGTCACTTCGCCTGCTTCGATGTCTTCGGCCGTGATTGTATAAGTAGCCGTCACAGTCACGCTTGCGCCAACTGCCAACGGTCCGTCTACCGGATCGATGTCCGCAATCTTGTCGTCAACCACCGTGAACGGTCCGGCCAATTCCACATTGCCACTGTTGGTGATCACGTAGCTGTATTCAACCACGTCGCCCACTTCCATGTAGGTTCCGCCTAGTGTAATAGACTTGGCAATCGTCAACGCCG
>NZ_FOPC01000006.1:31458-269224 GCF_900113375.1 Algoriphagus hitonicola | reverse complement strand
ACTCAAGAATCGAAAAACATAACCTCCATCAATACGGAAATCACCGTTACACCGCAAAAGCTTCAGACTGGGAGTTGTTTCTTTCCATTAAAGCGGATGACTTTTCACATGCCAGAAGAATGGAACTTTACATCAAAAAAATGAAAAGTGCTGTATTTATCAGGAAACTGAAAGATGATCCTGCCGAAATAAATTCACAAGTGAACAAAACAAGGTAAGAGCTTCTGACTCCCCCGATTCATCGGGGCAGTAGGTGCTTGGTTCGATGCATCGGAAGAGCCCAGCGGGGCCCACAAAATCCCTGCTTAAAGCCAGTAAAATGGGGATTTTTTGTTTATTGTTGCTAATCTTGTTGCAGGATTGACAAAAAAATAAGCCGCATTAGGCGGGATCTCAATCAAAAACCGAATAGGAAATTCAGAAAATTGATTTTTACGCAGTAAGAGTTCAATAAATTCACCTTCTAAAATGATTCAATATCAATCTTTTTAAACGGAATAGTTTAGCAGAAGCAATAATTTTTCTCCCGGGTAAAATCCAAAATCAAGCTCTTTTCCTTTTATTTGCGGATTGAAAATCATGCATGAAACAGACTTCTCTATCCCCTCAAAACAAAGGTTTTTTACTAGCCCTTTTTGCGGCTATTTTTTGGGGAGTGGCGGGGAACTGTGCTCAATTTCTCTTTGAACAAAAACAACTCGAACCTGCATGGTTGGTTACTTGGAGATTGTTACTCGCTGGTTTCATACTTTTATTGATTGATACTAAAAATCATGGTTCGAAAGTCTTCAGGATTTGGAAAAGCAAACAAGACGTTTTGTCAATTCTCATTTTTGGAATTTTAGGCATGCTAGCCGTTCAATACACTTATTTTTATTCCATTCAGCTCTCCAATGCAGCCACAGCAACAGTCATCCAATATTTAGGTCCGGTTTTCATCGTGGCCTATTTTGCCATAAAGCATAGAAAATGGCCTGTAGCCATCGAATTCCTATCCTTGGGCTTAGCGCTGGGGGGCACCTTTTTGTTGGTTACTCATGGCACGATCGATACGCTTGTCATCTCAAAACAGGCTTTCATTTGGGGAATATTATCCGCGCTGACTTTCGCTTTTTACAGTATCTATCCCATTGGACTTTTGAGCCGATTCTCTTCTGTGAGAGTGACCGGTTGGGCGATGCTGATTGGCGGACTGGCATTTTCCTTTCAATCCGAACCATGGATACCTCAGGGGCAATGGGATGTAGAAGCATTGGCTGCATTTTCCTTCATCATTATTTTTGGAAGCATTCTGTCATTTTTGTTTTTCATGACTGCTTTACCCTTAATTGGATCACAAACTGCATCTCTGATTTGTAGTGTAGAGCCTTTATCTGCTGCATTTATGGCAGTGATTTGGCTAGGAGTGAGTTTTACAGGGATGGATTGGTTAGGCACTTTTATGATTCTAGGTACGGTGGCGCTATTGACTCTAGCCACGAAGACTAAAAAACTCGCGATTTAATTCTTCTTTTTTAAAAAGATAAAGTCGATTTATTACCTTTCTTATTGTAGAGTTAATTGCTCTAGGACTGATTTATCCCAAAAATTATCGAGCCGATGTCCAATCATCATCATCATACCAGTGGAAACCTAAAGCTTGCCTTTTTCCTAAATCTAGGATTTACGGTAATCGAATTTATTGGTGGAATATTAGTCAATTCCGTGGCGATTTTATCTGATGCCGTCCACGACCTCGGTGATAGTGTATCATTGGGATTAGCTTGGTATCTCGATCAAAAATCCCACCAAAAGGCCAATAAAATATTCACCTTCGGCTATGGTCGCTTTTCCCTTTTAGGAGCCTTAATCAATGCCCTGATCCTAATTCTAGGTTCCTTTTTTGTTTTATCGGAAGCGCTAAATCGACTCTTTAACCCGGAGCCTAGCAATGCCACCGGCATGATCCTATTGGCGCTCTTGGGTGTATTGGTCAATGGATTTGCGGCATGGAAAGTCAGTCATGGAAAAAGCCAAAATGAAAAGGTAATCAGCTGGCACCTCTTAGAAGATGTTTTAGGTTGGGTGACAGTTTTGATCGGTGCGATCATATTGTATTTCTATGATATTCCTTGGCTTGACCCTGCGCTTTCGATCGCTATCACGCTGTTTATTCTTTGGAATGTTTTCAAAAATCTCAAAGAAACCATGCTCATTTTTCTTCAAGGTTCTCCCAAGGGAATTTCAGTAGCTCAAATCGAACAAAAACTACTTCTTCACCCAAAGGTCAATTCTATTCATCATGTCCATACCTGGTCTTTGGATGGTGAAAACCATGTCTTCACCGCACATATTTGCCTAAAAGAAATTGATAACTTAGAAGAACTCAGAAAATCAAAAATCTCCATCCAACAGTTACTCAAAAGCTATTCTTTTATTCATTTCACTATCGAATGGGAACTTCCGGGAGATAATTGTACCATACAATCAAAAGATAATTAGGCTATTGAGCCTTTCTCTTAACCTAGGAATCACGTCAGATTCAAACCAATCATTCTTCCTCATCCAAAGGCGGTTTCGGGGAGAAGGAAGAACCAGAGGGAAATAGTCCGGGAGGTAATCTTCAAAAGACCGGACTGTTTCTGTTAAGTTCTGCATTCTGCTTTTACCCAAATAATACCGCTGTGCAAAGTCCCCGATCAAAAGGGTCAGCTTCACATTCGGCATAATATTCATCAATTTAGCATGCCAGTGAGGGGCGCATTCTGGTCGAGGAGGCAAATCCCCTCCCTTTCCCCTGCCGGGATAGCAAAATCCCATAGGCATAATTCCGAATGTTTTTGGGTCGTAAAATTGATCTCGATCCACATCAAGCCATCTCCTGAGTTCATCTCCACTGGGATCATTCCAGGGAATCCCCGTTTTATGAACGCGGGTTCCCGGTGCCTGACCAATGATGAGAATCTTACTTTCCTTAGAAATAGAGATCACCGGTCTAGGTC
The DNA here is from genome assembly GCF_900113375.1 of Algoriphagus hitonicola. GTDB lineage: Bacteria > Bacteroidota > Bacteroidia > Cytophagales > Cyclobacteriaceae > Algoriphagus > Algoriphagus hitonicola. Next base: position 266,243 of record NZ_FOPC01000006.1, on the reverse strand, counting down.
CCAAAGGCAAAAATGGTTCGCAAATTCTACAGTCTTTCACCGCTGAAATCAAAGATTCGCCTTCTTGCATGTGTGAGTTTATGGTTTTGGCCCAATTTCCATAGTTTTATACCCAAAGCAAAATTCCAAAACAGACGCGCTATGTTGAAGAAACTTTCTATCCTTATTTATTTCTTGATTTTTCCGTTTGGTATTTTTGCCCAATCCAACCCCGACCTTGGAGCCTGGTACATGTATTTTGGCAACTATCGCTTTCAAGACTCACCCTGGGCGATTCACGGGGAAGCACAATATCGAAATCATAACATCATAGGTGACCTGGAGCAATTGCTTCTGCGAACAGGGCTTCAATACAATTTAGAAAATGGAGCTGCAAGCTTCCTGGCGGGATACGGATCTATCACTACTCAATCTCCCGGTGAAATCAACAATGGATTTCATGAAAGCAGAATCTATCAGGAAGTGATTCTTAGGCAAAAAGTAAACCGGGTAGGAATAATGCATCGCTATCGGTACGAGCAGCGATGGGTAGAAAATAGTCCCATTAGAACACGATTTCGCTATGCTATTTTTGTCAATTTTCCGCTTAACCAAAAAGAACTTCATGAAGCGGGAAGCTGGTACCTCCAAGTATATGATGAGCTTTTTATTAATGGAGAAAAACTTAATGACACGGTGAAATTTTTTGACCGAAATAGATTGTACGCCGGACTGGGATATCGGTTTAATCCCAATTTAGCCCTTCAAGTGGGCCTCCTCGATCAATCCACCGATGCAAGCAGTAAACTCCAATTACAATTTTCTCTATTTCAGCAGCTTTACTCCAAAAAGTGATCTAGCGGAAAAATTCGCGAAAATTTTTATTTATTGATCCAAGCAGAATAGATTCTTCGTACTTTTTGGTAAATTAAAGGAGAAAAACCTGTTAATCAATGTCTTGAAAAACAATGATTAGCCATGGAAGGTTATCCGAAAGAAATCCTTTCAAAGCATCAACCAAACTATCTAGTTATGAAAAGTTCAATCATGACAATTTTTGTTCTCGCGATTCTATCCACTGCCTGTTTCACCCAGAAAGATTACATCGCCGAATACGATTACAATTACCAAGGCTCCTTCAAGCGATACAAGACTTTCGCCTTTGTACAATCCACCGATCTAGACACCACGATCTTAGCCCCGGTTTTAACTGCCACCATTGGAGCTAGATTAGGCTCTCAGGGATTTCGTGAAAAAAATGAAAAACCAGATATGCTGGTCAGTTATAAAATATTTACTGACTCAGTCAAATACAGAGGATATGTTCAGCCCGAATTTGACTACTGGCTCAAGCGTCGGGGAATAGAGATTATCCAAGCCGAAAATGACGAGGATAATGAAAAAGAACTCGAAAAAGATGAAACCTACAATCAGGTCAAATACAAAGAGAATAACGGGATGCTGGTGATTTATGTGATTGATTCCAAGCGGGGATCAACGATATGGCAAGGATATACGGCTGCTAATTTCGATTTTAAATCGCCAAGTTTTCAGTCAGACATAACACGGGCCGCCTATCGCGTCATGAATGAATTCAAAGTGGTCAATCGATTTATGGAATAATTGATGACTCAGTCCCGAGACCATCCCCGATTGGATTTCTTTTCCGATCGGGCTTTTTTTTCCATAAGTCTTTTTTCGATGGCTGATTTGCTGGGTTTGGTCGCTTTTCGGATTTTTTTCTTCTTGAATGCCGCCCTAATTACCTCATAAAACTTTTTGACGACGATCTCCTTATTTTGAATTTGAGATCGTTTTTCCTGACTTTGCAGACTCAAAACTCCTTCTTGATCAATCCGGTTTTTTAATTTTTCCAAAAGAATATCCTTTTCCGAATCGCTTAGAATCCCAGAATTTTTAATATCAAAGAACAACTGAACTTTGCTTTCCACCTTATTGACATGCTGTCCTCCTGCCCCACCGCTTCTTGCGGTCTGAAAGCTTAATTCTTTCAAAAATTCTCCTAATGCTATTCGCCTATCAATGGTACTCATTTTTTTATTTTAAAATAACAACAATTCCCAATCTAAAATCCTCCCCTTCGAATACTTCTCAAATGATTTTTTTGCCAATCTGATAATTCATCCTAAATTCTAAGAAAGAAATCACTAATTTGTTTAATTGAAACAATAGACCTATCCCTATTCTAGCATGAAAAACAGAAGAGAGTTCCTCATCAAATCAACTTTAGGAGCTACAGCTTTAGCTTTAGCTCCTGCCTGGCTACAAGGAGCACCCAATCTCATCAAAAGCCTCAACAAACCTAACTCCCTTATCAATGGAGTTCAAATTGGTTGCATTACATATTCCTTTCGGAGTCTTCCAGACCAAAGTGCCGAAGCTACCTTGAATTATGTCAAAGAGTCCGGAATCTCTGCCATCGAGCTGATGGGAGATCCTGCGGAAAGTTTTGCCGGCATGCCTGCATCGCCAATCAATCGCATGCGGATGTGGCAGCTGGGAGGCAAAGCCCGGAGAGGCGAAACCCTTAGTGCCGAAGAAACCACCGAACTGGCCGAACTCCAAAAAGAAGCCACCGCCTATGGCAAAGTGGTCGCTGACTGGAGGGCTAAAGCAGATATGAAACCTTTTGAAGAAATCCGAAAAATGTATGCAGATCATGGAGTAAAAATCTATGCATTCAAGCCGGCAGCTTTCGGCCAAAATAACAGCGATGCCGAAATCAGTTATGGGATGAAAGCGGCCAAAGCTTTGGGCGCTTCTCATGTCACTCTTGAGCATCCCGCTGATGATGCACACACCATGCGCTTGGGAAAACTGGGCGAACAGCATAAAATGAGCGTGGCATACCATGGACATGAGCAACAAACTTTTGACTTTTGGGATACCGCTTTGACTCAGAGCAAACGAAACGCATTAAATCTGGACATGGGACATTACATTGCCGCAGGTCACTCGGATTTGATTCCTTTGATCGAAAAACAACATAAAAACATCCTCAGTATGCATACCAAGGATCGACAAACTCCCGCAAATGGAAAAGGGAATGTCGCTTGGGGAAATGGCGATACGCCGATTGGAGATGTGCTCAAGATGATGCAAAAAAACAAATATGATTTTCCGGCTACCATCGAACTCGAATATGAGGTTCCGGAAAACTCAGACCCCATCAAAGAAGTACAAAAATGCCTGGAGTTTTGTAGACAAGGCTTAGTTTAGAAATTTTGTCGGATTACTTAACGAAAGCGGTGGCAAATTTTGCTACCGCTTATTTTTTTGCTTTTCAAAACAGTTTTAGACACCAAATCGCCAAAATCAACGATTTAGTGCGTCGGCATAAAAGAGTGAATGACGGCCTCCGCAGCTGTTCGACCGGATGTCATTGCGGCATTAATCGAGCCATTAAGCAAATAATCACCCGCCAAGAATACATCATCCGTGATTTTACACTCGGTAAATGGAATCTGATACCTTAGATCATCCAAGTTGGGCAAGGCATAATCAATCCAATAACCCTTGAGATATTTGAAAAAATCAGGTTTGATACCCGAAATCTCCGATAACTCCAATTGAACTGCTTTAACCAGTTCTTTTTCCTCTAGCACAGAATCCAAAATAGTCACGGAGAGAAGCGATCGATCTTTTGGCGCATAAACCTCCGACACATCATCCATAAATACCAAATTATTGATTAATTGCTCGCCTTTGACCAAGCCAATCATCGGTCGGGCAAGAAAAGATTTCTGAAGCGAAAAATAGAGATTGATCACTTTGCGTGGTGCGGCAAACTGACCTTGAAGCTGCTTCATCACTTGATCAGGTTGGACGGCGACTATAATCCGATCGGCAATAATCACTTCCCCATTTTCCAAATGGATTGAATTTCCCTGAATTTCTTTAACCCGAGACTCAAAATAGAGTTGTGTCTGACTCAGTTGTTTTCTCAGCATTTTTGGGATTTCCTCCATCCCATTTTCAGGGATTGCAGCATGGCCGATGGCAAACATTTTGAATACAAACTCAAACATCCGACTGCTGGTATTGAGGTGTTTTTCCAAGAAAATACCCCGGAAAAAGGGCTTGAAAAAATTTTCGATTATCGCCTGCGAAAATCCGTATTCTCTGAGGTATTGAAGTGTGGGAACCGACGGACTATTGAATATTTCTTCATTGGTTTTCTTTTTCAATTCTTGGGTCAGACTAAACATTTTTACTTTGTCCAGAAAACTTCCCACTTTGGAAAAAGCCATCCCCACGATTTTCAAAGGGTTTCGCATGGGATCCGAAATCAAATACGATTCTTTACCGTCGAAGATAACGGCACCCGGATCAAAGGTTTTAATTTTCAACAGTTGTAGATCCAGATATTTTTTCACCTCAGGATAGGCGGTATTGAGCACTTGAAAACCATGATCCATTAAAAACCCGTCGACCTTATCAGTCTTCATTCTCCCTCCCACTCGATCCGATGCTTCTAATATCACCGGGGAATATCCTGCTCGCTCTAGCTCAAGAGCAGCTATTAATCCTGAAATTCCTGCTCCGATTATGTAAATTTTATCTTCTTTCATAAAACTGTTTGCTGGGTAAGACAAAGAAATCTACCAAACCTCTTAGATTTGGAATATATCAAAATATCAACCGCTGAGGATCAAAAGGGTTTGACATATATTTATAAAAGATAACTAATCTTTATTTTAAATTCAATATTCACCAGCCACAAATAAGCTGAAATCAACCATAGATTCCTATGGATTTTAAAATCTGTAAAATCGCCTAAACAGGGGCCTCAGATCGAGCAATTTCTCGAAAGTGATCCTTGATCAGATTGCCAGAATGCCAATAAATAGGTTTAAACGCAAATTTAAAATGCCATCCGTATGAATAAAACAATTACCCTACTAATCGCCTGTCTCCTGACCACTTTCAGTTGGGCACAGAGCTATTTCCCGGAAAAAGGAAATTGGGAGAAAAAATCCCCATCAGAACTTGGTCTCAATTCGGACAAAATTAATGAAGCCATTGCTTTTGGCAAAGCCACAGAAAGTACTCAAAACCCCAATTTGAAAATCGCACACTATGAGTCTGCCTTTGGTCGGGAGCCATTTGGTTTTCCGGTAGGTCCGATGAAAACCCGTGGACCCGCAACCGGATTAATTATTTACAAAGGTTATGTAGTCGGCCAATGGGGCGATCCCAGTGAGGTTGACCTCACTTTTTCTGTTGCCAAAAGCTTCCTTTCTACCACGGCAGGCCTAGCGGTCAAAGAGGGATTGATTAAATCAGAAAATGACTTGGTCTATCCCTATATGGCTCCGATTTATCCCTACGAACCATTTCGCGGATCTATGAACAAGTCAGATCATTTGATGGAAGATGATGTATTTAATTTATTTGATACCGAACATAATCGGAAAATCACCTGGGTTCATCTTCTCCGTCAGACTTCAGACTGGGAAGGTACACTTTGGGGAAAACCCGATTGGGGTGATCGTCCTTCCGAAGGAGTAGCCCAAAAGCGGGCCCGACCCCAAAATGAACCCGGCTCTGTTTATGAATACAACGATACCCGGGTTAATGTCTTGGCCTTGGCCTTACTGAATGTCTGGAGAAAACCACTACCAAAGGTTTTGAAGGAAAAAATTATGGATCCGATCGGCGCCAGCGACACCTGGAGATGGACGGGATATGAAAACTCCTTTGTGATTTTGGATGGAGAAATCGTCCAATCGGTTTCAGGCGGATCGCATTGGGGAGGCGGCATGATGCTATCTGCTTGGGATCAGGCTAGATTTGGGTATCTGACCTTGCACAATGGCAATTGGGATGGAGAACAATTAATACCTAAAGAGTGGATCGACAAATCCAGAATTCCTACCCCTGCCAATCCGGGATACGGATTTATGAATTATTTTCTCAATAATGAAGAAGAGCAGGTTCCCGACGCCCCAAAATCAGCATTTATTCATATCGGTGCCGGTACCAATATGATCTATGTGGATCAGGAAAATGACTTGGTGATCGTGGCCCGTTGGATACCGAATAATGAAAAAGCCAAATTGGTGCAATTGGTATTGGAGAGTTTGCCTAACTAAAAATAAAAAAGCCCGGAAGTAATCCGGGCTCCAGGTGACAAAACAACCATCTCTAATCTCCTCTTCAAATAAATAATGGCTAGCTGGGAAAGGAATCAATCAACCATAAAACCCTATAAAACTTAACTCAACCTAAACCTTATAATTCAATCCTTTCTCGCAGCCAGCCAAATTATATTCTGAATTTAACCTAATTATTATTCGTCTTGCATACAAAATTACGTAAAGAATTTTTATCTTGTTATTTTGTATCGTATTTCTTGATGTAGGTCAAACCCAAACCCACTATGAAAAATTTAGGAATTTACATTTTCGATCAGGTCGAACCTTTAGATTTTATAGGCCCATTTGAAGTATTCAATTCCTTTGCGGATTTATTTCCGGAGGAAAATATGCGGGTTTTCACGTTTTCTGAAACCATTCTTCCCATTCAGACTATCGGAAGATTAAAAGTGATTCCTGCCCATGCATTCAATGAACTCCCTGCCATCGATTATTTGGTAATTCCCGGAGGAAATGGAAGCAAGCTCGTCATCCAAAATCAGGCTTCTCTTGAACGATTAAATCAACTTATGGAAAAGTCCAAATGGACGATGACCGTTTGTTCGGGAGCACGGATCCCCGCCAAATTGGGCTTATTGGATGATAAGCCTTATTGTACCCATCATCAGGTTTATTCTGATTTAAAACAATTGGTAAAAAATGGATCTCCAATGCCTGAAAAAAGATTCATTGAATCAAGTCGTACCTTATTTACCTCTGCGGGTGTTTCGGCAGGAATCGATCTAGCCCTTCACCTAATTGAAAAAACCTGGGGTAAAAGCCATGCAAAAACAGTAGCTGAATACATGGAATACCGATCTTTTGAGCAAAACCCATGATAGCAAAGACCCCAAAGCCTCCGTATTATGCTGTGATTTTCACCAATACGCTTTCCAATATTACGCATGGGTATCAAGAGACCGCCCAACTCATGGAAAAGCTCGCCAAGGAACAAGAGGGATATCTGGGACACGAAAGCGCCCGAGATAGTCTAGGAATCACGGTGAGCTATTGGAGCGATTTGGAAGCCATCAAACGATGGAAAAACCAATCCCAGCATCTCATAGCCCAAAAACTGGGAAAAGATACCTGGTATCAATCCTTTAAAACTAGAATCTGCCTAGTGGAGCGGGATTATGATTTTGGGTTGGAAAATTCCTAAAACGCGTAACCTACACTTATGCCACCGAAAAATGGATAAAAGCCAAACCCTCCAAAAATTGGGGTTAGGTTGGCTCGAAATAAAAATCCGCCATCCGTAGGTTCACTCCGATACCCAAAGGTCATCGTGCCAAGGAAATAAGTATCCAAAGGCTCCCCATCTCCTACAGCAAAGTCTGTATTTCCCCCTCCAAAAATCAGGGTACTCCCCATTCCCATTTCAAAAAACTTCCCTTCTTTTCCCAAGAGATAATTCAGTCCGACAGGAACCGTCCCAACTGAAGATCCGCCTAAGGATAAAAAAGATGCTCCAGCTTTGAAACCCAATCCATCCATGCGTTTCTGAAATCGCTGATCATAATTTAAGGAGTAGGTAATTCCGTTTCCGAAAAGCTCTAAATAAAATGCCTTGCCCTGCTCGCGTGGTTCCGTAGTTTGAGCTTGGAGATTGGAAAGACCAATAAATAAAACCGAAATTAGAATGAAATTTTTCATGAAATTGAATTCAAAAATTTAAAATGCATAACCAAAACCAACCCCGGCAAATAAAGGCCAAAATCCATTGTTGTTGAAAAGTGGATTGATATTTACTTTCCAAGTAAAGCCTCCATCCACGGGGACTTTGCGATAGCCAAAATTCAACATCCCCATCACACTGGGTGAGCCATCTACGTCGAGGATAAAATTAAATGGATATTGTTCATAGGTGGTACAGATATATTGTCCGGAGTTTTGGTCATAATAGCCGGTAAGACAATATTGATTTTGATCCTCATTGAAGGCAAAAAAGGTCATCCCCATACCAAATTCAAAATAATGCGGTCCATTTCCATAAAGCTTATTCGCCATGATAGGCAAAGAGAAAAAAGATTCGCCCTCCGAGATAGTATATCCACCGGCACCAATTCGCATACCCCAGGAGTTCATATTTTCAGAATCAAAACGAAAATCATAATTAAAACTGTAAGGCATTCCTGGGCCACCGACTTCCAAGTAAACAGATTTTGAAGGAACCCCATCCTGCGCGTGTAACTGGAAAAGGAACATGGTAAAAAACGAGGCAATTAAAAATTTTTTCATTAGAATTTAAGTTTTCCATTACTACGTGATTCAAGATAAAAATGATACACTTTTTAGTCAATTTCCTAATTATCTTTAAGACAGTGGAAATCTCTTGGAATTACTCAGCGGTAATGGTTAAATTTAATTGATAATAAGGCTAAAAAAATGCTTCGAAAAATTCAGTTAACCTGCCTGATTATTCTTTCCTATTTGGGAATGATGGTTACCGTTGCCTGTGTCCATGAGCAATTGCCAGATCTCTATGCCCAATGTCCAGGTCCCTCAGATGCTAACCTGATCGGAGCCGAAATTTTTTTCGGTCCTTATGAAAACGAACGCTATTCTAACGCCGCAGATACTGTCGATATCAAAGATTTTTTCTTGGTGCTTGAATTCGTTCCCGAGCGATTGACTCAGCTTTCAAATCCCGAATCAGCTTTACCTTGGGAAACATTTGCGCTTAGCTGCTTACCTCGGTACAACTTTAAAAATATTTCAAATATATCAGTCATTCTCACCGCTCCTTTTAATGGACTTCCTATTGGGACAGATATCTCCTATCTTTTGGAATCAAATGAAAAGGAAACCTTAGCAGAATTCAGGGATTTCAGCAGCATGGATCCATTTTTAGGTTTGTACCTAAAACCAACCCCTGAAAATTATTCACAATTAAAAACCCGTACCTTCATATTTCTAAAAAATGGTACTTCTATCCAACTTGAAAGCAGTAGCCCCATCCTTCAAACCGACTAAAATTCATGCTTCGTAAAATTTTCCTTGTTTTTTTTGCTCTTGCAATAGTATTGGCCATTACTTATCTGTTGGGTCCAAAAGTCGAAAAACAAGAATTGACCATCAATTTTCCGGAGATTCCTACCCGCATATCTGAGCTCGAAAACTATCTCAAGTCCCGGGAAGATAGTGTTTTTGGCCTCAAGCCTGGAAACGAGGCTTACATCATCTGGGCAGACTCGGCAAACAAGCGCAAAACCCCCTATTCCATTGTTTACATTCATGGTTTTGGAGCAAGCCCTATGGAGGGAGATCCTGTCCATCGATTTTTATCCGCGCATTTTGGAGCTAATCTTTTTGTCACCCGCCTCCCTGAACATGGAATCAAACGGGATAACGGCATGGAGTACCTCAGCGCCCAAAAACTAGCAGATGGCGCAGGAGAAGCCTATCAAATCGGAAAAAGTCTCGGAGATGAAGTTATCGTTGTAGGAACCTCCATGGGTGGTGCCTTAACTTTATTATTAGCCAGTCAACAGCCAGATATCAAAGCGATAGCATTGTACTCTCCTGCTATCCGGGAAAACGGAGAGCGACTGAGTGCTTTTTTTCAACCCTGGATGAAATTCCTAGCGGAAAAAACCACCATGAAAAATGGAGTTAATCACCAAAGCAGAAAAGGTGAAAAAGCGGCTTTTTGGTCCGAAGATTACCATATCAATGGTTACGAAAGCTTAGCCGTCTTGCTTTACAGTGAAATGAATGCGGAAACCTTTAAAAAAATCAATCAGCCCTTGTTTTTGGGATATTATTACAAAAATGACGAGGAGCAGGATTTTGTGGTTTCGGTACCGAAAATGCTCGAAATGTATCAGCAAGTCAGTACTCCAGCCAACCTGAAACAGGAGAAAGCTTTCCCCAACTCCGGAGACCATGTCATTGCCAGTTCGATCACTTCCGATGATTGGGAAGGGGTATTGTTTGAAACGATAAACTTTCTTGAAAATGTCGTCCAAATTCCTCCCAGACCAGAATTTAAAGAAATGATCGAGGAAATGCTGGAAGGAAAAGAAGTTTTGGACCGGAACAGAAACTAACCCTTATCTGATTTTTAGGCGAATCGGCACTGCAGGTAAATTTTCCGAATTGTACAAATTTACCTTCGGATTGTCTGCCCAGGCATATCGAAGCTCTATGGGATCAAATTCAGAATCCAAATCTATTATGATTTGATCCTTCTCGATGATTCTTCCGGCAAAGGACTGCCATTGCTCATCTTGATTTTGGAGCGAAAACCCAATCACCTCTTCACCGGTGTTTATCTCCAAGCCTGACCCTACTGAGGAATAAAACAAACGTAATTCTGAACCGGCTTTTTCTACCGAATCCAATATAGGACCCTGACTCACTATACTGTCCAAAAATGAAATATTCCGAGCCAATCGCCACAATCGATCTCCTACATCACGCTTGTTTCTCGGATGAATATCCTCTGCCTCACCCAAATCTATCGCTACGGCCATTCCAGTATTAGGTAATACTAAGGCCTTACGCTGAGCTTCTCTCAGGGCTGCCCAGTTGCTTTCCGGTTGCAGATCTTCAGGCTCCATAAAATTAGCCAACTGAACATATAAAAATGGAAATTCTCCCTGGTCCCAGGCCTGTCTCCAACTCTGTATCAAGGTAGTAAATACCTCATTATATTCTTCGGCTCGTCCGGCATTGCTTTCGCCCTGATACCAAATGACTCCACGAATACCATAATTGGTGAGCGGATGAATCATGGCATTATACATCATTCCAGGTTTCCAGTTGAGTCGGTCTACCTTGGGAAGCTGCGGTTCTACCAAGTCATTCGAATAGCTCCAAATTCCCTCAAGATTTATTTTATTTCCATTTTGTGAAAAATACATCGATCCCTTTGTACCTACTTGAGGTTGATTATTCCAGTTATTTACTACTCTGATAGTCAGCGTATTTTGACCGACAAATAAAAGCTCTGGATTCACCTTTACTTCAGGCATACTTTCACCCCAATCCTTGTGATGAATCTGAACACCATTGATAAAAATATAGGCCATCTCATTAATATCCGGAAGAAAAAGACTCAATTCGGATTTCTGACTGAGATTAAAATCCCTCCGTACCCAGGCAATATGTTCTAATGGATTGTTTTGAGGTAATTGGATCTTTCGCCATTGCGAATCATTATATCCAACTGAAGATACCGCGGCAGCTGTCGTGGAGTCTGGATGATGAACCAACAGATCTCGCATTTCCCGACGTTTTTCATTGGCAAGATTTTCTCTTTCCCATTTTTCTGGCTCTGCCAAAATCTCATTCGCTTCTTCCGAAAAACTCATATCCTCCATTCCTGCCAAAATCTGCGTCGGTGTCCATCCTTCTGCCGGAGTTCCTCCCCAATTGGATTCGATTATTCCCACCGGGACCTCTTTTTCCAGATGATTTTGCTTTGCAAAAAACCAAGCGATGGCAGAAAAATCAGCTAATGTAGTGCTATCCGCCTTCACCCACTCACCCCCCGAAAGATCCTTTTGCTGGACCACAGAGTAGGAGTTTGGGACTTTATAAAATCTGATTTGGTCAAAATTCGCCCCTTTTATTTCATCTTCAGCACCAACTACCCCGGATTTCAAAGGCCATTCCATATTGGACTGACCTCCCGCCACCCAGACATCTCCAAAATAAACATCGTCAAATTCCTCTTGGTTGACAGTAAGTAGATGGGGGCCGCCCGCAGGGTTGGAAGGCATGGTAACGATCCAGGTGCTGTCTTTTTCTACTTTGGAACTTGATATCGATCCAGCTACACTTACGCGCACATTCTTACCGGGGATACCTTTTCCCCAAATTTTCACCGGCTGATCCCGCTGTAAAATCATCCCATCAGAGATCAATTTTGGCAATTCTACCTCAGATTCAAATTTTTTGGATTGACATGCTCCGATAAAAATTACAATTAACAGAAAGAGTAAATTCTTCATAATAATGACTTGCAAATGGGTGAGATAGGAGAATTTTAGGAATTTAATCCTTTTTTACTTGAAAATAAACCCTGAAGATCTAAGGCGGGTAAATACCAATAAAATGCCAAATTCAATTCGATAATTTTGGATCATTAGATCAGACAAAAAAAATCCGGCTCATTTCTAAGCCGGATTTCCTTTCAAATCATATTAAATAAATCGATTCAGGAGATTTTCATAGTATTCCTGTTTTCCACTGATCTGATGTGGTTCACCTACCTCCATGGCATATGATCTCAGGTCTTCCAAGGTCAGTTTTCCTTCTTCGAAAGCCTTCCCTTTTCCTTGATCAAAACTGGAATACCGCTGCTTTCTACGCTCGAGGTAATCGGATTTATCAAGAATATCCTGCGCGATCAACATGCTTCTCGCAAAAGCATCCATACTGCCGATATGAGCCAAGAACAAGTCGTCCATATCGGTGGAATTTCTTCGGATTTTAGCATCAAAGTTTACACCTCCACCCTGAAGACCGCCAGAAGAAAGCATCACGAGCATAGCCTCAGTTAATTCTTGCAGGTTTAACGCAAACTGATCCGTATCCCAGCCGTTTTGATAGTCACCTCGATTGGCATCGATACTGCCAAGCATACCGGCATCTGCGGCCACCTGAAGTTCATGCTGGAAAGTATGCCCCGCCAAAGTCGCATGGTTGACTTCAATATTCAATTTGAAATCTTTGTCCAATCCAAAATGTCTGAGGAATCCAATCACTGTAGCGGAATCATAGTCATATTGATGTTTGGTGGGCTCCATCGGTTTTGGCTCGATAAAGAAAGTACCTTTAAAGCCGTTCTTTCTCGCATAATCCCGCGCCATAGTCAGGAATCTAGCCAAATGCTCTGTTTCCCGTTTCATATCGGTATTTAATAAGGACATGTATCCTTCACGACCACCCCAAAAAACGTAATTTTCACCCCCCAATTTAATGGTGGCATCCAATGCATTTTTCACTTGAGTCCCGGCAAAAGCCAGCACATCAAAATTTGGATTGGTCGATGCCCCGTTCATATAGCGTGGATTGCTGAAAACATTGGCTGTTCCCCAAAGCAATTTGATCCCAGTATCTTTTTGTTTCTGAAGGGCATAATCAGAAATAATCTGCATACGCCGTTCATATTCCGATAGAGTCGGCCCCTCATCTACAAGATCGATGTCATGAAAACAATAATAGGGTGCCCCGATTTTAGAAATAAACTCAAATGCTGCATCCATTTTATCCTTTGCACGCTGTACAGGATCTGGATCTGCATCCCAAGGATGATTTATCGTGCCTGGTCCGAAAGGGTCCCCACCGGTACCACAGAAGGAGTGCCAATATGCAATCGCAAATTTGAAATGTTCCTTCATCGTTTTGCCTCCAATTATCCGGTTTTCGTCATAGAAACGAAAGGCAAGTGGATTGTCACTTTCTTTTCCTTCAAAGGGAATCTTATCGATACCTTTAAAATAAGTCTTCGACATAATTTGGTTTTTTTAGGTTTAAAAGGTTTGCGTTCTAATTATAAACTCATTTTTTGGATTTGCTCCAAATGATTTTTCCAGCGGGAATAAACTTCCTCATATGGTTCAAAGAAATTCTCGTTGGGCTCAAAAGTCTCCAGCATCTCCAGCCCTTCAAAGGCTTCTGCTTCTCCACTGAAAACTCCGGCTCCGATTCCCGCACCCCGGGCAGCACCTTGTGCCCCGTCTGTATCATAAAGCTCCAAATTGACCCGATTCATGTGAATAAAGGTCTTTCGGAAAATCGGACTGAGAAACATGTTGGCTTTACCGGCCTTGACCGTGTTTAAGGTCATGCCCATTTCCTGCATGATCCGAAAACCAAAGGTCAAAGCTGATACGATTCCTTCCTGCGCCGCTCTCACCATATGATTTTTATTGTGCTTGAGGAGATCTAGACCAAGGAGATGAGCTCCTACTTTACGGTTTTGCATGATCCGCTCTGCTCCATTTCCAAACGGAATAAAGGTCAATCCTTCCGACCCGATTCCTGCTGAAGATGCCAGGTTGTTCATCTCATCGTACCCGATTCGATTGCCACCCATCAGTCGTCTGATCCAGCTGTTGAGAATCCCGGTTCCATTGACACAAAGAAGTACCCCATAGGATGGTTTTTTCTCCTGATGATTGACATGGACAAAGGTATTTACCCTAGACAATGGATCAAAAAGCGGTGTATCACAAACCCCATAAACGGTACCAGAAGTACCTGCCGTAGTTGCCAATTCTCCCGGCTTAAGCACCTGAAGAGAAAAGGCATTATTAGGTTGATCCCCCGCTCGATAAGCAACTGGTACACCTGCTTCAATTCCCGTATGTTTTGATGCTTCTGAGGTAACCGATCCTTGGAGAGAAAACGAAGGAACGATTTCAGGAATCCAGGTTTGGTTAATTTGATAATGATCGAGGATTTTTTTGCTCAGGGCATTTTTCTTAAAATCCCAAAATATCCCTTCGGAAAGTCCGGTTTCCGAGGTTTTGATTTCTCCCGTCAGCTTCATCGCGATGAAGTCTCCCGGAAGCATGATTTTATAAATTTTTGCGGCAACTTCCGGCTGATTTTCGATCACCCATCTCAACTTGGATGCCGTGAAGTTTCCCGGGGAATTTAGAAGATTCTTCAGACAATATTCCTCCCCCAAAGACTTAAAAGCCTGGTCACCAATAGACACCGCCCGGCTATCACACCAGATGATGGAAGATCGAAGCACTTTCTGATCTTTATCCACCAAAACCAACCCATGCATTTGATAAGCAATGCCGATTCCCTTGAGTTCTCCTTTTTTTACAGAGGCCTGGGAAAGCACAAATTTTGAAGCTTGCTGCACATATTTCCACCACATTTCCGGATCCTGCTCGGCAAATCCATCATCAGGTGCATCGATAGGCATCTCCTCTTCAGGAAACGCTTTCGAAGCAATGGCTCTTCCCGTATCTGCATTTAAAATGGAAGCTTTCACACTCGAACTCCCAATATCCAACCCTAATAAAAGCTTTCTCATCATTACCAAAATACAATATAAAGTGCTGCAATAATTCCCGAGATGATAAAGGCACCGATCTTAAAGGCAGTACTGGTTTTAAACAGATCTTTACTGATTGTAATACTGTTTGGATGATCTTTGCCTTTGCCTTCAACCAATGAAATCACGATCATCAACAAGGCTAGAATCAAGAACACCACTCCCATTCGATCGATAAACGGTAGTGCGGGGAAAAACACTTTAAGCACGATGGAAAGTGGAATACTAAGTCCCGCACCAACCAAGGCGGCATTGGAAGTGGTTTTTTTCCAAAATACCCCAAAGAAGAAAATCGCAAATACGCCAGGGCTAATAAAGCCTGTGTATTCCTGAATAAACTGAAAGGCCTGATCCAGCTGCCCCAATGCAGGGGCTACGATTGCGGCAACCACAAAGGCCACAGCAGCAGTAATTCGTCCTACTCTTACTTGCTTCGTCTCGGAGGCATTCTGACCAAAGTATTTCTTATAAATATCCATGGTGAAAATCGTCGAGGTGCTATTGGCCATGGAAGCCAATGAGGAAACGATCGCAGCAGTCAAAGCAGCGAAAGCCAAACCTTTGAGACCTACGGGAAGTAGTTGTAATAAAGTTGGATAAGCTCTATCCGATTTGATCAAACCAGTAACTGGATCTTTCATAGATTCCATAAACTGAACATCAATCCCGTTTTTGACAATGACCCAAGCTGCAATCCCAGGAATAACTACAATGAGAGGCATCAATAATTTCAAGAAACCTGCGAAAATCATCCCTTTCTGGGCTTCATCAAGACTTTTAGCGGCAAGAGCTCGCTGAGTGATGTATTGATTGAATCCCCAATAGCTCAAATTGGTAATCCACATTCCTCCGACCAAAACGGAAATCCCCGGAAGATCTTGATAGGCATCGTAAGTGCCCCCTTTCCCATCCGAAATCATCATTTCACCTTTGGATAGAATCATCGAAAAATGTCCGGGTACTTCCTGACGAAGCAATCCCAAGCCTTCCCAAGCGTCTCCGCCACCGACCATTTGTAAGGAGATATAGGTCGTAGCCAAACCTCCCGCAATTAAAAACACTACCTGAACCACATCTGTCCATGCTACAGCTTTTAACCCACCATAAATCGAATAGATCATAGCAAAAAGTGCTAATCCAATGATCCCATATACCATGGGCACATTTAAGATCGTATTCAAACTTAAAGCGCCCAGATAAAGTACCGAAGTCAAATTGACAAATACATAAAGTAACAGCCAGAAAATCGCCATGGTAGTTCTTACCCGCGTATCATACCGATCCAGGAGAAATCCCGGCATCGTATAAATCCCCTTTTTGATATAAATGGGCAAGAAAAATATAGCTACCACCAATAAAGTTGCCGCAGCCATCCATTCATAAGTGGAAATCGCCAAACCTAAGGCGAATCCCGATCCTGACATACCAATAAACTGTTCGGCAGAGATATTTGAGGCGATAAGCGAGGCTCCAACTGCCCACCAAGGCAAGGCCTTGGATGCCAGAAAGTAGTCAGAGGAATTTTTGACGTGGCCTTTTTTCTCCTGAGAGACAAAAAGACCCATTCCAATAATGAGCAAGCAGTATCCAATAAATACTACTAAATCTAAAGGTTCTAAGAGCATATAGAATAATAGGTTAGTTTTTGGGCAAAGGGTTTTGGTATAGGACTAATTCATAAAATACAAACCGTTAAATATAAGATTTTAGAAGGAAGGTGGAGTGAAGTGGATTTATTTTTAGAAAAAAAAATCAAAACAATCTCTTGAGAACCGGGAAAGGTTCATCCATATATTCCGTGTTTTCGATTGATTTTAAATATCTTATACCTGTCACGTTTGAAATCCAGGCCCGATCGGCTTGGAGAAGATCCTGAGGTTTAAAAAGTCCCTCTTCAACCGGAATTCCGCTTTCCCGAAAATGCCGGAGGATAACTCTTCTACTGACACCCGCTATACATCCTGATTGCAGCGATGGAGTATAAACGTTTTCTCCCCTAGCCCAATAAATATTTGATGCCCCTGCTTCAGAGACATTTCCTTGTGAATCCAATAAAATAATTTCATCAGTTCCCCGTTCTTTCCGCTCCAAAGCCGCTAAAACATAGGGAAGCGAATTAAGTGTTTTGCAATGTGAAATAATCGAATGTGTCAAAAATACCCGCTGACTAAATACAGCCCGAAGATTATGATCAGGAATATTCGCCAAAGGAGCGATTTGCACTACTTGATGGATTTTGCAGTTTTCCGGATAATATTTTCCAGCTCCTGCCCGATAGACGGTCCATTTGATTCGCTTTGGCTCTACCGAATGGATAAGCGATAAAATCTCCTCGGGATTAAGCTCACTCATATCCAGACCCAATAGGTGCATACCGTTTTTTAGCCGATCGATATGATGATCAAAAAAACGGATCTTTTCGCCATCGTAAACCATCGTTTCAAATAGACCGTCGCCAAAAGCCATGGCCCGGTTGGGAAAAGGTAGATCAGACGCTAATTTCCATCCTCCCAAATTTCCTTCTGAGAAATAACCTGTTTCAAAATCGCTCATAGAACCGTCCGAATACGTACGTTTTTTAGAATTGTCTAAATTCTAATTCGTTAATTTTTGTTGAAATAAATCAAAAAGTACCTGAATATGCTCTTTATTGAACATTTTTAGGAGAAATTTTGAGGTAAGCTTACCTTAGCATCAAAATTGGAATATAAAGCAAATGGCAGGAAAAAGCAGTGTTTTTGATATGATAGGTCCAGTAATGATCGGCCCCTCCTCCTCCCATACGGCTGGTGTGGTTCGGATCGCCCGAGCTGCCATTCGACTTTTGGGAGGCATTCCAGACGAAGTTTCCATCATATTTTATAATTCTTTCGCCAGAACCTACGAAGGACACGGAAGTGATCGGGCAATTATTGGAGGCTTGATGGATTTCAAAACGGACGATGAACGCATCAAAGACGCCTTGGAAATTGCTAAAGAAAAAGGATTGAACTACCGTTTCAAATCCATCGGGAATTCTTCGGTTCACCACCCCAATACCATCAAACTTCAATTGATCAAGGATGGAAAAAGCCTGGAAGTGGTAGGAGAAAGCCTCGGAGGAGGACTCATCAATATCGCCGAAGTGGACGGATTTGTTGCCAATTTTTCGGCACAGGATCACACCTTGATTATTAAAGCAAAAGATATTTCTGGGGCTATTGCGTTTATTTCTTCTGTAATCGCCCAGGAAAAAGCAAACATTGCCACTATGTCGGTTTCAAGAAAAGGAAAAAATGATATTGCCTGTCACGTGATTGAAATGGATTCTGGAATTGCTCCGATTACATTAGAATATTTAAAATCTTTACCCTGGATAAACGAATTAATTTACATACCTGATATCGACTTATAATTTATTTCATGAAAAAGCTTTTACTCGGCTTTGCCTTGAGTGTCGGCAGTTTTTTTTGTGCCTATTCCCAAGATTTTAGCGGACCTTTAGACTTAGAGACTGCTGTCAAAATCGCACTAGAAAACAACCTTTCACTTAAGCGAAGCGAACTAAACCAACTTTCCAACGAAGCTACCTTACTTCAATCCCAAGGATCCAGACTCCCTTCCTTTTCTACTGGAGCGAGTTCGGGTTTTCGATGGGGCCGATCGATCAACCCGGTGACCAACCTTTTTGAAACCCAACGGATCGGAAACATCAATGTCTCCGCAAACTCAAATGCTACCCTTTTTGCTGGACAGCGGATTACCAATACTGTCAATCAGGCAAAAATTGACTTGGAAACCGGCACCTATAATATTGAGGCCACACGAAACACGATTACCTTAAATGTGATCAACTTGTACATCAATATTGTATTTAATCGGGAGCAGGCAAAAATTGCCGAAAGACAACTCGAAACCACCAAGGAGCAACTCGAAAGAACAAAACGACTAGTCCAAGCAGGCTCTCTCCCACTCGCAGACCAGCTGGATCTGGAAGCGCAGGTCGCTACCAATGAGTTGGAGGTCATCAATGCTTATCAAGCACTCAACCTTTCCAAACTTGACCTTGCACAAGCCCTTCAAATCCCCTATTCAGAAGGATTTGAAATCGTCGAACCCAAACTCGAAATCAATGAAGACTTGATTATTTCCGAAGATGCAGCTTCTATTTTTGCGACGGCAATAGACAATATGCCAGAAATCAAAGCGGCCAAGACTTCCTTGGAAAGCGCTCGATTAGGTGTCAAAATCGCTCGGGGTCAATACTATCCGACTTTGGGTGTAGGGGCTAATCTTTTCTCAAACTATGTCGATCGAGCCGCACCTGGTTTTGAACCTGATCCCCTTTCCCGACAAATCAGAAACAACCTGTCTCAATCGGTCAATATTCAGCTCAGCATTCCGGTTTTTTCCCAGTTTACCAATAAAGCAAATCTCCAGCGGGCTCGGGTCCAAGAGCGATTAGCGGAGGTTTCAAAACAAGAAGCTGAAAACCAATTACGGCAGGATATCGAAACCGCCTACAACAATGCTTTGGCGGCTGAACAATCTTATCAGGCATCACTTTCTCGAGTCAAAAGTCTCGAAGAAACTTTCCGCATCGCGCAGCAACGATTTGACTTAGGAGCAATCAATTCCGTAGATTTTCAAGTTTCTCAAGCAAATTTCTTTAATGCTCAAGCCGATCTGATCAATGCTAAATACACCTACATTTTCAGAGTAAAGGTTCTTGACTTTTATCTCGGCAACCCCATCAACCTCAACTAAACCATGGCTACAAAAAAATCAAACAAACTACTCTATTACCTTCTCGGCATAGTGGGTGCACTAATCGTATTCGCAATCATCGGAAGATCACTGGGCTGGATCGGAGGAGAAAATGTAACTCAAGTAGAAATTGCAAAAGTCGGCAAAAACTCGATCATCGAAAAAGTGAGTGCCTCAGGTGAAATTCAACCTGAAATAGAGGTAAATCTCAGCCCTGATGTGGCTGGTGAAATCATCGAATTGAATATCCAGGAAGGTGACTCGGTCGAAATGGGCAAACTTCTGGTGAAAATCCGACCTGACAATTTCATATCAGCGCTTGACAGAAGCCGCGCCAATCTCAATCAACAACAAGCCAATTTGGCTCAGAGTAAAGCGAGTTTGCAGCGTGCCGAAGCCCAGTTTACCCGTAGTGAACTGGAATATAAACGTCAAAAAACGCTCTATGAGCAAAAGGCTATTTCCGATGCGGATTTTGAACAAGCCGAGGCCAATTACATCACTGCCCAAAAGGATCTAGAAGCAGCCAAACAAAGTGTCATTGCCGCAGAGTTCGTGGTCAAAAGTTCACAAGCTACCGTAAATGAAGCCGCGGAAAACCTCCGCTTGACCAATGTCTATTCCCCGGTCAGCGGGATAGTTTCCAATCTCTTGGTAGAAAAAGGAGAACGAGTGGTGGGAACCCAGCAAATGGCAGGAACCGAAATGCTCACTATAGCGGACCTCACCCGGATGGAAGTTCGAGTGGATGTCAACGAAAACGACATTGTTCGCCTGGCGATGGGTGACACCACCCTAATCGAAGTGGACGCCTACTCCACTTCTGGTAAGACCTTTAAAGGAATCGTCACCAGCATCGCCAACACCGCAAATACGAAAGCCTCCTCCGATGCGGTCACAGAATTTAAAGTGAAGATCAGAATTCTCAATAGCTCCTATCAGGATCTCGTGGATGCGGGAAACAAATACCCATTTAGACCTGGCATGACTGCCTCTGTCGAGATTATCACCAATCAAAAAGATAATGTGCTCTCGGTTCCACTTGCTGCAGTTACTACTCGGGAAAACAAAGTGGACACTCTAGCTGATGGCACTACCCGACCACAAGAATTGGTATTTTTAGTAGAAAACGGTGAAGCAAAAATGACTAAAATCAAAACTGGAATTTCTGATTTTCAATTCATTGAAGTGCTTGAAGGACTCTCCGAAAATCAAGAGGTAGTTTCTGGACCTTATTATACAGTAAGCAAGGAATTAGAGGAAGGTGATAAAGTAGAAAAAGCAAGTACTCCTTTATCGAGCTCAAATCAATAAAATTTCCTTTTCTTAAATAATCAGATGAGGCTGTCTCAAAAGTGAAGTTTGTCACATTCAGCGCCAGCCTCGCCGGCAAAGGCAGGAAGTCGAAATGTGGGCTAGAATGATAGAAATAGCCTTCGTACTGCCCAACTCTAGTTGGTCAGGTGCTACCAATGACAAAGATGCTTAATATCACAAAATTGGGGTCAGTCCGAGCACCCGAAAGACGGGAGTCTGAAGGTACGAGGATGCTTCGATTTCGAGACTCCCGTCTCTCAAGTGCTCAGCGTGACCAAAAATTTGATTCAAACCATAATTTTCGTCATCTCCTTTTTGTATGTTCGAAGAATATTTAAGACTCAGGCTTACATTCTAGCGATTTATGAGACAGCCTCATTTTTTTGTGGATTTGGAATTGAACTATTTGATTGATTCTTTTCTTTTTAAACCGTGGAAAATCTTCAACAAATCCGAGTAAAAAACATGGTTTGCCCTCGCTGCATTCAAGCAGTCAAAGAGGAGTTGGAGAGACAGCAAATCCCGTATGAATCCGTGGATTTGGGAATTATCCATTTGAAAAAGATCCCTTCTCCCGAAAAAAAAGAACTCCTTGGCAAAGGTTTGAAAGAAATCGGTTTTGAACTTTTGGAATCAAAAAATGCCACTCTGATCGAATCGATTAAGAATACGCTGATCCAACAGATCCATCACTCCAATCAGACCCTAGAAACCAATTACTCTGACTTTTTGGAAGCGAAACTTAAGCAAGACTACGTACAGCTAAGTCGGCTTTTCTCCCAAGTCGAAGGACTTACCATCGAAAAATACATCACCCGGCTCAAAATCGAGAAGGCAAAAGAATTGATCCTGTACAATGAGCAAAAACTCGCCGAAATTGCCTTCCAACTCGGCTACAGTTCAGCAGCTTACCTTTCCGCAATTTTTAAAAAAGAAACGGGGATGAAACCCTCTCAATTCAAGCAAAACTCCGGTAAAAGAAAAAGCCTCGATGAAGTTTAGGAAGCGCTGAATTGTAAAATCTTATAGTTTTTTTACAAAATTTCATAACAAATAAGGGGAGACTTGAGCCCATCTTTGTAGCATGGAAATAAGTGAAGCGAAAATCCAAAAGAAAAATTTCCCTGTTACGGGAATGACCTGCGCTGCATGTGCGTCAAGTGTAGAAACTATTTTATCTTATACCGAGGGGGTGAAGTCTGCTTCTGTGAATTTCGCATCCAACAGTGTTTTGGTGAAATATGAGGATCATCTCAGTCCAGAAGCTTTGGATAAGGCTCTCCAAGATGTTGGCTATGGGCTTATTTTAACTCAAGACAATCCGGAAGAAGCTCAAGAAACTTTCCAAAAAGAACAGTATCAAAACGTAAAAAAGCGAACCATTGGAGCGGCTTTACTGACTGTCCCGGTATTTGTGCTGGGGATGTTTTTTATGGATTGGGAGCCGGGGAAATGGATTAGCCTCATGCTTAGTATCCCTGTCTTATTTTATTTTGGACAGCATTTCTATGTCAATGCCTGGAAACAAGCCCGTCACCGCAAAGCCAATATGGACACGCTAGTGGCCCTAAGTACAGGAATTGCTTTTCTATTTTCCGCATTCAATACCTTTTTCCCGGATTTTTGGCATGCTAGGGGAATTCATCCCCACGTATATTATGAAGCGGCCACCGTGATCATCGTTTTCATTTCTTTTGGAAAACTGCTAGAAGAGCGGGCCAAATCTCAAACCGGTACAGCTTTGAAAAAGCTAATCGGACTTCAACCCAAAACTTTGACTCGAATCCAAAACGGACAGTCACAGGAGGTCCAAATTAAAGAGGTACAGATAAGCGATCGAATTCTGATCAAACCCGGAGAAAAAATCCCGGTAGATGGGGTAGTTGTTTCTGGAAATAGTTTCATTGACGAAAGTATGATCAGTGGGGAACCTGTCCCTGTGGAGAAAAAACAGGAGGATAAGGTCTTCGCCGGAACCATCAATCAAAAGGGAAGTTTGGAGATTTTAGCTGAAAAAGTTGGTGCCTCCACCCTACTTTCGCAAATTATCGCTCGGGTGCAAGAAGCACAGGGAAGCAAAGCGCCGGTGCAGAAGTTGGTGGATAAGATTGCAGGGATATTTGTACCCACGGTGATTCTTATCGCTCTACTGACCTTTGGAATTTGGATGATTTTTGGAGGAGAAAATGCCTTTTCTCACGCACTTTTAGCCTCGGTTTCCGTGCTGGTAATAGCCTGTCCCTGTGCGTTGGGACTCGCCACCCCAACGGCAATTATGGTCGGTGTAGGCAAGGGAGCAGAGAACCAAATCCTCATTCGGGATGCAGAAAGTCTGGAACTCGGTCATGAGGTCAATGCCATAATTTTGGACAAAACTGGGACGATTACCATGGGTAAACCAACGGTAGTGAATTTACAGTGGTCAGAGAAAAATAGTGATTTATTAAACCATTCTGCATTTACTATTAACTACTTACAAATAGTATTAGCTCTCGAATCCAAATCCGAGCATCCATTGGCTGATGCAGTCGTTAAATTTTTAAAGGAAAAAGGTATTCAACCACTAGATCTGAAAAATTTCGAAAGCATTACGGCCCGAGGAGTAAAAGGGGAAGTTGAAGGAAAAAATTATTTTGTTGGAAATCAGAAATTACTGGAAGAAAATGGTGTTTCTATTTCAGAAGAGTTAAAATCTCAAGCCAAATCATGGAGCGAAAAAGCCCAAACCGTGATCTGGTTTGCCGAGGAGAAAAAAAGCTTGGCTATTCTCGGTATCGAAGATCAGATTAAACCGAGCTCTAAAACTGCGATCCAAAATTTACAAAAATCCGGTGTGGAAGTATATATGCTCACTGGGGACAATCAACAAACGGCAAAAGTGGTGGCTTCACAAGTAGGGATCGATCATTACGAAGCAGAAGTGATGCCAGCGGACAAATCGTCATTTGTCAAATCACTCCAAGAAAAAGGCAAAATAGTCGCCATGGTCGGAGACGGAATCAACGACTCGGAAGCTTTGGCACAGGCTGATGTCAGCATCGCCATGGGGCAAGGCTCAGACATTGCTATGGATGTAGCCAAAATCACGCTGATCACTTCTGACCTCGAAAAAATCCCTCAGGCATTCCGGCTTTCGCACCTCACAGTCAATGGTGTAAAGCAAAACCTTTTCTGGGCTTTTATTTACAACCTAATCGGGATTCCAATCGCTGCAGGAGTGCTTTATCCGATCAATGGTTTCCTTCTCGATCCGATGATTGCCGGTGCAGCCATGGCCTTTAGTTCCGTTTCGGTGGTGATGAATAGCTTGAGGCTGAAAGCTAGAAAGCTTTGATATTTTCGATTTATCACAGAAAAAAATTTCAATCAATTCATTACCAGCATAACCAAGATTCGAAGAATAAAACACTTAGTAAAACCAGTCATATTTATTAACTCCTAATTTCTTGATCATGAAAACCTTAAAATTTAAAACCAATATCAATTGTCACAACTGTCTTGCTAAAGTAGAACCTAAATTGAATGAAGAGCCTAAAATCGAAAATTGGTCGGTAGATTTGCAAAGCGATGATCGAATTTTAACCGTCCAATCTGAATCGATTACCGAGGAGGAGGTATTCAAGACAGTATTAAAAGCAGGATTTATCGCAAAACCAGTATAACTACCAACAGAAATCCCCGTATACCCCTTTGATCTCTATAATAATTAGTAGGCTTTCGGGGTAATTTGAAAAATTAACCTATTTTTACAGCAGTGAACAAACTGATTTCCATAGCGCTAGCTTCTTTGATCCTCCTTTCAAACATTGGAGTGGCCAAAGCCGTGCATCTTTGCATGGGGGAAGAAACTGCTGTGAAAATAGGTTGGGAAAAAGCTCATTTGGATTGCCAAATGCTGGAGAAAAAACCTTCCTGCCATGAAACAGAGCAAGAAAATCTTCCTCCTCATGATTGTTGTGATGATGAGTATGAGCATTTTCAAACTGAGGCCGAGACAGGTCTCGATAAGTCAGAGGTAAAACTAATCTCTTCCACTTTTGTATCTTCTTTAGTAATTTCTTTTTGGCTTTCTCCTTTCACGGAATCAAGCGAATCAGCCCACTTTACCGAATCCCCTCCACCCCCTTCAAAAACCGAACGGTTCATTTTATTCCAATCCTTTTTAATCTAGGATTTGATGGATTTTCTTGAGGCTTAGTCGCAAGAATGAAACCTAATGGCTGATTTTCAGTCTATTACATTCTTATCTATCAATCTGAGAATAAAATGATCAATAAAATCATCCGGTACTTTCTGGAGAATAAACTCGTTACCGTCATCTTTCTTCTTCTGCTCATTGGCTGGGGATTGGTGACTGCTCCCTTCAATTGGAATTTGGACTTTTTACCAAGAGATCCTGTTCCGGTCGATGCAATTCCCGACATCGGCGAAAACCAACAAATCGTATTCACCGAGTGGATGGGTCGATCTCCACAGGATGTCGAGGATCAAATCACCTATCCTCTTACCACCTCCCTGTTGGGACTACCCGGAGTGAAAAGTGTGCGCTCCAGTTCTGCTTTTGGATTTTCCAGCATCTACATCATTTTTGATGAGGATACTGAGTTTTACTGGAGTCGATCCCGGGTACTCGAAAAACTCAATTCACTTCCCACGGATTTGCTGCCAGAGGATGTCCAGCCCAAATTAGGACCAGATGCCACGGCACTGGGTCAGGTTTTTTGGTATACTCTCGAGGGGCGTGATGAGGAGGGAAATCCTGTTGGAGGATGGGATTTACATGAACTTCGAACGATTCAGGATTATTACGTCCGCTATTCTCTCACAGCGGTTGAGGGTGTTTCTGAAGTGGCTTCGGTAGGTGGCTATATCAAAGAATACCAAATCGATGTGGATCCGGGAGCCTTAAAAACCTATGAAGTCACCTTGATGGATGTCATGGAAGCGGTCAGAAAATCCAATTTGGATGTCTCTGCCAATACCATTGAAATCAACCGGGTGGATTACTTTATCCGGGGCTTGGGGTATGTAGAAGAACTCAGTGACTTGGATCAAGCGGTAGTCAAAGTCACCGATAATGTTCCCATCAGAATCAAAGATGTGGCACGTGTGAATATCGGGCCGCAACCCCGAAATATGGGAGGTATTCTTGATAAAAGCGGAGCAGAAGCTGTAGGCGGGGTGGTAATTGCTAGATATGGAAACAATCCGCTTAAAGTAATTGAAGGAGTAAAAGCCGAAATCGAGAAGCTTTCTCAGGGATTACCTTCTAAAACCCTGGCAGATGGCACAGTTTCCAAAGTTACCCTTGTTCCTTTTTATGACCGAACCGGGCTGATTTACGAAACTTTGGGCACATTATATGATGCGATCAGTTTACAGATCTTGGTGACGATTATCGTCATTTTGGTCATGGTGTATAATATCAGAGCCTCGCTTCTGATCTCGGCTTTACTACCCATGGCGGTTTTGATCTGCTTTATATTCATGAAATATATCGGCGTGGATGCCAATATTGTCGCTTTATCAGGGATAGCGATCGCCATTGGAACCATGGTGGATTTAGGCATCATTCTCAATGAAAATGTACTTCGACATCTGGAAATCGCTCCCAAAGGACAATCCAAAATTCAAACCGTTTACCTAGCAACAGCTGAAGTTTCAGGAGCAATTATTACTGCAGTCAGCACAACCATTATTAGTTTTTTGCCTGTATTCACATTAGAGGCTGCCGAAGGAAAATTGTTTGGGCCCTTAGCCTATACCAAAACATTTGCCCTTATCTCAGCGGTGCTTTTCACCTTACTGATTATGCCAGCATTCTCCCATTGGATTTTTTCCATCAAAAAGTTAAAAGGCAAAATCAGTCGATATGTTAACTATGGACTGATCATTCTAGGCCCCATTGTAGCACTTACACTTTGGAGTTGGGGAGGATGGTTATTGTTTGGATATGGATTGATTAATACGCTTTCAAATCAGTACCCTGAAAAGGTTGGGATGTATAAAGACAAGTTGATCATAGGCATCACCTTATTGTTTATTTCTTGGTTATTGACAACAGAATGGATGCCGCTCGGCGTTTCTGTCAGCACGATTCTCAACTTTATTTTCATTCTGTTTCTTCTTGGATTGGTTTTAGGGGGCTTTTCGGTTTTTATCAAAGTCTATCCCAAAATCCTCCATTGGTGCCTGGAAAACAAAGGGACATTTTTACTTTTTCCTGTCATTGTTATCTTAATTGGAATCAGCGTTTGGTTGGGATTTGCTCAGGTATTTGGGGTGGTCCCTAAGGCTTTTGATCAGCTAGGAATTAATGTTCGGACTACTGGAGTTTGGTCGGGTTTGACTCATACATTTCCCGGCTTGGGAGAGGAATTTATGCCTTCCCTAAATGAAGGATCTTTTCTACTCATGCCCACGACCATGCCGCACTCGGGAGTACAGGAAAACAAGGAAGTCCTACAAAAGCTCGATATGCTGGTAACCGCCATTCCTGAAGTGGATATGGTCGTAGGAAAAGCCGGACGGGCAGAGACAGCCATCGATCCCGCTCCTATGTCCATGTTTGAAAATACCATCAACTACAAGTCTGAATACTTGACCGATATCAATGGTACCCGATTGCGCTTCAAGGTTAAAGATGGAAAATTTGAACTAAAAGATGGATCCTTTTATGATCCAGAAACCATGACTCCGGATCAAATCGACACCAAAAACCTAATTCCGGATAACAATGGCCAGTATTTCCGGCAATGGAGACCTCATATCAATTCTCCAGATGATATCTGGGATGAAATCATCAGCGTAGTTAACCTTCCCGGGGTGACCTCCTCGCCAAAACTTCAGCCGATTGAAACCCGCTTAGTTATGCTTCAAACAGGCATGCGAGCGCCTATGGGAATCAAAGTGTACGGGCCTGACCTTAAAACCATCGAATCCTTTGGCCTCGAACTCGAAAAATACCTCAAGGAAGTTCCTTCAGTAAAAAAAGAAGCTGTTTTTGCCGATCGAATCGTCGGAAAACCCTATTTGGAGCTGGACATCAATCGCGAACAAATCGCCCGATACGGAATGAATGTGATGGATGTTCAGGATTTTATCGAAACCGCCATCGGTGGGATGAAAGTCAGTACCACCGTCGAGGGCCGTGAACGATTCCCCATTAGAGTTCGCTATGCGAGGGAATTCAGAGACGACCCACATGCGATCGAAAATCTTCAGATCCCAACTCCACAGGGGAACTATATTCCTCTAGGGCAGCTGGCCTCCATCAACTACCGGCCTGGCCCGGATATGATCAGGGGAGAAAATAGCTTCTTGGTAGGTTATGTTTTACTTGATAAAATGCCCGGATTTGCCGAAGTCACAGTAGTGGAAGATGCCCAGCGTTATCTTGATCAAAAAATCGAATCCGGTGAGCTCAAAGTCCCAAATGGCGTTCGATTCCAATTTTCCGGATCGTACGAAAACCAAGTCCGAGCAGAAAAACGCCTTTCAATCGTCGTCCCCATTTCTCTAATCCTGATTTTCCTAATTCTCTATTTCCAGTTTAGGGCCGTTTCTACCACGCTTTTCGTGTTTTCCGGAATTGCCATGGCCTTCTCAGGAGGATTTATGATGCTTTGGTTTTTTGGACAGGATTGGTTTTTCGACTTTAGTTTGTTTGGAACCAACATCCGGGATTTATTCCAGATGAAAGTTTACAATCTCAGCGTGGCAGTTTGGGTAGGTTTCATCGCCTTGTTTGGTATTGCCACAGATGATGGGGTGGTAATGGGTTCCTACCTGGATCAGAGTTTCCGGGAAAATAAACCTTCCACGTCCCGGGCGATTAGGGATGCAGTAATGGAAGCCGGAAAACGGAGAGTGTTGCCCTGTATGATGACTACCGCAACCACTCTTTTGGCCTTACTACCGATTTTCACTTCGACCGGTCGGGGCTCTGATATCATGATTCCTATGGCAATTCCTGCCTTGGGTGGAATGATTCTGGAAATCACAACAGTATTTATAGTGCCCACGCTGTATTGCTGGTGGGCTGAACGAAAATTGAAACAAAATTCTGAGGTATTTACTGAAGAGTCAAACGTATAAAGTCATGATAAATAAGACTTTGAAAATATCAAAAAATAGGTGGTCTATGAAGGATCAAATCACTTCATGGTCGTCTCAAATCTACCAGATTAGGTTTATGACCTTGGTTGGTCTATTGTTACTTTTCTTCTCATTTCCTAAGGAAGCAAAGTCCCAAACCTTAGATGATTACCTGATCCAAGCAGCTGAAAATAATCCCGGCCTGAGGGCATCCTACGCTCGATATGAAGCCAGTATGGAGCGAATCAACCAGCCCAGTTTGCCAGATCCTGAGCTACAAGCTGGAATTTTCCTCAAACCTATGGAGCGCTTTATGGGAAATCAATCCGCAGACCTAAGGGTGATGCAGATGTTTCCCTGGTTTGGGATGATTTCGACACAAAAGGAGGAATTGGGGCAAATGGCACAGGTAGACTATCAATTGTTTTTGGAGCAAAAAAATCAATTGTTTTATCAAGTCAAATCTACCTGGTATGAACTGATTCGCCTGCAAGAGGAAATTTTTATTTCGGAGGAAAACCTGAATTACTTGGAAAAATACAAGCGGTTGGCCCTAATAAAATACCAAGTGGGTCAAAGTAACTCATCCTCCCCCACTGAAATGGCAGAAAAACCTGTAGCCACCTCAAGTGCATCCCAATCCTCCATGGAAACTATGGGAGGAAAAACCTCCGATGAAAGCATGGCCAAACCTCAATCTGAAGTCATGGCTTCTTCCCAAATGAGCTCGGCAGAGGGAATGAACCAGGTACTTCAGATTCAGATAGAAATCGAGGAATTGGAAAATCAAATCGAGCAATTGACTGCTGATCTCGAGCCGCTACAGATCAAATTCAACCAGCTTTTAAACCGAGAGCAGGAAGCGAAAATCCCACTTCCAGAAGAATTAGAAACAGTCAAATTGAACTTGGATAGAAAGCAGGTTTTAGACAGTATTTATCGAAATAACCCAATGATCTCCATGTACGATGCGGAGTTGTCCGCTTTGGATCAGCAAGCCAAAATGGCCAAACTGGAAGGAAAACCCATGCTAGGTGCCGGAGTGAATTACATGCTTTTCAGCCCAAGACCCGAAAGTGGAATGCAAATGGGCGGACAAAATATGGTCATGCCAATGGTGAGCATGACGCTTCCGATCTATCGAAAAAAAATCAATTCGAAAATCAAAGAAACCGAACTGCTCAAAAAATCTGCTTTTCACAGGCAGGAAGAAACCAAAAATCTTTTGGCGATGGAATGGTCCAATGCATTCCGCAATTGGGAAAATGCCAACCGTCAACTGGAACTATACGAAGCTCAAATCAAACTGGTAGAGCAGCAAATCCAATTGTTGACTACCGCCTTTTCATCCAATTCAACCGAACTGGATCTCGTGCTACGAACCCAGCAGCGCTTATTGGAATACAAACTCAAACGCGTCAATGCCATCAATCTCCAGTATCAAAGCCTTTCCATGCTGGAAATGCTTGCGGCTAATTCTCTTCAAATTCAATTCGAATCAAAATGAAAAAAATATTAAATAACAAATTTGCCTTGGTCACCCTAGCACTGGTATTTGGGCTAGTTGTAGGCTGGCTCCTGAAACCCGGAGCAGAGGAGAACCACGAAGGGCATGAGCATGAGGAGACCGACTCGAATACAACCTGGACTTGTTCTATGCACCCTCAGATCAAACTGGGAGAGCCTGGTGACTGTCCCATTTGCGGGATGGACCTAATACCTGCCTCCCAAGCTTCGAAAAACTCCAGCAATCCAATGGTCTTTGAAATGACCTCCGAAGCGGTAGCTATGGCTCAAATCCAAACCAGCAAAGTCGGAGGAGGTAATACTGGAGGTGAATTAAACTTGACTGGAAAAATCCAGGGAGATGAACGGGAAATCGCAACACTCACCAGCAAATTTCCCGGAAGAGTCGAGCGTCTATTTATCACCTTCACTGGTGAAAAAGTAGAGAAAGGACAGCGAATTGCTACGCTATATTCCCCTGAACTCATGAGTGCCCAACAGGAACTCTTGGAGGCTGCCAAAAGCAAATCCGATTTTCCGCAACTTTACGAGGCCGCAAAATCCAAATTGAGACTTTGGAAGCTTTCTGATCAGCAAATCGATGCGATTGAAAAATCAGAAAAAGTACAGGAGCAATTTGATATTTTGGCGGACCAATCCGGGGTAGTTACTCAGCGAAACGTTTCGGTAGGTGATTATGTCAGTACCGGCTCAGTCTTATTTAATGTAATCAATCTGGATAAGCTTTGGGTTCTTTTGGACGCTTATGAAACAGATTTATCATTCTTACGAATAGGAGATCAAATTAATTTTTCTGTGGCGGGAATTCCCGGAGAAAATTTCAGGGCAAAAATCACCTTTATTGATCCGGTAATCGATCCAAACACCCGATCGGCCAAAATCCGTGCTGAAGTAAACAACACAGGTCAAAATCTCAAACCCGAAATGTTTGTAAATGCCACAGTGAACATTAAAAGCAAATCCGGAGCATCGGCATTGATGGTACCCAGAACCGCTGTTCTCTGGTCCGGCAAACGATCGGTGGTCTATGTGAAAACACCCGGAACCAATCCTCCTACATTCGAAATGCGTGAAGTCACACTGGGAGACCGAATGGGAGAAAATCAGGAGATCAAATCCGGGATATTGGCAGGGGAAGAAATCGTAACTAACGGTGTCTTTGCCATAGATGCTGCAGCCCAGCTCTCAGGAAATTACAGCATGATGAATCGTCCAGAGACCAAATCTATCGAAGTTTCTGAAGAATTTAGAGAGCAAATCACGGCTGTCGCAGAAGCTTATTTTCAAGTGAAAAATGGACTCGTCAAAGATGATCTGAATGAGACCAAGAAATCATTGGGGTCGTTTGAGGAGAGACTTTCAGCCGTAAATATGAAATTGGTGAAAGATCAAGCTCACGACCGATGGATGAAAATACTGGAAGGAATGAATGATGCTCAACAAAAAATGGCTTCTGCTGATGAACTTGAAGAAGCGCGGAAGCATTTTTCTATGCTCTCATTTCATATTTTAGAAATGACGGAGACTTTTGGACTCAACAAAGAAGTGGTCTACAAAGACTACTGTCCAATGGCCTTTGGAGATGAGGGAGCTTATTGGCTAAGTGAGGAAAAAAACATCACCAACCCCTATTTTGGATCCTCTATGTTAACTTGCGGAGAAATCAGACAAACCTATCTTAAAGGTCAACCGGTCATGAACCTTTCCGAAAATTCATCCCCTCCTGCTGCTCATAATCATTGATTTTATCAAATAAAACCTATCGAATAACTACTTAAAACTATGAAAAAGTCCATTTTATATGCCTCTATAATTTCGTTCGTGTTTTTCTCCTGCGGAGAAAATAGCACCACTGACCAAGCAAAGGAAGAAACACAGACATCCGATATTCCTGACTCATCAAACTCGATTTCTATTGCCAAAACTCAAGCCACCTCATCCTTAATCGATTCGTATTTGGTAGTCAAAGATGCTTTGGTTGCAGATAATGCCCCGATTGTTCGCTCAAGTACCGATGAGCTGCTACATGCATTAGAAAATTTTGACTTCGATGCTGTGGAGGATAATTCTGGGGAACTTGCAAAACTCCAGCAAGAAGCTATTGCTCTTTCAGAAAAATTAAAAAGTGAGGACATCGCTATACAACGAGAAAATTTTCAGGACCTCAGTCTCGTATTGGTTGATTTCATAAAAATCGCGGGAGCTGACCGCACACTTTACCATCAATATTGCCCGATGTACAAAGGAAACCAAGGTGGCATGTGGCTCAGCGCAAACGATGAAATCAAAAATCCACTTTTCGGAAGTACCATGCTTAACTGTGGCAGTGTGGAAGAAACTTTGTCCATAAATTAATTAATTTCGCAAGCGGGAAGTGTCTTCTATCCGCTTTGTAATTGTCCAAAAGATGAAAAAGAGCTTACTGATTGCCTTTGCTATATTCTTGCTTTCTCCTGCATTTTCTTTTGCTCAGGAAAAAGTCCTCGAGCCGATCAAAGTTTCCCAAATCCGTGGAATCAATGTTTATGGGAAACCGGTAGATAATCAGACTCGCTGTGTCCATTGGCATTCGGAGCTGGATATCATCGCGATCAAATTCAAGTGCTGCGATAAATATTATCCCTGTTTTTCCTGCCATGAAGAAGAGGCAGACCATGAGCATCAGGTTTGGCCTAAATCTGAATTTGATCAGAAAGCCATCCTCTGCGGAGTTTGCGGAAATGAGCTGGGGATCAATGAATACATGGCATCAGACAATACTTGCCCTCATTGCGAAGCCAAATTTAATCCCGGCTGCAGCAAGCACTATCATTTGTATTTTGAGACTGAGCCCAAATCGGGCGGGATAAATTAGAAAATCGTATATCGAACGCCTAAAAAGCCGCGGATTCCTTGATTCGGCGCAAACATATAAGTCGGGTCAAAGGTCAATGCCTCAGGATTGTTCGGTGTTGGAATTACCGAACCGTCCGAACCAAACTCCACTCCCCGGTCGAAAGGATCAAAAGCTCGAGCAATACTATTGGCTGGGGGTGTGAAATTGAGTAGATTTTTCACCCCACCATAAAGTTCAAACCGATCCCCCAACTGCTTGGTCAACTGAACATTTTGAATACTCCACCACGGTGAAAATTCGGCTCTAGAATCCAATTCCCCTAGCAAAGGCAGACGCATAGGACTATATAGATTTCCGGTATAATTGACCGACATTTTCCAAGGCTGAAATTGATACCCCAGATTCCAAACAGCCGAAAACCGCTCGGTCAATAATTGCTGCAAACGCTCTCCATTTTGATCCAGCTTTACATCCATCAGCGTCATCCCAATAGATCCCTCAAACCCATTGCGTAGCGCCAAAGTAGAGGTTAATGAAACCCCTTTTGAAATTGCCTGTCCGCTGAGGTTTGAATAAATGATTTGATTGGGATTCGTTTCATAATCCGGCACAATCCGGTTAGAAAATTGAGTGTAAAAGGCAGATGCATCAAAACTGATAAAATCCCCTCCATCGGTGTAGAATTTTTTGATCAGGTTGATATTGCTATTCCAAGATCGCTCCGGGTTCAATTCTTCCATAAATACAACCTCCCTAGCTCCAGTGAGCGCAGCATGATCTTCGGTAAACACATTTGCTACGCGAAAACCATTTCCCAGCGAAAATCTGAAAATAGAACTTTGATCTTGGGATTGAATTTTCAAATTCATCCGCGGGGAAAGAATTACTCCGTGGATGGAATTGAAATCCGATCTGAGTCCCAACAAAAGCGTACTTGCCGGCGAAAACTTGATTTCATCCTGGACAAAAATCCCCGGCAGATGAATCTCTGAGGGCTCGTTTTCATCAGATCCGAATTGTTGGGTTGCGGGTGTATTATCGTCGTAAAAGGTATAGCGATAGGCCAACCCTGATAGGAACTGATGATTTCCTAGAGTCTGATTCCAGGTAAGCTGCCCAAAAGCAATAGACTGCTTCGCCAAGTAAAGCTGATCTCCGTAGGCGGAATTTTGGTCGTGGCTATTGACAGAAAACTGAAAATTCATCCCTTGCCTTACCGGCAATTCATAATTGCCAAAAAGCTCCCAACGTTTGGTGTAAATACTTTCTCCATAAATCTGATCTCCTCCTCTTGCCTCTCTGTTCCAATTCGTCTCTCCTCCCCATCGGTCTTCATAGACAAATCTACCGGCCAGGTTAAATTCCTTTTTTGAGTTTCTCAACCAATTAATTTTTTGAAAAAGTGAGGCCCTTTTGGCCAAAGTCAAGTCGGTCATTCCATCACCGTTATTGTCAATCGGGTTGCTGTAATTGAAAAGATTCAAGCCCGTCAAAGACTGAATATTATTTCCCCACTGTGACTTGACGCCCAAATCCAGATTGTGCTCTCCCCAGGAAGTTCCAAAATAATCCAAACTGACCAAAGGCGCATTTAATGCATTTTTTGTGATGACATTGATTAAACCTCCGACAGCCTCAGAGCCATATAGCGTGGAAGCTGGACCTTTGACGACTTCGATCCGATCAACCAAGGATTGGGGGATTCCCGTCAATCCATAGACTGTGGCTAAACCGCTGACAATCGGCATTCCATCGATCAAAATCATGGTATAGGGCCCTTCTAGACCGTTTATATGGATATCTCCGGTGTTGCAGATATTACAATTGATCTGTGGACGGACCCCATTGACCGTCTGCAAGGATTCGAAAATGGAAGGAGTCGGATTTGCCTTAAAAAAACTGTCCTTGTAAACTTCCACGGGTACTGGACTTGCAGATCTTGAAACCTGCTCCAAAGTCCCGCTGATGACCACTTCGTCCAAACTGGAATCCAATTCTTCCATTTCTATTCTCAAAAATTCCGCTGCATTCCTTATTTGCCTTTGAATCGTCTTAAAGCCGATCCGGGATATCTGAAGGGTAATCATTTCCTCCTTTGGAACACTAATTTCAAAAACCCCCAAACTGTCACTCATTGTACCCGCATTCGAATCCTTTATCAGGATACTGGCAAACTCTATAGGCACACCCTTCGATTCAATTTTACCCTTTAATAAATTCTGACCAAAAAGATTCCCATAGCCTCCCAAACTCAAAAGGCCAATAATGCCAAAGATTATTATAAATTTTCTATTCATAAATTTTGATTTGAGAAAATGACCAAATCATTTAAAGACTTATTTATCGAATTATTATACGAACAAAAGTACAAAGTTAGATCTATCTAACAAATATTGTTTACAAAAATAATTTCGATATTAGACGCTTCAACAATTAATACATGGCATCCAGTACTGAAGAGAACTACCTGAAAATCCTTTTTAACCTGACTCATGAAAAAGGAGAAGTCAATATTTCCGAGCTTTCTAGCCAACTAGGCGTAAGTATGCCTACGGTAAACAGCATGATCAAAAACCTCCAAAAGAGCGACTTGGTCCACTACGAAAAATACAAGCCTGTCACTTTATCCGAAAAAGGAAAAAAAACAGCGGCTTTGATCGTTAGAAAACATCGACTGACCGAGATGTTTTTGGTCAATAAAATGGGATTTGGCTGGGAAGAAGTGCATCAAATCGCCGAGCAAGTAGAACATATTCATGCACCAAAGTTTTTTGAACGAATGGACGAAATGCTTGGCTTTCCGACTGTGGATCCGCATGGTTCTCCGATTCCCGATAAGCACGGCCGTATGCAGGAATTGCATTACAAAAACCTATCTCAGGTAAAGCCCGGAAATCAGGTGATTTTAGTGGCTTTAGCGGATTCATCTAGCGATTTTTTGGAATTTTTGAATAGCCGCAAGTTGAAATTAGGAATGGAGTTGAAGATTTTATCCAAGGAAACCTATGACCAAAGTATGATCGTGAGTTATGAAAATCAGCAATCCGAAACGCTGAGCGAGAAGGTCTGCGAAAAATTACTAGTTCGCTCAGTGGAATAAGGTTTAAACCGGAAATTTTCAGATATTGAACGAAAATGCCAAGCCTTATTAGTTTTTAGCCATGTATGTCAAACGACATTATTCCCTTTGGATGACCGTACGATGGTCCCGAAAATCTCTGATTTATGGATTTATATATTCGGCCATCATTGTTCTTGCTTATGAGTTTACCGGAATTCCTTTTTCTCTTCCTTGGCAGCCGATTTCTGTAATCGGTATTGCAGTTGCCTTTTTTTTAGGATTCAAAAATAACTCATCCTACGATAGAGCTTGGGAAGCCCGCAAGATTTGGGGAGCAGTCATCAATGAAAGTAGAACTTTTGCCACTGCTATTTTATCCATTCCGGATCCTTGGGTAAAAGAAGAATGGAAGCAGTCAATGATTTATCGTCACTTAGCTTGGGTTTTGGCTCTAAAACATGCCATGCGAAAAGGCAAATCCTGGGAGCACAATGGTCCCACAGAGAAATTAGTTTTTACGCCACATTTCCAAAAGGAATGTCAAGATGGCGTGGTGCCTGAAATTCAGCGATACCTCAATCCGGTTGAGCTTGATATACTCTTGCGCTATACCAATTTGCCGACTCAACTTCTGAAAAACCAATCTCTGGAACTGGAAAAAATCCACTTGGAGGATAAGCTTTCGGATTATAAGCAAGTGTATTTGCATGGATTGATCGGAAAACTCTATGACCTGCAAGGAAAAAGCGAACGCATAAAAAACTTCCCTTTTCCTAGACAATATGCCTCTACGGGACTTTGGATTACTTATATCTTCTGTATGCTGATTCCTTTTGGCTTATTGGATATTTTTGGAAAGACCTCTGATCTACATTATTGGTTGACCGTTCCCTTTTCGGCAATAATCATTTGGGTGTTTTTATTGGTAGATCGAATCGGAGATTACTCCGAAAACCCCTTTGAGGCAGCATATAATGACGTGCCGATTTCCTCCATTTCCAGAGGAATAGAAATTGATCTTTTGGAAATGCTCGATGAAAAAGACATTCCTCCTCCCTACCCGGTAGAAAATGGATTTTTGCTCTAAAAAAAACCCGAGTCTATGCGAAAGCTCGGGTTTGCGGTTTATTTAAGAATTGATTTTTCTTCAGTCTTTAATCAGCTTTGATGAACCACTCATCGAAACCGTCTGAGTAGCTGGATTTCCCCGGAAAATCACATCTCCCGATCCTGAAGAAGAAACCTTGAGGCTTTCCTCGGCAGTAATATAGGAATCTCCTGAGCCGCTTTTTGAAATCGAAACCTCCTTTGCATTCAATTCAATTCCTTCAAAATCTCCCGATCCGGATTGGGCGATTTTAAGTTCCTCCACCTTTCCACCATCTAGGATGATATCACCGGAACCGCTGATTGCAGCACTGAGTTTGTATGCAAATACATTTTTGAGACGGATCAAACCCGAGCCAGATACTCCTAAACTCAATTGATCAGATTTGATATCATCATCGAGAAAAATCGCTCCCGAACCTGAACTACCCAGACCTTCAAGGTTTCGGACGGTTACATAGAACTTCAAATCCACGTTTCGGTAATTTCCTCGTTCCAATTTTAATTTCAGAGTTTCCCCATCCACTTCCGTCAAGATTTTGTCCAGATCA
Source organism: Algoriphagus hitonicola (assembly GCF_900113375.1). GTDB lineage: Bacteria > Bacteroidota > Bacteroidia > Cytophagales > Cyclobacteriaceae > Algoriphagus > Algoriphagus hitonicola. Next base: position 227,836 of record NZ_FOPC01000006.1, on the reverse strand, counting down.
ATATTTCCGGATTCTATTCGGACTTCATCTTGATTACCTAGTGCAACGTAAACCTCCCAGCTTCCACCTGATTCGATTTTGGTAAATGAACCCGGAGTTCTGGTTTCGGTTCCTTGCCCTTGGGCTGTAAAGCCCATCAAAAATAGCAAGAGAATTATGGCGGTAGTTTTCATTCTTAACATAGCTTTTGTTTTTTTTCATAAGAATAATTCATAGAGTGTGCCAATCCAAAAAACAGGTCCAGAAGGACGTTATGAGCTATTTTCTAGATTTTATCCTAAGAATAGCGAACATTTTTTGTTCGAAAGTGGACAAACCAAATTAAACATAGCTGCAGACTTTATTGCAGATTTAGAAGATAAATCCAGTGAACATCCCAACAATTTCATTAATTTACACTTACTATTTTATTGATCTTCAATTATTTAATCTAACCAAAATGAAAACTCAAATCCAAAATGTAGCCTATGAATTGGCAGGGCTGATCTATGGGATTTCCCTTGATGGGCATGTCAATAAAAATGAATTTGACAAATTAAAAACCTGGTGCGAAAATCATGAGCACCTGTGTGAACAAGAGGAATTTAAGGTGCTGCACGAACAGGTCAACCCCATCATTCAATCGGGAATTGTAACCAATGAAGAAATCGCAGACCTTAAAGACATTTTGAATGATTTCTTGAAAAAAACCGGAGCTCATGAGGATGAAAAACTCAATTTATTTTTCCTTCACGGACTTTTTGAAGGAATACTTGCAAGCGGAGAAGTCAATACTTATGAGGTTTTTAAGCTCAACCAGTGGATTCAAAAAAACGAACATCTCAAAGATCAAAAACCATTTGATGAACTTCACCAAATGATTGGTCAGGTGCTCAAAAATCATCGAATCAGTAATGAAGACGGAGTAAAGTTGAAATCATTTTTCTCTGATCTTATGAAAAAAACCAAAGCGGGTTAACTTTACGTTTTCCCGCTTTGGATGCAGAATTGCTATCTTTTCCCCGGATGATATTTTTCCTTCGCCCGCTTCTGAACATCCTCAGAATAAAAAGCGACATCCTTAAAATCCCCATCGGCATAGCGTTGGGCTTGATCTAAGAAATGAGGAGATTTAGGATCGGAATTTTGACCGCCTGCCAAAATACTTTTGGCTCGAACCTTCTCTCCAAACTCCACCACTGCCACAAAGCTATTGCCCGAGCTTCCATACAATCGTTTGGTTCCTTCCTTGGTCGAAGCTCCAAAAGAAGCCAAAGCTCCCCAGCGTCCTGAGGCCATTCCCACAGGGATATACGGTTGATCGTCATCGTACTTCAAATCAATATCGCCCGATAACCTCTGGAAGCGGTTGATTTCGCCCCAAGGCGTGTCCCATGTTCCAAAATCCTCCTCCATTTGACGGAGGGTTTCCTCAAGCACAGCAACCATATTTTTTTGCACTTGGGGGTCTGAGTGAGCTTCCAATTTTTCATTCTCCGTCAACTGGTTCAAATCTCTGAATTCTCGTTGGTAATTGTTGGCATAAAAATGCGCTAGACTTGTCGCAACAGATTCTTTTCCGGTGCGGAAATCCCAATCGCTCAAAATTGCAATCGCTTTCTGGGTTTCCGGATTACCTCCTTGCTTTTGATGGGCTGTGATCAGCGCGGGAATCAATCGCGCAAATGCCGGAATAAATGGATCATAGGCCAATTCCCGAAAGGAATCCAAAGTCAGATTTTTGGCATTTTCCAATAACACAACAGCATGGATTCCCCTGAAGTTTTCCTGATCTGGAGCCATGTAAGGAGGGTAATCTTCTCGTTTAGGGCTGTAGGGACCTGCCGCAGTAAACGGAGTCGAGTTACAGTTTTGAATCCACCCGGTTGCCGGATTGAGAATCGTGATACTTTCATCCACGGTGTGCAAACCCTGCCAGTCAGTATTGGGATCAGATCCATCGACGGGACGGGAAAAATCAAAGTCTGGACTTCGCTTTGGAATAAAATTTCCGTGGAAATAGCCAATATTTCCTTCCGAATCTGCAAAAACAGTGTTGTTAGAGGAATTGGTTCGGATATCCATCATTTCTCTAAACTCTTCATAATTAGCAAGTTTAGTCCTTGTAAAGCTCTGAATTAGGGCATTGACCGGATCCCAGTTGATTTTGGTGGCGACCCATTTATCGTCGATTTTATGCGTAATCGGTCCATGATGGGTTCGGTAAAATGTAAAATCCTGAGACTGCAAACTATCTCCAACCAAGTAATCCAAACTTACTTTTACACTATCAACCGAGCGAACCTCATCCCCATATCGATAATGAAGTTTATTTCCTTCCTGGACAATTTCCTCTTCAAATTCATCAATGAAATCGACAAAGGTTGAAGTATGAATCCACCCTGTTTTTTCATTGAACCCTTGATAAACGAAGAACTGACCCCAAGTCACGGCACCGTAAGCATTCAACCCCTCCTCACTGACCACATGCACTTCCGGTCTGAAATAAAAGGAGGTATGCGGATTGATCAATAGCATAGCATTTCCCGATTCGGTCAATTCTCCAGAAACCACAATACCATTAGAGCCCTTTGGCTCCTCATAAGGATCAGGATGATGAAGTCCATCTCCATACTTACTTAAAGCCAAAGCCTCTTCATTTTCATAAAAAGCCTGAATCCTTCTCGTAGATATCCGCTCGATATCTCCTCCGATTGACCCTTCAAAAAAGTACATAGGAAACCAAGGCTCATATCGGGTAATGACCTTTGGCTCGACTTCAGGATGGGTATGCAGGTAATAATTCACCCCATCGGCAAAGGCCTGACAAAGCTCCCTCAGCCAATCGGGCGCCGACTCATACGCTTCCTTGGCTTCCTCCTCAGTCATGTACATTTTTGCTCTCAGGTCAGAGTAAATAGCCCCCTCCCCTTCCAACTCAGCCAATCTACCGATAGCCCAAATGTAATTTCGTTCTACTCTCCTAAAATCATCCTCGCACTGGGCATAGAGTAGTCCAAATACCGCGTCCGCATCAGTTTTGCCATAAATATGTGGTACACCAAAGTCATCTCTTATAATCTCTACCTGTTTGGCCTGTTCTTCCCAAGCTTGGATTTCTGATTTTTGACAGGCCATCGCCAAAAAGCTCCATCCGCACAGGAGGAGCCATAATTTAATCTTTCTCATAGGGTTATATTTCTTTTGGGTGATCTTCGAGCAGAAAAATACAAGAATTAAACTGCAGGGGCAAAAACATTATTCAACGATGCGATTGATAGTGATTAGTGGGTAATTTTCTCCTTAAATTCTTGATCAAATTTTCGTCAATACCCTTACTTTCCTTCCAGCCGCGAATGATTTTGCTGACCTGCTCCGGCGAACTTGCCCCGATCACTAGAGACGCTACTGCCGGCTGAACAAGTCCAAAAGCAATCAATACCGCTTCCGGTCTTAGCCCTGTTTGTTGGATGGCCTGTTGAAATTTAGCTACTTGATTAGGATTGTATCCCAAATACGCTGAAGCTGGTTTATCTAGTAAAAAACCTTTGGCAAAAGCGCCCCGAACCAATACCCGCGTATCGGATTGCTCCAAAGCCGGAAAAACCATTTCCTCAGGCCTCCGGTCCAGTGGACTGTATTGCATCATTACAGTAGCGGGGGGATAAGAAGTCATAACTTTTCGGATGACATTGGGCCGAATGGAGGAAATCCCATAGGCTCGGATTTTTCCTTGACTTTTCAATAGTTCAAATGCCTCAAGCTTCTCTTCCCAAGGATCATCCATCGTACCACCGTGAAGCTGGTACAGATCAATGTAGTCGGTTTTTAGTCGTGTTAAGCTTTCCTCCACAGCTCTAAGAATATATTCTTTTCTAGGATTCCAATCCCAGCCACTTCCATCCGAACGCCATTGGTTTCCCACTTTGGTGGCCAAAATCAATTCTTTCCGGGAAGATTTCAGAATTTCTCCAAGCAGCGATTCATTTTGCCCTTTTTGATACAAGTCAGCTGTATCGAATAACTTTATTCCACCTTCCAAGGCGGTTTTAATAATTTTTTCGGCCTTGATTTTTTCCGAAGGAAGAGACATACATCCCAAGGAAATTTCGGAAACTTCAAATCCAGATTTTTTTAAAGTTCGGGTATTCATTTGATATTCAGTAGATTAAAACTCGAATTTTATATTAACAGATCAATACAGAAATTTTACAGTTAATTCAATCAAGAAACTACGGCATTCCTTGTTTAATCCCTATTTTTGGGTGCTTAAAAACCTATAGATATGAAATCGAGCATGACTAAAAAGTCACACACTGGTATGTCCCGATCTATCGGGGCTACCCTGCGAGATTCTGCCGTAACCCGATAAATCGGGACGGGACAGGCTATGAGACCTTTAAAATTCAATGATAGACACATGAAATCGAGCACGACGCAAGCGACACACAGGGGAATGATTGTAAAATGTGCGAGATTCCATCTGACCTCTAAAAACAAATTATAAACAGATGAAAAAAATTGCTGTTTTTACCTCCGGCGGTGATAGTCCAGGAATGAATGCTTGCGTTCGGGCAGTAGTCCGAACGGCGATTTTTAAAGGACTGGAAGTATATGGAATATACCGGGGATATGAAGGAATGATTGACGGAGAAATCAAACGTATGCATTCTTACTCCGTCAGTAATATTGTACAGCGGGGTGGTACAATCTTAAAATCTGCCCGATCCGAAAAATTTAAAACTCCAGAAGGAAGAAAAAAAGCATTTGAAAACTTAAAAGCCTTAGGGATTGAGGGATTGATTGCCATCGGTGGTGACGGAACTTTTACGGGAGCAAAAATTTTTAATGAGGAATTTGGTATCCCTGTAGTCGGCTGTCCCGGAACTATAGACAATGATATTTATGGAACCGATTACACCATAGGGTTTGATACTGCAGTCAATACGGCTCTGGAGGCGATCGATAAAATCCGGGATACTGCAGCCGCTCATGATCGAATATTTTTTATAGAAGTGATGGGAAGAGATGCGGGATTTTTGGCGGTGGAATCGGGTATCGGTGGTGGAGCTGAGTTTGTCATGGTGCCAGAGACCGCTACCGATCTGGATGCCGTGGTCAAATCCCTCAAAAACCTTCGTAAATCCAAATCTTCCAGCATCATCGTTGTAGCCGAAGGTGATGATGAAGGAAATGCGGAAGAAATTATGGCTAAGATTAAATCTAAGATCAAGGACGAAAGTAAAGAGTTTAAAGTAACTACTTTAGGACATATTCAACGAGGAGGAAACCCTACGGCCAGAGATCGTGTTTTAGCCAGTAGGTGTGGAATGGCTGCAGTAGAAGGACTTCTTATCGGGAAATCCTCCTGCATGGCCGGAGTGATGAATCAAGAAGTGGTGTATACCCCATTTACGGATTGTATCGGAAAAACCAAACCCTTGATCGAAGATCATCTCAAACTTATCGACATTTTAAGTATTTAATCACATGGGCTTTATCCCCTTATTTCTGACCGTAGGAGGCGCTTGCCTCCTCTTTTTTCTGACTGTAAAAAACTCCCTTCAAAAACGGCATAATCTCCAGCGAGAACTGATTGCAAATTTGAGTTTGGCTATTCCGCAACTTGGCTTGGTAGCCGGAGAAATTACAGACCCAGAGATCATCCTTCAAAAAATAAAAACAGCAGAGCTGAAAAAAAGCCAAAAAGAAGAATGCCTAAAAGTTATCCGTGAATTGCAGATCAACCGATTACACTACAATCAACTGATTAAAAAAGCTCCTTATAACTGGGTGGCCAAAATCGCTGGGTTTCAGAAAATCTGAGCTGCGATAAATTCCTCGATTTCGGCTTCCTGTTCTGGAATAAACCATTGAATTTCAGGATCTTTTCTGAACCAGGTCAATTGGCGCTTGGCATAGCGACGAGAATTTCTTTTCAATAACCGGACTGCCTCATCCCAGGAATAATTTCCTTCCAGATATCCGAAGATTTCTTGATATCCCACGGTTTGAAGTGCGTTCAGATGCTTAAAGGGAAAAAGGTTTCTGGCTTCATCAGCAAGACCTTGATTGAGCATTTCGTCCATTCGCTGGTCTATTCGCTGGTAAAGTTCAGCACGATCCCGATACAATCCGATCTTAATGGTTTGAAAAGGTCGGTTAACTTTAGCTTTCTGTCGAAAACTCGAAAAAGGTTTTTCTGTCGCTCTGACCACTTCTATTCCCCGCATGAGTCTCTGAGGATTTTTTTGGTCCACTTGAGCAAAATACTTCGGGTCTAATCGGGCTAGTTCTTCTTGCAAAAACTCCAATCCTTTCTGTTCAAAATCTCGGATTACTTCCTCTCTAAATTCTTTGGGGATTTCCGGTATTTCGTCCAAGCCCTCCGTAATGGCATCTGCAAATAATCCCGACCCCCCGGTCATGATCACCACCTTCTTTTTGTCAAACAGCTGATCAAGTAGTTTTAACGCATCCTGTTCAAATCTTTTAACATCATAATCTTCCCAAATCGAAAGTGAGTTGATAAAATGATGGGGCACCTGATTTAAAATTTCAGGGCTGGGTTTGGCTGTCCCGATTTCCATCTCCCGATAAAATTGCCGACTATCACTTGATAAAATTTCGGTATCGAATTTTTTGGCTAGATTTAGACATAAATCTGTTTTTCCCACAGCAGTGGGACCAACTACCAAAATGAGAAATGAAGTCTGGGTCAAGAGATGATTTTTTGATCTGGAGTTCAAAAGTCCAAAGTTAAGCTATGAAAACCAAAAGAGTCCTGATCGTAGAAGATAATGATCTGAATCGAAAACTCTTTGAGAATTTAGTAGGTCAGGTATGGAGCTTCGAAAGTGTCATCAATGGTCGACAGGCAGTAATTAAGGCAACGGAAGCCCATTTTGATTTGATTCTGATGGACATTCAGATGCCTGAATTGGATGGCATTTCAGCTATGAGGGAAATCAGAACCCTTAATGGACATACTCCTCCGATCGTGGCGATTACGGCCTATGCGGATGACGGAGATCGCGAATCATTTTTGAAGCAAGGATTTGACGAATTTATTACCAAGCCGATTCGACCACGAGAATTTCTCCAGATTTTGGAGCGGTTAATTGAAGGTGATTCACCTGAAAATAGTATTCCTAAATCCATTGAAGAAAACCCAGATAAAATACTGGATATCAATATTGTAAATCAACTCATGAAATACAATAGTCCTAGAATCATCAAGTCGGTTTTTGAGGATTTTTTAAAAGAATGCGATACATTGATCCAACAGGCCAAAGTAAAGCAAGAAAATAAGGATTTGGATGGTTTTTCGAATACTATTCACATTATCAAGGGAAATTCAGGTACCTTAGGAGCAAACCGGATTTTTGCCCAAGCCTTAGAAATTGAGAAACTCAGCAAGGAGAAAGCCATCCATTCATTGTCAAAAAAATTGGAGAATCTTGAAAATGAAATTCAGATTTTTCGAGATTTTATAAAGGAAGAAATTAATTTTATACCATGAGTGAAGCTAAAAAAATCCTGGTTGGTGAAGATTCATCAGTCATCATCAATTTAACGAAAAATGTCCTTGCATTTGAAAATTATAAAATGACAGCAGCAAGGAACGGGAAACAAGTCCTCGACCTTATGGAAAAGGAAGATTTCGACCTCATTCTAATGGATATTAATATGCCGGTTTTGGATGGTATACAGTGTACCAAGGCCATCCGGGCTCTAGAAGATGAGCGAAAATCTAAAATTCCTATTATTGCCATTTCTGGAAACATCCATAACTATACCCTAGATGATTTTAGGAAGGCAGGATTTGACGAATTCATTCAGAAACCCCTGGATTTTGACAAGGTTCTAGCCACCGTAAAAAAGCATCTGAGTTTGTAAGGATATGGCGATCCGATTCACCAAGCATTTTTTGGATAAGCTCGAAAATCTATTCGCAGCTTCAGAATATATCCTACGCTATGAAAAGGGGAATTTTAAGTCCGGCTATTGTGTTTTGAACGAAACCAAAATTGTCATTGTCAATAAGTATTTTCCACTCGAAGGAAAAATCAATGCCTTGATCGACATTTTGAATGAGCTCCAATTTAACCCGCAGGATTTTGAGAAAAAATCCGATCAGGAGTTTTTAAAAGAACTGAAACAAACTCAACTTAAATTTTGAAAATCACTTTTCTAGGTACAGGTACTTCTCAAGGTGTTCCGGTGATCGGTTGTGACTGTGAGGTATGTAAATCACTGGATTTTAGAAATAAAAGACTTCGATCTTCAGTCCATCTGCAAATAGGAGATCTGAGTGTCGTAATCGATACAGGACCGGATTTCAGAGCTCAGATGCTTCAGAATTCGATCAAAAAAGTAGATGCCATCGTCTATACCCATGAGCACAAGGATCATACGGCAGGTTTGGATGATATCCGCCCTTTTAATTTCATGCAGAAAAAGGACATGCCGGTTTTTGGAAGAAAACAGGTTCTCGAGCAAATCAAGCGGGAATTTTCCTACATTTTTGCCAGTCAAAAATACCCGGGAGTACCCCAAGTAGAGCCGGTTGAGATCGACGAACAACCATTCCACATCGAAGGAATCCAATTCACACCGCTTCCTATTCTCCATTACAAGCTTCCCGTACTCGGTTTTAGAATCGGGGATTTTAGTTACATAACAGACGCCAATCATATTCCTGACTCCACCATCGATTTGGTCCGAGGATCTGAAATCGTCGTGCTCAACGCCCTACAAAAAACCTCCCATATCTCCCACTTCACTTTAGATGAGGCTGTGGATATGGCTAAGACTTTGGGCGCAGAGAAAACCTATTTCACGCATATTTCTCATAGATTAGGCAGACATCAGGAAGTCGAAGAAGAACTTCCCAAAGGCATTTTTCTGGCGTATGACGGGCTTGAGTTATCTTTGCCGTAATGCATCTAAATTTTCATTTTCTTACTTTCCTCTGTCCCCGATTGAGTGATGTGCTTTTGGGGTATTCAGTCACGGCATGTTTTTCCCAGAATAAAGATGAGCTAATCATAGCACTTGAAAAGCAAGATGAATGTCGATTTATTCGGGCGCATCTTTTAGCCCCTCAGGTATTTTATAGCTTTCCAGAACGATTCCAACGTGCCAAGCGAAACAGTATCGACCTCTTTCCCGAATTGATCGGGCAGAAAATAAAAAGCGTTCAAGTCCTAAATTTTGAGCGGGCATTTTTTATCCATTTTTTCTCCGGTGATCAGCTGCTCTTTAAACTGCACGGAAATCGAAGTAATATTTTATTTTATCAAAAAGGCGAAACCACCCCCCTTTACGTTTTCAGGAATGAATTGAAAGAGGATAAAACGCTGGATTGGACAGCGCTGGAAAAATCTTTTGACCTGAGCAAAAACCTGTTTTTAGAACTCGAGGGAAATGCTTCTCAGTTTCTTCCTACATTGGGCAAAGTCCCCCGGGAATGGCTGAAGGAAAAAGGCTATATCCAAGCCGATCTCGAATCCAAGTGGGAACTTATGCAAGAAGTAATGGATATGTTGGACACGCCGCTCTATTCTATTGCGCAGCGAGATTCTGATGTTTACCTGACTCTTCTGCCCGATTCACAGGTGATTCAAACTTTTGCAGACCCGATTGAGGCATTAAATGAATTATTTCACAGGGCCTTGGTAGTTGGAAGTTTTGAAAAGGAGAAAAAATCCTTGTCCAAAACTTATGAGGACCAATTCAAAAAAGCGAAAAATTACATCCAAAAATCCAGTCAGAAACTAGAGGATTTGATCCAGAGTCCTCCTCCATCTCAACTTGCGGATGTGATCATGGCCAATTTACACGAATTTCAAAATGGAGTCAAGGCAGCCGAATTATTCAATTTCTACTCGAATGAGCAGATTAAAGTAGCTTTAAAACCCAATCAAAAACCTCAGGAACTGGCTGCTCAACTGTATCGGAAAAGTAAAAACAGGCAATTGGAAATCCAGCAGTTAGAAAATACCATTTCCGCTAAAAAAAGCCAACTAGAAGACCTAGAAGCCATTCTTTTGGAACTGCAAGAAATGACTGGTTTTAGAGATTTGAAAAAATTCAAGAAAGAGCATCAGTCAGACAAAGTCCTTCAAAAAGCTCCTGAGGGATTGCCTTTTAAACAATTTGAAATTGAGGGTTTTTCGGTTTGGGTAGGTAAGTCTGCAAAGGACAATGACGAAATGCTTCGTAATTTTATTCACAAAGATGACCTTTGGCTCCATGCTAGACAAGTTGCAGGTTCTCATGTGATCATCCGAAAAAAAGGAAATCAGGTCATTCCTGATCCTGTTTTGGAGCGAGCTGCGTCGTTAGCTGCTTACTATTCTAAATTTAAAACTGAAAGCTTGGCACCGATCATCTACACGGAGGCAAAATATGTTCGGAAAGTAAAAGGAAGCGCTCCTGGCTCTGTCATGGTCGATCGGGAATCTGTCCTGATGGTAGCACCGATGGGGCCCGATGAACAGATCAGTGCAAATTGACTAGGGAGTTCCCAGCAATCGCCGACTTGGTTTTCTCAAGGATATTTTTTTAAATCCATCTACGAGTACAAAAGTGCCTACAATTCCAGTTGCTCCGCCTGCGTACAGCAAGGTCTCTCCTAAGGATGGATTTCTTCCCAAAAGTTGTCCTCCTACAATCGTGACCGTGTAGCCGACAGTGGCTATAAAAATTCCTGTTTTAAGTTGCTTTTGAGATTGATGAAGATTGAGTTCGACTTGATACAAATCCTCGTCGAATTGAAGAATTGTTTGTTTAAGTGAATCTAAATCAGCAGTTTGTCCAAAGGAAACTGAAGCAAAGGCGCTTATAAACAAGCATTGCAAAAGGAAAAAACGAAGCATTTTTATTGATTGATCCAGTTTTTAAATTCAGTGACTTTTTCCCTAGCCACCACTACCAATTCCTCAGATTTGACATTTAGTAAAAGTGCCAATCTCCCATTTTGATAAGGTTTGATTTCGATCAGCCCGTCCAAATTAATGATCATAGAGCGATTGATGCGATAGAATTTCAAAGGATCTAGGAGTTCTTGGTGTAATTCGGTCAAGGAATGATCCACAATATACCGCATGGATGAATCACTTTCGACCAGATAGGTGATTCCTTCCTCAGAATAAAAATAAGCGACTTTTTCTACCGGAACAAAAACAAATTTACTACCGACTTTAGTCAAAAATCGCTTCTTGTACGTTTTTGGCAAATAGTATCTCAACAATTCTCCAAAAAATTCAGGTGGAGTTGAATTTTTCTGAACTTTCCCACTAAACTTACTTGCTTTGTCCAGCGCTTTGATCAATCGGTCTTCCTGTATCGGTTTCAATACATAATCAATGCAGTTGTGATCAAAAGCTTCCAATGCATATTGGTCATAGGCCGTGATAAACACGATGGGAATGAAAAGCTCGACCTCTTGTAAGGCTCGAAAGCTCAATCCATCAGCCAAATGAATATCGCATAGAATCAAGTCAAAATCCTGAACATGCGCTAAGGCGGATTTGAATTCCGTGACGCTTTGCACATATTCTGATATCACCCAATCTGCTGAATACTTCGAGATGATCGAATCGATTCTTTGTCTTGCCAACAGCTCATCCTCGACTAACAGTAGTTTCATGTCCATCAATTAACGGTAATACAACTTCAAAAACACCACCTTGCGAATGGATTATAATAGACTGATTCAAAAACTTATAGCGGTCTGAAATGTTTTGAAGACCAATTCCCGTGGAGCCTTCGATAGGTTTTTTGGGTTGAATATTGTTCTTTACCGACAAGGTATTCTGAGCCGCTTGAATTTGAATTTGAAGGGGATTTTTCAACGTAAAGAAATTATGCTTGACCACGTTTTCGACCAAAATCTGAAGAACTGCCGGAGGAATCATTTTTGTTCGCACCGCTTGATCAATAGACATGGAAAAACTCAACGAATCCTGAAATCTGATTTGAAGCAAATCCAGATAGTTTTGCAAAAAGGAAAGCTCCTCCTCCAAACTCACCAATTCATTGATCTTATTATTGAGGATATAGCGATAAATTAAACTGAGTTTTTGAAGATATTGATCTGCTTGATCGACATTTTGATGAATCAAAACCGATAGAGCACTCAAATTATTGAAAAAGAAATGGGGGTTTAATTGGGAATTGATGGACTCCAATTTTGCTTCAGCTCCCAAAAGCTTCAGTTTTTCGGTTTCAAGTTGCTTTTCATTTAATTTTTGGCTGAAAAAATAAATGGCATTTAGGCAGTTGAGAAACAGATTTAATCGGGAAAGAAACCCAAAAGTCAACAGGAAATTTTTTGAACTCAAACCAAATGGCCCACCAAACAACACTCCGCTTAGCCCCATTGATAACTGGGCCAACATAGCCATTGCAGCTGCACTAGCGATAAACTGCACTACAAGAGGGTGTGTTTTTGGGAAGTTTTTTATAAGCAATAATTCTATCGCCCAATTGATCATCCAGATTCCGTAAGATAGAATAATAATCAGAACAAAGAGCTGACTCTCTGGTAAAGAGGCCTGAAATAACCGATCTCCATCCAATATCAGAATATTGAAAAATGAATAAAGCCCCAGCAATCCAGGAAACAAAAACTTATATCTATGCCCAAACATTCGCTACGAAACTTGCTACACTGATAGATGATAGTTATGCCATTTGCGTTACTTTGCCGCCCTAAAAAATGAATAAAATTCAAGGGAGAGAACTTGCCCTCCCTTGAAAGTGGTAGTTAAATCACTATGACATTTTTAAAGTGTTGGTAAAAGTACTCCATCAATCACATGGACTACCCCGTTTTCAATAGCCACGTCAGCTGTCACGACATTATAAACGTTGCCCTCAGCATCCGTAACGGTTACCGAGTTACCAGTTCTAGTTACAGTTAACATTTCGTCAGCAAGCGTAGGCACCATTTGCTCACCTTCCTGAAGATCAGCAGCAAAAGCAACAGAAGGAACGACATGAAATCCTAATACTTTCTGCAATCCTTCAATTCCAATCGCGTCAACTAGCTCGTCCAATGAACCTAAACTAAGTTCATTAAGCAAGTCCACAAAAGCTTGATTGGTTGGCGCAAATACAGTGATTGCTTCCGCGTCCAAAAGTGTCTGACCTAGACCGGCTTCAGTGACTGCATCAAGCAATACTGTAAGACCAGCATCTGTGGCAGCTTCTACTACATTTGGTAAATCCTCAGATGGCAATAGTACTCCGTCGATCACGTGAACCACGCCGTTATCGATAGCCACATCAGCAGCCACGACATCAAATGTATTTCCTCTTGCGTCAGTCACTGTAACAGCGCCACCTGATCGAGTTACGGTTAATTCTTCATCTGCCAAAGTCGGTACGGTCTGCTCGCCATCAGCAAGGTCAAAAGAAAAAGCAGTAGCAGGTACCACATGAAAACCTAGAATTCGAACTAACTCTTCTACGCCCACTGCATCAATCAATTCCTCAAGAGAATTTAGACTCAAAGCTCCCAACAGATCTACAAAAGCCTGATTGGTTGGCGCGAAAACAGTGATTTCTTCGGCATCCAAAAGGGTCTGACCTAATCCTGCTGCGGTAACCGCATCAAGCAGAACAGTCAAGTTGGCTGCAGTAGCAGCTTCTACTACATTTGGCAAGGTAAATTCAGGAAGTAAAACTCCATCAATCACATGAACCACTCCATTTTCGATCGCTACATCAGCTGTAACTACATTAGAGGTATTTCCTAAGGCATCTGTTACTGTCACGCCACTGTCACCAGCTTCTACGGTCAATTCCTGACCAGCTAAGGTTGTAAATGTATTGGTAGCTTCCAGATCAGAAGAAAATGCAACAGCCGGTACGACATGGAAACCAAGTACAGTCTGAAGATTTTCGACACCTCCGATTCGAGCGACTAATTGATCTAGGTTATCAGCATTGAATGCTTCTAAAGCAGCACCAAAGGCCTCATTGGTCGGAGCAAAAACGGTGATGGCATCTGCATTCAATAGAGCATCTCCTAAATCTGCAGCAGTTACTGCATCAATTAAAGTGGTCAAACCAGCACCAGTTGCCGCTTCTACCACATTCGGAAGCATCAAGTCCGGCAACATCACACCATCAATAACGTGAACTACACCGTTGGCGATTTCTACATCAGCTGCAACCACTCGAGCAGTTCGGCCCAATTGATCTGTTACTGTTACTTCTCCACCGGCAACTTCAACAACTATATCCTGTCCAGCAAGTGTCGTAAAAGTATTACTTGCTTCTAAATCTGAGGAAAAAGCTACGGCTGGAACTACATGGAATCCAAGCACACGCTCCAGGTTTTCAATACCACCGATTTTCAGCATTAATTCATTCAAATCTGCCGCACCAAAAACTTCCAATGCTGCTGCAAAAGCTTCATTGGTAGGAGCGAATACCGTAATCTCACCAGCAGCAAGAAGATTGTCCGCCAATCCGTCAACCGCAGTTACCGCTTCGAGTAAAGTTGTCAAGCCAGCTTCGGTAGCAGCTTCTACCAAATTAGGACTAGGTAGCTCGATAGATGGGATCAATACCCGGTCGATCACATGTACCACGCCATTTTCGATTTCCACATCTGCTTGCACTACTGTAGCAGTAGCACCTGTGGCATCGATCACAGTAACCACACCAGGTGCACGATTAACAGTAAGTTGCTGACCTGATAAAGTTGTTACCACATTTGTTTCGTCGAGTTGTTCTGAAAAAATAACAGTGGGTACTACGTGAAATCCCAAAACGGTTTCCAAATTCATAGGACCACCGATATTTTCCACCAATTCATCCAAGTCACCGGCATCAAATGCAACTAGTGCATTGGCAAATGCTTCATTGGTCGGTGCGAAAACAGTAATTTCATTTTGGTCCTGAAGTGTCGCTTCCAATCCTGGGATAGAACGAACTGCAGTGACTAAAGTGGTAAGTCCAGCATCCTCTGCTGCTTCCATTAAAGTGGGGTAAGGTATCGGTCCTTGATAATCCTCGTTTTCACAGGCAAAGAGTGAAACAAAAAAGGTCCCGATAAGCAAGTACTTGAAAATTTTGGTCATAGCTTATTTTGGTTAGTTTGATGTCTAAACCAATACCAAGACCATTTGATTAATTTAAATTGTTGAACTGTTGTTTTTTAAGGTTGAACGGTCGGATTCAGTAGTTGTATTGCAATTGATCGAGTATGAATGACAGGATAATTTGATCAACTCTGATCCTGAAAATCAGAGTATTCGAGGTATTCTAGGCCATTCCTTGCCAGGCAAAAAAAAAGACCCAAAATCAGGGCCTTTTTTTTCAAGTTTTTAGTCATGCTTAATTCACCATATGAATTTTCAGCATGTTGGTTCTTCCTTTCGCCTTGAGTGGCATACTTGCGGTATTTATGATAATATCTCCTGAATTGACATGACCATCTTTTTTCAAGGTTTTTTCTATATCCTCAAAGGTAGCGTCTGTAGACACTTGACTGGAGTAATGATAAGCACGAATCCCCCAAACCAAAGACATTTGGGTGATCAACTTGTCATTTCGGGTAAACAAAAATATACTCGCCTTGGGACGATGAGAGGCAATCCTAAAACCGGTAAAACCTGAGGAGGTAATTCCCACGATAGCTTTCGCCTTGACATTTCTAGAAAGTCGAGCAGCCATCAGGATTAAATTATTACTTAAAAATGTGTCCTCAGATTCATTGATTTTATAAAGATTATGATAGATATCAGCGTTTTCTTCCAAGTACCTAATAATGCTACTCATAGCCTTTACCGCATGCACGGGATAATTTCCCGATGCGGTTTCCGCAGAAAGCATAACGGCATCCGCACCGTCCAACACGGCATTTCCCACATCATTGGTTTCTGCACGGGTGGGTCTTGGATTGACGATCATACTTTCCATCATCTGAGTTGCGATGATTACTGGCTTGCAGGCTAACTTGCATTTTGCGACCATCCGTTTTTGCCAAAGTGGGACAATTTCCATGGGAACTTCCACTCCCAAATCTCCACGGGCAACCATGATCGCATCAGTCGCTTCGATGATCGCATCGATATTTTCCAACGCCTCAGGCTTTTCGATTTTCGCAACAATTTTACACGATTTACCAGCCTGCTGGATTCGGTTTCTCAAGTCGTGAATATCATCGGCTGAGCGAACGAATGAAAGCGCAATCCAGTCTACATCCTGTTCCAATCCAAATTCTAAATCTTCCAAATCTTTTTCCGTAAGAGAGGGAGCAGAAACCTTCGTATTGGGCAGGTTAATTCCTTTTCGGGATTTTAGAATTCCCCCATGAATTACCGTGCAGTTTACATTTTTTCCATCGGTGGAATTCACCACCAATTCGAGATTACCATCATCAATCAAAATCCGATCACCTTCGACCACATCATTGGGGAGATTTTGGTAAACGGTGCTGACCAAGGATTTGGTACCGACCACAGGATCATTGGTGATGGTGATTTGGTCTCCGGGATTAATTTCCACACCATTATTTTCTACTTCTCCTACCCTGATTTTTGGCCCCTGAAGATCTTGAAGAATTCCCAGATTGATGTCCAATTCTTTATTTATTCTTCGGATGATCTGAACCACTTCCCGATGAATATCATGGGTGCCATGAGAAAAATTCAGTCTAAACACATTCGCACCTGCAGCTGCAAGACTTTTGATCGTCTCGTAATTATTGGAAGCAGGTCCTATAGTGGCCAGTATTTTGGTTTTATTAAAATGACTCATTGATTAATAGGTTAATAGGTTTTCTTTTGATTTTAGTTTGGTGACATCCAGCTTCATGACATTTTGGATAAAAGGTACTTTTGCCAATTTGGAAACAAATGTATTTATATTGATTTGAAAGGTACCGTCCTGAACTAATAGAAAATAATCCATGTATTTCAGCTCGGGGATTAAATAAGCGACCTGATGGGTGGAATTGACCGCCTTGTTTTTCAGCAATTGGACATATCCATGTGGTAAAGAAAGGAAATATTGAGAAATTTTCATCAATGGATCCGAAACAAACTCAATTTCCAGATCATCGGTTTTCATCAAATCCAAATCTAATTCGCGATTGACCAGCCAAGCCATTTTATAATCCTTAACCGGAGACACGAGGCCTAAAATTTCGAAATCATAGGTATGGTCAATCTGTAGTTTTACCTTCTTCATGGAGCCGGATATGGAGCAAAACAAAGGTAGAAATAAAAATTCAACTCAACGAAAAGAACAAGTGCTCAAAAATTTACTTCTGCCATTTCTTTGTCAATTAGCTATTAAATATATTTCTTTGCGGAGTGTTATTAACTAAACTGATCACAAAATGTCTGAAATTGCACAAAAAGTAAAAGCCATCATCGTTGACAAACTGGGCGTTGAAGAGTCTGAAGTAACCCTAGAGGCAAGCTTTACCAATGATTTGGGAGCTGATTCTTTGGATACTGTAGAACTAATCATGGAATTCGAAAAAGAATTCAACATCTCCATCCCAGATGATCAGGCTGAGCAAATCGGTACGGTTGGACAGGCCGTTTCCTATCTTGAGGCTAACGTAAAATAATAACCCCTAAATTCATTCTATGAATTTAAAAAGAGTTGTTGTAACTGGTATAGGTGCCCTTACGCCCATAGGCAATACTGCAGATGAATTCTGGAGAGGTTTGGCTACGGGTGTAAGTGGTGCTGCACCAATCACAAAATTCGACGCTTCAAAATTCAAAACTCAATTTGCCTGCGAGGTCAAAAATCTTGATGTCGAGCAGTTTATTGATCGAAAAGAAGCAAGAAAGATGGATCCGTTCACCCAATACGCCATGATCTCTGTGGATGAGGCCATGACAGATTCAGGTCTGGATCTTGAAAAAATCAACAAAGCCCGTGCTGGTGTGATTTGGGGATCCGGTATAGGTGGATTACGGACGTTTCAGGATGAAGTCACCGATTTTGCAAAAGGCGATGGTGTCCCACGATTCAATCCGTTCTTTATCCCTAAAATGATTGCTGATATCAGTGCTGGGTTTATTTCCATCAAATATGGATTTAGAGGCCCAAATTTCTGTACGGTATCAGCATGCGCTTCTGCAACCAATGCCCTGATCGATGCATTTAATTACATCCGATTAGGCAAAGCTGACATTTTCATCAGCGGGGGTTCTGAGGCAACGGTTACCGAAGCAGGAGTTGGTGGTTTCAATGCCATGAAGGCACTTTCTCAACGAAATGACTCTCCAGCTACGGCTTCTCGCCCTTTTGACAAAGATCGAGACGGATTCGTACTTGGTGAAGGTGCCGGTGCGTTGATTTTGGAAGAATATGAGCATGCACTAGCTCGTGGAGCTAAAATATATGCAGAAATCGTGGGTGGCGGTATGTCAGCCGATGCGAATCACATTACCGCTCCACATCCTGAAGGACTTGGAGCGAGCAGCGTGATGACAGAAGCACTAAGCGATGCCAACCTTTCTCCGAATGTTATCGATTACATCAATGTTCACGGTACTTCGACACCATTGGGTGATTTGTCTGAAATCAAAGCGATTCAAAACGTATTCGGTGATCATGCCTACAATCTCAATATCAGCAGCACCAAGTCTATGACCGGTCACTTGCTGGGAGCTACGGGAGCTATTGAGGCTATCGCATGTATTCTCGCTATACAAAACAGCTTGGTTCCGCCGACGATCAATCATTTTACCGATGATGAAGTGATTGATCCTAAATTGAATCTGACATTCAATCAGGCGCAGTCCCGCGATATAAACTATGCGCTAAGTAATACCTTTGGATTTGGTGGACATAACTGCTCCCTCATTTTCAAAAAATATAACTGATCAGGGTTTGAAACTCTTTCAGAAACTAGGATTTCAAAATCTATTCCTGAGTAATTATGAAAAAAGGCTTGCTGCCTCCATCAAGATGATGACGGGTAGCAAGCCTTTTAACATTTCCCTTTACAAACTTGCCCTCACCCCTGCCGGCTTGGGCGAGGAAAACTCCAAGGGATTCAAAATGTCCAACGAACGATTGGAGTTTTTGGGAGATGCGGTGCTTGGAACGGTAATCGCCGAGCATCTTTTCCAAAAGTATCCCTTTCGAGATGAAGGCTTTTTAACCGAATCTCGCTCCAAACTCGTCAACCGGGAAAGCCTCAATGAAGCAGGAATAAAAATCGGGCTTCGAAATGTGCTCGATCAAGTAATTGGAGAACGAAATTTTCATGGGCACAAATCACTCTACGGAGATATTCTAGAGGCATTTATCGGGGCAGTTTACCTAGATAAAGGGTACACGTTTACCAAGAAATTCATTCTCAAACGAATACTCCTGCACTTTGATTTGGATGAAATGATTGCTGCAACCACCAATTATAAGTCAAAAATCATTGAATGGTCTCAGCGAGAAAACAAACAGGTTGAATACAAAGTATTACAGGTCAGTGGCAACCAACGTTTCAAGGAATTTGTTGTTGCTCTGGAAGTGGATGGGGTAGAATTAGCGCAAGGCAAAGGCCCAACCAAGAAAAAAGCTGAGCAGGAAGCTTCCAGCAATGCCTGCATCCATTTAAATATCCCGACCTAATAAAAAAAATGATGGCTGCTATTAAAATTGCCGGCGCTCCTGTAAATCAAACACCCCTAGACTGGGAAGGAAATCTTTCACGGATAATCCTAGCCATCCAAGAAGCCCGTTCACGACAAGTCGAAATTCTTTGCTTACCCGAATTGGCGATTACTGGATATGGATCAGAAGATCTATTCCTGAGCATATGGTTTCCTAAAAAAGCCCTGGAGCAAGTAAAGGCACTCGTCCCTCACTGCGAAGATATCACGGTGGCAGTTGGGGTGCCGGTTCGTCTCGAAAACCAGGTGTACAATACCATGGCCATAATCGAAGACGGGAAATTAATAGGATTTGTACCGAAGCAATTTATGGCCCTCGATGGAGTTCATTATGAATTTCGCTGGTTTACCCCTTGGGAAGCCAATCGCTTGATTGATTTTGATTTTTTCGGAGAAAAAGTACCTTTTGGAGATCAGATTTTAACCCACAAAACAATCAGATACGGCTTTGAAATCTGCGAAGATGCCTGGAGAGGAACAAGCAGGCCCGGCTATAGACTTCAAAAACGAGGAATAGACTTGATTTTTTGCCCGAGTGCAAGCCATTTTGCTATGGGCAAAACCCAAGAACGTCGAGAACTTATCGAATTCAGCAGCAAGACTTTTGACTGCTATTATTGCTATGTCAACCTTTTGGGAAATGAAGCGGGCCGGATGATTTTTGACGGTGAATGCGTCCTAGCAAATAAAGGGAATATCCTAAGCCGAAATCAACTGCTCTCTTTTCAACATTTTCAAGTCATCGACTTTGAACTTTCGCCCCAAGAGCAATCTATCGCTCCTACGCTAGAAAAAGAATGGGAGTTTGTTCAAGCATCTTCGTTAGGGCTTTACGATTACCTGCGCAAAAGCAAAAGCGGGGGATTCGTCTTGTCGCTTTCTGGAGGGGCGGATTCTTCCACCATTGCGGTTTTGGTCGCTGAGATGGTCCGTAGAGGACTCGAGGAATTGGGCTTGGATGAATTTTGCCGAAGGCTAACTATTTCTTCTGAGCATCAAAATGAAAAGAAGCTGGTCAATAAGCTGTTGACCACGGCCTATCAAGGAACCAAAAATTCTTCTCAGGAAACGTTTGAAAGTGCCAAAATGCTGGCTGAAAGTCTAGGTGCAAAATTTCACCATTGGACCATAGATGAGGAAGTGGATTCCTACATCCAAAAGATTGAAAAAGTAATGGGAAGGGAATTGACTTGGGAGCAGGACGATATTACCTTGCAAAACATTCAGGCCCGCTCCCGCTCCCCTATTATTTGGATGCTGGCAAACCTCAATAATGCCCTACTGCTCTCTACTTCCAATCGAAGCGAAGGAGATGTAGGCTATGCTACCATGGACGGAGATACGAGCGGAAGTATTTCTCCTATCGCAGGGGTGGATAAGTTTTTTATTTTAAACTGGCTCAGATGGGCAGAGAAAAATCTGAATCGACCAGGCCTCTCATGGGTCAACTCATTGCAGCCATCCGCAGAGCTAAGACCTCAGGAGCGGTCGCAAACCGATGAGAAGGATTTAATGCCTTATGATTTGATTTTAGAAATCGAAAAGCTCGCAATTCGGGACAGACGTTCTCCTTTGGATATTTTTATAATTCTAAGCGATGAGATGGACATAGAAAAGCAATTATTGAAAGGGTATATCAAAAAATTCTTTCAACTTTGGGCTCGAAACCAATGGAAACGCGAGCGATATGCGCCAGCCTTCCACTTGGATCAATTTAACGTAGACCCGAAAACCTGGTGTCGTTTCCCCATTCTTTCCGGGGGATTTTCAGAGGAATTAGCACAACTAGAACAAATTTGACGCATAAATTATGATTGATTCTTTTTTGAATTATGTCGTGTGGGACCCAAATCCTGCAGTATTTTCCGGCTTTGATCGATTGAGATGGTACAGTTTATTGTTTGCCTTGGGATTTATTATTTCCCAGCAGATTATGGTTTATTTTTTCCGAAAAGAAGGTCAAAAAGAGGAATTGGTGGACAAATTGACCATATACATGGTTTTGTCCACGATCATCGGAGCCCGATTGGGACACGTGTTATTCTATGAACCGGAGCGCTATCTCAGCAATCCCATCGACATTCTAAAAGTCTGGGAAGGTGGTCTAGCCTCACACGGAGCGGCTATCGCAATTTTATTTGCTTTGTGGCTCTATGCCAAACGCACACCCGGGCAGAGCTACCTTTGGGTCGTAGATCGGATCGTCATTGTCACTGCTCTGACAGGAGCCTTGATTAGATTGGGTAACTTGATGAACTCAGAAATCGGAGGAAAAGACACCGGGACAGATTCTGGTTTTGTGTATGCCTATTCTGCAGAGGAGGTCTTGCAGTCACTCAAGGTGCCACTTGAATCCATCGAAGCGTACAAACCGGAAGATCGCACTGAAGAACTTCAGGGAAATGGAATCGTACCTGTCAATATAGAACTTCAAATTTCCAAAGGTAACTTTACCGAAGAAACCTTAGAATCCACGCTTCGAAGTGATATCAAATACGCGCTGACCCAATTTAACTCCACCAAAACGTACTTTGCAGAAGAACCTGAGTCCGAGTTGAGATTGACTCTTGAGGAACAATCCGATAAATTCATTGCTACAGTAGAGACTTTTGGTCGAGCTAAATACCCCACACAGATCTATGAGTCACTCTCCTATTTTGCGATTTTCCTGATTTTGTTGGCAATCTGGTTGAAATATAAAGATCGCGTTCCAGAGGGATTACTTTTGGGTATTTTCCTGATTTCGGTCTTTGGAATGCGCTTTATTTGGGAATTTCTCAAAGAAAATCAGGTAGAATTTGAAGAGACGATGACTTATAATATGGGACAGATCTTGAGTATACCCTTAGTCATCGGAGGGGTATTTCTGGTAGTCAGAGCTTTGAAATCCGGGTTGAAACCTCCCCAAAACGTTTAAGGAACAGGATCGTGACCGTGACCACCCCAAGGATGACAACTCGCAATTCGCTTGATCCCCAACCATCCACCTTTGATAGGTCCATACTTTTGAATGGCTTCCTTCGTATATTGGCTACAAGTAGGCGTATAGCGACAAGTAGATGGAAAAAGTGGTGAAATGGTGTATTGATAAACCAAAATCGGAAAGATGGCTAATTTTCTAAAAAAGGATTTAAACATACCGTTTTTGACTAATGACACTCAAGAAATAAACCAAAGGATTTGAGACAAAATTCCAATTGAAAGTCAGGATCAAACATATATTTATTTTGGGACTCATTTGGGTCGGTTTTTCCCAGCAAGTACTGGGACAAGATACTAGTTATGCCCCGATGAAACTGGATACGCCTGACAGCATAAAGGTCAATAATATTTTTATTATCGGAAATGAAAAAACCCAAAAGGATATCATTCTCCGAGAACTCGATTTTACTACAGACTTCTATTATGATTGGGATACTTTTTTACAGATTATCCAATCGGATCGCCAAAAAATCTACAATCTCCGGCTATTTACTACGGTGGAAATCACCCCGCTTTTGACTGGAACTGATGAAGTAGAAGTTTTGATTGCAGTAAAGGAGCGATGGTACGTGGTGCCTTCAATCATTTTTGCTTTAGCTGACCGAAACTTCTCTGAGTGGTGGACCAATCAACAGCGGGATTTTTCCCGGGTCAATTACGGAGCCCGAATCTCTCACGCCAATGTGGGTGGAAGAAATGAAAAATTAAAATTTGCAGGGCAGTTGGGATTTACCAAAGCACTTGATGTACTGTACAGCAAACCCTACATCGACAAAAAACAAAAACACGGATTAGCAGCTCAGGTGACATTTTTTGATCAGAAAACAATTCCCATTCGATCCGCCAATAACCGTCAGGTTTTTTATTCGAATGAAACAGAGGACGTCCTGCGGAAGAATCTTGCAGCAGCCTTACGTTATACCTTCAGAAGGACATTTTACAATTTTCACCTAGTCAATGTTGGATTCAATAAAACGTGGATAGATCCAGATGTGCTGATTGAGAACCCAGATTATTTTCAACATGATAATACTGAGCTTAGTTATTTTTGGTTAACCTATTCCTTTAGGCATGACAAAAGAGATAATATCGCCTATGCCACACAAGGTGAGCTGCTGCAAATATCGGCTACCAAATACGGTTTATTTAATTTAGAAGATATTGATGAAATTGAATTGAACCTCACCGCGAACAAGTACTTCAAACTGAACGAAAAATTTCACATTGCTTCAGGTCTGACTACTAACTGGTTTTTGAGTCCTCGACAGCCCTATACTTTGGTAAGGGGAATTGGATACTCACCCAATTTTATCCGGGGATATGAGCTCAATGTCATTGAAGGACAGCAGCTTTATGTTCATAAAAACAGTTTTCGATGGAAATTTCTTGATTTTGAGTTTGATATATCCCAAACCATCCCTTTGGAAGAATTCAGTATCATTCCTTTTCAGTTTTACCTAAGTGCAAATTTTGATCATGGCTATGTCAAAGACCGGAATTACCTCCCCGAAAATCTCGCTTTAACCAACCGATACCTGTATGGTTATGGATTGGGAATTGATATGGTTGGACTTTATGATTCCGTTTTTCGATTTGAATACTCCTTTAATAATTCCGGCGGAGCCAATTTTTTCTTCAACCTTCGAGCTCCTTTCTGATTCATTATCAGGAATTACCAAATTGAAAATTTGGTGACTCCACATTTTTTTATTTAACTTAAGGAGTAATTTTTTCTGAGAAAATGAAAAAGTTGATTTTTTATTGGCTCAGTCTTGGAGTGATTTTTCAGCTTCAGGCGCAAACGGATCCACTGACGCAGGTCCATGGGGCAAGAAGTCAAGGGATGGGAAATCTACGTGTCCACACCCTAGATCTTTGGACGGTTTTTAATAATATCGGAGGACTCGATCGCTTGGAAAACTCTGGAATCGCCGTCGGCTACGATCAGCGCTATAATCTAAAAGAACTCAACACCTTCAGTCTGGCCGCAGTCAATAAATCAAGCCTTGGAACTTTCGGGTTCTCAATTTCAAGATTCGGAGGATCGCTTTTTAATCAACAAAGTATCGGTTTGGGCTTTTCCAATACCCTTGGAATAGCCTCTCTAGGCGCGAAAGTGGAGTGGTTTCAAACTCAAATCGAAGGCTTCGGAAGTAGTGGTGTACCTGTGATTAGTCTGGGTGGCATCGCAGAACTTTCACCGGAATTTTTTATAGGAGCTCATTTTTCCAATTTGACTCGAAGCAAAATCTCAAAAGTATCAGAAAGCCGACTTCCTACAGCGATACAACTGGGAGCCCGCTATACTCCCTCCGAATACTTGAGCATTATTTTAGAAATAGAAAAGGATATCCTGTTGGATCCGGTTAGTAAAATTGGATTGGAATATAGTCTTCAACGATGGATTCAGCTTCGGTTGGGAGTCAACTCCAATCCATCGCGACTATTTTTTGGCTTTGGTCTGCTGTATCAATCTTTCAGATTTGACTACGGCAGAGGTAGAAATCACGCTTTAGGAAGTACCAATCATTTTAGTCTAGCTTATCTTTTTCAATGAACAAGGTTTTGATTTTTTTTATCGCGTTTGAAATTCTAGCGCTTCAGGCAAAAGCCCAAAATCCTCCTCGACAGTCCATTGATCTGGATGAATTAATTGAGCGCTTATTTCCCGTGCAGGATGAAGAACTGGATTACGAAAGCATCTATGAGGTGCTGCTCCAGCTTTACCTCAACCCGCTAGACCTCAATCAAGCAAGTGCCGAAGAACTACAGCAATTTTTCCTTCTCAACCAGAATCAGATCAATTCCCTGCTCAATTACCGAGAAAAATTCGGTCCATTTCTTACGCTATATGAACTTCAAGCTATACCCGGTTTTGATATGGAACTCATCGAATCAATAGTCCCATTTTTCACCCTTCAATCCACCGGTAGAAAAACCCGCCCCTTTCTTCAGCGACTTCAAGAAGAAGAACAAGCTTATTTTCTCTTTAGAAGTCGTAGAGTTTGGCAGACTCGAAGAGGATTTACTGCTGCGGATACGAGTTCAACTGGTCGGATTTCGTCTCGCTACTTGGGTGACCCAAATGATCTTTATTTGAGATTTAGAATCCAACATCCCCGGGATTTTAGTCTTGGTTTTACATTGGATAAGGATGCCGGAGAGCAGTTTATTTGGGATAGAAAAAGCGCCAGATATGGATTTAATTTTTTTTCCTATCACTTCACCAGATATGAGGTGGGAAATTGGAAAACCATCACCTTGGGAGATTATCAGGCCTCTTTTGGCCAAGGATTGGTTTTCGGAGCGGGGTATTCCTTAGGAAAAGGAGTTGAAACCGTGCCCACCGCTCGGAGAAGTAGTATTGGTTTGATTCCTTACACCGCCGCTTTGGAGTTTGGTTTTTTCAGAGGAATAGCCGCTACGCGAAAGCTGGGAAAATGGAACAGCACGGTCATGTTTTCTTATGCACCAAGAGACGGACGAATTGATGAGGCATTGGATAGCCTCGAAAATGAACCATCTCGATTCAGTTCGTTAAATCAAAGCGGTCTGCATCGTACAGCCAGTGAACTTTCTACTAAAAATCAATTAAGGGAGCTTAGCTTGGGAACGAATTTGAATTATACCTCAAGTGATGGAAGATGGAACAGTGGACTGAATTTTCTTCATACGCAATTCGGAACAACTTGGCAAAGAGATCCCAGACCCTACAATCAATATGAATTTGCAGGAAAATCCAATCAGTTGGGGAGTATCTACTGGAGTTGGAACTGGAAGAATATTAATTTTTTCAGTGAATCTGCCATTTCTAAATCAGGTGGAAAAGCGATTCTTGCGGGAATGCTGACCAGTCTGGATCCTAAAATCGACCTTTCGGTTTTATGGAGAAAATACGACCGGGATTTCCATAGTTTTTATGGGAATGCCTTTTCGGAAAATACCCGCCCGATAAATGAACAAGGCACTTATCTGGGTCTTGAAATCCGACCGCATAAAAATTGGAAAATCAATTCCTATTATGATTTTTTTCGATTTCCCTGGCTGAAGTTCCGAGTCTATGCCCCATCGAATGGATTTGAATGGTTGAGCAGAGTAACCTTCAGTCCTTTTAGGGAATTATCCACTTACCTCCAAATCAGACAAGAGCAAAAAGACCGAAATCTCACCGACTCAGGTGAACCACAACTGACCTATACTCCACTGCCAATTGACCGAATCAACGGGATGTGGGGTCTGGAATATCAGGTCAATCCTCAACTTTTTATACGCTCCCGAATTCTTTGGAGCAGAGTCAAACAAATCAAGGACCCTACCCACGGTTTTTTGATATATCAGGATATCAGATATGCTGGAAATCGCTGGAAGATCTCCGGACGATATGCACTCTTCGATGCCTTGGAATACGACAATCGATTATATGCTTTCGAAAACAATGTGTTGTGGACATTCTCGATTCCCGCATTATTTGGACAAGGTCAGCGCTATTATCTATTGGGGGAATTTGACTTAGGGAGAAAATTGACCTTTTACTTCAGATATGCCAAAACCACCTACACCGACAGAAATGAAATCAGCTCCGGACTTCAGCAGATCGAAGGAAACACCATTTCTGAAACCACCTTTATGATCAGATATCTTTTTAATCGATAAATTTCCATGATTGGTATCCGATATAGGGGTTTATTTGATAATTTGACCTCAAAGTATTTTCCTATGAAAAAAACAGCAACCACCATCCTTTTAGCATTACTTTCCATACTTGCTATTCAAGCTCAAAACTTGGATTTGAGCAAAATGGAAAAGAAAGAAGGCTTTATCGATTTTTATCTTGAACCTGATAAGGGTAAGATTTATTTAGAAATTGATCAGCTTGAAAACGAATTCCTTTATGTCAATTCCCTCACTGCTGGGGTCGGCTCCAATGATTTAGGCTTGGACCGGGGACAGTTGGGAAACACCCGTATTGTCGAATTTAGAAAAACCGGAAACAAACTATTTCTAGTCCATAAAAACTATGATTTCCGAGCGTATTCTGATAATTCCTACGAGGTAAAATCCGTAAATGATGCCTTCGCTGAGTCAGTACTTTGGGGTTTTGAAATCGTACAAAAAGACGGTGATAAGCTTCTGGTAGACGCGACCAATTTTTATATGCAAGATGCCCATGGGGTAGCAGATCGCCTTAGTCAAGCCAGACAGGGGACCTATCGCACTGATGCATCTCGGTCTGGACTTTATGAGCCGACTACCAAAAATTTCCCTCAAAACACAGAAGTAGAAGCGACTATCACCCTAACAGGAAAAGCCAGCGGAGGAATGATCCGCTCTGTCACCCCCAGTCCTGATGCCGTGACCGTCCGAATGAGACATTCCTTTATCCAGCTACCGGATGAAAATTATGAGCCAAGGGAATTTGATCCCAGAGCAGGATACGGATCCATTAGTTACATGGATTTCACAACAGCGATATCCGATCCGATTGTCAAAAAGTTTATATCCAGACATCGACTAGTCAAAATAAATCCCGGTGCAGAACTTTCTGAAGTGGAAGAGCCAATTGTGTATTATCTTGATCGGGGCACACCTGAGCCCGTGGCCTCGGCTTTAATTGAAGGTGGTAACTGGTGGAACCAGGCTTTTGAAGCAGCGGGTTTCAAAGATGCTTTCCGAGTAGAATTGGCGCCCGAAGGTATGGACCTAATGGATGTGAGATACAATGTCATCCAATGGGTTCATCGATCTACCCGAGGTTGGTCCTATGGCAGTAGCGTGCGCGATCCCCGAACCGGTGAAATATTAAAAGGACATGTTTCTTTAGGTTCACTTCGGGTGAGACAGGACTACTTGATTGCTCAGGGTTTACTTCAGCCATTTGAAAATGGAAATGAAGGCGATCCTAAGCTTTTGGAATTGGCTTTAGCGAGACTTAGACAGCTTTCTGCACATGAAATCGGCCATACCATCGGTCTTGCTCACAGTTATGCTACCTCTGCCAATGGAAGAACTTCGGTGATGGACTACCCTTATCCCGTCATCACGCAGAGTGCTGATGGAGAATTGGACTTAAGCGATTCTTACGATGACAAAATTGGTGATTGGGATAAATGGGCTATTAAATATGGCTATGGATATCCAGCTGAGGACGAGTCCGAGGAAGAATTCTTGGAAAAAACACTTGAGCAAACTTACGAAGCAGGTCATGAATTCATCACCGATTCCGACTCTAGAGACCGAAGTGGTGTTCATCCCCGATCTCATCTTTGGGACAATGGAGCATCCGCACCGGAAGAATTGAATAGAATGTTGGCTCTAAGGGCAAATAAATTGAAAAGTTTCGGATTAAATTCTATTCCAGATGGCACTCCTGAGGCACTTATAGAAGAGGTATTGGTACCCCTGTACATGATGCATCGCTATCAAGTAGAAGCTACCAGCAAGCTCCTCGGCGGAATGGATTTCACTTATAAAGTAAAAGGAGACAATCAGTCCAGGCATCAATGGGTGTCAAACGCTGAGCAGCAAAAGGCACTGGATGCATTGTTGAATACCATTTCGCCTGAGCATCTGGAAGTGCCAGCATCCATCTTGGCTTTAATCCCTCCGAGACCTTTCGGATATGGAAGAAACCGCGAGACATTTGTCTCCCGCATGGGTCCCATTTTTGACCCGATTGCTCCGGCCGAAAGTGTAGTAGATCTGACACTTGGGCTTATGATGGAAACTGGCCGTGTCAATCGAATATATTTACAAAAGCTCCAAGACAGCAACCTGATGGGATTAGAGGATTATCTTCAAAAAGTAAGCGATCAGCTTTTTGCAAGTAATCTGGAAGAAGGTCCTCAAGGAGAAATTAAACTGATGACCGAATCAAAATTTGTGGATGGACTGATTAATTTATCCAAAGATTCGGGAGCTTCTCAAACTGTCAGAGCCTTGGCCAGATTTCATCTCAATCAACTCAAAAACCAAGATGTACCCAGCCAGCAGCCTCTTCAAGCACATCGAGAATATCTCATGGAAAAAATAGAGGCTTATTTGTCTTTACCAGAGGAACTAACACCTCAATCACCACTTAAAATCCCCGATGGTGCTCCGATCGGCAGCGACATCATGAGTTGCGATTACGATTATTAATCAAAAGCCGGGTAATTCCGGCTTTTTTTAGATCTTATTCTAATGCATTTTTATAAATGAGAATGAGAAATCTCCACTCCCAATTTCTAAAATCAATTCTGTAATTTTGGAACGCATTACAGATGAATCTGTTTTTAAATCATCAGTCAGATTTGTGTAAAAAAAATATCAAATGAATAACCCACTATTAACTACTTTTGAAACACCTTTTCAAACCCCACCTTTCGATCAAATTCAAACCCAGCATTTTTTACCTGCCATTCAGGAATTAATCGAACGGGCAAAAACCGAAATTGCCCAAATCAAAAGCCAAAGTATTCCTACCTTTCAAAACACTATCGAAGCACTCGATCAGGCGGGAAAAGAGCTTTCGGTCGTTTCGGGGATTTTTTTCAATTTAAATTCAGCAGAGACTTCAGATGAGATCCAAAAATTAGCCCGGGAAATTTCTCCCCTTTTGACAGAATATTCTAATGACATCTTATTGGATCAAGAGCTTTTTCAGCGAGTTTCTCAGGTCTATGATCAAAAGGATTCCCTTTCACTCTCAGAGGAACAAGGGATGCTCTTGGATAAAACCTTCAAATCCTTCGTCAGAAACGGAGCTAAACTCAACCAAAAGGATGCTGAAAAACTTCGTAAGATCGATCAAGAGTTAGCTCAATTATCCCTGAAATTTGGAGAACATGTACTTGCGGAGACTAATCGCTTTGTGCACTTCGTTTCCGATGAATCGGATCTCGAGGGTCTACCCGATGGAATCAAGGAAGCAGCCGCACAAACCGCCGAAGAAAAGGGTAAAGACGGTCAATGGGCCTTTTCACTGGACTATCCTTCATACATTCCTGCGATGACCTATTTGAAGAGCCGACC
This sequence comes from Algoriphagus hitonicola, assembly GCF_900113375.1. GTDB lineage: Bacteria > Bacteroidota > Bacteroidia > Cytophagales > Cyclobacteriaceae > Algoriphagus > Algoriphagus hitonicola. Next base: position 197,204 of record NZ_FOPC01000006.1, on the reverse strand, counting down.
GCTTCGTAGGCTCCTTTTTCTGGCTTACAATAGCAAATCTTCCAAAGGTGATGAGCTGGATAACAAAGAGGTAATTAAAAATATTTTACGCTTAAAAAATGACCGGGCTAATCTCCTCGGCTATCGGAGTCATGCGGATTTTGTTTTGGAAGAGCGCATGGCAAAAAGTGCGAAATCAGTAATGGATTTTCTGGAAAATCTACTTGAAAAAGCAAAGCCAAAAGCGGAAAAAGAAGTGGCCGAACTGGAAGATTTCGCCAAAAAACTAGATCACATCGACCGTCTTGAAAAATGGGATTTCGCCTATTATTCAGAATTGTTGAAAAAGGAGAAATTTGAGTTAGACGATGAAATTCTACGCCCATATTTTCAACTGGAAAAAGTAATCGATGGCGTATTTCAAACTGCACAAAAATTGTATGGTTTGACCTTCGTCCCCAATCCAAAAATCCCGGTTTATCACAAAGATGTGACAGCTTATGAAGTCCAGGGAGAAAACGGAGAACATATTGCGGTTTTTTACGCCGATTTTTTCCCAAGATCCGGAAAGCGAAACGGAGCATGGATGACTAGCTACAGAAGTCAATATAAACTCGAAAACAAAAACCTGCGGCCTCATGTCTCCATTGTCTGCAATTTTACCAAGCCGACGAAAACTAAGCCGAGTCTATTGACTTTCAATGAGGTCACTACTTTATTTCATGAGTTTGGTCATGCCCTCCACGGGATGCTAGCCAACAGCACCTACCAATCCCTGTCAGGTACCAGCGTTTATTGGGATTTTGTGGAACTCCCTTCCCAAATATTCGAGAACTGGTGTTATGAAAAAGAGTGCTTGGATCTTTTTGCCCAGCACTTCCAAACGGGTGAAAAAATCCCGGCTGAATTGATTGAGAAAATCAAAAAATCTGCAAATTTTCAACAAGGCTATCAAACGGTAAGGCAAATCAGCTTTGGACTGCTGGATATGGCTTATCATAGTCAAAACCCAGAAGAAATTTCCGAAATCGGGGAGTTTGAAAAATCAATTATGCAGAAAACCGAATTGCTTCCCACAGTGCCGGGGACGATGATGAGTACTTCATTTTCTCACATCTTCCAGGGGGGATACGCGGCAGGTTACTATAGTTACAAATGGGCGGAAGTTTTGGATGCGGATGCCTTTGAATTGTTTCAGGAAAAAGGAGTTTTTGATCCAGAAACCGCCCGATCTTTTGCCGCACATGTGCTTTCGGCAGGGGGAACTGTTCATCCAAGTATTCTTTACAAGCGGTTTAGAGGACGTGATCCAAAACCCGACGCCCTCTTAAGAAGGGCCGGATTACTTGTGAAATAGATTAAAAAAGTGCTATTTCCTGTCAGACAACCCCTCCAGCTATGAAAACCGATAAATTAATTTTACCTGCCTATCTCAAAGCATTAGCTGTGATGCTATTGATCATAGTGCTGATTTTTACCCTAATTGTCGCCAAAGGCATTTTGGTGCCATTATTTCTAGGAGGATTTTTCTCTATTCTATTTACGCCGATCAGCAACTGGCTCGAGAAAGGAAAAATCCCGAGAGTAATTTCGACTATCCTCTCCCTTTTGGCAATGATATTAATAGTGGGAGGAATCATCTCTTTCATCATTACTAATTTCGCAGGATTTACGAACGATTTCGACGATGTTTCAGGCAAAATTTCCAATTATGCAACGCAGTTTGATGAATGGAGCCAAAACAGTTTTCAATATGACCCGGAGGTCAGAAAAAAAACCAATACCGAATATATCAAAGGAATTTTAACCGAAAATAGTGGCAGTATTTCTTCCTTTGCACTCAGGACTGTAGGTTCGCTTTCGGGATTGATTTTGATTCCGGTTTTTATGTTTTTTTTCCTGCTTTATCGTGATCATTTGACCAAAATGATGGTCATGGTCTATAAGGAATATGATCCCGAAATGGTAAAAAAACGGATCGGGAATCTCCGTAAAGTCATCCAAAGCTACATCATCGGTGTCGGTAAAGTCATGGTGATCTTGGCTGTTTTAAATATTACCGTTTACCTCGTTTTAGGAATCAAACATGCCATATTTTTTGGCGTGGTAGGTGCTCTCTTGAGTATTATCCCTTATGTGGGACCATTCTTCGGAGTGTTACTCCCTGTGACTTATTCTTTGCTGACCAAAGACAGCTTATTTTACCCTATCGCCATTTTAGGAGCATATCAGCTTATTCAAATGCTAGAAGGTAATGTTTTGACTCCCAAAATCGTAGGCGGAAATGTAAATCTAAACGCTTTTTTAACTTTATTCGGTTTGTTGGTAGGGGGAACAATTTGGGGGATAGCAGGAATGATTCTGGTCATTCCTACTTTGGCAATTTTAAAAGAAATATTTGAGCTAAGTGAATCAACCAAACCGTATGCGCTTTTGTTGGGAGAGGAAAATATGGAATCAAGCGAGGAGGAAAAAAATGATGAATCGAAAAAATCGACCGATTAAGTGGCTGAGTATTATCTTGGTTTTACTGGTATTTTCCTGCGATAGTCTCGAGGACAAAAAAGGGAGGTTTCTGCTCAAGGGAAATGAAAAAATGGATGAGAATGATCCCAAAACAGCCATTGAATTCTATCAAGAAGCCTTGGATTTGGACTCCAGTTATGTCGATGCTTGGTACAATAAAGCCATCGCTCATCTTCAAATCAATCAATTGGAAGAAGCAATAGCGGGTTTTGGTCAGGCAATCCGATATAATCCCTCCTACTCAGAAGCTTATTTTCAGAGAGGATTGGCCTATTTGGACAATGGCGAGTTTTACAAAGCAAGAGAAGAAGCCAATTGGCTGACTAAAAATGATTCTGAAAATTGGAAAGGGTTTTTCTTGGCGGGATTGGTTTTTGAAAAACTCCAGGATTTCCCCAATTCATTGGAGGCTTTTTCCAAAGCAGTGGAATTAGACCCTGAAAACTCTGATTTATTGGTCAATCAGGCGACTATTTATTACTACCAAAAAGACCTGGAAAAAGCCGCTGAGATTTTAGAAACAGCAGAAGAGATCAATCCTTTTGAAGCTAATATTTACAATCTGCGGTCGATGCTGCAATTCGAAGAAGAAAAGTATCAGGAAGCGCTGGAAAGTGTAGAAAAAGCCATTACGCTCAATAATCGACAGCCTTATTATTACAACAATAAAGGGCTGTACTTACTATTTTTGGGACAATTGGAGGAAGGACTTGACCTGATCAATCAAAGCATTAGAATGGACGAATCTAATCTTTACGCACAGCGAAACAAGGGGATTTACTACGTGATGATTGGGGACAAACTCTCGGCTGTGCAATTTTTGCAGGAGCTTTACCGAGATTATCCCGATATGGAACTGGTCAGTGAATATTATCAAAAAGCTCAGGCACTCTGATTTTTCTGATAGATTACCTCTCGGATTTTCTTTAAAAGTTCAGCAGCATCAATCGGCTTAGCCACAAATCCATCAAAACCACAGGCTTCAATTTGTTCCATGATTTCTAATTTGGCTGCAGCTGTCAAGGCTAAAACAGGAGTTTTAGAAAACTCCTTGATTGCTTTGGTTGCCTCAAAACCATCCATTACTGGCATTTGAATATCCATAAGTACACAATCGTAGGTTTTGGATTTCATAGCTTCTACTGCCTCTAGACCATTGGAAACACGCTCAAAAGTATAACCCCACTTTTTAATGATTTTACCTAAAACCAAGGCATTCACATCATTATCCTCAGCCATCAATAAATGAAGCGAAGAAAGGTCCATCGCATTGGCGATTTCTTTTACCGTTCCGTTATTTGAGGAGGTTTTGATTAGATCAAAACTCAATTCAAAATAAAATGTACTTCCCACCCCTTCGGCGGATTCAAGGCCAATTGAGCCACCCATCAGGTTGAGTAACTTTCTGGTAATTGACAAACCCAGTCCCGTACCGCCATATTTGGCACTGAAGGTTGGTTTTACCTGGTCAAAATCGTTGAAAATCCGCTCTTGATGCTCGGGAGCGATTCCTATCCCAGTATCTCTTACTTCAAAATAAACCGTGATTTTATCGTCTGATTGTTCCTTGAGCTTGGCCGTTACGTCGACACTCCCCTCTTTGGTAAACTTCAAGGCATTGGTGATCAAGTTATTCAAAACTTGAGAAAGACGGGTCTTATCTCCTTTAACCTGGGCATCTAGGCCTTGTGAAAGGTGAAGATCCAGCTTATTTTTACTGTCCTTGGCATGAAAAGACAAACCCCTAATCACCTGCTCAACGAGATCTTTTAGGTTAAATGGTGCCTTCTCAATGGTTAATTTTCCCGCCTCGATTTTTTGGAAATCCAACAGATCATTGATCATGATGATCAGATTATCCACAGCGAAATTAATGGTATTCAAGGCTCCCATCTGCTGATCGGTAGGTGTTTCCTGAAGCAAAGAATAAACCGATCCCGAAATCGCATTGAGCGGTGTCCGCAGTTCATGACTGATCATGGATAAGAAATCCGATTTAATCTGACTTGCTTTTTCGGCTGTCTTTCTAGCCTCATCAAGTTTAGCCTCAAATTCCTTCTGCTGACTGATATCTGTCAAATATCCGTACCAAACCATGTCCCCATTGTCGAGACTTTGAGGGCGTGCTGCTCCCAAAATCCAGCGGTAACCCGTCGGGTCGATAGCACTTTTGACTCTAATTTGACATTGCCATGGATCCAATTTTTTGGCTGAAGCCACCGAACTCATGATCAATTGCGGCAGGTCAAGTGGGTGCACTCGAGAAATGGCCATGGATATATCAGAAAAATTAGCAAGCTCGTCTTGTTTCAGCCCCAAGACAGAAGCAATTCCTTTGGATAAAAAGGAAAAATTCATTTTGCCGTTTCCATCCAAAACCAATTGATACAAACCTCCTGGAACTTGCTCGGTCAGATTCATGAGGAAATTACTATTCTCCTCCAGTGTTTTCTCCAGGGAAACCTTTTCGGATACATCTCTAAACGAGAGAAAAATATAAGTTTCATCTTCATCTATAAATCGACTTGCGGCGATCTCCAGAGCATGATTTTGCCCCGATTGACTGAGCAGTTCACTGGAAAAATGTGTGGTACTTTCCTCATTGATAGCTGTTTGTATCCAGGACTTCCACTCGTGACTTGAGGCCAAAAGTGTCTCAATATCCTTTAAATGAGTGAATATTTCGTTTTTCCCCAGTCCAAAAAGTTTTTTTGATTCTGCATTACAGAGGTATATCTGCCCATCCCCTTTTGAAATAATGATCGGTTCCGGTGCATTTAAAATGAGTTTTTCATGAAGAAGACTTTTAGCCTCCAAAGCCCTGATTGGACCCTCATCCCAAATCACTCCTACCCAAACTGATGAATTCTCTTCCTCCGCGTTGATTCGTTGAGCATTTCCCTTTAAATGAACTGACTCAAAATCCAATTCAATCTCCTGAGATCCTGAAGTTCTATCCTTAATCTTCGCTAGAATTTGGGTTTCCAGCTGTTTTTGATTCTGATTTTCGAAGAAATCCTGATCCGAATCATCCCATAAAAATTCACCTGATTCCTCCCGATACTCCCAGGAAATCACCTCACCCAGAGACCCGGCATTTTTCACAAGTTCTTTTCGCTTTTTAAGATTTAATTCGCTTTTTGCTTTTTCGGAAACATCACGGGCTAAAATAAAAAAACGATCTTCTGTGAATTGAACTGAGCAATCGAGGTATTTGTAGCTACCCTGCTTATCGATAAAACGAATTCTGAAAAACCCAAGCTGATCTTCTCCGCCTTTTGATTTCCAAATCGCCCTGATCTGATCCAAATCATCTTCATGAATAAACCCACAAAGAGAGGTATTTTGAAGATAGGCAGGATCATAACCTAAAATTGGAAGCGAGGCATTGTTGACATAAGTAAGGTAATCATGCTGACCCACAGCTATCAAATCCAAAGAGGACTTAAAAAACTGTTGAACATCTTTTTTGGGAGGAAGTCCGTGAATACGAATTTCTTTTCCTTTGTAAAACAAGTAATAGTTTGAGGAATGATCCGTGGGGAGTTCAAGTCTAAACCCATATTCTTTTCCAGCATGAGTCAGAATCAGTTCCTCTTTAAATATGTAGGCATTGATATCCAATCCCAAACCCACGAGAGACTTTTCATTTAAATGTTGACCGATTTGCTCTTCAAAGGCTTCATTTCCATAAAAAATATTGTAGGGGAACGTATCATCCGCAAGAAAAACCATTTCCGATGACTCGTAAATGATCTTTTTAAAAGTACTATTGATACCCCGTTCTTGCATGAATTGATAATTGCGCTATTCTGTCTTGCTTTAGATTTTACAGGATTTTGTCCAACCTGTAATATGATTTCGTAAACATACAGCAATTTGTATTTCATAGCAAGTTTTTTACTTTTCAAATAAATAAAAATGCATAAAAAAATATAGATTAATTCACCAGAAACCATTCCAAAGCCCTCAAAACACATCTAAGGGCATGAAATTCATCATCTTGTAAAAATCCAATAATTAACTTTTTGATTTGGATCAAAAATTATAATAGTATCCGATTTTGGGCCAAAGCCGAGTTCGAAAGCGATTATTGAAAAATCCATCGGTTCGGTAGTCAATCGAATACTCCAATTTTTGATTTTTGGGGTATAGTTTGCCTAGTGTAAAAATCAACCTGTTCTCCAAATTGAATGACCCACCTTTCAGACTGAAAATCGGTTCGCTTGAAATCAAAAAATATGACTCTCCGGGATCAAGCTTTGCACCGCTGAGCGGAATCTCACTGGCTATTCGATAACGAAGCCTCCATTCGACGTTCTGTCCCTTGGTAAACGTTTGATCGGTTCTAAGACGATGTCCGACTTGGAAAGACCGAAGACGATTCAAAAAAGCGTATTGCTGAATAATCCGATTACCATCAGCGCCGTCTTGAAATCGATGAAAAAGTCCAATAGCTGCACTGGTAGAGGCGGTGAGTTTCCAATCGTAAAAACCCATCACGTCAGTTCGGTAATGATCAAACTGAAGCTTATCCCCAATCCGATTATCATACATCACATGTTGATTTTCGACTTTGAAATTGAGCTTGTTTGAGTTTTCAAGCTTTTTGGTCAGAGACAATTCCGGGAAAAAACCCGTGAAGAAAGTCTGTCGATCTTGTCCGAAAACCGATGAAATGCTTAGAAAAAGCAACCCAAGAAATAGAAATCCTCGCATCCTAAAAAATCAAATTATCTGTGATTCTAATCTCTATTTTACGCTTGGTGATGAATGTGCCATCGGCTCCAAATGTTCCCTCCCAAATTTCATCGACCTTATTGGATACTTTTCCCCTGTATTCGATTTCATACCGAACCGTGACGCCCTCTTTCTCATTCTCATCAAAAAAATCTTCTAAATCGTCCTCTTCTCCCGTGTATTGGATTTGGATTTTGCTGATTTTATGTACCTCATAATTGTCAGAAAAATATTGATTGAGATTTTTCTTTACAGAATCGTCTAATTCATCAAAATCCATCTCTATTTCTACATCCTCGATTTTCCCCAAGGAATCAAACTCCACACTGTAATATTTCCCTTCCAGTCTGAATTTAGCCTCATAGGAATACCCATTCAAAGAAAACTCCTGAAACCAATTAGGCTTTTTTGCTTCTTCAAATGCATCATAAAGCCATTCACTAGCCTCAGAGGGCACTAGTTTTTCTTTGATCCCGACCTCCCGCTCGATTTTTACTTCGTTTTGGGCAAAGCCAAATGAGGGCAGAAAAGGGAAAACAAAAATACTGAAAACAACTGTCTTGATAAACCTCATCTTTGATTCCATTAATTGGACAGAAAACGAAAAAAAACCGCAGTCAGTTCTTTGACTACGGTTTTCTATACTTATTCGTATGGATATTAAATTCCTGCCTTGATCAAGTTAAGCGCTGAACCTGCCTTAAACCATCCGATTTGGCCTTCATTATAGGTATGATTGACTTTAATGGTATCCGAACTTCCATCCGCATGATGCAAAACCACCTGAAGTGATTTGCCGGGAGCAAATGAATCCAATCCAATAATATCAATCGAATCATCTTCTAAAACCTTATCGTAATCAAAAGGATCATCAAAAGTCAGCGCCAGCATTCCCTGTTTTTTCAGGTTGGTTTCATGGATTCGGGCAAAAGATTTCACCAAAATCGCTCTAACGCCTAAAAACCGAGGCTCCATTGCCGCATGCTCACGGGAAGACCCTTCCCCGTAATTTTCATCACCGACGACAACTGTCCCGATGCCCATTTGCTTATAATGACGCTGAGTAGCTGGAACCTCTCCATATTCACCGGTCAATTGGTTCTTTACGGAGTTGGTTTTGTCATTAAAGGAGTTGACCGCACCGATCAGCATGTTGTTGGAGATATTGTCCAAATGCCCACGGTATCTCAACCAAGGACCTGCCATAGAAATATGGTCAGTAGTACATTTTCCCTTTGCTTTGATCAATAATTTTAAGCCTTTCAAATCGGCTCCTTCCCATGCAGGGAAAGACTCTAGAAGCTGCAATCGATCAGACTTGGGATCCACAATCACATCTACCACCGATCCATCTTCAGCAGGCGCTAGATATCCAGCATCCTCCACAGCAAAGCCTTTGGTAGGAAGTTCCAAACCTTTGGGTTCATCGAGTTTTACCGATTGTCCGTCTTCATTGAGCAGGGTGTCAGTCAATGGATTAAAGGTCAAATCTCCGGCTATTGCCAGTGCTGTCACAATCTCAGGTGAAGCCACGAAAGCATGAGTATTGGGATTTCCATCAGCACGCTTGGCAAAATTTCGGTTGAAGGAAGTGATGATGGAATTTTTCTCCTGCTTATCCGCACCATGACGAGCCCATTGCCCGATACAAGGTCCACATGCGTTGGCTAAAACTACTCCACCCATTTTACCAAAGGTATCCAAGAATCCATCTCGGTCCACAGTATAGCGAACCTGCTCCGAACCGGGAGTGATGGTATATTCGGACTTGGCAGTCAATTTTTTATCGACAGCCTGTTGGGCCAAAGAGGCTGCTCTGGAAATATCTTCATAGGAGGAATTGGTGCAAGATCCGATCAATCCCACATCCAGTTTTGCCGGCCAACCATTTTCTTTTACTGCTGCCGCAAATTTAGAAATAGGCCAAGCCAAATCCGGAGTAAAAGGTCCGTTGACATGTGGTTCAAGCTCAGAGAGGTTGATTTCGATCACTTGATCGAAGTAATTTTCAGGCTCAGTATACACTTCCGAATCGCCTGTCAGGTGTTCAGCAATTCCATTGGCTAATGTCGCAATATCTGCTCTTCCGGTACCTTCCAGATATGCGGCGGATTTTTCATCATATCCAAAAATCGAAGTAGTCGCCCCGATTTCGGCACCCATATTACAAATGGTTCCTTTTCCAGTTGCAGAAAGGGATCGTGCTCCCTCGCCAAAGTATTCTACTACTGCACCTGTACCGCCTTTTACCGTTAGAATTCCAGCCACTTTCAAAATCACGTCTTTGGCCGAAGTCCAGCCGGACATTTTACCAGTCAGCTTGACACCGATTAATTTCGGAAACTTCAGTTCCCAAGGCAATCCAGCCATCACATCACAAGCATCCGCTCCACCTACACCGATGGCGATCATTCCCAATCCACCGGCATTTGGCGTATGTGAATCCGTTCCGATCATCATTCCGCCCGGAAAAGCATAATTTTCCAACACTACCTGATGGATAATCCCTGCACCCGGCTTCCAAAAACCAATTCCGTATTTGTTAGATACAGAAGCCAAAAAATCATACACTTCACGGTTTTTATCTTTTGCTTTATCCAGATCCTTTACCGCACCTACCTCTGCCTGAATCAGGTGATCACAGTGAACTGTAGAAGGGACCGCCACCCGATCTCTTCCCGCCTGCATAAACTGCAACAAAGCCATCTGAGCAGTAGCATCCTGCATAGCCACACGGTCAGGCTGAAAATCCACATAGGATTTTCCTCGTTCGAAAGCCTGGGAAACTTCTCCCTCGGATAAGTGTGAATAAAGGATTTTTTCGGTCAAGGTCAAGGGTCTGCCTACAGCCTTACGAGCTGCGGCAATACGCTCAGGGAATCGGGCATAGACCGCCTTGATCATTTCTATATCAAAAGCCATTTTATTGGTTTTAGGTGAGTAAAAGATTCAAAATTTTGGTGCAAATATAGAAACTTAGTCCCAATTTCTGTAACCGAACAACCAAGCAAAAGAATGCTTTATCCTTATTTAAAACCGTTTTAGATATCTTCCGAAAGGGCCTAAAAAGAATAATAAATGAAAACAGCTAAATAGGTAAAGCCCGCTAAGAAAAGCCAAAGACCAATTTTGAGTAAATCCTTGGCCTTTACCCCGGTAATCGAGAGTAACGGCAAAGCCCAGAAAGGTTGTAAAAGATTAGAAATCTGATCACCGTAGGAGAAAACCATCACCATTCGAGCTGGAGATAGGCCCAGAGATTGGCTGATCTCCATTAGAAGCGGGCCTTGAACAGCCCACTGCCCTCCTCCTGAAGGCACCAAAAGATTGATCAGGGCAGAAGAAATGAACCCAAAAAGTGGGAAAGTACTGCTATCGGAATTATCGATAAAATAGCCAACGGTCAATTCCAAAAGCCCAGATTGAGTAACCATCCCCAGGATCCCTGCATAAAAAGGGAATTGAATAAATATGTCCACCGAACTTTTCAATCCTTCGGTGATCGCCTCGGTAAATTGAGAAAGTCCGCGATAGGCCATCAAACAGGCCCCAAAAAGCAGATAATTGACTAGGTTAAGATTTAAAAATCCCAGATTCAATTCCGGTTGAGATATCACTTTCCATCCAACCAACAGGATCATTATTCCACCTAAAACAAGTCCAAGATAATTTTCTCCATGATGGTCGACGGGTCTCAGCGGGTGTGAGTAGACGGGCTGTTCATAGTTGACTTTTTTGAAAGACAAAAACCAAAGCGTCAAGAAATACACGACGATTAGGCCTCCAGTAATCCCTAAATTAAAGGAGGAAAAAATCGTCTCAGAAACAGGAATCACTCCAATTTGACCCTGCATGAAATGGCCTACCTCTGCGACCTTCAGCGGTGCTGATCCAGACAGGCCACCATGCCAAACAGCCATTCCTAAATATCCTGCTGAAGCCAACAGTATTGGATTGCTTTCAATTCTTTTTTCTTTCATGGCCAAAAAAACAAATCGAGCCAGTAATGCGCCGATCACTAAACCAAAACCCCAATTAAGCAAACCCGCCAGTATGGTGATGCCTGCGCACATCATTACCGCCTGCAGAGGACTATTGGGAAGAAAGGAAACTTTGCGAAGGAAAGAATGAATGGGTTTGTAAATAGCTAAGGCATAGCCAAAAACCAAAATCATCATCATCTGAAGGGTAAAATCCAGGAGCCCAAAAAATCCTTCTTGCCAAAATACCAGAGACTGCAAAAGCCCCTGACTGATTGACTCCTCTTTTTCGCTTTGAATCAAAGTCGCAAAGATCAAACAAAACAAGGTCAGAAATAAGACCAGACTAAACGGTGAGATTAAAGCAAGTTTGTTTTTTTTTGATCCCAATTTACCCTCCAATTTAGTATGACTTGTGGTTAGATTTATTATCTTCGAATAAGCCAAAATAGATCAAACATTACAAGTAATTCTTTTCAAGAATTATTCAATTTCATGGAATTAGAGATAAACTTTTTATCTGCAGTATTGATTTTTACAAGCCTCCTTGTGGTTGGGATTTCGACTTTTCTCTCAATCAAACTGAATGAGGCTACTCGATGGATAGCGTTGACCATGTTTTTCGCTTCAGTTTGGTCGCTCTTTTATGGACTCGAGTTGGCGAGCAAAACGCTCGAGGACATGTTGTTTTGGATCAAGCTGGAGTATTTGGGAATATCCTTTACACCAGCAGTTTGGATCATTTTCACCCTGCGTTATACTGGGTTTCGAGATTGGAATTCCAAGTGGGTAATTTTACTCACATTTTGTATTCCTGTAATTACCTATTTATTAGTTTTAACCAATGATTTCCACCACTTGCACTACGCCAAGACTTGGTTAGAAGATTCCGGTCCCTTTCCTTTTCTCGGCATTGAGATTGGACCTTGGTACCTGATTCACACGATTTACTCTTACCTAGCTTTTGCCATCGGAACCCTGATACTTTGGAAGCGATTTCAATTTTCGGATCCCCTATTCAAGACTCAAACCCAACTCATCATTGCCGCTGGACTTTTTCCACTCTTTTTCAATTTGATGTATCAGCTCGAAATCATCAAACCTTACGAAGGGATAGACCTTACGCCATTTGCTTTTTTATTTACTTATCTATTGTTGGGATTTGCTATTCTCCAATATAATCTATTCAGCATCAAGCCCATCGCCCACACCAAAATCATGGAGAATATTACCCGAGGGGTCATAGTTTTTAACTCTAAAAATAAAATTATAGAGTACAATCCTGCTTCAAAAAAGTTTTGCGCTAACCCTTCTAAAATAAAAATGGGCGCTCATGTTTCTGAGATTTTTGAGGAAAACCAAAAAATACTGGCATTACTTGAGTCTTTTGAAAAGCAGACGATAACCACTGAATACCAAAAAAGCGGGGAAATTTTTAACATCAAAATAGAATCAATCCCCATTTTGGATAGGAAATCTATCTTAGGTGGTACGATTTTGATTTTTGATGATATCACTCAGGAAATGAAAATCAATCAGCAGCTGAGAGAACAAGCCGATGATCTCAGGCAACTCAACGACCTGAAAGATAAATTTTTCAGCATTATCTCTCATGATTTAAAAGGACCTGTTTTCGGAGTGAAAGAATTGATCGGGATGACAGAAAACGGAATGATCAGTAAGGAAGAATTTATCGAGATGCTACCCGAAGTATCTAGAAATATGGAACAGGTTTCCATTCTTTTGGAAAATCTTTTGGCTTGGGCTAGTTCTCAGATCCGGGGAGAATATGTTGAGCCACAAGAATTTCAGGTTTTACCGCTTCTTGAAAACCAGAAAAAACTTTTGGGTCGTATCGCTGAAGAAAACAAGATCAAAATCGAAATTGACTCGGCAGAGGACCTCCGAATCATTGCCGATAGAAATATGATGGATTTGGTGATTCGTAACTTAGTGAGTAACGCAGTCAAATTCTCAGATCCGGGAGGAATAATAAAAATAAGCGCAAATTCAGGAAAAGATCAAACCGTGCGAATCGAGATCCGGGATTTTGGAGCTGGCATTTCCCAAGAAAATCTCATAAAACTTCGAGATGGGATTTCCTTTACCACCAGAGGATTACATAATGAATCCGGGACGGGGTTAGGGTTGATTTTGGTCAGAGATTACCTCAAGAAAAACAAAGGCCATCTTGAGGTTGAATCCGAGGAAGGAAGTGGAACAGCATTTACGGTCGTTTTGCCTTCTGCCTGATCCACTACTTTAATCCAGCCAAAAAAGCCATCGTATCCACCCCATCGGCATAATCCCATACTTCCGGTCGCTGTGCCGCTCCAAAAGGAACCGCTCCCGACCAAACTTGCGGATTAGCCACGATACATTGAATCTTGTCTTGATGAGTATCCAATTGATTTTTTAAAGAATCCAGATTTTCATAAAAGCTGTAGTATAGCACCGATATGGGTGAAACAAGCTCCGAACTTTGTTTCAAAATCAAGAAGCCATTATCCAGATGAGGCTCACCATTGACTAGATAAATCGACTTATTATAATCGTAATTATTATGGTATTTGTGATGGTTAGCCATATCCTGATATACCTCCAGACTATCCAACAATCGAATCAGCTGGTCCTCATCTTTTACAAAAATCTTGGAAACATTTCGACAGCCCAATCCAAAATATTGGAACACATCCTTTCCAAAATTTCTTAATTCATCCTCCGATTCGGAGCCATCAAAAATCCCCACTGAAGTTCTATTCTGCCGGATAATGGCGGGATATTTCCCAAAATAATATGAAAAATACCTTGCAGAGTTATCCGATCCGGTGGCGATGTAGGCATCTTTTGCTTTGAGCATCTCGGAGATTTCTATTCTTTTGTCAAATTCCGGCTGAATCTCAATGAGACGGGTAATCACCCACTTCATCAAAACCTCATCACTGCTGCTTAATTTTACATGAGCATAATGTCCGGAGATCAGCACAGTCATCAGGTCATGAAAACCCACCAAGGGAATATTTCCAGCCATAAGAACCCCCACTTTTTTGGGGGCTATATTTTCGACCAAAGGATAAGCAGCAAGCCAAGTCCTTAATTTTTCTTCCTTCAGCAAAAATGCGATCCCCTCCATCGCGTCCTCACAATTGGTTTGGGTAAACCAATTATTTCTGTTTTCAGCTTGCGAAAAAAGCAATTCTTTTTGTTTGGCTGTTAGGTTGCGAATGAGTTCGCCTAGTTGAATAAAAGCTTGAATTCGTGTTTCGACTGTCATAATGGGGGCAAATTTACCTAAAATGATACGAACAAGGCCAAGAATTAATTTAAATTAGTTAGTATGACAACTTTTTATTGGCAGAGTCTTGGAAGCTTCTTACTTTTGAAATCAAATAGTTTGAGATATGGCAATAATGATCACTGACGAATGCATCAACTGTGGTGCATGCGAACCGGAATGCCCAAATACGGCAATTTATGAAGGAGGAGTAGAATGGACTTGGGGAGGTGGAACTTCACTCAAAGAAGTAACACTCGAAGACGGAACGGTCGTAAGCGCAACTGAAAAGCAGACTCCTGTATCCGATGAATTTTATTATATCGTCACCGAAAAATGTACAGAATGTAACGGATTTCACGAGGAGCCCCAATGTGCTGCCGTATGTCCGGTAGACTGCTGTGTAGATGATCCTGAACATCCAGAAACTGAGGACCAATTACTTGAAAAAAAGGCCTTTCTTCATGGGGAGTAATCACAACTCCCCCGTTTGAATAACCATCGTTCATTTCTGATTTTAAACCACTTATACCAGTTTTATTACATTTTCTTGAAAAAAATCAAATTTTGGTTTGAAAACAAGAAATGAATTATGTTATCTTAGTTTGAATTTAATACCCCAGCACAACCCTAAACTAATACGCATTGTGGAAGATAGAAGAGGCTATGACAGAGATGAGATATTCTCCAAAAAAGTAAAAGCAGGAAAGCGAACTTATTTTTTTGACATTAAAACCACCCGTTCAAACGATTACTACCTGACCATCACGGAGAGTAAGCGTAAAATCAACGGTGATAATTTTAGCTACGAAAAACATAAGATTTTCTTGTATAAAGAAGATTTTCTGAAATTCGTGGATGCACTTAATGAATCCGTGGATCATGTCCGGACAGAGTTATTGCCAGATTATGATTTTGAGCAATTTGACAATGAGGATTCCGAAGATGAATACAAAGATGAATTAAAATGGGAATGATCAAGTCCATTTAAATTTGAAAGATAGAAGATTAATATAGTATTTTAGAGGAGGTCAATCGGCCTCCTTTTCTATTGGATATGCAGCGATTCTTTATTTACATTTTCCTTTTCATTTTATTCTTCCTGCTATTCGGCTGGTACTTTTCCAATATTACCTCCTATCTCATATTGTCTTTGATCCTAGCAGCCTTGCTGAGGCCGCTGACCAATCGGCTCAATGATTTTCATCTTTTGGGACAGCATATTCCACGATGGCTTGCGATTTTAATTTCTTATTCCTCAATCATCTTACTTTTGGTCACGCTGAGTCTCCTATTTTTCCCCTTGATCAATAATCAAATCCAGATTTTGAGCGATTTGGACCTAAATACCATCTATCAGCAGATTCAAATCCCTATTTCAAATTTTGAACAAACCCTGATCAATTATCAACTTCTGGATTCCCAGCCGGGATTTTTATTCGAAGAATTTAGAAGAAATATCATCGACGCAATTTCAGGCTTTGATGTGGGTACTTTTATCGGGACGGTGATTGATACGACAAGCTCTCTTGCAATCGGATTAATGGCAATTGCATTCATCACCTTCTTCCTGCTTTTTGAAAATGGGATTTTGAGAAGAAATCTACTCAACCTGATTCCCAACCCATATTTTGAATTATCCGTGGCCACCTTTACGAAGGTCGAAAAACTACTTTCCAACTACCT
Source organism: Algoriphagus hitonicola (assembly GCF_900113375.1). GTDB lineage: Bacteria > Bacteroidota > Bacteroidia > Cytophagales > Cyclobacteriaceae > Algoriphagus > Algoriphagus hitonicola. Next base: position 181,019 of record NZ_FOPC01000006.1, on the reverse strand, counting down.
ATCCGGACTCCTGCTTCAGATGCTGGCCATTTTTACTCTTGCCAGTATAGGACTTAGCCTAATGGGAATTGAGTATGCGCTGACCATCGCCTTATTTGCTGCAGTAGCTAATTTGATTCCATACGCGGGCCCTATTCTTGGTGCTGGCTTTGGGATAATCGTCGGTGTATCCACGGGGACTTTTGTAGAATCAAGCGATATCACCTACCTCCTACTGAAAATTTTGGCGGTATTCGGAGTAGTTCAGCTTACCGATAATATCTTGTTGCAGCCGTTGATTTTTTCGAAAACTGTAAAAGCGCATCCCCTTGAAATTTTTGTTATTATCTTTGCCGGGGCAAAAATCGCCGGCATCATCGGGATGATCTTCGCCATACCGGTTTATACCATTTTTAGAGTTTCCATTTTGGAATTCTTTAAAGGGTACAAATCCTATCGAATCTTTAAAATTAAATCAACGAATTAAATGGCCTTACAATGTGGCATTGTTGGACTACCCAACGTGGGCAAGTCTACCTTGTTTAATGCGCTTTCATCTGCCAAAGCTGAAGCGGCAAACTTTCCTTTCTGTACGATCGAACCCAATGTAGGAGTCGTGACCGTTCCCGATAAGCGTTTGAAAATCCTCGCAGACCTCGTAAATCCTCATCGAATCTTGCCTACCGTGATTGAGTTTGTGGATATCGCAGGATTGGTCAAGGGTGCCAGCAAAGGAGAAGGACTGGGAAATAAGTTTTTGGCAAACATTCGGGAAGTCGATGCCATTATTCATGTCATTCGTTGCTTTGAAGACGATAATATTGTCCATGTCGCGGGAGGAGTTGATCCTATTTTTGATAAAGAAGTAATCGACACTGAGCTCCAACTAAAAGATCTGGAATCTGTCGAAAAGAAAATTCAACGTATCGAAAAAGTCGCCAAATCTGGAGACGCCAAAGCTAAAAAAGACCTCGAAATTCTCAATCAATTCAAAACAGGATTGACTTCCGGACTGAACGCCCGTGCCATAGAAATAGAAAAAGAAGATCTGGAAGCCGTCCGTGATTTGCATTTGTTGACGATCAAGCCAGTCCTCTATGTCGCCAATGTGGACGAATCAAGTATTTTGACCGGCAATAAACATGTAGAGACGCTGCGAAATAAAGTGGCCGAAGAAAATGCAGATGTTATTGTGCTTTGCGCTGCAATCGAAAGCCAAATTGCCGAGTTTGATGACCCTGAGGAGAAAGCCATGTTTCTTTCAGAATATGGATTGGACGAAAGCGGCTTGAATAAGTTGATAGCCGGCGCCTATTCCCTCCTCGACTTGATCACCTATTTTACAGCCGGAGTGCAGGAAGTACGCGCTTGGACGATCAAAAAAGGCTGGAAAGCCCCTCAGGCCGCCGGTGTCATCCACACGGATTTTGAGCGGGGATTCATCAAAGCTGAAGTAATAAAATTACCAGATTACCAACAATTTAAGACAGAGGCAGGTTGTAGAGAAAATGGTAAAATTGCAATTGAAGGAAAAGAATACATCGTCAAAGACGGCGATATCATGCATTTTAGATTCAATGTTTGATAATTATTCAAAAATAATTGTACTTTTGCTATTGCTTATTCACCCAAAATTACGTATCGTATTTTGATTTAATTGATGTCTCATTTTATTTTTAAAAAACCGTGAGAGTTAGACTAATATTTTCACTAAAAAACAAAGGCTCATACTTGCCTTTTCACCACCAGTATATCCTGGCGCAATTTCTGAAGGGATTGATCGTCAAAGGAGGTCGTGAAGAATTCTTCAACTACAATTACTTTAACTTCTCTGGACTTAAGGGTCAAACCAAAGTCAGCAGAAGTGGATTGCACTACTATTCCAGTTTAGTTACCCTGGTCCTTTCTTCTCAAAGTGAGGACTTCATGGATTACTTGTTGGAGCAAGTTTTTGCCACCCCAAAGATTGAGTTAGGAAATCTTATCCTTTCCCCTGAGTATACTGAAATTGAAATTGAGCCTGAATTAGAAACTTCAAACAAATTTGTTTGTATTTCTCCCCTCGTGCTAATCACCCCTGCATTCAACGAGGAAATCGGCAAAAGATTCATTAGCCCTGATAGCGATGAATTCTCAGATCTATTGTACGAATCTACTCTGACTCGTATGGAGCGTTCCGGCTGGTACACCCCCGAGCAAATGGAATCCTTCTATAAGTTTCAGGTCGTGCCGGACATGGTCTATGTCAACAAACTGAAAGAGCAGCAAAAGAAATTTGCCAGAATCTACGCAGTCTATGACATGGACGTGAAATACGAAGTAAGAGGCTATACCCTGCCTTTCACCTTGTATGCCGCTCCAGAAGTACAGGATTTCGTATTCAAATGCGGTTTGGGAGCATTTACTCACAAAGGCTTTGGGATGCTGGACTTAGCTAATCACCCTTCTGGAAACAGAACCACCGCTTACAAATTTAAACGTGAAGGTTTTGTCCCTTACAGACCAACCGAAAGAGTGAGACAAAACGTCGCTCCAGAGGAGGCTGAAGGCGGAGCAAGCACCGAGGAAAGCAATTCTGAAGATTAAAAAAAATCCCCTTGAGTCATTTCAAGGGGATTTTTTAATTTAGAACTTTTCCTTTTAATAGGCTTATTAATCCCCTTTCCCTCCAAATCGGACCTTGAAGGACGCGCCATAAAAACTGGGATTGTCACCAAAACCCGTAAACTGATTTACAGGAAGGTGGTAGAACGGCATTAGAATATAAGCGGTCTTTTTGGACTGCATGACTCGTAAATTCACTCCAAAATTCATCGTAGCCAATGGATAAAACTTGCCCTCAGGAGGAGAAGCCAACTGCTGAGTCTGAACTACAGATTCGCTCCGAAGCTGAAAACTATTGCTCAGCAAAGCATCTTGACCCGATACCGGAACCTGCCTGGTAAAGGATGATTCCAATTCGGAGACTTGATTGAGCGAAATAAAATTAGAAAATCCAGCCTGAAGCGAAATTGACTCGTTGGTCGTGATCGGATATTGGAAATATACCGGAATATCCAGTTGAGTTTGCCTAACCAAAAGCTGCTCCTGAACCGGAGACATACTCGAAGCAAAGGCTACATTCGGTGGGGTTTGAATCTGATTTTCCTGATTAAAGACATTAATACCAAGGCCCGAACCCACCGTTAACTTTCCCGGTAAATCCATCGCGACCAAGAAACCCATTCCCAAGGACGAATTGGCCGAAGCAATCCCGTTTTGCTCCGATGCACCAAAGCCTGGACTTACTCCTAGTCCTAAGGTTAAATTACTTTTGTCAGGCAGAATCGGGGGAAAATCAAATTCCTCCCGTTTTGCATCAGATTCTATCGCCATCCCATTGTCAGCCAATACCTGGGAAAATTCCAAGATGAAGGAATTGAAATCCAGCAATGGATCCCTCGAATTCATTAAAAGTGGCTCATTGAATTGTCGGGTATTTTTCTTATTCAATTTTTGATTTTGGGATTCGCTCCCTGGCTCAGATTGGGCAAAGAAACCAGAATTGGCTTGTTCGATTTTTCCTGAGTTGTCTTTTTGATCTGATTTTAGCAGCCTATTATTTTTTTCATCATCCTCATTTTGAGATTCTGAGAGGGTTTCATTCGAGGGGGAGGAAAATTGGTCCTCAGCGCTACCCTCAATGGTGGATGATTCCTCGGAAGTACTTAATTCTGACTCTTGAGAATTGTCCTCATGGGACGCGATCACTTGATCAGAAACCTGCTCCCTAGGCTCCATATCCGACAAATACACGGAAAGCCCAATCGCCCCGATCAAAACCGAAGCGGCTATTCCGGAAATCCACCAGATTTTCATGGGATTGGATTTGGCTTTTCTCTTTTGCTGAAAAGCCTCCCAAGCTCCAAGGTCAAAAGGCTGATGCTCGGTCTCTTGGGACTGCTTCAGCTTTTGAGCGATTAACTTACTGATTTTATCTTCCTGCATATTCGTTCAGGTGAAATTGTACTAAATCCCGAAGTTTGGACTTGGCACGTGCCAAATAAACTCGGGATGAACTCTCGGTAATCTTCATTTCTTCGGCGATTTCCCGATGACTATACCCCTCCACTTCGTAGAGGTTAAAGACCAATTTTTGGTCCGGGGGGAGCAGATGAATCAATTTGAGCAAATCTTCATAGGCCATTTGTGACAAGGCTCCCACTTCGTGAAAGATTTCCACTTGATCATTAATATCACGTTGATCCTGAAAGCGCTTATTTTTCCGATAGAAATCAATAGCCGTATTAACTGTAATTCTGCGCAGCCAGGATTTTACAGACTGAAACTCTTCAAAGCTCTTGATCGATGAGAAGAATTTGAGAAAGCTGTCATTGACGATTTCCTGAGCCAAGTCCCGGTCTTTGGCATAAGACAAACTGATTCCCATGACATAGCCATAGTATCGCTTAAAAAAAACTTCTTCATGCTTTGCTGATTTTCGTTTGCAACCGACAATCAGCTCTTCATCAGACCAGTCCAAGTGCTTCAATTCAAGGTTTTTGGGGAAATATTACTATTCAAACGGTAAGCAGATGGGTTTCGGTTTACTTCTGTAGATAGCTCCTTTTCCGGTGTACACGGCGATTTTTTTTCCAGCATGGGATCCATTGGATTTCCTCCGCTTTGATTGCCAAGCTGCCAGGCAAAGCTGCAAAAGAAAACCAGAAGTATCACACTGAAAAATTTACGCATTGCTTGTTTTTAGGTAGGACGATTAGGTTCTGAAAAATGCTACACAGGGCCTCAAAAAAATTGGAATAAATTTCTTGAGATGCCTAAAAGCGAAAATCTCTCCAAACGATTGAAGAGATTTTCGGATCTAAAATTGAAACCTATAATCAAATTAACTTAACTGAAATCGGATCGGCAGTCTCATTCTTGTACGAACGTCTCTTCCGCGCTGTTTACCCGATTCCCAGTTTGGAGCATTTTGGACTACTCGAATTGCTTCTTCATCGCAACCCCCACCGATACTTCTTAAAACATCCACATCCTGAATAGAACCGTCAGTATTTATCACAAAAACTACAATTACCGTTCCTTCAATTCCTTCTTTTTTAGCTTGCTCGGGATATGATAAATTATCTTTCAGATAATTATTCCATCCCTCCATTCCACCAGGAGGGGTAGGCTGATCTTCGACTACATCAAAGATTTCGTCTGCTGAGATTTCCACTACACGGCCGTTGGCGATGCCTTGGAGGTCAGTACTTCCATCTTCATTGACTACTTCTACGATATTTTCAGGTTTAATAGGTTCTTCCCCGATATTCTGGTCACAGGAAAAGGCAAATACCATTAGTCCCAAAACTGGCAGCATCATCAAAAAGCGGCCTTTTTGTAAATAATTGGATTGTTCTTTATTCATCATAACAATTCGTTTTTTGGTTTGAAATTGATTAAAACTATTGGTGAATTGCCAACCTTGATCTTGAGTAATCAAACGAAGTAGCAATCTGGAATAATCGATTTGGGAATAATTTTGGGTGACGCCTTGATCGGCCTGAAACTCATGAACTTCCCTAAGGGATCGCTCAAACAGGTAAACAAAGGGATTGAACCAAAAAATAGCTTTGACCAATTGAAGCAAAATCAAATCAAGCGTATGCTTTTCGGAAACATGCACTGATTCGTGTAAGATGATCTTCTGCTGATCAGCATCATTCGGATCAAAATAGGGGAGTAAAATATAATTGAAGAAAGAGGCCGGTTCAAAACTCGGGTGAACCGCAATTTTCATCCCTTGGTATTCAAATTTTTCAACCATCTGCAGTTGAAAGATAGGCTTGGCTATTCCTAGAGAAATTTTTCCCAGAAAAAACAAAAAACCGATACCATAGATGAAAATCACACCATCCTGCCAAGTAAAGGAAACTTCAGAACTGGCCGTCTCCTTACCTAACTCAAAAACAGGCAGCGTATACTCCGCTAGAGAAACCGTGCTAATCACCGCTGCCTCAAAGGATAGCAGCGGGATAATCAGTGAGATAATCATCAAATGCAACAACACTCGCCGGTTCCAATCAAAGAAGGTGAGTTTTTCCAGAAAAACCCGGTAAAAGCCCCAACTTAAGATCAGGCAAATACTTCCTTCAATTAAATAGTTTAAAACCCCGTTCATTTTTTTCCTTTCTTTTCAAAATCATCGATCATCCGCTCCAATTCTTCTACCTCTTTCTTCGATATGTTCTTTTCTTTGACCATAAATGAAAGAAAATTCCCTACAGACCCTTCAAAGAAATTTTTCACCATATAATTGATGCTCTTTTTGCTATATTCCTCTTGGGAAATCAATGGAATATACATGTGGGTGTTTCCGTACAATTTATGCGTCAGATAACCCTTTCGCTCCAGCAATCGAATGGTAGAAGCTAATGTCGTATAAGGTGGCTTGGGTTCTTCCATCTCGTTGAGCACATCTCTTACAAGGCCTTGACCGAGTTTCCATAAAATGCGCATGATTGATTCTTCTTGACTGTTTAGTTCTTTCATCGGGTGATTTGTTTAATAATTTGTTATTAATACTATGATTGTTTCGTAAAACTACGAGAAAAATTTAAATGTCAAAATTTTATGGCAAGAGTTTTTTAAAAAAAATTAGGATTGAAGTTTCCCTTATTTAAAGAAAAAGGCTAAATAAAAATACCCATGAGAAAGCCTCTTCCAATTGAGGTTAATAGTTTTAAGAATTCCCAAGGTCCTTATAAACCAATAAAAAAGGCAGGTCCAATCTTTAAAAATCAGGGATAAAAAACCTCTCCCCTTCCCTATTCCTCTTTTTCTTCTTCTTGGATTATTAGCGTAGAAACCAATACTGGAGAGACTTGAAAGTACCCCAAAACGGTACCTTTGCCTTCCACTACTCGGATGTTCCCATCCGGATTTTGTGGTGGAGGACTGAATAATCCTCCATCCGAAAAAAGCAATCCCACCAACTGCGTAAAATAATCATACACATCTTCATTCATGCGGAAAAGTTCTAGACGAACACGGTCATCTTCCTCAAAAGCATAACCGAGCTCCAATCCTGTTTCGAAAAATTCCACACCAAAGGTGTCATCAAAAAGCAAATAGTCATCCCTATTATTTTTTAGCGTATCATTTTCTATGATCCGGATCCGGTAAAAATTATCTTCTTCAAAAGGAATTTTCCCAAAAGCTTTAATATAGAATCCCTCTTCTCTAAATAGCCGACCTTCTTCATAGCTCACCGTCAGACTATCCAAAATCGGTGGCTCTAGCATTAGACCTGTAGCGGAATATATCTGATCTTCCCAAAAGACCACCAATTCATATCGTTCACCCACTCTAGCGAGCTTATTTCGATCTATGGGCTTATAGCTATTGGTTTCGGGATAAAACCGAAATGGAATTATCGTTTCTGTACCGGGAATCGTAATCGCAACTTCAGCATCACCAATGACTTGATAAGATTCTGGATCATAGTAATTTCTAGCAAGTGAAATCTTCACTTCGTTAAATTGATCCCGATCCGTCCAAACCGCTTCAATAATCGGCACCTCACCTTCAATCGTCGCCAATGGCAGGGAAACTTCCTCCTGACAGGACAGCATAAACACTGAAAGCAAAATAATTCCAAGCCGTTTCATCAAAACTGAAAGTTATAAGTGATCGAAGGTAAAAACGTAAAAAGATAGGTTTTGACTATTCCCTGTCTCGAAGAAGTCACCGTACCATCCAGCGGCTGAAAATTTATATCATCGTTGTATATCTGTCGAAACTCGTAAGCAAATGGATTTTTTCTCCCGTAAAGATTGTATACGCTAAAATTCCAGCTACCTCTCCACTTTCTGCCTTTATTGGGATTTTTCCAAACTACTGATGCATCCATTCGGTGATAATCCGGAAATCTATTTTCATTCCTCAAATCTGAAAATATAGGCAAGGACTGATTATCCACTTGATAGGTACCGATGGGAAAGGTAACCGCCTGCCCGGTCGTGTAAATAAAGGTAATTCCAGCAGACCAGTTGGGCGAAAATTCATGATTCAAAACCAAAGTCACATCATGAGGTCGATCAAATCTGGGGTTGAAGGCTTGATTTCGGCTGATTCCTTCGATTTTTCTCCAAGCTCTTGACCAGGTATACGCCAACCATCCGGTCGTTTTACCCACATTTTTCCTCAGCAAAAATTCCAACCCATAAGACCAGCCGTCTCCAGCAAGAATCTCCGTTTCGACCTGATCGGTAAAAAGGACCTGTGCCCCGTTTCGGAGATCGATGACATTTCGGAGATCCTTGTAGTAGCCTTCAAGGGACAATTCCCAACGGTCCTCATTAAGATTTTGAAACAAACCCATCGAAATTTGGTCTGATCGCAAAGGCTGAACGTACTTACCCGCTAAAATCCAACGATCTATGGGTAATCCAGCCGAACTATTGGATGCGATCTGGACATATTGAAAATTACGATTAAAGGCCGATTTTAGGGAAAGTTGATCATTGATCAGCCATCGGAAAGCAACCCTTGGCTCCAATCCCTGATAAAATTTTATCGACTCCAGTCCTCTATATTGAATGGAGTCCAATACCTCCGCTTCTGCTGTAGGCCGCTCGCCGTCATACACGTAATCCACTCCGGGTCCCATCTGCTGATAAAGTCCCCACCTGATCCCTCCTTCCACTCCCAATCGGGAATTGAGGTCCAGTTTGATTCCTGCAAATAAATTATTCAGCGCCCCATTTTTGGGATTGGTCGTGATTGACTGAATTGCACTTGTCTCAGATGGAAGCAATTCCACCGGTAAAAAACGATACAGTTGACTATGAATACCCCAAAAGCTTTGAAGTCCATTTTCACCTATTGCAGTCCATTGGGCTTTTATCCCGGATTCTGTCAATCGATTATTCCATTCAAATCCATTATCCGGATCCTGAAACTCCACTTGATAGGAATAGTGAGAATGATATCCCTGAAGATCAAAATAAAAGGATTCAGATTTATTTCTGGACCAATTGACTGAGCTTACCCAATTGGACCAGCCTAAACCAAACTGGCTGTCTAAGCCCAAAAAATCCCTTCCCTGATAACTGGATACACTTAGCTTATCTTTTTCAGAAAGGTAAAATGTCGCTTTTCCGCTGAGATCATGAAAATTGAGTTGGTTATTTCGAATATCCTCATTACTGGAAAGCCTCAAAAACAAATCCGCATAAGTTCTCCTTCCTGAAACGACAAAGGAAGACTTGTCAGAAAAAAGAGGCCCGTCAACCGTCAATCGAGAAGATATAGTTCCGATTCCACCCTCGCCTTTGATATTTTCGCGATTACCTTCTTTGAGACTGACATCAATCAGCGAAGACAATCGTCCGCCAAATGAAACCGGCATATTCCCTTTATACAAATTTACCTCATCAAGTGCATCAGGATTAAAAACTGAGAAAAACCCAAAGAAATGAGAGGGATTATACACGGGGGAACCATCTATTTGAACTAAGTTTTGATCGGCAGACCCCCCTCGCACAAATAATCCTGTGGTTCCCTCACCGGCAGTTTGAACCCCCGGCAATAGCTGAAGACTTCGAAATAAATCCACTTCTCCAAATAATGCGGGAATATTTTTAATAGTTTCCAGGGAAACCCGATTGGTCCCCATCTCCAAACTACGAATCTGCTCATCGGACCTCCGCTCAGAAATAGTCACCTCCGCCAAATCAAAATCATCCGAAATAAGGAAAAAACGATTCTCCTTCGATAGATCTTTTTCCTGGATCAACCTCACCGACTGCTCATATCCCAGATAGGAGACGACCAAATAGTCAGGCAGTTGGATAATTGGAATTTGAAACTCTCCGTTTTCATCAGAAACCACGCCTTTTTGGGGTTGTGAATCCCAGTAAATATTTGCGCCAGGCAAGGTTTCAGAAGTTTTCAAATCTACTACAGTTCCCCGGAAAACCTGTTGAGCCGAAAGCTCCCAAAAAACAGCCATAAAAGGCAGGAGAACTAAAACCCAACGAAATTTTGACATCATATTTTATTGTGGAATCTATCGGTAGTAAAGCTATGAGACGCAACCTAGCAATTAATGTTTGTTAATTATTGCCTCAGATTGAAATCTAAACTCACCACTCCTATCAAAGTTTCTTTATAAGTACGCTTTATTTTATAATTTCAGGCCATGGTTTGGGCATATCCTGACATTGATCTGATTATTGTACTGGCTGGCTTATTTGGCCTGGTTTATTTGGTTTACTTGACACGCTATTGGCTAATCAATCGCCGACTTCAAGTACAGAAGCGAAGACTAGTTACCAAATTAGTCCTCCGTACGCTCTATTTTATTCTCTTTTTGATAGCCTTGGCGGGTCCATCAATCGGGACTTCTACGAAGGAAATAAAAGAAGAGGGGAAAGATATTTTCATCGCGGTGGATCTTTCCCAGTCTATGAATGCCACGGATATCGGTCCGAGCAGATTGCAGCGAATCAAATTTGAATTAAAAAACCTGATCAAAAGTTTCCCTTCTGACAGGATCGGCCTTATTATTTTCTCTTCGGAGGCATTTATGCAGTGCCCTTTGACTTTTGACCAAAATGTACTTCAGCTTCATCTCGATGGACTCAATACCGGATTAGTCCCAAACGCCGGAACAGATCTTAGCGGACCATTGCGTGTGGCTTTGGATCGATTTATGAATGACCAAAGCCAAGAAGTCAAGTCCAAATCCATCGTTTTGATATCTGATGGGGAAAATTTCGGTGACGATCTCGGTGATGTTTCTGAAAGTCTGAGCGACGCCGGTATTAAAGTATTCACCTTGGGCATAGGTTCTGAAGAAGGAGCTTCAATCCCGCGAGGAAATGGAGTAGTTATTGACCCTAATACCGGTGAACCAGCCATTTCCAAGTTGGATCGCACCTCATTGCAGCAAATAGCCGCACAAACCGAAGGACAATATTTTGAGATTTCGGACGAAGTCCAGGAGCTTGGCAACCTCACCGCTTCACTGGAGCGTCTTGAAGGAGGAGTAGTCGGATCGAGGGTTATCGAGACATCTTCCAACAAATACTTCTATTTCCTTTTAGCCGGACTCGTTTTATCTTTACTGGACATGGTTTTACCGATCAAAACCATCAAATTGTAATATGAGCTGGAGCAAAATCATTCTCAGTCTTTTTCTCCTGATCCCCTCCTCTTGGACCCGGGACTCGCGACTTAATGCTGCGATCGATACAGCTGCTGAAAGTTATGCAAATGGTGAATATGAACAGTCTATTAAAGACCATTTGGCCATTCAGGAGCAATTTCAGATTCAGTCAGCAGCTTTGGATTATAATATCGGACTGAGTTACCATTATGCGGAGCAGGATGAGGAAGCCGCGGCATTTTTTGACAAAGCATCCACAAGCAGCGATAAAATCCTGTCCTCCTTTGCCTTCAATCAAGGAGGAGTGATTTTAGGAAATAAAGAAGAATATGAGACGGCACTGAGTAAATTTAAAACAGCCTTGATCCAAGATCCGCTCAATGAGGAAGCGCGCCATAATTACGAGCTATTAGCCAGATGGATGGAACGGGATGAGGAGCGCAAAAATGAGGACGAAAATAAGCCCGATCCTTCGGATTTTGCCAAACGCAAAAAAGCAGAGGCTGATCGCTTAGTTGAACAATTTCGCTTCAAAGATGCGTTACAAGTAATGACCGAAGCTATGCAGCAAGACGAAACGGTCGCTGCTTACAATGAATTTATCACCAGTCTACAAGAAATAGTCGAAATCGATGAAAAATAATATATTCTTACTCCTATTTTTCTTTTTGTTTGCATCAAGTATTCAAGCACAAACTGCCGGTGAATTCTTCAATCAGGCTGCACGGTCTTATGTCAAAACTGATCGGGAAAATGCATTGAAATCAGTGAATTCTGGTCTAAGCAAATTTCCCAATGACTCCAAACTTCAAGCGCTAAAAGAAAAACTGGAGCAAGAAAAACAGGAAGAAGAGAACCAAAATCAGGAGCAGCAGAACCAAGAAAACCAAGAGCAGGAGCAGCAACAAAATCAACAAAGCCAAGGTGAAGAAGGTGAGCAGCAAGAATCTCAAGACCAAGGCGAAAAAACTGACGAAGACAAAGCCAAAGAATCAGAATCAGGAGATCCACAAGATCAAAGTCAGGATCCCGCCAGTGAAAATGCCAATGATCAAATGGACGCCAATCTGGCCGATCGACAAAATGCCATGGAAGAGTTTAAAGAGAAACTGAAAGCCATGAATCTCACTCCTGAGCAAGCTGCTCAAATCTTGGAAAGTATGAATGCAGCCGAACTCCGGTATATTCAGCAAAACAGAAAAAGACCAACCCAAAGACCCAAAACCGGTCGTCCGGATTGGTGATTTTTAGCGATAGCAAATTTTAAAAATCAGATTAAACCCAAATAAACATGATCAAAGAAGTATATATCGTATCAGCTGTACGCACACCTTTGGGAAGCTTCGGAGGAAAACTCTCCGGATTGACCGCCGTGGAGCTCGGCAGTATAGCCATTAAAGGCGCATTAGAAAAATCCGGTGTAAAAACCGACCAAGTTCAAGAAGTTTTTATGGGAAATGTAATTTCCGCAAACTTGGGCCAAGCACCTGCAAGACAGGCTTCGATTGGTGCAGGAATCGGATATGAGGTACCCTGTACTACAGTAAATAAAGTCTGCGCCTCTGGGATGAAAGCAGTCATGTTTGGAGCCCAATCTATCATGCTTGGCATCAATGATGTCGTGGTAGCTGGGGGAATGGAAAGTATGTCCAATGTACCATTTTATGTGCCCAAAGCCCGATTTGGTTATAAATATGGCAATGCAGAAATGGTAGATGGATTGGTCAAAGATGGCCTTTTCGAAGTTTACAATAAATTCCCCATGGGCAACTGTGCCGATAATACCGCTCGGGAGATGAATATCAGCAGAGAAGAGCAGGATAATTATGCTATCCAATCCTATCAGCGGTCAGCGGATGCTTGGGCCAAAGGCAATTTTAAAGACGAGGTGATTCCTGTAGAATTGAAAGGCCGAAAAGGGGAAACCATGATCATCGATGAAGATGAGGAATATAAAAACGTCATGTTTGATAAAATCCCGTCGCTTAGACCGGTATTTGAAAAAGACGGAACCGTCACAGCAGCTAATGCCTCTACGATGAATGATGGAGCCTCTGCTTTGGTTTTGGTCAGCAAAGAAAAAGCCGAAGAGTTGGGATTGAAGCCCTTGGCAAAAATCAGAGGTTTTGCAGACGCAGCAAAAGATCCACTTTGGTTTACAACCGCTCCAGCTCTGGCCATCCCAAAAGCCATCAAACATGCGGGGTTGACAGCCGAAGATGTTGATTTTTATGAAATCAACGAGGCTTTTGCGGCTGTAGCACTTGCCAACCAGAAAGAACTGAATTTAGATCCTGCCAAACTCAATATTTACGGCGGAGCAGTTTCCTTGGGCCATCCACTGGGAGCATCCGGTGCGCGTATCATTACCACGCTCAATTCAGTCTTGCATCAGCAATCTGGGAAAATAGGAGTTGCTGGAATCTGTAACGGCGGCGGCGGAGCTTCTGCCATAGTCATCGAAAAATTATAAAATCAAAATTATCCGCGGCATTTTCTTGTCGCGGATTTCTTTTATGAAAAAGTTTAGTATCTGCATTCTCGCTTTGCTTTTCAGCCTACCGCTCGCGGCCCAAGATACTATTCGGACCTATTATGACGAAGAGCGAGAGCTACTCAAAGAAATTTATATTCGAATCAACGGGAAGGCCGAAGGTGAAGTCAAACGCTTCAGTGAAGATGGTCAACTCGTGCAAATAGGCCAGCTCAAAAATGATCAGCGACATGGGCTATTTATCGATTTGGATCCAGCTACCGGAGATACTATCCGAACGGTACCATTTCTGGAAAATCAGCGAAATGGAGTCAGCAGGAGTTTTTATCCGGGTGGACAGGTCCAGCAAGAGCTCAATTTTATCGACAATCAAATCCAAGGAAAAGTCACCACCTACCATCCCAATGGAGAAGTAAAAGATCAGACATTTTTCAATGATGACCGGCCAGATGGACTGAGCGAATCTTTTCATGAAAATGGCCAACTCAGCCGAAAGGTGACCTTTCGAGAAGGAGAATTTGATGGCCTTTTGGAGACTTTTGATGAAAGCGGTCAAAAGCTTTTGTCAGCAAATTATAAAAAGGGACTTTTGGATGGACAGGAACTTCAGTATTTCCCCAATGGAGAATTGAAATCATCTATCCATTATTCAAATGGAGAACTGGATGGAACATACGAGGCCTTTCATCCCAATCAAGAGAAAGCCCGTGTGGGAACCTACAAAAAAGGAGAAGCTGACGGAGATATTATAGAATATTTTGAAGACGGCAGCCTGAGATCCACGATTTCCTACAAAAAAGGAATCCCACAAAGTGCACTTACCGTCAATCATCCCAATGGAAATATCTCCCTAAAACGAGAGTTTATTGAAGGCTCAGATATAGTCAGCAAAGAATCTTATTACTATCCCAATGGCCAAATATATCAAATTCTGACCTATACGGAGGGTTTTTTGGAGGGTGAAGTAAAAATGTACCGGGAAGACGGGGTGCTCCAGGAGATTCGAAATTACAAAAATGGCCGCCTCGATGGATTCCGGCAGTTTTTTGATGAAGAGGGACAACTGACCCGAGAGGAAGTATACGAGAAGGGTAAGAAAATTGACAAATAATCCACTCCCCAAAAGCATTAAGGCAAAGCTTTTCCTATTTTTGCCAAAAATCACAGCAAATGAGTCAAGCCATCAAAGAAACCTATTTTAATTTCCCCGGCCAGGTAGGCTTTTACAAGGGAAAAGTGAGGGATGTTTACATCTTCGAAAAAGAATTGGTTGTGGTGGCTTCCGATCGGATTTCTGCCTTTGACGTGGTTTTGCCCCGAGCGATCCCCTTCAAAGGTCAGGTGCTCAACCAAATTGCAGCCAAATTTTTAAAAGCCACCTCGGATATCGTGCCCAACTGGGTGACGGCGGTCCCAGACCCAAATGTCACCATAGGAAAGCGATGTGAGCCTTTCAAAGTAGAAATGGTCATTCGGGGCTACCTTTCCGGTCATGCAGCACGAGAATACAAAGCGGGCAAGAGACTGATTTGTGGCGTCACGATGCCAGAAGGCATGATCGAAAACGACCGCTTTCCCAATCCCATCATTACTCCTACCACCAAAGCCTCCGAAGGTCACGACGAAGATATTTCCAAAGAACAAATTCTTGCTCAGGGAATTGTCAGTTCAGAGGATTATTCAATCCTAGAGCGGTACACTCGGGCTCTTTTTGAGCGGGGCCAGCAAATGGCCGCTGAAATGGGACTAATCCTAGTGGATACCAAATATGAATTCGGAAAATTTGGGAAAGAAATCTACCTCATTGATGAGATCCACACTCCTGATTCCTCCCGGTATTTCTATGCCGATGGCTATGAGGAAAACCAAAAAAACGAAATGCCGCAAAAACAACTTTCCAAGGAATTTGTACGGCAATGGTTGATTTCAAATGGTTTTCAGGGTAAAGAAGGACAAGAAATTCCAGAAATGACCGACGAAATTGTAGAAAGCATTTCGGATCGTTATATTGAACTCTTCGAAAAAATCACCGGAGAGAAATTTCACAAAGCTACCACCGAACAAATCGAAAAAAGGATAGAAAATTCCATTCTATCACATCTATCATAAGACTATGAAATACAGTATAGATAAAAAAGAACAATACGTTGTTTTCACTCCCATGGAGGAGAAATTAGACTCTATTTTAGCTCCGGCGTTAAAATCGGAACTATTGACCGTTCATGCAGAAGGCTATTCCAATTTAGTATTGGATATGAGTCAGGTTAAATACGTGGATTCATCTGGATTGAGTGCCCTCTTGGTCGGAGACCGGGAGTTTGGCAAAAACGGCGGAATATTCCTAATTTCTGGAATTCAGGACCATGTCATGAAGCTATTGAAGATTTCGATGCTGGACAAAAAACTGAATCTAGTCAATAATCTGGAAGAAGCTGGAGAAGCTATCTTTATTCACGAAATCGAAAACGGAGAAGAAGAGGGAGAAGATTGAAAAGGGATTTTGAGGTAACCATACTGGGAAACACCTCCTCTATTCCGGTACACGGAAGAAATCATACTGCGCAGGTGCTCCGACATGGTCAATCACTGTTTTTGATTGATTGCGGTGAAGGCACGCAGTTGCAGTTGAGAAAGTACCACGTCAAAACCTCCAAAATCGACCACATTTTCATCTCTCATCTTCATGGAGATCATTATTTGGGACTGATTGGCCTGCTATCCAGCTATGGATTAGCCAAGCGAAGCAGTCCCATTTTTTTATATGGTCCCAGAGGTCTTGACGACATCATCACCACTCATTTTAAATGGAGTAATAATCGGCTGTCCTATCGATTACATTTTGTGGAGACCAATGACCAGGGCTTTAACTTAATCGCAGATCTGCCAAATCTGAAGGTTTATACTTTCCCTTTGATCCATCGCATACCTACGACAGGATTTCTATTTCGGGAAAAACCATTATTGAGAAATCTGATAAAAGAGAAACTACTTAAAGAAAAACTTCCCTTAGAAGCCATCAAAACTCTAAGAAAAGGAATGGATTACATCGGGACAGATGGATCATTTTATCCCGTTCGGGAATATTGTCATCCTAAAGAAGCCGAACGTTCCTACGCCTATTGCTCGGACACGATTTTCAACCCGGATATCACAGAATATATTCAAAATGTTGACCTGCTTTATCATGAATCTACCTTCATGCAGGACAACTTGGAGCGAGCAAAAACCACCTTCCACTCCACAGCAATGGAAGCAGCCGAAATAGCTAAACTCTCAAAAGTGAAAAATCTGCTATTAGGCCATTTTTCGTCGCGTTATACGGTATTGGATGGTCTCTTGGCCGAAGCCAAAACAGTTTTCGAAAACTCAATGTTGTCTGAAGAAGGAAAAACCTATCCCCTATGAGCACCATCAAGCAAACCCGGAAAACTAATTTATTTATGGTTTTGGGAGGGATTTTTTTAACCAATGCTATTCTAGCCGAAATCATCGGAGTTAAAATTTTTTCCGCAGAAAAATCATTGGGCTTTGAGCCGGTAAACTGGGTTTTCTTTGACGATTATGTCTTAGATTTCAATTTGACCGCTGGAGCGGTTATTTGGCCGGTTGTATTCATTACCACGGATATTATTAATGAATATTTTGGTAAAAAGGGAGTTCGTCAAATCAGTTTTCTCACAGCCGGATTAATCGCTTATTCTTTTTTGGTCATCAGTTTGGTTACCTTACTTACCCCCGCCGATTTTTGGCTGGATGTCAATGCTGCTGGTCCCGGAGACACGCCATTTAATATCAGCTATGCTTTCAATACTATTTTCAGACAGGGGCTAGGAATCATCATCGGCTCATTGACTGCCTTTCTATTGGGCCAATTAATCGATGTTTTTGTATTTCATCGATTGAGATCGGTGACAGGTCCCAAGATGATTTGGCTCAGGGCGACTGGATCGACTTTAGTTTCCCAGTTTATTGACTCCTTTGTGGTATTAGGAATTGCATTTTACATTTTTGGCAACTGGAGTATTGAGCAGATTCTCGCAGTAGGAATCATCAATTACATCTATAAATTCACTGTGGCGATCATTCTAACTCCCCTACTTTATGTGGGACATGGACTCATCGATCGATATCTAGGCAAAGATCTAGCAGAGGAAATGATGGCAGAAGCCACGTCAGATCGTTCCTTTATTTAAACTCAAAGTACCGCTTGATCAGTCAATTCTAGAGAAAAGGGATCAGATTTCACCAAATATATTTTGCTGAAATTCGATTATTTATCAAGAATATTTCAAAAACATTCAGCCATCATTAGGATTACAAAATATTTACTTTTACTTTTGCACCGTCAATAAGACATAGAACATTTTTCTGAGCCGTGAAATCCTTACTGTCGCTTGTCGTGGGATATTGCAAAGGAGTACATGGCAAGAAAAGTAAGGAAACATCATGGATACAAACACAAAATTCTCAGACCTGGGGATTTCAAACGAAATCTTACAGGCAGTGGAAGAGATGGGTTATACTCAGCCTTCCCCCATTCAATCAGAAGCAATTCCTTTCGTACTAGAGGGTAGAGATGTCATCGGACAGGCTCAAACCGGTACTGGAAAAACAGCAGCTTTTGCCATTCCGATCATTCAATTAGTTGATCCGGATTTCAACAAGCCACAAGCTATCATTCTATGCCCTACCCGCGAGCTTGCGGTTCAGGTAGAAGGTGAATTTCACAAGCTTTCTAAATTTTACCGAAAAATCAATTCTGTTGCCATCTACGGAGGCGAATCTATCGACAAGCAGATTCGTATCCTGAAAAAAGGCGTACAGATAGTAGTAGGCACTCCTGGACGTGTTCAGGATCATATCAATCGCGGTACACTAAAGCTTGAAGATGCTGGAATCATCGTCTTGGATGAAGCGGATGAAATGCTGGACATGGGCTTCAGAGATGATATCGAAGCCATCCTTCAGGA
This sequence comes from Algoriphagus hitonicola, assembly GCF_900113375.1. GTDB lineage: Bacteria > Bacteroidota > Bacteroidia > Cytophagales > Cyclobacteriaceae > Algoriphagus > Algoriphagus hitonicola. The sequence continues at coordinate 162,421 of NZ_FOPC01000006.1, read as the reverse complement.
AATGCCTGAGGAACGACAAACCGTCTTCTTCTCGGCTACTATGGCTAAGCCAATTCTGGATTTGACCAGAAAATACCAAAAAGATCCTCACATCATCAAAGTAGCCAAAAATGAACTGACTGTCGAGCGAATCGACCAAGTTTATTATGAGGTGAAGCCTTCGCTCAAAATGGAGCTGATGGCGCGCTTGATGACTGTAAATAATTACGCTCTGTCTGTAGTTTTCTGTAACACCAAGAGAATGACTGATGAAGTAACCGAAAACTTAGGTTCTCGAGGAATTTTAGCCGAAGCACTTCACGGTGACCTTTCTCAGGCACAGCGTGACAAAGTGATGGGCAAGTTCCGAAAAGGAATCTGCACCGTATTGGTCGCCACTGACGTCGCTGCACGGGGAATCGATGTTGATAATGTAGAAGCCGTATTCAACTTTGACCTACCATTGGACGAAGAATACTATGTGCACCGAATCGGTCGAACCGGTAGAGCTGGAAAATCAGGAACTGCCATCAACTTCGTAACTGGAAGAAGAGACGGGTTTAAAATCAAGGATTTGGAAAGATTTACCAAAGCCACGATCAATAAAATGGATCCTCCTTCAGTTTCTGAACTACTTGATCTCAAAAAGGCACAATTAGTAAAAGACGTATATCGTCAATTGGGCCAAGAAGAGGACAATCAGATTTTCGAAGAGACAATTGGACAGATGCTGACAGAGGGGCTTACAATCGAGCAGATTGCCCTTGGACTCCTAAAGATAAACATGGGAGATGCCGTAAAAGAAATGCGGGATCAGGACTTTGGTCTACCAAGTTTCCAAGATCGAAGAAGAGAAGGTGGTCGTGACGGAGGTAGAGAGCGCGGTGGTCGATTCGAGAGAGGAGGAAGCAGATCTGAAAGAGGCGGTAGCGATCGATTTGGAAGAGGTGAAGGCCGAAGCGAAGGAAGACGTGAGCGAACTGCTGATTCAGGAAAAGATAGAGGAGATAGAGGTGACAGAGGTGCTAGAAGACCAGAGCGTGTTCGCGAAGCTGACATGGCCCGTTTATTCCTCAATTTAGGTAAAAAAGACAGAATCCGTCCAAATGATATCGTGGGAGCCATCGCCGGTGAGGCAGGAATCCCAGGTAGAAGCATCGGTGGAATCGATATTTATGACAATTTCTCCTTCGTCGACGTGCCTCAGAAAGATGCAGATCACGTAATCCGCACCATGAAGCACAACACGATCAAAGGAAAAACCGTCAACATGGAAATTTCAAAAGGTTGATTATAGGTTAAGGTTAATTTGATTAAAAGCACAATTCCTCCGTGAATTGTGCTTTTTTTGTATTGTAGAAAGATCAAACCGAAATGCCGCTTTTTTTTCAGGAAAACTGTACCCCACCGATAATCACACTCAATCCGGAAGAATCCAAGCACCTGGTACGAGTGCTGCGCAAAAACGTAGGCGATGAAGTGCGCGTGACCGATGGATTGGGAAAACTCTTTTTTTGCGTCATTGATCAGGCCGACCCAAAACAGGCCAGATTACAGGTAAAAAAGGAAGAGACTGTTCCAAAAAATCCCTATCAAATCCATTTGGCTATCGCCCCCACCAAAAGTCCCGACCGAATGGAATGGATGGTGGAAAAAATCACTGAAATCGGATTTGATAAAATTTATCTGATCAAGAGTGAAAACTCAGAAAGAAGTTTTTTGAAGACCGACCGATTGGAAAAAAAAATCATTGCTGCCTGCAAACAAAGTCTGCAATTTCACAAACCTGAAATAGAAAGCGACTGGACATTTGACAAACTCATCGGTTCATCTGATTTTGATAAATTTCAAAAATTCATCGCTTACGTAGATGAAAATCACCAAAATCACCTTTTAGGCCTTGCTCAGCCCAATCAGAATTACCTGATACTGATCGGCCCGGAAGGGGATTTTTCACCTGAAGAAATTCAGGCTGCGATTGCAGCAGGATTTGCTCCCATTTCATTGGGTAAAAATCGACTCCGCACCGAAACTGCAGGTTTGGCAGCTGTTCAGATGCTTCAGGTATTAAATCGATAAAATAGGATAATTCAGCCAAATCCCTTTTCCACTTGATTGAAGTAAAAAGGTAATTTCCTATTTTAGGGTAATTATTGGCTTCAATTCTGCTGTTAAGAATTTTTATTCATTAAATCTATTTTGCTGTGCCGTACAAAGAACGAGAGATTGAAAAAAAATATTACTCTATTGGGGAAGTTGCTCAGCAGTTCAAAGTAGCTCCATCACTGATTCGTTACTGGGAAGGCGAATTTGAAATCATCCGGCCCAAAAAAGACAAAAAAGGGAACCGACGTTATACCAAAGACGATATTCAGAAGATTCGATATATCTATCACCTGGTCAAGGAGAAAGGCTATACGCTAGACGGGGCCAGAGAGGTCATTTCCCAAGGGAAAGATAAAGGCTTTGACAAAGTTCAAGCCGTTCAAAAATTGCAGGAAATCAAGGATTTTTTAATCAATATCCGGGACGAAATCAATGGCAAATCCTAATCATGAACATATTCGCTATCACCTCGCCTTAAGTTTAGCCCCCAAAGTAGGCCCGGGAGTTTTCAAAGCCATTGTAGCCTATGCAGGATCGCCAAAAGCATTTTTTGAAATCCCAAAAGCCAAAGCAGCAAAAATCCCAAAAGTAGGTTCGAAGCTTTTGGAAATCAGAAAATCTGCAGACGAACTTCTCAAAAAAGCAGACGATCTCATCGATCAAGCTGAGAAAAAGAATTTTCAGATTTTAAATTCCTCCCATCCACACTTTCCTCAGCGTCTCAAAACCCAGGAAGACCATCCAGTTTTGCTTTTTTATAAGGGGAAATCCAATCTCATTTTTGACAGAACCGTCGGCATTGTAGGGACTCGGAGTGCCACTTCCTACGGCAAAACTGCCACTAAAAAAATTGTGGAAGACTTAGCAATCTATCAGCCCGCGATCATTTCAGGTTTGGCGTACGGTATTGATATCGAGGCTCATCGAGCGGCACTTCATGCAGGTCTACCTACTATCGCCGTGATGGGATCTCCGATAGATCAGATTTATCCGGCAGTGCATCGCAAAACCGCCGAACAACTCCAAGAAACAGGCGCTATCCTCAGTGAATATGCCCCTGGAACTAAGATGATGCCTGGGAATTTCCCCGCCAGAAATCGGATCATTGCCGGACTTTCGGACGCCTTGATTGTGGTGGAAGCTGCCGCAAAAGGTGGCGCATTGATTACAGCCGAAATTGCATTCAGCTATGACAAAGATGTCTTTGCGGTGCCGGGGAATCTCCAGTCGACTTTTTCAGAAGGGTGCAATCACTTAATTAAAAAAATGAAAGCATCGATCTACACCGGCCCCAATGATATCGCTGAAGCCTTATTCTGGAGTAAACCTGGAGAAGAGGAAACCCAAAAGCCCAAACTGGACCTTAGTGATAGGGAGGCGGGTGAAAAAGCTATTTTGACACTGTTACAAGAAAATGGAGAGTCAGAAATCGATCAAATTTCCTATGCAACAGACATTCCTTTGGGACTGTTGTCATCCAAATTATTGTCTTTGGAATTTGAAGGGATTGTCAAATCACTTCCGGGGAAAAAGTTTAAATTATTGGTTTAGCCAAAAGAAAAGACGCTACTTCGTCTTGAGCTTCCGGATAAGTTTGGGGTAATACCAAAGATAATATCCACTGAAACTCATAAATATGAGTCCTAGTGCAGTCAAGGTCGAATAGGTCAACTTTGCACCCTCGTTCCCTGTGGTATAAAAATCCAGAATACTACCGTCGTGTACCTTTTCGATCCAATCCGAATGCCTCGTTTCCACCGAAAGCACTTTTCCGGAGAATCCATCCAACTGTACCTCGGTAAAATGACTTTTAAATTTGATTTTAACCACTCCTTTGTCCGGCCTTACATCCAAGCGATCCACGCTTGGGTCCAATCCCAACTTTTGCATTTCTTGCTCCCCGATTTTTACCATTTCCGAAGGCAAAATCCAAGTACCATCGACAACTTCGGTTTGGAGCGTTGGAGGCAGTAATTCCACCTTTTTTTTCCAAGCCAACAAAATAGATGTGATGCCAATCAGGAAAAAGAAAATAATCAATGGAATACCCAACCACCTGTGAAGGTTGCGGTACCATCGAATCGCCTTAACTTTATTTTGAATTTTTGGAGTGCTCATATTCAGCTTATAAAAAAATCGAGTTGGAAAGCTTGATCGCTTCTTCCAATTCCATTTGATTTAAATCTAAGGAATAGCCTTCCTCTTTAAAGGTTTCAATCATCACTTCGGTAGCCATATTTCCGATCAGTTCGTCCTTTGCCATAGGGCATCCCCCAAAACCTTTGAGTGCTCCGTCAAAGCGTCTACAGCCTCCCTTTAAGCCTGCTAGCACTTTCTCATTGATATCTTCTACTCGGCTGTGTAAATGTGCACCAAAAGTGATATGAGGAAAAGAAGTGATCTGAACCTGAAATATCTCAGTAATCAACTCAGGAGTAGCCACTCCTATCGTATCGCTGAGAGAAATGGTTTTGACTTCCAGCTCATCCAACTTCTGGACAAATTCCGCCACCAAATCCGGAGAAAAAGGATCTCCGTAAGGGTTTCCAAAGCCCATACTCAAATAAACAACTTGCTCCTTTCCCTTGGTTTGACAGAGGTTTTGGATGGTTTCTACGGTCTCCAAAGCCTGCGCAATGCTGGCATTTGTATTACGCTGCTGAAACGTCTCCGAAACCGAAAGCGGAAACCCCAGATAATCAATCTCCTCAAATCGCAAAGCATCCTCTGCTCCCCGCACATTCGCTACAATAGCTAACAGTTTAGATTTAGCTTTATGCAAATCCAGCATTTCCAGCACCTCAGCGGTATCCCGCATTTGCGGAATGGCTTTAGGACTGACAAAGCTGCCAAAATCAATGGTGTGAAACCCTACTTCTATAAGCTGATTGATGTACGCTGCTTTGATAGCAGTATCAATAAATTCGGGAAGCCCTTGCATCGCATCCCGTGGACATTCGATCAACTGAATCATGCCCGAAATTACTCAGAAAAGACAAGAATCTACTTTTTTTAGGATGTGCGGTTATTTTATGACAAGGATTTGTTTAACGAACATTAGTCTCTAATAAAAATCGAAAAGGAAGTCTGACTTCAGAAGGTACAGGCTGACCATTTTCTGTTTGGGGATTCCAACGATTAGGATATTCCTTAGTCACTCGAATCGCTTCTTTGGCTAAAGAATGATGAATTTGTTCGGGATTCAAAACCGAAATTTGTTGGATTATTCCTGTTTTATCTAACTTTACCTTTAGTAGAACGGTCCCGGTTTCCTTCAGTCTTCTGGCCTCTGCAGGATACTGAAGGGTTCTCATTAAATAATTATCCCAATCTGCTCTGCCTTTTTTTGGAGATGCCTCCACTATTTCAGGTTTTTAGATTTCTTCTCCATTCTGCGAAAAGTACTTTTCTGCCTCTAACTTTCCTGAATTAAAAGTCGCACTATGTTTTAATTTACCGTTTGGATAGTAGTGCATTTCTACTTTTATATCCTGTTCAAAGTCCATTTTGGTCTTGGACGAAACCTCACCATCAGGATAATAGTAAGTCAACTGTTGACTTTTTTTAGCATTATTTTCATCCAATAAGGCAATCAAATGACTGACTTTTACCGAATCGAGGGTATAAAGCTGATCGTGAAACACCCCATTCTCGATGAATTCAATCCGAAGGTAACTTGGGTCTACTTTACTGGTATCTGAAATCGGCAATAAGTACGAATCAAAAAACGTCAAGGACTGTCCAAAAACGAAGAATGATTGAAAAATGAAGCAGAGAAAAAAGGTGAATTTACGCATAAGATATTTTTTCACTAAAGAAGTAAAATGATCGGAAACGAGCAAGATTTCATACTTAAAGTTCTCAATTTTTAACCGAATTCCGAAAATCAAACCCCATCGGGTCACTAGCTATATCCAGTTAAACTAAAACACCTCCTTGGCAATCTTATACGTTGCATCCGCCTTGCTCATCGTATAAAAATGCAGACTTGGTACTCCTGCGGCAACCAACTCCTTACTTTGCGCTATGGCCCATGCGATCCCAACTTCTTTCACTTCAGCATTGGTTTTACACTTCACGAGTTCATCAGTCAGAGCATCCGGCAAATCCAGGAAGAACGTTCGTGGGAGCATCGTGATTTGTCCCAACGTGGTGATGGGTTTTAAGCCTGGGATAATAGGCACTTCAATTCCCGCCTCACGCACTTTTCGCTCAAATTCAAAGAATTTTTGATTGTCAAAAAACATCTGAGTTACGATATATTCTGCTCCCTTGTCAATTTTATCTTTCAGGTATTTCAGGTCAAACTTAAGAGAAGGTGCTTCAAAATGTTTTTCCGGATAGCCCGCCACGCCTACACAAAAATTAGTATGAAAACTCGTTTCCGTCTCCTCATGAAGGTATTTTCCATTATTCATACGAATAATCTGCTCTACCAATTCACTGGCAAAATGATGACCGTCCTTTTCGGGTTCAAACCTACCTTCAGTTTTTGGAGCATCCCCACGCAAAGCCAAGACATTTTCCACACCAATAAAATTCAGATCGATCAATGCATTTTCAGTCTCCTCTTTGGTGAAGCCTCCACAAAGCAAATGCGGCACTGCATCCACATGAAAGCGATTCATAATCGCCGCGCAAATACCAACCGTTCCCGGGCGCTTTTTAGTGCTTACTTTTTCCAGCAATCCATTGGGATGTTTTTTGTAAATAAATTCCTCCCGATGATACGTTACATCGACAAATGGAGGATTGAATTCCATCAAAGGGGCAATCCCTTCCAAAAGCTCATTCAAACTCTGTCCTTTAAGCGGAGGCAGGATTTCAAACGAAAAAACAGTCTTTTTCGCGTTTTTCAGATGTTCAGTTATTTTCATAAAACTTGATTCACAAGTAAAGTGGATGGCGTATAGGCCAAATTGGGTGATAATAAACGCTCGGCTTGCTCTAGTGAAATTCCCTTGCGATCAGCATAACTTGCAACTTGATCTTGGGCGATTTTACCCAATCCAAAGTATTTGGACTCTGGATGACCAAAATAAAAGCCCGATACAGAACTCGTTGGATACATCGCAAAACTCTCAGTCAAGGTAATTCCAATGGATTTTTCTAGATCCAAAATCCTAGCAATCGTTTCTTTTTCAGAATGCTCGGGACAGGCCGGATAGCCAGGAGCTGGGCGAATTCCCAGGTAACTTTCGCGAATTAGTGAATCGTTATCCAAGCTTTCTTCCTTGGCATATCCCCAATATTCTTTTCTGACTAATTCATGGACATATTCGGCAGCGGCCTCGGCAAGCCGATCCGCCAAAGCCTTGAATAAAATATCATTGTAATCATCCCCGGCAGACTGGAATTCGGCAAGTTTTGACTCCATTCCAAGCCCTGCTGTCACGGCAAAGCAACCCATAAAGTCAGTTTTGTCGGGATGGAGATAATCGGCCAAGGATCGATTGGGAACTCCCCTGCCTTTTTTTCCCTGCTGTCGCAAAAAGTGAAATTGACCCAAACTAACATTCGCTGCGTTTGGCTCAAAGACTAACGCATCGTCTTCCCTTCGGTTAACCGGAAATAAAGAAAATACCGCTTTGGCTGTCAGCCATTTTTCAGAAATGATCTGATCCAGCATAGCTTGAGCATCAGCAAATAGCTTTTTAGCTTCATTTCCTACGATTGGATCCTCGAGAATTTTGGGATATCGACCACTCAGCATCCAGGTACTGAAAAATGGGGTCCAGTCGATGTAGTTTCTCAAGACCGAAAGATCCAAATCATTCAAAATAGTTTTCCCTAACGCATTCGGCTTTACCGGCTGATAATTTGTCCAGTCGATTTCTACAGGATTGGATTTAGCTTCTTCATAGCTCACCAATTGTTTAACTGCCTGCTTTGCCTCGTGCTCTACTCTAAGCTGCTGATAGGTTTCCTTTATTTTCAGATGATATGCATCCTTGGTTTCCTCGGAGATCGATTCCCCTGCGATAGGGACAGATTTACTGGCGTCAGTCACATGAATGACTGTTCCGGAATAAACCGGATCGATTTTCACTGCAGTGTGAATGCGAGAAGTAGTCGCCCCGCCGATCAAAAGCGGGATCTTCAATCCCTGACGCTCCATTTCTGAAGCGACCGTAACCATCTCGTCCAGCGAAGGAGTAATCAAACCACTCAATCCGATGATATCTACCTTATTCTTAATAGCTTCATCGATGATTTTCTGCGCATCGACCATCACACCGAGATCAATGATCTGATAACTATTACAAGCCAAAACTACCCCGACTATATTTTTCCCAATGTCGTGAACGTCACCTTTTACGGTAGCGAGTAGAATTTTTTTCAAAGAAGAGGCTTCTTGACCCTCTTCCGGCAAAGGCATAAAGGGCTCCAAATAGGCTACTGCTTTTTTCATCACCCGGGCAGACTTGACCACTTGGGGAAGAAACATTTTTCCTTCTCCAAAAAGATCACCCACCACATTCATCCCATCCATAAGCGGTCCCTCGATGACTTTCAGCGGTTCCTTCAGTTGCAGCCTTGCCTCCTCGATATCCTCAATGATAAAATCCAGAATTCCTTTAACCAGTGCATGTTCAATCCGCTTTGACACCGGATCGGATCTCCAAGCCTCATTGACGACTTCTTTTTTGTCGGCTGCTTTCACCGTTTCCGCAAAGTCCAACAATCGCTCAGTAGCATCTTCCCTCCGGTCAAAAAGCACATCTTCCACACGCTCCAAAAGATCTTTTGGGATGTCATCATACACCTCCAGCATAGTCGGGTTGACGATACCCATATCCATCCCATGATGAATCGCATGATAAAGAAAAGCTGCATGCATCGCTTCTCTCACCGGGTTATTCCCCCGAAATGAAAAAGACACATTACTCACTCCCCCGCTGACTTTGGCGCCGGGTAAGTTTTCTTTGATCCATTTGGTGGCCAAGAAAAAATCAAGCGCATTTTTTTTATGCTCATCCATTCCTGTAGCCACGGGGAAAATATTTGGGTCAAAAATGATATCCTGAGGATTAAATTTCACCTGATCCACCAAGATTCGATAGCTCCGCTCACAGATCTCGATTCTTCGCTCATAGGTATCGGCTTGTCCATCTTCATCAAAAGCCATGATGACCACAGCCGCACCAAATTTCTTGATGGTCTTGGCTTGCTGGATAAACTCTTCTTCCCCATTTTTTAGCGAAATCGAATTGACAATTCCCTTCCCCTGTACACACTTCAGGCCCGCCAAAATGATACTCCATTTGGAGCTGTCAATCATGATTGGAATCCGACTGATTTCCGGTTCGGAGGCGATCAGATTCAAAAATTTAACCATGGCCGCTTCTCCGTCAAGCATACCTTCGTCCATACAGACGTCTAAAATCTGCGCTCCTCCCCTCACCTGATCCAATGCCACTTCCAAGGCCTCATCGTATTGGCCATTCAGGATCAATCGGGCAAATTTCTTCGAACCCGTGATATTAGTTCGCTCACCGATATTGACAAAATTGATATTCGGGCTGAAAATCAACGGCTCCAAACCCGATAATTTCATATACGTTGATTTAGACATCAGCTCCCTCCTCTTCCAGTTCTTCTTCAATTTTTCTAGGTTGAAATTCAGCCGCAAGTTTTGCCATGGCTCGAATATGATCGGGGGTGGTTCCGCAGCAGCCTCCCAAAATATTCAACATCCCTTCTTTCAAAAAATCGCGTACTTGATCGGCCATTTCATTTGCTCCCTGATCATAAGCCCCAAACTCATTGGGCAATCCTGCATTGGGATAGGCAGAAACGTAAAATGGTGCGTTTTGCGCTAAAACTTTCAGATAAGGCCGCAATTCCTTAGCTCCCAAGGCACAGTTTAAACCTACTGAAAGCAAAGGGACATGTGATACAGAAATCAAAAAGGCTTCAGTAGTCTGACCAGATAGTGTCCGTCCTGAAGCATCCGTAATCGTACCGGAAATCATGATTGAAATTCCCCCATCTTTTGGATCCAAAGGAATATTGCGTTCTTCAAAAACGTCTTGAATTGCATACAATGCCGCCTTGGCATTGAGTGTATCGAAAATCGTCTCTACCAATAAAATATCCACTCCTCCGTCGAGTAAACCGCGAACTTGCTCGGAGTAGGCTTCTGCCAACTGATCGAAATTCACAGCACGATAACCCGGATCATTTACATCCGGTGAGATAGAAGCTGTACGGTTGGTGGGGCCCATTGCTCCTGCCACAAAACGGGGCTTCGAAGGGTCTTTGGCAGTAAATTCATCAGCAACCTCTCGGGCGATTTTTGCTGATTGAAAATTGATCTGATAGGCCAAGTGAGAGAGTTCATAATCTGCCTGCGCGATTGAAGTCCCTGAAAAGGTATTGGTCTCAATGATATCAGCTCCAGCCTCGAGGTACTCGGCATGGATGGCTTTAATGATTTCTGGCCGGCTGAGCGACAATAAATCATTATTTCCTTTGAGTGATTTGGGGTGATTTTTCAGCTCAGGAGTTCGGAAATCATCTTCCGTCAGAGTATATCGCTGAATCATGGTTCCCATGGCACCGTCCAAAATCAGTATTTTTTTTTGTAGCGCCTTGAGAAGAATATTCGTTTGGTTTTGCATCTGCGTTCTATTTTCTATTAAAAAGCTTATCGAGCAAAACACGGAGAAAAGTACTAATGTATTCTTTTTCCGCTCATCTTTTTCCGGCATTTCCAGAATGGGAGTTAGCACCTTGGATTCAGGTTGCTAAGACGTCATAGGGCCCTTCCCTCGGTCTTTCTCGATAAGCTTTAGCAAAGGTAATAGCTATCGGTCAATAAAACAGTGGGTTTATTAGATTTTTGAATAGTTTGGGTGAAAATTTTTATGAAATTCTAGGGGAAAAATTAATTTGGCTCCAAATCATCAAGGTCGGACACCAATCCCAAACATCAGATAAGGGGCACTCATGTAGTTGGCCATGTCAAATTCTCCCAACCGGTAATTGGCGAGGGCAAGCTCATAACCGAAAGAAGCTGAAAATACCAAATCAAAAAGTTTCCGTTTGGTCACTGGCATTCCGTATTCGACCATCAATTCAGGTTTTGCCATCAAACCCGAGTTTCGTAAGTACCCGTCAAACTTCCGCTTTTCAAATAGCTCCGGAAAATCAGGCTTATCTTTTTGAAGGAGGCTGTATCGGAGGTTTCCAAAACCTAATCCAGCCAAACCAGCAATACTGAAATTCCTAAACTGGATGACTTTATGTCCGGCCAAAGCATAGACTCTCAGGCTATTCAAGGAATGCTCCCGCTGCTCATTGGCAGTCCCGCTACTGGAAAGGTTAAACACATCCGATCCGTACAAAAAACCACCGTTTTCGACCAGCATTCTTAAACCCAAATTGGAAGGTCGTCCTTCTAAAGGTTCATATCCAGCCCGAACGAGCTGCTCATTAAAACCATCAGCCTTTGTAAAATGAATTCCTGACAAAAGCTGAAAGGTCACCGATGCGTCTTTGTAGAAAAAATTCCTGTCCGGCAGCGTCACCCCTGCCCCAACCCGGAAAAATGCTCCAGCCTGAGTATTGTCAAAAGACATGTCATTCATTTCCCACTTGCCCTCAAAAGGGCTAAAGGAATAACCCATTTTGGCCAATACAAAAAGTGCTTCTTTTCTACCCAAAAGGTTAAAATCATAGCTTAGCTGAAACCCGATTTCGGTTAAAAATCCACCAAAATTCTTGGTCCCTTTATGGATATCCATTTTTCGAAGAATAAATCCATCAGCAGGATCTGCCAAAAAATCATCTAGGTTTGAGGGACGATCATCAGGTAACATCTGAAAATTCAAAAAACCCAACCCCATAGACATGTAATGGATAAGCTGAAACTTGCCCTCCTCGGTAAAGGAGTATCCAATATTTACAACTGCACGTGAAGTCCGGTATCCAATCCGATAATCGTCCAATCTACTCTGGGCACTTCGGTTTTGAAACAGTTCCATTCCCAAAACGAAATCATTGATCCGTGTTTGATAACCTAACCCAATCGTGCGGTAGCGCTGTCGCAATCCTGACAATCCTCGATCTGCCAGCATATTGTCAAATTGATTGAGCTTTGCTCCACTGATTCCTACTGTGGAATAAAAACTCGAGCGCTTGTCCAGCAGTCGTTGAGCTTGAGCATTAGGGTAGAAAAACCCCAAAAAAAGAAACAGTAGGCTAATTCTACAAAAAATAGACATTTGCTTTAGGTGGGTTTTGCATTTGAGATGATTGAGTTACCGATTAGGCAAAATTAATGCTAAAACCCAAATCCGGTCAATTTTTGGACCGAAGATGCTTAATCAATTTTTCATAAAGGACTTCTGGAGAAAAAGGCTTGGGAATGTAATCGTCAAACCCGATTTCCTCTAAGGCATCCTTTACCTCATGAAATGAACTCGCCGTCAAAGCCAAAATAGGAAGTCTTGACTTCTTAGGATCAGCGTGATTTCGCATTTTTCTAGCTGCCGTAAATCCATCCATGATAGGCATTTGGAGATCGACTAAAATCAAGTCAAAATCACCTTTTTCAAACATTTCCATCGCTTCTTGACCATCCGCAGCAAAAACCAAATTGCCGGCATTCCATTTTTTAAGGAATTTCCGAATTAAAATCTGATTGACTGTATTGTCCTCAGCCACCAAAATAGAGGCTTGCTGAAGTGATTTGGGCAGAGATTCCTTTTCTTGCGCAGTCCTTTTTATCGTCTCATTCGGAAAACTGAATTCGATCTCAAACTCAAAGATACTTCCTCCCTGAGGATTTGATTGATAATCAATTTCCCCTCCATGTAAATTGATCAGCCGCTTGACGATCGCCAAACCAAGTCCTGTACCCCCAAATTTTCGCGTCGTGGAGGAGCTTGCCTGTGTAAACGCTTCGAATATTCCGCCGACCTTATCTTCCGGTATTCCTATGCCCGTGTCTTCAAATCGAAACAGGATTCTTATTTTTTCCGATTCTTTATTTGCAACTTTAAGACAAACTTTTACCTGACCTCGCTCTGTAAATTTTATTGCATTTGAAACGAGATTATTTACCACTTGGCCGATTCGGATGGAGTCGCCGATGACTAGTTCAGGAATGGCTTCGTCAAACTCGGTGAGGATTTCTATGGGTTTTTCATGTGCCTGAAAACTGTGGGAATGAATGATGCGCTGGATCAGATTTTTCAAATCAAAGGGAATGGATTCGAGTTCCACTTTTCCGGATTCGATTTTGTTAAAATCCAAAATATCATTAATCAAAGCCATGAGATTCTCTGCAGAAAACTGAAGTGTTTTTAAGTTTTCGAGTTGATCAGGTCGGGGATCTTCTTCCATTAAAAAATGGGCTAAACCGATTACTGCATTCATTGGAGTTCGGATTTCGTGACTCATGATGGATAGGAACTGAGATTTTGCCTGAGAAGCCATTTCTGCCATTTCCTTTGCCAAAAGTAGTTCGCGCTGAGCTTCCTTCAGTTTTGAAATATCCCGGGCAATCCCGGTATAGTATCGGGTATCAGAGCTTTTGTCCAAGATCATCTTACCGTTTGAATTAAAGATGCGATAAGTCCCGTCTTTGTGGCGCAGTCTAAATTCCAAAAATTGATTTTCTGCCAAAAAATCCCGGGATTCACTCAGCATGGATTGAAACAAATCCAAATCTTCAGGATTCAAATACTCAAAGATGCTTTTTCCCAACACCTCTGCAGTCTCATAGCCCAAAAATTGGCTCACATTAGGCGAAACATAATCCAAAATAAAGGTTTCCGATAAGGAGAAAATAATCTCAGTGGATTCCTCTACCAAGGTGCGGTATTTTTCCTCCGATCGTTTAAGGTTGGCCTTTGCCTCATATTCGGAGGTGATATCCCGAATAATGGTCAATGCATAGGCTACTTTTCCATCCTCCATAATAGGCCTCATCAACCGATAGTACCATCGGTCTTTAAGCTTGAATTCGGATTCGACGATTTCTTGGTCAAAATACACCCGGTCCAATAATTCTTCGATCTGCTTTGGATCCGTCAAGACAATTTCAGAAAGATGCCTTCCCTCAAAGTCTTCCGGCTTTAACTCCCAGTAGTCAAAATTGGTCCCCTCGGCTAAAATATATCGTCGATTGGCATCCAGTAAAAAAATGTTTGTTCCGGGAATATTGGAAGCCAAAACCCGGTATTGTTTTTCTTTTTCGGCTTTGAATACTTCAAAGCTTTTTCGCTCCGAAATATCCTGAAAGAGCCCCTCGTGCATGATGATCTCCCCACTTTTGTTTCGTACATCTGTGGTTTTGTCCTCGACCCAGACAAAATGCCCTGCCTTATGTTTGATCCGATATTGACCTGAAAACGAGGGAACTCCTGACTGGCCTCTCAATTTTTCTTTTTGTGCATTTATTTTAATCACATCTTCGGGGTGAACCAGCTCCATAAACTGTATTCCTTGGTCCATCAGCTCCTTGGAGCTATACCCAAACCGGTTGATATTTTCTGAGATATAATGAATTCGGTATTCGTCATTAGGGTCCACTCTAAAAAGTATCGCAGGACTATTCTCGACGATTTTTCTGGCTCTCATCGCTATTTCTTGGCTTTGGTATCGCTCTACCAAACTCCTAAACAAAAAGGAATATCCGATTTTTTCTTTTGCCTCGGCATGAATCCCCTGAATGGATAATTCATAAGGAAGTCCATCCACCCGATCTGTAGTTAAAACCACTTCTTCCCTCCAGGAATCGCCAACTTCAAGCCGCTCGGCAATAACCGACAATGAGGAGGTTTTTCCCCATTGAATGTTCAAAATATCATCAATCGATTTATTGATGGGGTTAGAAGATTTGGTCTTAAAAAACTGTGACGCTGCTTCATTTAAATAAATCACCTTCAGGTTTAAATCCGTAACCATAATCGGGTCATCCACCTGGGCCAAAATCTGTGACTGCAAGCGCAAATGCTCATCTGCCGCCCGCTTGTGCGAAATATCCGTGCAGAATCCATTAACCTCCAAACCGGATCTAAAGAAATCCTCCTTCACTTCGATTTCATAACTCAGAAATTTGATTTTTTGATCTGCAGTCCGGATCATAAACTCTCCCGAAACCTGTCCTTTGGTTTTGATCACCTGTTTCAGATGCTTGACAAAGCGAGCCCGGTCGGGTTTTTCAATTTTATAAATCAAGGAAGAATACTCTGCCGTAAGCGGTCGATCTCCCAGTTCGAAAAGTCTAGCCAATCCTCCAGAAACATAAAAAAGATTTTTGCTGGTATTAAACCTCCAAGAACCGGATTTGGAAAGCCTTTCGGTAGTAGTCAGTAGATTTTCGTTCCGCTCCAGTCTTCTGGTCATCAATCTACCTAAATACGCCCCTGCTAAGATATCCCCCAGCTGTCTGAAGATCTGTAGTTCCTTTTCTGCAAATTGTAAATTGGAAGTTTCAATTTCAAAATAGATCACCCCGTGCATTCTTGAGGCGGAGTTCATCGGGATGAAAAGATGATAGAACTTATCCCGATCGGTTTCAGGTTCGATCAACTTCACAATCCCTGCCTCAAGCCGATTTTTTCTGGAATTTACCAATTCGGGAATAAAATCCTTCAATGTATTTTTTTGATCCGATTGGCTCCAAGAATTTAAAATTTCTAATAAATCGGTATCACGGTTAAAAATCAATACAAAGGCTTGAGTCGCTTTTAAAAAATCACCAAATAGCTTCAGCGCATCCTGAAAATCGCGTTCTATTTCTGTCAACTGCCCATTGATCAGCCGAGAAGAAACCTGATTGATCAAGTTTTCGATCTCATATCGTTTTTGTAAGGACTTTCCCGTCTCCACAAAATCAGTAATATCCCGACTACTAAATAATATCCCACGAATCTCTGGATGGTCAAGTAGATTTTTGCCGTAGCTTTCCAGATAAACCTGAAGGCCATTACTTCTTTTGATCCAAAAATCAATCGGCACTTCTTGATCTGGTTCTGAATTTAATACCTCAGCAAAGGATCCTTTGACCAATTCGATAATGCCTTCTTTTTCTAAATCCCGGAAGTTTTTTCCCAAAATCGACTCTACGGGAAACCCTAGTTTTTGTCCCACTGATTCGGAAATGAATTTGTAATTCCCCTGCTCATCCAAAATCGCAATCAGATCATGACTGTTGTTGAGAATACTCTGAATATAATTCAATTCCTCTTTTTCTTGATTTGACTCCCTGGTCAGATGATGCCGAAAAGGACTGGAACCATAATATTTAACCCGGCTTCCTTTTACGATGAGAAACCTCGAAGTATAGCTGGAGGGCAAATTGGTGAAACTCCATTCAAACCTGATTTTCTCTCCATTTTGATGGCTTAATGTTTTGTAGAAATTCCTATTTGGAACCACTCCTGATTGAAAAAATTCATTGATCAACTGAATAAAATCCTCATTTTCAAACCAAGTTTTCCAGCTATCCGGAAGCCCCTCAAACTGTTCTTTTGCGTAGGAATTCCAAAAAATAATTTCTTCGGAATCCATTAAAAATAAGGGCTCCTTGATCTCATTCAAAAAATCTGAAATATCAAAATGTTGAAGTTGACTCATGTCGAAAAATATAAATTTATTCGAAATTATCAGGTGTTTTCGATCATTCCCTCAGCTTTTTTTTATAAAAATTTAGGTAATGTTGGCTTCATTGGTCGTAGAGTAATGATGTGGTCATTTTAGATTTTTGGGCCTTAACCAAACGAAATGTCTCCCTTCTGAAACTTTTACCGATTAAAATCCGTGCTAAAAACTTAATCGAAACTTTAAACAAAACAACATGATCATCACGACCACTAACAGCCTTGAAGGACACAAAATCGAAGCTTATCTGGGAATCGTATCCGGAGAAACCATCATCGGAGCCAATGTATTCAAGGATTTTTTTGCGAGTATCACTGACATTGTAGGCGGCCGATCCTCTGCCTATGAGCGGGTTCTGCGAGAAGCCAAAGCTACCGCCATGGCCGAAATGGAAATGCAAGCCCGAGGATTTGGTGCCAATGCCATTGTGGGCATAGACCTGGATTACGAAACGATTCGCGACGGAATGCTGATGGTCACCGCCAGTGGCACAGCAGTCAAAGTCACCCAAATCTAAGTTTTTAGCCCTGCAAATCCAGGGCTTTTTTTATTTCTTTGACGATATGGTCAGCAGAGGCCTTTTTACAAAAATGATTCCCGACAATCCCCACCGGCGCAGACTTGCACATATCGAGACATTTGGTTTCTATCAACTTACAATGTCCTTTCAGAACACCTGATTTCAATTCGCTTTTCAACTCTTTTTTAATAGTCTTCGATCCAGCCCCCTTGCAATCGGAACCACCACAAAGAAAAACCAATTGCCGCTTATGTTTCATATTTCAGTCTATAATCCCAAGTCCAGCTACAAGCCAGAAATCCATTGCATCATTACAGCACTCAAATAGGCACCATAAGTTCCCAAAGCATAACCTAAAACTGCCAAAAGCACTCCCACCGGAGCCAAAGAAGCATCAAAAGCTGAGGCTACAATCGGAGCCGACGCTGCTCCACCGATATTGGCCTGAGACCCTACGGCAACGTAGAAAAATGGCGCCTTGATAATCCATGCCACTACAAGCATGATGATGATATGAAACAGAATCCAAACAATCCCGATTACAAATAAAATGGGATTATCCAATACCGCTCCCAAATCCATCTGCATCCCAATCGTAGCCACTAACACATACAAAAACACCGAACCAAATCGAGAAGCTCCTGCTCCCTCGAGATTTCGTGCTTTGGTAAAAGACAGTACTAAACCCAAGGTAGTTGCAATTACCACGATCCAAAAGAAAGTTGAGTTTAACGAATATTGGTCCAGATTCGGGAAATTCTCACCGATATAAGGGGCCAAAATATCCGCAATCAAATGTGATATTGCTGTCACTCCAAAGGCTATTCCCATGATTTTCATGGTATCGGCAAGTGTCGGGATTTTCATAATTCCGGCCCTAAATCCCTCAATTTTATCCCTCAACTCATAGATGGCGGTATTGTCTGCTTTAAAAAACTTATCGATTTTTTCCGGATTGCCCGCCCAGTACAAGAGAAAAGCCATCCATAAATTGGCCACCAACACATCGACTGCGATCATCTGAGCAAATAGTGAGGGACTTGCCCCGAAAACCTCCAACATGGCGGTTTGGTTAGCTCCGCCTCCAATCCAGGAACCTGCTATAGTCGCCAATCCCCGCCAAATCTCCTCAGGACCATTTCCTCCCAATAATTCCGGCTGAAAAAAACTAACCGTGAATAATGCCAATGGCCCACCGAGAATGATTCCTACAGTGCCAGCCAAAAACATGGTTAAGGCCTTTGGACCTAATTTTAAAATCCCTTTGAAGTCGATACTGATTGTAAACAGGACCAAGGAGGCCGGTAATAAATATCTACTCGACACAAAATACAAATTAGACTGCTCCCCTGATATTATCCCAAAAGAATTAAAAACGGCTGGAATAAAATAACAAAGCAGAACGGTGGGAACAACACGATAAAATTTTTGAAAAAAACTGCTTTTACTTTCTGCCGTAGCAAAAACCAAAGCAACAATACCGATCAAAATTCCAAAAACTACTGCGTCATTGGTAAACAAAGGGGTGGCTTCTTCCATGAGGTTCATTTTTTTTCGCTTTGCAACAATACCAAAAAAAGATCAAATGACTATTCTTCTTTACCTTGAAGCAATTCTAAAAATTCGGATAAAATCATTGCCGTGGCTCCCCAAACCATTTCCTGATCAATTTCAAAAAAGGGAGTATCCAGTTCCAGACTTGGACTGATCCTGAGTTGAGTACGCTGCCTGACCGGCTCTTCAAAGAGCGATTTCAAAGCGGTAGGAAGTATTCGCTGCACTTCTCGCACTTCTGGAATGAAATCAGGTATTTCTTCTGAGAATCCAAGAATTGGAGTTACCAGAAAATTGCTGGTCGGTATATAGAGATTGCTAAGTTTTCCAAGGACAGTTACCTTATTGGGATTGATTGCTACTTCCTCTTCTGCTTCCCGCAGAGCGGTAAAGACGATGTCAGAATCGGTGGCTTCCATTTTGCCTCCAGGCAAAGCAATCTGACCGCTATGCGCCCCTCGATAAACAGGCCGTTTAATCAAAGGGAAAAACGCATCTTTCCCTTGGGGATAAAGCATAATTAAAACGGCGCTTCTTCGATGAGACAGGGGGATTTTGGGATCAAATCTCTTAGCATCCACAGGCAGGGGTGACATTTTCAAATGTGCCTCTTTCCCGGGAAGGGGCTTTTCTATCCCGTCCTTGATCCGCTGTAAAGCCTCTTCAAAACGCATATCAATCCAGGGAAAGCGGTTTGATCTTTAAATCCAAATAGGAATTGACCGGATAGGAATCGGAAGCCTCATCCAAACTGTACTGCCGCATCCGCAAAGTTTCCATATCCAATAACCAAATCATAGGGCGGGCGCCGGCTTCTTCCTGAAAAAAACCCATGATCAACAGCTCATTCTCATTTAACCACATCGCTTCCTCAAAAAGCCCAGAAGGTCCTATAAATAGAAGACGCTTTTTCATGCCATCGGCTTTGTACCAAACCACCTCCGAGTCGGGATTGAGGTAAGGGTTTCCTTCATCATCCTGGGTTTCTATTTTATAGGAATAAATATCCACCACGCCGTTTCCTCCGGGATGAGGAATCTGATAGGGGGCCAATGGATCGTCATCACCGATAGGGTTTTTCTCGGGCATTTCATATTGGTCGAGAGAATCTTCACTGGCCAATTCAAAATCAATAGCCGAAAAACCTCCCAAATATTCCGACCAATGAGTTGTCCATTTTTCTTTTTCAGCCAAAGCCACATCAAGTCGATTAATGAAATCAGTACCTTCATCTGACACCTCATCCGTAGATTGCTGCTCTTCATCAGAGGAATTGCCAGTGCAGGAAAAAAGGCCGAACCAAGCCAAAATAAAAAAGGAAAGAAGCTGCTTATTTTTCATGATGGTGGGAAAAGAAAGACCAAACTAGGACATTCAACACAAAAAACAAGGGCTTGGACTTGAAGTTCGATCAAGATTTGAGGCAATACCTAGACAAAAGCCTAAAAAAATTTTCCTCATGGGATAAGATCAAGATGGTAAATATCACTTTGGTTTCGTGCAATCCCATAATATTCAAATCGATCGAGGGTGTCGAGTTCCTCGACCAAATCAAAAAATGTACAGTCCTTGGGAAGGCCTTCGAAAATCAGGGTAAAGCGGTAAGTTTTTTTGTCAATTTGAGTCCACATCGGAGCGAAACTAATCCGGTCTGCGTTCAGTAGCTTGGATTTTGAATTTGTATTGCCACAAATCAAAAAAGTATTGGGCCAAATTCGAATTAAACTGGGAAGTTCATCGACTTGAAGTCGGATATGAACTACGACTTGCTTTTCAGTTTCGATCTGGACTTTCGATTTTCGAAGAAGTTGTTCGTCAATTTTGACCTTTGGTTTGGTCTTGATGTCTGGAATTTCATTCATGATTAGGTTAAAGCAAAATTAATTCCGAGCTCTAAAAAATGCCGTTCGACTATGGATTTTATTCATACAAATCCAGAATCTTCATCAAATTCCCAAAAAATCCAGCATCTAAACCAAGGATTTAATCGAATCGGAAAATTTCATCCCAAAAATCAAAAAAGGCCGGACTATGAATCCGACCTTTTCCTGCTCTCAAACCTATTAAACCTATTGTAGATATTCAATTCATGAATACCTTCGAAAAGTAGAAAATGTTTTTATATACTCCAAACAATCGATTGCGAAAGATTTTCAAAATTTTATTTTCCGATAGATTTTTGCTGTAAATCGTTCAAAATCAAGCTTATTTAACTTCAAGGTTTTCGAAAAAAAATTTCAGATTTTTTCTTTCCAATTGACGGAAATTTTATGCAATCGTCTGCATAAAATTCCCGCATTTTCACAAAATATCTTTAACCACTTTGGTCA
Organism: Algoriphagus hitonicola; assembly: GCF_900113375.1. Lineage (GTDB taxonomy): Bacteria > Bacteroidota > Bacteroidia > Cytophagales > Cyclobacteriaceae > Algoriphagus > Algoriphagus hitonicola. The sequence continues at coordinate 141,316 of NZ_FOPC01000006.1, read as the reverse complement.
AGCCTACTGCAATCCCCTAAATTTACCTCATGCCACATCGAGCCATTCCCTTAGCAGAAAAAATCTACAACGGATTTTTAAGCTATATCCATACGTTTGACACCCTGACTCGACTTGCTCCGGTTTATTTTAAAGGCAGGGATTGGGTATCCATGCAGCTCAACCATCGTCAGCGATTGCGATTGTACAAAGACCTTCTTTTCCAATTGGTGAGGGAATTTTCAGAAATGCTAGGTTCCGATGCCGCAAATCGAATGATCTGGCTCAAAATCCGAAATGAATACCAAAAGCTCATATCAGATCGGAATGATATCGAACTAGCCGAGACATTTTTTAATTCCATCATCCGAAAAGCCTTTCCAGGGATGTCTGCAGATCCAGAGCTGATGTATTTGATGGAGGGATACAGCGAATGCACCATTTACGAAAACAGTCATCTGGTTAATTCCTATCCTGGTTTTCTAGGCTTAGAAAAAATCATTCGATCTATCTTGGATGACTATGAATTTGGAGCGCCATTTATGGATAGAGAAGCCGATGTCGAATTCTTGATAAACAGTGTCAAAGAGGTAATTCTCACCCGATATCAACCTGGACCAGAGACAACCACTGAGCTTTTGAAGTCAGTCTTTTATAGAAACAAAGCTGCCTATCTCATCGGAAGAACCTACATCGGAAATAAATGGATGCCCTTTATCATTCCTATTCTTCATGGTCCCAAAGGGATTTTTGTGGATACTTTGATATTCGATCCGAATATGATGAGTACACTTTTCAGTTTTACCCGATCCTATTTTATGGTCGAGGCCAAAGTTCCTTCGCAAATCGTGGGCTTTCTGAGTTCGGTTATCCCACACAAAAAAACGCATGAACTCTACAACGCCATTGGATTCAACAAGCACGGCAAGACTCTTTTTTACCGCGATTTCCTGCTCCATTTGCAGCAAAGCACCGATCAATTTGTCATAGCACCGGGAATCAAAGGCATGGTAATGACCGTATTTACCTTGCCTTCTCTAAATGTGGTCTTTAAATTAATCAAAGACCACTTTGAGCCTCCAAAAAGTATGACTCGACAAGAGGTGAGAGACAAGTACAAACTGGTATCGCTTCATGATCGGGTCGGGCGAATGGCCGATACGCATGAATTTGAGTATTTCCGGATCCCGATCGATAGAGTTCACCCAGAACTGATTAAAGAGCTTAGAAACACCGTCAATTCCCTTCTTCAAATTCAAGGAGATGAATTGATCATCAAGCACCTCTACACCGAGCGGAAAATGGAACCTCTTAATATCTATTTGGAAAATTGTAGTACTGAGGAGGGCAAATTTGTAGTGGAGGACTACGGTCGATCCATTTTACAGCTTGCCCAAGCCAATATTTTCCCTGGAGACATGATGACCAAGAATTTTGGTCTGACCCGACAGAAAAGAGTGATTTTCTACGATTACGATGAGATCGAATTTTTGACGGATATGAATTTTCGGATCAAACCCAAGCCTGAAAACTACGAGCAAATTTACGCTTCCGAACCATGGTACGAAATCGCCAAAAACGATGTATTTCCTGAGGACTTCAAACGCTGGATGATCGGCCGAGCAGATCTCAAAGACCACTTTATCACTTACCATCAGGATTTGTTTGATCCAAAGCATTGGTCAAAAATCCAACAAAAAATCCAGCAGGGAGAGTTGATTCATGCCTTTCCCTATCCTGAAGAAATCCGTTTCAGACCATTCGAAAAAGTATAGGTTTCATTCTTGATTGGCAAAAGGCTATTTTTGTAATTCCTGGTTTGTACAAACCACGGACATCGATTATGAAACTCCAAGAATCTCCTATTAAATCCCAAACTTCTCGAAAAATCATCCTTCAAACCCCGCAGGATGATCATCGACCAGTCTATATTTCAGGCAATTTCAACGATTGGGCCACACAGGACAGCCGTTTTCAGATGAATAAAATCGCTGAAGGCAAATACGAGTTTACTTTCCCCTCTGATGAAAAATTCCAAGGTGAGCTCATTTACAAATTCACCAAAGGAGACTGGTCCGAAGTGGAAATCGACCGCTATGGCAACAAAACCCCCAATCGACACTGGAAAGATGACCAAATTACCCGAATCGAAAAAGTAGCCAAATGGCGAAAAAACTGGCTCCCCTATCGCCCCAGTCAGCTCCCAAAAATCCATTTAATCTCGGAGGAATTTGAAATTCCCCAACTCAACAAAACCCGCAAGATCTGGGCACTACTTCCGCATGATTATGAAACATCGGATCAAAACTATCCGGTTTTATATCTCCATGATGCCCAAAATCTTTTCAATGAGAAATCAGCCTTCAACTGGCAAATAGACAAAAAATTAGCCGTCATGTCTGACTACGGAATCGGCAAAATCATCATTATTGCCATCGAGCATGCCGAATCCGAACGGATCCAAGAATACAATTTTGGCCGGACGATTTTGGGCGTCGGTCATGGCAAAAAATACATCCGCTTCATTACCGATACGCTTAAACCTTTTGTCGATCAAACTTTCAGAACCAAACCCGAGCGGGAATTTACCGGAATCGGTGGAAGCTCTATGGGAGGATTGGTCAGTATTTTTTCGGGTTTGATTTATCCAGAAGTATTTGGCAAACTGATGGTATTTTCTCCTTCACTTTGGGTAATTCCGAAAATCAAACTGAGCTTTTTGGATTTCTTCGAGCCCCAAGAAACCCGCCTTTATCTCTATGCCGGTGGAGATGAAAGCGAAACCATGGTCAAGCATGTCAGCAAATTAAGAAACCGACTCCTCAAACGCGAAAGCTTGCAGGGAATAATGAAAATCCGACTTTCTATAAATGAGCAAGGAAAACATAATGAAGTCTATTGGAGTGATGAGTTTCCAAAAGCCATCGAATGGCTGTTTTTTAGTGATAAACCTGAATAAAAATCTATGAATTTTAGCACCAAAGAATCGAAGATAAATAAAGGTATGTTAACGGTCATTCCGGTGACAGAAAACCTTAGAAATGAAATCCTCGCCGAAAAACTATCTGATTTCTCGATCAGTTCGCGGGTCTTTTCCGCAAAAAAAGATAGTACCCTTGTATTCGAACGGGAGGGAAAACTCCTGCTACTACTAGGCTTGGGAACTGATCCAGAATACAAGACCATCGAAACGAGTTTTCGCAGAGTAATTGCCAAAAACCATGAATTGGTCGAAAATTCCATTCATCTGGATTTTTATAAGACTTTTGATTCTGCTGTCGTAGAAGCTGCCGTCACCGGATTGATGCTGGGGAATTACCAGTTGGATTTTTATAAAAAAGAACGGAAAAAGAACTTCGAGAATCTAGAAATCGCTGTATTGTCAACAGCCAAGAATTTAGAAAATTCACTGGATCGGGCTCAGAAAATCGGAAAGGCAAAAATCGAAGCGTTTTCACTGGTCGATCTTCCGCCTAATAAAGTCACTCCAGAATTTCTGGCCGATTGGGCAGCAAGCTTAGCCCGAATTCCCCAAGTAAACGTGACGATTTACGATCAAAAAATGGCTAAAGAGCTGGGTTTGGAAGCATTTTTAGCCGTAAGTCGGGGTTCCGCCAAGCCGCCAAAATTCATTGTCATAGAATATCGTCATCCCCAAGCAAAAAAGCATATCGGATTAGTGGGTAAAGGAGTGACTTTCGATACCGGTGGACTCAATGTCAAAACCCAAGGCATGCATTACATGAAATCCGATATGGGAGGAGCTGCCACGGTTTTGGCTGCTACCCAGCTGATCGGTGAGCTTGGACTGCCGATCAATTTGACGACTATCGTTCCCTCAGTCGAAAACGCCATTGACAAAAATGCCTACTTGCCCTCAGAAGTCATCGGTAGTCACGCTGGACTCAGCATAGAAATAGTCGATACTGACGCAGAAGGAAGGTTGATTTTAGCGGATGGACTTTCTTATTTAGTGAAGAATTATCAAGTGGATACACTGCTCGATTTTGCTACCCTAACAGGTAGTGCCGTAGGGACCTTTGGTTATGAGTCAGCCGCCTTATTTTCCAATGATGAACAGCTTTCCCAAGAAATCCAAAAACTGGGGATGCTGATCGATGAAAAAGCCTGGCCCCTTCCAATTTGGGATGTCTATGGCAAAGAAATGGACAGTGAGATTGCCGATATCCGTAATTTCCATGGAAAACCCATTGCTGGTGCTATTACCGCTGCCAAATTTCTCCAGGCATTTATTCATGAACATCCTTCCTGGGCTCATCTCGATATTGCAGGGGTAGCTTTTGGAGACGGGGAATTTTCAAAAAGCAAATCAGGAACTGCTTACGGTGTTCATTTATTGCTTAAATTCATCGAAAATCAACTTTGATCATGAGCGAATCTTCCAAAACTTTTCTCTGTATTTCTAATTATTTTAAGGGAAATGCTTTTCTCCAGGCATTGAAAAAGCAAGGAAATCGGGTTTTTTTGGTGACTTCAGAAAAGCTCAAAGAAAGTCCTTGGGCTTTTGAATCCATCGATGAACTCTTTTTCATGCCTGGACAGGATTTGGACTGGGACCTGAATATTTTACTTCAGGGTGTAGGAGGATTGATGAAAGAGCATAAAATTGATTCCATCATTGCCTTGGACGATTATGATGTAGAAAAAGCCACTTTTCTCCGCGAAAATCTACGAATTGCAGGAATGGGACAATCCACCGGTCGGTATTTCCGGGACAAACTTGCCATGCGCATCAAAGCACAAGATGCCGGTTTGAAAGTTCCGGCTTTCTCTCCGCTCTTCAATGATGAGGATATCAATCAGTTTGCCGATCATATCTCGGCTCCTTGGGTTTTAAAACCCCGATCCGAAGCTTCCGCACATGGAATTATCAAAGTACACACCAAGGAGGAACTTTGGGAAAATATTCATTCTTTAGGAGAAAACAGACTTTATTACTTAGTAGAGCAGTTCAAACCGGGTGACGTTTACCACGCCGATGGATTGATTCTTGGCGGCAAAAACATCTTCCTTTCCGTATCCCAATACCTCACTACTCCCATGGAGATTTCTCAGGGCGGGGGAATTTTTCGCTCAGCGACCGTAGCGTATGGATCAGAGGATGAGAAAGCGATAAAAAAAATGAACAATGACATCATGAAAGCATTTGGAATGAAATCCGGCGCCACACATACCGAATTCATCAAATGCCGAGAAGATGGTGAAATTTATTTTTTAGAAACTTCTTCCCGTGTCGGAGGGGCACATCTTGCTGAAATGGTCGAAGCAGCTACAGGAGTCAATCTTTGGGCTGAATGGGCCAAAATCGAGGATGCAATCGCAAAAGGAACCGAATACAAGGCTCCAAAATCAAGCAAAAATTATGGAGGGATCGTACTTACGCTTTCCCATACTCAAAACCCTGATTTAAGAAGTTTTGATGATCCGGAGATATTTTTCAGAGTTCCTTTAGCATATCATGCTGGATTAATTGTCCAGTCCAAAGACCGGAAGCGGGTTCGGCATCTATTGGATCAATATGCAGAACGCCTGAGTACTGAGTTTTCTACATCAGCAGCTGCTCCTGAAGTCAAAAAATTCCATTAAAATTTCTCCTCTATCCCGAGTCCAAAAAGTGCAAAATCGTACTTTACAGGATCAATAGGATCGAATTTTCGCAATTCTTCGGTCAATTCTATCGCGGTCAACCAATCAGTTTGCTTGCGACGGATCAAACCCAGTTTTCGTCCAACCCGATCTACGTGCAGATCACATGGGCAGATAAGCTGAGAAGGCTTCAGTGTTTGCCAAAGTCCAAAATCAACTCCCTTATTGTCGTCTCTGACCATCCATCTGAGAAACATGTTGATTCGCTTGCAGGCTGCTTTTCTCTTTGGGGTTGCAATATGCTTTCTTGTCCGCTGAGGAGCATCTGGCAAGGAAAAAAAGAAGTCATGAAAGCTGGAAAGAATCTGTTCCATGTCGGCATTTCCACTTTTCAAGAATGCAGCTTCTAGGGATGTGTTGTTTTTGTAAAACCAACTGAGAAAATGAATAAAGTAAAGCGTGTCGATGTCATTAAAGGTCCGATGCTTAAAGGTCAAAAATGGGATCAAATCCCCTTCCTGATGATTGATCAAAAAATCATGGGGAGCGTCATCCATCAATTTAAAAAGCTCCAAACATTTATTGATGATAGTTTTTCGCTGGCCCCAAGCCAAAATCGCTGCGAAAAATGCGGCTATTTCGATATCCTGCTTTTTGGAATAGCGATGCGGAATCGATATCGGATCGAGAAGAATAAAACCGGGGCGATTGTATTGATCCACTTTTTCATCCAGGAATCCTTTTAAATCCTGAATCATCCGATCGTAACTTTTACTTCTCCGCCTTGAGTCCCATCAAACCACTTAAACAGCAGTTCGTTTTCTACCCGATCGGCAATATGCCAATCAAAACATTTAATATTGGTCAGGGATTTTAAGCTGTCTTCATCCGGATTGTAAAGGCAAATATTAAAATCAGGAAGATCCTTAGCGTCCAAACTATTCCACTTTTCCAGAATTATCCCTTCATCTATCACCCGGACTTTATTGCCAAACACATAATCCGAAAGCACCGAGGGAACCCCATCTGTCCTTCTGAGTTTAAATCCCGATGGACCAAACATGATCTGCTTGACCGGCTTCGCTTCAAAAAAACCATCCGAATAGGGCAAGACTTGCCATTCCTGATCCTTAAACTCCTCCTTTTTCCCTTCAGGTCGCAATCGAGTCAACAGCTGAGATAATTGGGAAAAGAACCAAGTCAGACCGATAAATATAATTCCGAAACTGGCTAGGATGGGATAGGAAATCACAAAAATGGCATTCCAGATAAACCGGAACAAATGGTGAAAAAACAATTGTACTTTATTCATGGTGCTATACTCCGATGCAAAGTTACCCCGAAGGCATTGCAATAACAAATCCACCGATCAAGAGAAAAAAATGGAATCAATTCAGCGGAATTCTCAAAGAAAATCCAGTCGGCCCTAAGCTGACTTGCTCCAAAAATCCGGGTAGCTCCCGGGAATGTGCATGGTGAAAACCGTACATAATTCCGTCAAAAACCAATAAAAAAGCACCTTGTAGAATTACAGATTTTCCAAAACCAATCAGCCTCTCATTAGATTTTCGAAGTCCTCTCTCTTTTAGGTAAAACCCTCCAGCCATGTAGGCCACATCCAAGGCGGCATTGACTAACAGGATTTTCTCTATTCCCTGTTGAGCTTCCATCGTTTGCCAAAAATCTGTTCCCGGACTTTCCTTTGTAGCCTGCCAATATCCCAAACCTGCGATCACCAAATTAACCGAATTCCAATAGAGATTCATTTGATGGAAAGCCTTCAACTCGCCACTTTGCTGACGGGCAGCCAATCCTCCCCAAATCATATTTCCCACTGCCCAAGACCCCAAAATCAGCATCCCTTTTTTATTGTATTCCAATCTGGTCTGATTGAAATTTTCAAGCCCGGAAATCTCCTGCCCAAAGGAGTCAACAGCTATGAAGAGGAATAGGAAAATGAATAAAAAACGAAAAGAAATGCGTGGATCCATAATTTGAAAACCGAAAGTGAAAGAGAAAGTTTTAGCAGATTTTAGTTTTCGATCTACCTAATTTTGCTTAAAAATAGAAAAAGCTGCCTTTAAAAAAGCAGCTTTTTCAATATGATTCTATTCTAAATCAATACATTACCTCGACTGGGAATCGTCCGTTCACAGCTTTGAGTTGATCAAAAGCCGCCTGTGAAAGCTTAATGACTAATTTGGAATTATCACCGGTTTCTGGCAAAACACCAACCACTCGAGCAAAAATTGTCACGTCGTTTTCTTCGTTTTTCACACGGATAATCGTCCCCACAGGAGCGGTTCGATGCAGCACCAAATATTTCTTATGTCCGCCTGTTCCTTCGATTAATTCCGCTTGACCGGTTTCGCGGATATTTTTAAATCCACCGCTAGTGGCTCCATCCGGGACTTCATTCATCTCTTCAGGATTGCTGACCACTTTTGCCTCTCCGACTAAGGGCACTTCAGAGGGGCCAGATTCAGCTCTTCCCACCTTGATTACTTGACCGGTTCGGAGATTGTTGGAGCTTAATGCGTTCCAATTGATGAGTTCCTCCACTTTCGCATTATATCGACTGGCAAGTGAAAACAAGGTTTCTCCAGCTTGCACCTCATGGGAAATCCACTCTCCCGGCACGATTGGTTTCTTATTTTCTAAAGATTTGGCAGGATTCTGATTTTCTGATTTTGACTCAGGATTTCTTGAATTATTTTTCTTGGCCTCCGGCTTTTCGGTCTCAGCCTTTTCGGATTCAGCTTTTTTAGGTTCAGCCTTTGGTTTTTCGACTACCGCATTCTTTCGAGGTTCCCTTATTGGCTTTTGTTCAGATAGCGATTCTTCCACTTCCTTAAACTTTTCTTTTGCAGGAGTCGGTTTTGCTTCCGCAATGGCAGTATTTGGAGCAGGTTCAGTTTGCTTGATAATCAAAGCCTGTCCAACGCTCAGGTCATTTCCTTTGAGCTGATTCCACTCCATTATTTCACCAACAGATACATTGTATTTTTTGGAAATGGCAAAAAGGGTCTCTCCCGCATTTACCTTATGGAGATTGGAACCGGTTGGGATTTCTGCTTTGGAAATAAAAGGTACTCGAATCTGCTGTCCAATTTTAAGTCCAGCTTTGAGCGATTCATTGGCTTCCACGATTTCTCCCACTGGGGTCTGGTATCTTCTGGAAATTGCGAAAAGTGTCTCTTTGGCTTCGACTTGATGCAAGATATACGTTTTGTCCCCTACTCGCTCTACCCCCACTGAATCAAGGGCAGCATGATTATTTTCAGTAGCAAAACCTGTCGTTGAAATCATGAACAAGACAACTAGAAAGGAAAGGGATTCTTTTAAACTCATAGTAATAAGGGCGTAAATGCTATTAAATCTGCTTAATTTAACTTTGTAACAAGAATTATGCTAAAGAAAATGATTTTGGACAATTTGAGAAAATCCCATTTGACACATGGCTTTTCATTCCTTTTCTACACAAAAATCAATCATTCCAGCAATTTCGTTGTTATCTTTTGACAAAGTTTAAAACTATGCTTAAGTATTGCCTCAGTCTTCTTGTTCTTTTTTCTTTGATTAGCAACGATTTACTTGGACAAGAAATCCGGGAAATCAAAAAGGTATTTACTTTTAAAATCGATCGGGACATCGATCCTGCCATGAATCGGCGGGTAAAACTCGCTTTTGAGGACGCCAAAGAAACTGAAGCCGACCTGATCATCATCGAAATGGATACTTACGGCGGAGCGGTCAACGATGCCGATGATATCCGAACTATGCTCTTGGAATCGGAAATCCCCATTTACACCTTTATCAATAAAGATGCAGCTTCGGCAGGAGCCTTGATTTCTATTGCCAGTGACAGCATTTACATGGCTCCCGGATCCAGTATCGGTGCCGCTACCGTAGTCAATGGAGCTGATGGAGCAGCAGCCCCGGATAAATATCAATCCTACATGCGCTCCATGATGCGAAGTACTGCAGAAGCAAAAGGACGAGATCCAAAAATCGCCGAAGCCATGGTGGATGAAAATATCGAAATCGAAGGCATTACAGCAGCAGGATCCGTAGTCACACTTTCTGTTTCGGAGGCAATCAACTTTGGTTTTTGTGAAGGGGAATTTCGCTCTATCGATGACATCCTAGAAACTCAAAATCTTCAAGACGCCGAGCTTGTCGCTTATGAAGTTTCAGAAACTGAGCAGATTATTTCCTTTTTTCTCAATCCCGCCATCTCGGGAGTTTTAATTCTGATTATCATCGGGGGAATCTATTTCGAACTACAGACTCCAGGCGTGGGCTTTCCTATTTTGGCTGCTATTGTGGCTACTATCCTGTATTTTATCCCCTATTATCTTAATGGATTAGCAGAAAACTGGGAGTTGATCATTTTCCTTTTGGGAATAGTTTTGCTGGCAGTTGAGCTGTTTGTCATCCCAGGATTTGGTATTTTTGGGGTTTTGGGAATCGTATTTATTCTCGGAGGTTTGGTCTTAGGAATGCTTCCCAATGAAGACTTCAATTTTGATTTTGTGCCGGCGGCAGATCTTTTTGCCGCTTTGCTCACGGTGATTCTAGCAGCTTTGGCAGCAGTTGGTTTGGTTTTTTGGCTCACGCCTAAAGTCAATCAATGGGGAGCATTTAGCACCATTACGCTCGCATCCACTCAGTCCAAAGCTGAAGGATATACTTCCAGTTTTTATAGTGATGAGCTTTTGGGCAAAACCGGAAAAGTACATTCAAGACTGCGTCCAAGTGGTCGGGTGGAAATTGACGGGGAGATTTACGACGCTTATTCGAGAGGTGAATTTATCGATCAGGATGAGTTGATTGTCGTCATCTCCACTGAGGGCACTTCCATTCGGGTCAAAAAATGGGAAGGATAAAAATTTCCTTTTTTGCTAAGTTTGCCCCATGAATCCATTTCAGTCAATTTACGAAGCTGTCGGGGAAGAAAATATCCGGAAACTAGTTGAAGGATTTTACAAAGAAGTGGCCAAAAACGAGGAGCTGCGAAAGCTCTATCCCGAGCAGGACCTCAAACCTGCCGAGCGGAGGCTTTTCCTTTTTCTTCTACAGGTATTTGGTGGACCGCAAACCTATTCTGAGGAGCGTGGTCATCCCCGACTTAGGATGCGTCATTTCCAATGGCAAATCGATGGAAAAATGCGAAATCACTGGCTGAATGCGATGATGAGCTCCATAGATCAACTCCAGTTGGAGCCAGAAGTGCGAGAACTCATGATGAATTACTTCATCAAAGTGGCCAATCACATGATCAATCATGAGTAAGCTAATACGAAAGATTTATACAGTCTATGCTGGACTATTATTTGTCCTGAGCTTCCTGATCATCTTTCCGTTTTTTTTGATCTGTATCTGGGTTCCCGGTTGGCAGCGATTGGGAAGGAAAATCAACCGATATTGGGCTAAAGTGTATTTTACTCTCATATTTCTACCTGTGCAGGTTGATCAGCGAGCTAGGCTCGAAAATGGAAAAGCCTACATATTTTTAGCCAATCATTTCAGCTATTTGGACATTGCGATGATGGGTTTTATTCCGGGAGATGTGCAGTTTGTGGGAAAAGCTTCTATCCGAAAAGTGCCACTTTTTGGTTATTATTTCAAAAAACTGCACATCGCAGTCGATCGATCTCGTCTCAAAAGTCGGGCAGAAACCATGCGAAGGGCTGCATTGGCCCTGGATCAGAAAAGCAGTATTGTGCTTTTTCCCGAAGGAGGCATTTATACCCAAAACCCACCGAAAATGATTCCTTTCAAAAATGGGGCTTTTCGTTTGGCGATCGAAAAACAAATCCCGATAATTCCTGTCACCTTAAGCTATAATCATCTAATTTTACCCGATGACAGTCAACTGCTTTTGAATTTTAAAAAAGCAAAAATGGTCATTCATGAAGCAATTTATCCATCTGAAAACCTGACAGAGCAAGATCTCAGAGATCTTTGTTTTGCTGTAATCCAGGGTCAACTTGATCACGACAATCAGGTAAAAAAGGAAGTGCCAACCTTAGAAAAATAAGAAAATGAATATTGATAAGGACACGATCAAAAAAATAGCTCATCTCGCACGCTTGGAATTTGATGAAAGCAGCGCCGAAAAAATATCCCAAGATATGAGTCAGATTTTGGACTGGGTCGAAAAACTCAATGAGCTGGATACCGACCAAATCGAGCCCTTGACCACCATGTCTTCCGAAGTCAACGACATGCGAGAGGATCAGGTCGGCATGCACCTCAGTCATGATGCAGCACTTAAAAATGCTCCCAAACGGGACTCTAAATATTTCCGCGTACCGAAGGTTTTAGAATAATGAATTTGCAAAAAAAAGAAAATCTACGATATTCAAGTCTAATTCCTGCCCTCCTATTGATCATCACCGGAGGGCTTTTTGCGTATTATCAATTACTCATTTCACCGGCAGCCTTTCAGGCTATTCTTCCCGCTTCATTTTTGGATACAGTGGCTATTCCCTTCGATTGGGTGCAGATGGGACCGATTTCATTTCCGATTCTGGTGGACAATTTTCTGATTTTTCAAGAGTTTAAATCCCTTCCCAGTCCATATAATCATGAAGAAAGTCTCTTTTTTGGGGTTTTGACGTGGGTTTTGGTAGGGGTACTTCTCAGCTTGGTTTCCGAATTCAAAAAACTGTTTTTCTTGGCTTTTGGGATCATTTGGATTCTAGTTCTGACACTCTCCAATTTCAACGGATTAAATATCGGTGGAGTGAGTAGCAATTACGCACTTATTTTGGCGATTTGTGGCAGTTTGATCGGCCCGATTTTCTTTCACATTCGTGGTGGCAATGTGCGCTTTCCAATCCGACTGATGATTAATTTAGTCCTCCTCGGTTCAGCTTTGGCAGTAATGATCAAAATGAGCGGAATTCAGGATGCCTCCATTTACTTGGAAGAACATGCCTTGATTCCTGTGGTCCTCCTAGCCGGTGCCTGGCTTTTTTGGAATGGCCATGGACTGATTTCAGGAATTTATATCTTGATAGCTCGGGCCAGTCGCCAATTAAACCTTCGGGTTTCTGTCCAGATTTTGATCCTGGGAGCAATTTATCTTTTGTTTTTGGGTAATATTCTCCTGAGTTTTCGAGAAACGCCTTTTGCCTTAATTCCCATTTTCAATCCTTTACTTTTGGTAATCCCGGTTGGAGTTTTGGGATGGTTTACCTTGGATGTCAAAACCAAATCGGGACTGGATTTGATCGCTTCTAACTTCACACTGAAAGCCTTGTATTTGCTGGGTTTTGGACTGACACTCTGGTTGATTTGGCGACTGGATATCAGCGTAAACCAACCCGGAAAAGAACTCATCAAACACTTGCTCGTATACAGCCAAATCGGGTTTTCATTGTTCTTTTTAATTTATCTATTTTCCAATTTTCTATCGGTGATGGATACGGGCAAGGCCGTGGACAAAATCATTTTCAAGCCATTTTCGCTTCCCTATTACCATCTCAGAATCGGTGGCTTGATCGCCATGCTTGTGATCATTGCTTTCACCGAAGGAATCGTAGGTGTGCAGGCCAATGCACTTAGCAATCAGGTTTTGGGGGATTATTACTACCGAAGTGGACAAAAACTCGAAGCCAGTATCATCTATGAAAATGCCTGGTCTCGATACCGAAACAATCCTAAAGCAAAAAATACAACCGCCCAGCTTCTTTTCGAACTGAATCAGCCTACTTTGGCCAAACAACACCTAGAGGAGAGTTTTTCACAGGCTCCCCAAGTGGATAATGTTATTTTGCTTGCAGATCGCTTACATCGGGAGAACAAACTATTTGAATCCATTTACTACCTGGAAAACGCCCTGCGATATTTTCCTGAAGATCATCGCATCAAAAACAATCTTGCGCTATTTTACACCAAAGTCAACCGAAGCGAAGAAGCCTTAAATCTTCTTGCTGGTGGTTCGGATCCGATATCGGCTAGTAATTTTTCTGCGCTTTCTATCAAATCCGGGAAAAATGAATCAGAAATAGAAAATCCCGGCGAAATCCCTCAGTTGATCAATGAACTGGCTCGTCAAAATGCCCTTGGCAATTATCCGGAAGAATCGCTTATCACGGATCTGAAAAATGCGGTTGAAACCGAAAACAGCCCCATGCTGGTTCAAGCCGCCTGGAGGAATATTTTCTCAATCAAGGATTTTAACCAACCGGATAAAGACCTTGAAATGCTCGATTCGCTCTGGTCCACCCAAGAAATGACGGATTATATCATGCCCTTGCAGGAAACAGCCGTCATCCGAAGTTTGGCAGCGGGAAGAATTACAGATGCGGTAAAAAACCTCAATGGCTTGGCCTTCCGAAACCCCGGAGACGCCGGTTATTTCCTGCATTTGTCCTCCAGTATTTTGGCACAGCAGGCTGATTTTGCGAGAGCTTCTAGAGAATTAATGGCTGCAGAGGAAAAAGGATTTCAAGCATTTAAACCTCATCATTGGATTATTTTAACTCTAGGCGGATATGCAGAAAAAGCCATCGAGCTGAGAGAAAAGTATGAGCTTGATATTCCTGACTTTTTTATTGATACTGACGAAAACCTTCAAAAATATTTGGACATCATTCGAAAAATCCACCAACTGATCCCGGAACACGCCTACAATGAATGGAGTCAACTGGCCTCGGATGAATTAAAAAGTGATTTAGCTGTCCGTGTTTTGGCCTTTAAAGCTCACGGATTGAACAAGGATCAGCTGGAAAATTTAGGAAAATCAATCCAAGATGCAAGAGGTGAATCTCAAGCGCTTCAGACCTTTCTTTCCAATCCGGATTTGAAAAATCAGGAGACCGTGAATGCCTTGATGGAGGCATTGGAAATCGGTGATGAATTGACAAGCAATCCATTTTTGAGTCCCTTGATTTGGTCAGCTGTCAGCATTGAAAGTGATCCGCTGAAAGCTTACGAATTGGTGAATTCTGCCACCGAATTTAATCAAGATCCGCTTCTCTGGATCAAAAAAGTGCAGCTTGCCAGACAGCTTGGACTTGATAATTATGCCACCGGAGCCTTGGAACAAATGAGCGAATGGGTCAGTCCGGAAGACTTGGAAAAACTTCAGTTGTCAAACTTCTAAGCCATATACTCGTATTTTCTTAAAATTGCTTCTATTTTTAATCGAAACTAAACCTACGCCACATGCCTAAAGTAATCGAAACACACGAAATCAATAAAACCTATAAAATGGGGGCTGAAGTGATAGAAGCCCTCAAATCCGTTTCCATCGAAGTTAATCGTGGAGAATATGTGGCATTTATGGGTCCATCCGGATCCGGAAAATCTACGCTCATGAATATCATTGGTTGCCTCGACACACCGACTTCGGGGCGCTATATTCTAAATAATAAGGATGTCAGTGATATGACAGAAAATGAGTTGGCTGAAATCAGAAACAAAGAAATTGGCTTCGTATTTCAGACTTTTAATCTTCTACCTCGGGCTAGTTGCTTGGAAAATGTCGCTTTACCCCTCGTCTATGCCGGCTACAGTAAGGCGGAGCGAGAGGAAATCGCTTTTCAGGCATTGAGCAATGTGGGCTTGGGTGACCGAACCAAGCATCGCCCCAATGAACTCTCCGGGGGGCAGCGTCAGCGAGTGGCTATCGCAAGAGCATTGGTCAATAACCCCAGTATCATCCTCGCCGATGAACCTACCGGTAACCTCGATTCTAAAACTTCCTACGGAATCATGGAGCTTTTTCATGAATTACATTCCAAAGGAAATACGATCATTATGGTCACTCACGAAGATGATATCGCTCATTATGCCCACCGAATCGTGCGATTGAGAGACGGCTTGGTTGAAAGCGATACGATCAATCCAAACCCAACCCGAGGAGCCGCTGTACATGCCTGAGTTGAAAGCGAGAAATCTAAAATAGATTCTTATTTTTGTGACAGAATCGAAGGGCTTAGGAATGAAAATCTATACAAAAACAGGAGATCAAGGAATCACATCATTACTCGGAGGGGTCAGAGTACCCAAATCCGACCTACGGATTGATGCATACGGCACCGTGGATGAGCTCAATTCCTACGTGGGATTATTGAGAGACCAATCGGTCAACGAAAAAAGAAGCGAATTCCTAAAATCGATTCAAGATCGACTTTTCACTTTGGGCGCCGACTTGGCTACTGTACCCGGTAAAGACAAAGTCAAAAAGCCAGATTTACATGATGAGGATATTCAGGAACTTGAGGAAGCCATGGATGTCATGGAGGCTCAGCTTCCCGCCCTCACTGCTTTTATTCTCCCCGGAGGACATCAGTCTGTTTCATTTTGTCACATTGCACGTACTGTTTGTCGAAGAGCTGAGCGCCTCGTCGTTGAGCTGGCATCCCACGAGCATGTCAATGAGCTTGTAATCAAATACCTTAATCGACTTTCCGATTATTTCTTTGTCTTGGGGAGAAAAATGGCAGTCGAACTCGAAGTAGAAGAAGTCACCTGGAAACCCCGAACCCAATAAATCTGATTAGATGAGGACTGAAATTTCCTCTCTTGTTAAAAGGCATACGCCATAAAGCACATTCACATGAAAACTTCACTCGCCTTCCCGGTTCAACAAACCCAAAATTCAAGACTTTCAGAAACTGATTTTTCCAATCTGGTTTTCGGAAAAACCATCTCCGACCACATGTTTGTCGCAGACTACAAAAATGGGGAATGGACGGATCTTCGAATTGAACCCTATGCTCCACTTCACCTCAATCCATCCAATGCCGCTCTGCATTATGGGCAGTCGATTTTTGAGGGACTGAAAGCCTATAAAAACGAAAATGGGGAAGTGATCATCTTTCGGGCAGATGCCAATTGGCGCAGAATGAATGAATCAGCCGAGCGGATGTGTATGCCTTTTCTCCCTGAGGAAATTTTCATGGAAGGACTTACCCAACTCATCGACTTGGACCGAGACTGGGTGCCCACTGCAAAAGGGGCTTCACTTTATGTACGTCCGTTTATGTTTGCTACCGATGATTACATCGGAGTAAAGCCTTCAGATACCTACAAATTTATCATTTTCACCTGTCCTGTTGGAAATTACTATTCCAAACCAGTCAGTGTAAAAGTAGAGACCAAATTTACCCGAGCGACCGAAGGCGGGACTGGTGCAGCCAAAACTGCCGGTAACTATGCCGCATCTCTTTACCCCGCTCTTCAGGCCCAAAAAGCCGGATACGATCAGCTACTTTGGACGGATGGCAAAAGTCACAGCCATATTGAGGAAAGCGGCACGATGAACGTGATGTTTAAAATCAAGGGGACTTTGGTGACTGCCCCAACCCACACCGGTACCATTCTCAAAGGAATTACCCGAGATTCGGTGATTCAATTGGCCAAGGACTGGGGACAAACTCTCGAAGAGCGGTTTTTGAGTGTAAATGAATTAAAAGAAGCCCTTGAAAATGGGGAATTGGAAGAAGCATTTGGTACGGGAACAGCCGCCACTATCGCTCATATCCGGTTGATTCATATTGATGGGAAAGACTATGAATTGCCCGAAAAGTCTACGGATGCTTTCTCGCATCGGGTTTTAGCCGAACTCGACGGCATCAAATACGGAACTAAATCCGATCCACACGATTGGGTGATGAAGTTTTAATCGATTAAAAGCCAGCTGAAAAGTTGGCTTTTTTTCTGCTCTCAGATTCGAAACCAAAAGTTCAGGTCCCAGTCAAAAATGGATTACCCCAGAAAAAAGATTTGATTAATCCTACCATTTGGCTTTCATTTTTTAACTTCAAATGAATTCATTCTTGCCAGATCCTCAATACCATTCCCATGAAGTGTAAACTCACCCTTTTACTTCTTTTTGCTTTATCTCAACTCCAAGGTCAAGATCCCCTCCCTCAGACCTATATCAATCCCTTGGATATTGACTACACCTATATGGTCTATAATTCGGCCAATAATCTTTCCTACCGATCCGGTGCTGATCCTGCGGTCATCGAATTTCGCGATGAATATTACCTTTTTGTCACCCGATCATTCGGCTATTGGCACTCCACCGATTTAGTCAATTGGTCTTTTATCAAACCGGAGCAGTGGTTTTTTGAGGGAAGCAATGCTCCCACGGCTTTCAATTACAAGGATTCATTGGTTTATTTCGCCGGTGATCCTGCTGGCTACGGAAGCATTCTTTATACCGATGATCCCAAAAGCGGAAAGTGGACTCCTACTCCATCGATCACTAACAATATCCAGGATTCTGAGCTGTTTATCGATGATGATGGGAAAACCTACTTGTATTGGGGATCCTCTAATGTGCATCCGATTCGTGTCAAAATGCTGGACAAAGGCAACCGAATGCTGGAAACCGGAGTCAAAAAAGACCTGATCAACTTGGATGAAGAACTTCATGGCTGGGAGCGGTTTGGAGAAAACAATTTTCACCCCACGCTCAAAGAAGGCTATATGGAAGGCGCTTCTATGACTAAGCACAATGGAAAATATTACCTGCAATACGCTGCTCCGGGCACTCAATTCAATGTTTATGGAGATGGTGTTTATGTGGGAGAATCACCGTTGGGGCCTTTTACCTATATGAAAAACAACCCGATGTCTTTCAAGCCGGGTGGATTTAGTAATGGCGCTGGACATGGAATGACCATGCGACAGAGCAATGGACAGTATTGGCATTTTGCGACCATGGCTTTAGCCTCCAATAGTCAGTGGGAACGCCGATTGAGTATGTTTCCCACCTATTTTGACAAAGATGGATTAATGTATTCACCAACGCATTATGGTGATTATCCGCGATTTGCTCCCAGCCATCCTACAAAAGCCGGCGAACATACGGGATGGATGCTACTCTCCTACGATGGGGAAGTGACCGTTTCTTCCTCCCTTATGCAAATCCGCAAAAGCACCACCAATGACGATGAGGTCGAGGTGGAAGAATTGCCTATCGTAAAAAATGAATCTGGAGAAATAACTGCCCAAGTCCTGACCGACGAAAATCCAAAATCATATTGGGTCGCGGAGGAAAATAATGAGGAGCAATGGGTAAAAATAGAAATGAAATCTCCCGGGAAGATCTATGCAATCCAGCTCAACTACCACGATCATGAAACAGAAATTTATACTCGAATCGAAGGACTCAGACACCGTTTTTTGTTGGAAAGTTCGATGGATGGAGAAAACTGGAAAACCATCGTAGACCGCAAGGACAGCCACAAGGATTCTCCAAATGCCTATTTGGCATTGAGCCAACCCATTGAAGCTAAGTTTGTGCGCTATTCCAATGTGGAAGTCCCCAGTCCAAATCTAGCCCTATCCGAGATTCGGGTCTTTGGGTTAGGCTTGAGTGAAAAGCCCAAGGAAGTTCGGGGATTTGAGGTAGATCGGCAGGAGGATCGACGGGATGCGGAGCTTTCGTGGAGTGAAGTTGAAGGAGCGCAGGGATACAATATCAGATGGGGAATCGCTCCTGATAAATTGTATCATTCTTGGCTGATTTACAAGGACAGCAAGCTATTGATGCGAAACCTTGATCGTGATACGGAGTATTACTTTAGCATTGAGGCATTCAATGAAAATGGGATTTCGGGACGGTCGGAGGTTTTGAGGGTGAAATAGAATATCCTTCTAAACTAAAAATTACACCCTCGCCCGACTCAGCGGCATGGTCATACATCGGGGGCCTCCGAGTCCTCGGCTGAGTTCGGAGGAAGGGATTTCCAAAACCTCCACTCCCATATTCCGCAACGCTCGATTGGTATGAATATTTCGGTTGTAGGAAATCACCCGACGAGGTCCGATCGCAAAGACATTGGCTCCGTCAAACCACTGCTCTCTCATGGAATAATCAGGATTCCCATCTGCGGTAGCCAACACTTCCAAATGGGGAATTTCCCGATCCAAAACAGTCAAAAGTGATTCTTTAAGCACTTCTCGACGAATATGAACCTTATCATCTTGAATCTCTTTGAGCGTGTAGCAGGAGGTTTTGAGCACGGCATTCATGGCATCGGGATAGGTCAGTACCAGGTTTTCATCCAAAATGGTAAACACCGTATCCAAATGCATATAATTCCGCTTTTCGGGTAGATGAACTTCATAAACCCGCTTGACCGTTCCCTCTGCTAATAGTGCCTTGGCCGCCTGATAAATGGCCTTTTCATCAGTCCGTTCCGAATTTCCAATGGCCACGGCTTCATGCGAAAGAATAATCACATCTCCCCCTTCGATACTGGGAGGATTGGTGAATCCATTGGCGGGATACAGCAAGTTGACGTGTTCTTTAAAATCAGGATGGTTTTCAAAAATAGTGCGCAACAGGTCCGCTTCCCGCTGCCTACCTTCCATTTTCATTGAGGAAAAAATAATCCCTCCCGGAGTCAAAGCCATGGGATCCCGCTGGAAATATAAATTGGGACAGGGAGAGATCAGAAAGGCATATTCCAGCAATTCTCCAGCATCGAGTTGGGGCATCTTTCTTCGCAATTCATGAACCTTGAGCCCCGCTGTCAAAATCCCGGCACATTCGGCGGTGGAGAAACGCTCCAAAATCTCTCCTGCCAAATGGACCAATCCCGAACGCAGCAATGAGTCCTCCATCAATTTGAGCAAAATCTCCCGGTCGTATAAGACTCGAATCAGGAGTTCCCGTAACTGATAAACCTGCGCCCCGGTAGATTGCTTGATCAGATTGCTAAAAAAATCATGTTCTTTTTGCAGCGCTTCCAGGTAAGGCACATCCTCAAATAGCAGAAAGTCCTTGTTGTAAGGCGTCAAGCGATCTATTTCCCTTCCGGGCCTATGCATCAAAACTGCCTTTAAGGTGCCGTATTCTGAATTAATTCGTAGATTCATTTTCAAAAAAGGTTAATAAAATTATAATCAAAAATTACTGATTTTTTAATTTAAAAGCCATTTGATTGGATGAAAAATAATTTAAAATGACTTTTATTCAGGAATTTTAAATTGGATAAAATGCTTATTCAAAGTACTGGCTAAGAATTTGCAGAATAATACCCGAGTTTGATTTTTATAAACAATAGGCAAAGTCTAAACCCATCGGCTCCAAAATTTCGTACATTCGATTCTAATTTATATCCAATGCATATCCTCAAACGTAACGTATTTGTTCTACTTTTAAGTAGTGTATTTTTCCTGTTTTCCTCTTGTGAGTCAGCAGCTCAACTGACCAAAATCCTTGAGCAAGCGAGTGGAAATCCCAGCAATTCGGAAATCTCAGCCGGAATCAAAGAAGCCCTCGAAAAAGGAACGGGAATCTCTGCGGATCGGCTTTCTGCCGAAGATGGTTTTTTGGGTAATCTCGATGTCAAAATCCTTTTCCCAGAGGAAGCCAAAAAGGTCGAAAACACCCTACGAAATATTGGATTGGGAAAACTCTGTGACGATGTTATACTCAGCCTCAATCGGGCAGCGGAAGACGCATCAAATGAAGCCAAACCGATCTTTACTGCGGCAATCAAGCAGATGACCTTGCGTGACGTCCAAGATATTCTCTTGGGTGAAAAGAATGCAGCAACTTTGTATTTTGAACGGACGACTACGGATTCATTAACAGTAAAATTTGCACCGATCATCGATCAAAGCCTAACCAAAGTCAATGCAACCAAATACTGGGGAGATGTCATCGAGCGCTACAATCAGGTTCCATTTGTCAAAAAAGTGGATACCGATTTGGGAGCCTATGTGACGCAGAAGGCCATTGATGGGCTTTTTGTAGAAATCGCCAAAGAGGAATTAAAGATCCGGGAAAATATCAGCGCCCGAACCAGTCCATTGCTTCAGAAAGTATTTGGCTTTGCAGAGCGCCAACGAAAATATGACTAAAAAAAGCCTGCCGGAAATCAAATCCCGGCAGGCTTTTTACCTCTGATTTTACCAAATGATGAAAGGCATTACTCTTGGATTCAATTTTTAATTGGCCAAATAAATCATTAGCGTTTCATCTTCTTTTTTCACCGAAATCAAGCCTTTTTTGGTCAATGATTTCACCGACAGATCCCATTTTTTATTGCTGAGCCCTGCTTCGGCCTTGATGATATTCAGTTCACCTGATCCTTCTTGTTTGACCAATTCGTACACTGCTTTTTCTTCCTCGTTTAGTTCGATGGGTTTTTGCTCCGGCCTCATTTGAGGGAAAAACAGTACTTCCTGAATCGTTGTTTTATTTGTCAGTAGCATGGTCAATCGATCAATTCCGATACCTAGCCCAGATGTTGGCGGCATGCCGTATTCTAGCGCCCGCAAGAAATCCTCATCCAAAGCCATGGCTTCTTCATCTCCTCGTTCGGCTAATTTCATCTGATCTTCAAAGCGCTCCCGTTGATCGATTGGATCATTAAGCTCTGTGTACGCGTTTGCGATTTCTTTTCCATTGACAAAAAGCTCAAATCGCTCCACTAATCCGGGTTCGGTTCGGTGCTTTTTGGCCAAAGGAGTCATCTCAATCGGATAATCAGTGATGTAAGTCGGCTGAATCAAATTTGCCTCGACCTTTTCCCCAAAAATCTCATCGATTAATTTCCCTTTGCCCATGGAATCGTCCACTTCAATCCCCATCTCCTGACAGACCTTACGAAGCTCGAATTCATCCATTTTGCTGACGTCGATTCCAGCATATTCCTTGATCGAATCATACATCGTCAGTCGGCGATAAGGTCCCGCAAAATCAATTTCCCGATCCCCCACTTTTACTTTGGTGTCATCATGGATGGCGAGGGTTACTTTTTCCAATAAATCCTCCACCATCTCCATCATCCAGATATAATCTTTATAGGCCACGTAGATTTCCATGGAAGTAAATTCCGGGTTGTGGGTTCGGTCCATTCCTTCGTTTCGGAACATTTTTCCAAACTCATACACGCCATCAAATCCCCCGACAATCAATCGCTTCAAATACAGTTCATTGGCAATCCGCAAGAAAAGCGGCATATCCAGGGTATTGTGGTGAGTCTGAAAAGGTCTCGCCGCAGCTCCCCCATGTACCCCCTGCAAAATTGGTGTCTCCACTTCCAGCCAACCGTGATCGTCAAAATAGCGACGCATATTGGAAATGATTCTGGCTCGGGTGATAAAAGTCTCTTTCACCTCTGGATTGACCGTCAAATCCACATAGCGCTGTCTATAGCGCATCTCTGGATCCGTAAATCCATCATACACATTTCCCTCTTCGTCCCGCTTGACGACAGGAAGCGGCTTTACGGATTTTGACAAAACAGTCAGCTCCGTAACATGAAGTGAAATCTCCCCGGTTTGGGTGGTAAAAATGTAGCCTTTTACCCCGATAAAATCCCCGATTCCCAAAAGCTTTTTGAATACTGAGTTGTACAGGGTTTTGTCCTCTCCTGTACAGATGTCATCTCTTCGAACATAAATCTGCAATCTTCCGGTAGAATCCTGAATTTCAGCAAATGAAGCAGAGCCCATAATCCGGCGACTCATCAAACGTCCAGCAATAGAAATATTTTTATAATCGTTCTTCCGGTTTTCGTAATTTCGATGGATATCTTCAGCAGTTACATTGATAGAAAAAGACGCTGCCGGATAGGGATTTACCCCCAGACGGATGAGTTCTTCCCGATCTTTTCTTCGTTCGATTTCCTGTTCGCTCAGAAGTTGCATTTTATTGATTTATAATTTATGTTTTA
Organism: Algoriphagus hitonicola; assembly: GCF_900113375.1. GTDB lineage: Bacteria > Bacteroidota > Bacteroidia > Cytophagales > Cyclobacteriaceae > Algoriphagus > Algoriphagus hitonicola. Next base: position 118,064 of record NZ_FOPC01000006.1, on the reverse strand, counting down.
TTACCTAATTTCATATTTACCGCTACTGCCCACTGACTCCTGAGACTGCATACTACTTACTTTCCCCTTTTCTCCGCTTCATTTCTCTTCGTACCAACTCAAACTCCCGACTGCTTTGACCGGCAATCGAGCTGTTTTCAGCTGCTCTCCGAGTCAAATACGGCATTACTTTTTCCACTGGCCCATAGGGAACGTATTTGACCACATTGTACCCTGCCTTGGCCAGATTGAATGAAATATTATCACTCATTCCATATAGTTGGGAGAAATAAACCAAATCCGATTTGGGATTAATGTCACATTCATCCATCCACTCGGTAAGCTTCAGGCAGCTTTTTTCATTGTGTGTGGCACAAACTAAGGCGATCCGGTTTTTCACGCTATATTCAATAGCAGCATCATAATCCCGATCTGTAGCCGCTTTGTTTGGTTGAATCGGGTCAAGGTAACCCATTTCCTCAGCACGCTCTCGTTCCTTTTCCATATAGGCACCACGGACTGGCTTGGCGGCAAAATTATAACCTTTTTCCAGAGCAATTTGATGGGCCTTTTTCAATCGCTCCAGGGAATCATGGCGATACATTTGATAGGTATTGTATACCACGCTTCTTTCTTGATTGTACTTTTCCATCATCTCGTAGGCCAGATCGTCGATGGTATTTTGATACCAGCTGTCTTCTGCATCCACCAGTATTTTCAACCCCAGATCATGGGCTGCTTTACATAGTCGATCCACCCGGATTTTGACTCGTTCAAAGGCCTCTTTTTCCTGATCAGTCAGGGCTTTTCCCAACTGAATTTTCTCCATAATGTGATAATCACCCAAGCCCGTGGTTTTAAACACCCCAAAAGGCATAAAATTGGTTTTGGAAGATTCGATCATCGTTTGGAAAATCTCATCGGTAGTTTGGTTGAAGCTTTTCTCATCGCCTTTCCCTTCTACCGACAAATCCAAAATGGAATGCACTCCATATTCGGCAAGTTTCCTACTGGCTTCAATACTTTCGGAAATTGTCTCTCCCCCACAAAAATGACCAAACATGGTCTTTTTCATGATGCCTTTGACGGGAAACCGTAATTTAAAGGCCAGATTAGCCAATCCGATTCCCAATTCAGAAATCAGATTATTATTCAGTGTCGCAAAAATCAGATACATTTTCCGAAGTTCGGCGTCACTTTTTGAAGCAAAGGCTACTTCAAGGTTCTCAAAAGAAATTTTGGGTTTTACAGGCATATTGCGCAAATAAAGGTGCAAAGATATCAAAAAAACCACTTCTGCTTTCCTTTTGTTAGGAATATTGGAAAGTTTCGGGCAGAGAAAAACCTGTTTCTTTACAGTTCGAACCAAAGCCCACAGCCCGCAGTTTAAGAGCTAACTAATTCACAATCCTTGGAAGCCATTTTCGAAAAAAGCCAACTCGGCAAACCGCTAATTATCGCAGGTCCCTGTAGTGTGGAATCTCCCGAGCAATTCATGAGTACCATCACTCCGCTCGTCAATCAAGGCATAGAAATCATACGTGGGGGTATTTGGAAACCCCGCACCCGGCCAGGAAGCTTTGAAGGCCTTGGCTCCATAGCACTGCCCTGGATTCAGGATTCAAAAAAACAGCTGAGATTTAAATTTGCCACGGAAGTAGCTTCTGCCCGACATGTAGAGGAAGCGCTCAAGCATGGCGTCGATATTTTCTGGATCGGTGCGAGATCAACCGTCAATCCATTCACAGTGCAGGAAATTGCGGAAAGCCTAAGAGGAACTTCAATTCCCGTCATGATCAAAAATCCGGTCAATGCAGATTTGAGCCTTTGGATTGGAGCGGTGGAGCGAATCCAAAAAGCCGGAATATCAGATATCGCGGTCATTCACCGGGGATTTAGCAATTTCAGGGATGTAGTCCATCGCAACTCTCCACTATGGCAAATCGCGGTGGAATTCCGAACCTACTTCCCGGATATGATGATGATCAATGATCCTTCACATATCAGTGGCAAAAGATCTTTGGTACCAATCATCGCGCAGAAGGCTCTTGACCTGAATTTTGACGGATTGATGATCGAATCGCATTACACTCCCGATTTGGCCTGGTCCGATGCCGAGCAGCAGCTTACTCCCGAAGATCTTCAGCTTTTGCTCCAAAATCTCAAAACCCGGAAAGTCCGCTTCGAAAGCCAAGAAACCCTCAATCAGTTAGAAGAAATCCGCCATCAAATTGATCAAGCCGATCACGATTTGCTGGAAGCGCTGCATCGTAGGATGGAACTCGTGGAGAAAATCGGGGAATACAAAAAACTGAATAATGTCGCCGTGCTGCAGATGGAGCGATGGAAGGAAATCTTTAAAACCCGACCCGAATGGGCTGAAAAACTAGCCATCAATCCCGAATTGATCCAAGAGATTTTCGGACTGCTCCATCAGGAATCCATCCGAAAGCAAACCGAAATTTTAGATCGGAAATAGCCTAATTCGGAGCTAATTCCCTTTGAAATTTCTCAACAATTAAATAATCAATATATTTAATCTGTATTTTCTGAAAAAACGAAATTTTATGCCAAATCAGGGTAAATTTGAACTGATATTTAAAATATCCTAAAAGAACGTTGGTTAAATTATCGATTCAATAAAAAAATTGGCGAAAATTATTTTGCATTTAAAAAATCCCCACTTACATTTACGACATGTTAATCACAGCGATCTATTTTACTTTCTTTTATTTTTACTTTCGAATCAAAAATCGAATCGGAGCTGTGTATTCCCTAGCCAAAAACTAAAAGAAAAATAAAACACAAAAAGCCCGGTTCGAAAGAGTCGGGCTTTTTTCATTTAAAACGCTCAAACCGTATGAAGCCGCACAAACAAATCAAAGACTGGGGACTAGGTCTCACCACCCCACTGATCATCGCAGGACCTTGTTCTGCGGAGACACCGGAGCAAATCGAACAGATTTGTAAGGAAATGAAGGAAGAAAACATGATTCCACAGCTTTTCAGAGCTGGAATCTGGAAACCAAGAACCCGTCCAGGATCCTTCGAAGGGGTTGGTGAAGAAGGTCTCAAGTGGATGGAGATCGTTCGACATCACTTGAATATTCCTATTACCGTGGAAGTGGGAAATGCCGCACATGCAGAAATGGCGCTCAAACACAAAATAGATGTGCTTTGGATCGGGGCCCGGACTACCGTCAATCCTTTTGCCGTACAGGAAATCGCCGAAGCGCTTCGTGGGTCAGATGTGCCAGTGATGGTCAAAAACCCGATGAACCCAGATTTGGATTTGTGGATGGGCGCTTTGGAACGAATGCATGCGGTAGGGATTGATAAATTGGCGGCAATTCACCGCGGATTCTCGGATGCTTATGACAAGCGATTCAGAAACAAACCCAACTGGTCCATGCCGATTCATCTGAAGCGGGTTTGGACTGGAATGGAAGTAATCAATGACCCCTCGCATATCGTGGGCCGAAGAGATGGGCTTTTGGAAGTGGCACAGCGCGCGATGAACTTTGGCCTCGATGGCTTGATGATCGAGACTCATCATGATCCTGACAAAGCCTGGTCGGACGCCAAGCAGCAAGTGACTCCCGCTCGATTGAAAGAGATGATTGATTCGATTGATTTCAAAGAGCCTTTGGAAAACATGAAACCGGATGAGCGTCTACAAGACCTTCGTCGTGCCGTGGATCACTTAGACGATCAGCTTTTGGATATTTTACAGGAACGATTTGCGGTCATCGATCAAATCGGAGAGCACAAACGCGAACATCACCTGACTGTATTCCAATCCAACCGCTGGAAAGAAGTGATGGAAAGCCGAACTCAAAAAGGCGTGGCAAAAAATCTCAGTGAAAAATTTATGAAAGAGCTGCTTTATACCATTCACGAAGAGTCGGTGAAGCGTCAAGAAAAGCAACTGAGAGAAGCAGAACCCATCAAAAAGTAAAAATTTATCGGCTGAGCGAAACTGAAGAAGGGGAAATCTCCTCCCCTTCCTCATTTTGAATTAACTTGCTCTGAAATTTAATTCCTGTGAATCCAGTAATATTCCATCCAAGCCCGGAAGCTTTAATCAAGGAGGAAATCCAGTCGCTGGATTTTTCTCAGCTTTTGGTTTTGACCGACCAAAACACCCTTCGGGATTGCTATCCTTTGATTGAAAAAAGTCTTCCAAAGCATTCCGTTTTTACCATCTCCCCCGGAGAGGAATTCAAAACGTTGAAAACCTGCTCGGAGATTTGGGAAAAAATGACCGAATTGGCGCTGGATAGAAAAGCGTTAATACTCAATTTGGGCGGAGGAGTACTCGGGGATATGGGGGGATTTTGCGCCAGCATCTACAAGCGCGGCATTCGATTTATCAATATGCCCACGACTCTGCTTTCTCAGGTCGATGCCAGTGTAGGCGGTAAATTAGGCGTGGATTTTCAAGGATTTAAAAACCATTTGGGCGTATTCAATGAACCTGAGGTCGTTTTGATCTCTTCCAAATTTCTCCGAACCCTACCAAAGCAAGAACTTCGCTCCGGGTTTGCCGAAGTTATCAAACACGGTTTGATTCAAGATAGGGCTTATTTTGATTCCCTTAATTTTCAAAACTGGGATCAAAACGACTGGACTTCACTGATATCGCATTCGGTAGAGATCAAAAAACAAGTGGTACAGGAAGACCCAAAAGAACTTGGACTTCGAAAAATCCTCAACTTTGGTCATACCTTGGGACATGCCCTGGAGACCTTTTATCTCAACGGACCCAAACATCTCCTTCACGGAGAAGCCATCGCCGCAGGAATGATTTGCGAAGCTTGGCTTTCAGCAGAAAAAACCGGTTTAGCAAAAAAAGAGCTTTTCGAAATCGCCGAAAAATTGATTCAGGTGTATGGGAAAATAGAAATCGAATCGTCCGAATGGGAAGCAATTCTGGAGCTTTGCCTTCAGGATAAGAAAAATGAAGGGAAGACTATTCTATTTTCACTCTTGCAATCGATCGGAAGCTGCACCTATAATATTCCCGTCAGCCGGGGAGAAATGACACAAGCCTTAACCTATTATACCACTATCTAATCTTGGAAACTCAAGCTATGGAGCTGCTCCAATTATCACAAAAATCCGATTTTGAGACAGTTCAAATCCCCCTTCCTTCTTCTAAAAGTGAATCCAACCGGGTGCTAATCATCGATGCGCTGACCGAAGGAGAAAACCAAATCAGCAATTTGGCAGAAGCTCGTGATACTCAAACGATGATCAACTTGCTAAAAACCAATCCACCGGTTTTTGATGTATTGGATGCAGGTACAACCATGCGATTTTTGACTGCTTATGGCACAGTCACTAATCAAAAGAAGGTGATGACTGGCACTCCGCGTATGTGTGAGCGGCCTATAGGTATTTTGGTGGATGCCTTAAGAGCCATCGGAGCGGAAATCCACTATTTAAATATTGAAGGCTACCCTCCTCTCGCTATTCATGGATTGAATGAACAAACCACCAATCAGGTGAAAATCCGAGGAGATGTTTCCAGTCAATATATTTCGGCCATGCTGATGATTGCTCCGATTTTGCCGATGGGGTTGGAATTGGAACTGGAAGGAAAAGTCGGTAGCCGAACTTACATCGAAATGACACTTGAATTGATGCGAAATTTCGGCATTGCGTATACCTGGGAAGAAAATCGCATTACGGTCAAGCATCAATCCTATCAGCCTTCCACTTTTTCGGTAGAAAGCGACTGGTCCGGAGCCAGTTATTGGTTTAGTCTTTTGGCTTGTGCAGATTCAGGAACTTTGTTTCTCAAAGGGTTAAAAAAAGACAGTTTGCAGGGGGATTCAGCCATCGTGGAAATTATGGATCGATTGGGAATTCGCAGTACTTTCGAAAAAGATGGTGTTTTGCTGGAAAAACAAGCCGTCAAAGGACTGGAAACCTACGACTTCACCCATTGTCCCGATCTCGCCCAAACAGTAGCAGTCACCTGCGCCATATTAGGCCAAAATTCAATTTTCACCGGCTTGGAAAGCCTTCGAATCAAAGAAACCGATCGGATTTTTGCTCTGCAGGAAGAACTTGCCAGGTTCAACGCCCAACTTAAAGAAATCGAGCCCGATGTCTTTCAGGTGATTCCCTCTGTGACCATGCCTCACGAAGTCAAAATCCACACCTACGATGATCATCGCATGGCCATGGCTTTTATGCCTTTGCTGACTAAAACCCAAGTCATCATCGAGGATCCCTCTGTGGTCAATAAAAGCTACCCCAGCTTCTGGAAGCATTGCCAGCTTGCCGGCATCACAACACAGCAATTATGAGCCTAAAAGTTGCCATTCAGGGAATCCCGGGTTCATTCCATCATCAAGTGGCCTTGTTGGAATTTGGGGAAAATTGCGAAATAATTCCCTTCAGCACCTTCGAACCCGTAGCCAAAGCTGTGGCGGAGGAAGTTGCGGACGTGGCTGTGATGGCAATCGAAAACTCCATTGCCGGAGCCATTCTTCCTAATTACGATTTGATTGATCGGTATGAATTACACATTTGGGATGAATTTTACTTGCCGATTTCGCATCAACTGATGGCTCTTCCGGGTCAAGAAATTCAAGCCCTGACTGAAGTTCGATCTCATCCTATGGCACTTTTGCAGTGCAAACAGTTTTTAGGACAATTCCCAAAACTAGCGCAAAAAGACGATATCGATACCGCTACTGTTGCCAAACGAATCCAAGATGAAAAACTAAGCGGTACAGCAGCTATTGCCAGTAAAATTGCAGCAGATATTTATGGATTGGAGATTCTGGCCGAGGATATCCAAACCGTCAAAAACAATTTTACCCGCTTTATCATTTTAAGAAAAAGTCCCAAAAGAAGCGAAGAAGCAAACAAAGCTTCGCTAAAAATAACCATCAAAAACGAATCCGGAGGCTTGGCAAAATTACTGACCATGTTGGCTGATTTTGGGCTCAACCTCAGTAAAATCCAATCCATCCCCGTAATGGAAAAGCCCTGGGAATATTCCTTTTTCATAGATGCGGTTTTTGAAAACAGAGAACAGTATAAATCGGCAATGGAGCAAGTAAAAAGTGATTTCGGGGACCTGAAAATCTTCGGAGAATATAAGAGTAGAAAGCCATGAAGGGATATGCAAAACGGATCGATTCGATTCAGGAATATTATTTTTCCGCAAAGTTAAGAGAGGTCAATCAGTTGATTGCAGAGGGAAAGCCCGTGATCAATTTAGGAATTGGAAGTCCCGATTTAGCCCCTGCTGATTCGGTCAAAACCGCTCTAAAGAATGCTGCGGATCAATCCCAGGCTCATGGCTATCAGTCCTATCAGGGAATTCCTGAACTCCGAACAGCCATGGCTGCTTACTACGAGCAGGCTTTTGACGTAAGCCTCAATCCTTTTCAGGAAATTCTTCCCTTGATGGGAAGTAAGGAGGGAATCATGCATGTGAGTTTAGCTTTCTTGAATCCCGGTGATGAAGTGCTGATCCCTAACCCTGGCTATCCAACTTATCGCTCGGTCACGGAACTGCTCGAATGTCATCCGATGGATTATAATCTTTTGGAAAATGGGGAACCCGATTGGGAGGAAATCGAGTCGAGAGATTTGTCAAAAGTAAAAATCATGTGGGTGAATTATCCGCATATGCCGACGGGGGCTCGGGGAAGTAAAGAGATCTTTAGTAAGCTAATCCGGTTTGCCGAAAAACATCAAATCCTGCTTGTTAACGACAATCCCTACAGCCACATTCTCAACCCAAATCCGATGAGTATTCTCCATGTCACTGGAGGAAAAGATGTTGCGATGGAGCTCAATTCCCTGAGTAAAACTTTCAATATTCCAGGCTGGAGAGTCGGTATGCTCTGTGGTAAAGCGGAGTGGATTTCGGCAGTACTGAAGGTGAAATCAAATATGGATTCCGGAATGTTTTTGGGCATCCAAAAAGGAGCTGTAGCAGCGTTGAACTTACCCAAAAGCTGGTTTGACGAACTCAATCAACAATATGAAAACCGAAGAAAACTGGTCTGGCAATTGGCCGATTCACTCGAACTTAGCTATACGAAAGAGCAATCTGGGCTTTTTGTTTGGTGCAAGCTACCCGAAGGAAAATCAGCCGATGAATTAGTCAACTTCTTACTTTACGAAAAAAACATCTTTATCACCCCGGGACATATTTTTGGCAGCAAAGGAGTTCAGCATGTGCGGATTTCGCTTTGCATGCCCGAATTCAAAATCCTGGAAGCTATCAAACGAATCAAACCGATCAAATCATGAATAAAATACACATCATTGGACTAGGTCTTTTAGGAGGTTCTTTCGGACTCGGAGCTAGAAGAAAATTCCCAGAGCTGAAAGTGACGGGTCAGGACATTTCATCAGACAACCTCCGAGATGCCCAGACGCTAGGAATTATCACCGAAGCTAAAGAGCAAGCTGATGAAGATACCGATATTGTGATTTTGGCGACTCCAGCGGATTCTTTGGGAGATTTATTGGTTCAGACTTTAGATCAAATTGGACCCGAAACGCTCGTCATAGACTTGGGATCGACCAAGTCAAAGCTTTGTCAAAAAGTAACAAATCATCCCAAACGGAAGCAATATTTAGCGGGACACCCTATCGCAGGAACGGAGTATTCCGGACCCAAAGCAGCATTTGCTGATCTGCTGGACAGAAAAGTAATGATCCTCTGCGAAATGGAGAAAACCGATCTTCACTTAAAGGAAAAAGCTTATCAACTTTTTGAAGCGCTTAATTTGAAACTTCGATTTATGGATCCGGAGGAGCACGATCGGCATTTGGCATTTGTCTCCCATCTTTCGCATGTAAGCTCCTTTATGCTGGGAAAAACCGTGATGCAAAAAATGGCTGATGACAAAAATATTTTTGATATGGCAGGTTCGGGCTTTGCCTCCACCGTCCGATTGGCAAAGTCCAGTCCGGCGATGTGGGCGCCAATTTTGACCGAAAACAAGGACAATATTTTGGCAGCCTTGGATGGATACATTAGCAACCTCCAGGATATTAGAGGAAAAATTGCTGAAGGCGACAGTGATTCCCTGTATCAGGATATGGCCGAAATCAACAAAATCAGAGATATTCTGGATTTGGGGAAATAGAATCAGAACATACCATTTAAAAACCACGGAGTGATTCGTGGTTTTTTTGTGGGTTCAAATTGGGTTTGAGATCATTTTCCTAAATTGAAAAAAAATCCCAAAACCTATGAAACGCTATTTTCTAATATTCGCACTTTTACTTTCTTTTCCGCTTCTCGCGCAGGAAGAATGGGAAATCGTCATTCCCGAGTCCGAAGCTTCCTCAAGACATGAAAATTCATTTGTCGAATGTAATGGCAAATTTTACCTCATCGGAGGTCGAGGCGAGCGTCCCGTAGACGAATACGATCCCAAAACCAATTCCTGGCAAGCCATTGCTCAGGCACCTTTGGAAATCAGTCACTTTCAGGCGATCGCTTACGAAAATGAAATTTGGATCGTGGGAGCGTTTACCGGAAACTACCCACATGAAACGCCGATTGAAGACATTCTCATTTTTAATCCTGAGAAAAAAGAATGGCGCAACGGACCAAAAATCCCCAAAGAAAGACTTCGAGGTTCGGCCGGTGTGGCAGTTTATCAAGATAAAATCTATTTGGCAGGTGGAATCATCGACGGGCATTATGAGGGTTTTGTCCCTTGGCTGGACGAGCTTGATCCCAAAACTGGAAAATGGAGGGTTCTTCCCGATGCTCCTCATGCGAGAGATCATATCAGTGCTGCCATTGTGAACGACCAACTCTATTTGGCAGGCGGACGGACTTCTCATGCTGCTATCGGTAAGGTGTTGGAAACTACCGTAGCCGCCGTGGATTATTACAATTTCAAAACCGGAATCTGGAAGACGGAAAAAGAGGAAATTCCCACAGAACGTGCCGGAAATTCCAATTTGGGAATTGGAAAATACCTGATTGTGCTCAATGGAGAAAGTGAAAAACAAGAATCTGCTCATGCCGAAGTTGAAGTGCTGAATACGGAAACCGGGACATGGAAGTCTTTGCCTAGCCTAGGAATAGGAAGACATGGGACTGGAGCAGTATTTTTTGATGGGAAAATCTGGGTCGCTGCAGGATCCAAAAATCGGGGTGGAGGACCAGAAACGGCTATAATGGAGGTCATGGAGTGGAAAAGTCCAGGAAATTAAATCTCTTAATTTTCCCTAATTTTAGGAAAAGCCAGCAGCGGAAAATCAAATTGGATCGTCCTTTGACTTTAGAATACAAATGCTAAACACATAATTTTATGAAAGCTTTATTTTCCATGATTGCCGCGGTAATGATCTCCGCATTTTCCTATGCTCAGCAATTGGAACAAATCCCACTGATCGAAGTAGAAGGCTATAGTCAGCGATTGGTAAACCCTGATGAAGCGGTCCTGATGATCAACCTTGAAGAAAAAGCGATGAAAGTCGCCGATGCCAGCAAAGTCCTCAACACCAAAACTCAAAAATTGGCGGACGAACTTAAAAAAGCGCGAGTGCGGGATTATAAATTGATTGCGGATAATTATTCGGTGGACATCAATCGGATTTATCTAAGTGGAAACAGCCGCGACAGTGGATATGTGGCCAGACAGAGCTTGCGGATAGTGACCTCAAGTACCAATGAAGACCTGCAAAAAATCATCGAAGCCATCAATTCATCCGGGGATATGAGTTTTCAGTTGGGATTCCAACTTTCTGAAGCGGCTCAAAAATCCCTGGAAAATACACTTCTGACCGAGGCACTAAGAGATGCCGAAAGCCGTGCTCGCTTGATTGCGGAAACGCTCAACATTCGAAGCATCCAAGTTCATCATGTCAGTTTGGATACACCCCGACCGATTTATCCGACTGCCCGAATGATGAAATCCAGTGATATGGCAGAAGAGTCAGAACCGCTGATTCAAACTGATCAACTAAAAATAGACAAACGCGTCTATGTCAAATACACCTACTAAAAAAGAGGCCGCGAATGCGGTCTTTTTTTTGTCCTTTGTTGGGAAAACCCCTACCCATAACCAACTCAAAGCTATCAATCAGAATTTTATATTGTTTTTTACTAGTTAAAACTAATAAAACAGAATTTTTATAACTTTTTATTTCTGAAAAATTCCTAATCAAGCTGTTTCTCAAATGCATGATTTCTAAAATCTTGAACTAAAAGAGGATTATAGGAGTTCTTTATGCATCAATCACTTTGTCAACAATCTGAATTCAATCACTATGAAGGCAAGCTTATACCCGATTTTTCTTTTTCTATTTCTCATTATTTTCCAATCCTCTGCTCAGATCCCTTCGATCAGTTTGGATATCATTCAGCAAGAACTAAACGGAGGAAATCCGCTCCCATCTGAAGAATCATTTTATATCCAAGGAGCTATTCCTGAAGGAATCGAAATGGTAAAAGTTAAGATTTATCCCTCCAATAAAAGTGAATCCAAAGGGTACGATTATATGTGGAAAACCCCTTTTGGATATGAAGACCTGTCCTACCAACTTTTGGTTTCGGATCCCCTACGTGCGAGTGATGAATATAATTTAACTTTTAGCTATTATCAAAAGGCCGGTGAAAATCAAATGGAGGAAGTTCGCTCCTTGATTTTTAAAAATATCCAAACCTATCTCAGTACAGTCACTTTAGTCAGAAATAGTAAAATCAAATTCCTGGATTCTCAGGAAGTGATCTTGAGTCGCTTAAATGAAATCGTAGAAGAGGGTGCATACTATTTTGAACTGCCAAACGGGAAGGACTTCAGAGGATTTAGTGATTTAGTCAAAAATAAACTGGAGCAAGGCAAAAAACTCAAGCTTAAAAATGCAGAGTTGAATCAACCCAACACAGACGAAGAAGATAATGCCCGGGCATCTTACGCCTCGGATTATTTGGAAGAACTCGAATCTACCCTTCAATCCGAAGTCATTCAGTACCTCAGCCTTCAGATGCTCGTACAGGTGGACGAACTGGATTTCAAAAAATATCCCAGCGAGAAAAAACCCAATGCCCTAACCTTAAATGCGGGTTATGGAGCCATTATGCTTTCAAATGGATTACCGGAGCGGGAGTTCATCAGTAGTCCGTATGCAGGTTTGTCTTTTCCCCTTGGCAATCGGGCATTCAATCGGTTTATGAATAATCTCACCCTATCGACGGGCGTATTTATTTCCGGTAATCTGGAAAATTCTCAAAATGAACGAATTACGGGTCCGATTTTCAACTGGCCAGTTTATGCCGGTCTGGGCTACAATATTTTTAGATTTTTCAGAATCAATGCAGGTGCTAGCTTTTTGACCACCTATCAGGCGGATGGCACAAAAAACCGAAGCATCAATCCCTACATCGGTATCAGTGCGGACTTAAGAATTTGGTTAGGATTAGGGAATAAATAAGGAGTGATGACCGCTTCAAAAGAAAATGTAAACACATGAAGAAATTATTACTCACCATACTCCTTTTCAGCTCGGTTTATTCAGCTTTTGCTCAGCTTCACGGCTATAAATGGCGCTTGGGTATCAGCTCCGGAACGACCAATTATTACGGAGATATTCAGCCTTTTGGATTGGAATCACTCAGCGACTTACCAAATTGGTACAAAAGACATCAAAACTACGCTCCGGAATGGTCTTACCAAGCTTCCCTTGAATATGCCCTAAGCCCTTCCATCGGATTGAAGCTCAGTGCAGGGACTTACCAATTTGGATCAGCAGACCGCTTTATCCAAAACGATGGAACTTTTGCTGAACCAAACCAAAATTTTGACCGTGCCTTAAATTTTCAAACCCGATTGATGGATGCCGGCCTTTCGTTTGTGATCAAGCCAGACAATAATTGGCTACTGTCAGGAAAATCATTTTTTGCACCCTACTTAACTTTTGGCGCAGGAATTCAGCAGTTTAATGTACGCGGAGATTTATTGGATGAGGATGGAAATCGTTACGATTACAGCAATAATCAGCCGCAGGTTGATGGGGAGTTTGAAACCGAACTCAGGCCACTGAATACCGAGCGGGAAACCGCCTACCGTAACTTGACTCCCTACGCGAATTTTGGAATGGGTTTACGTTTTCGCCTTACACCACAATTTGAGCTTTTTGCGCAATCCACATTCAATTATGCCTTTACCGATTATCTGGATGATGTATCGGGAAGATATCAAATAAACTACGAGTCAAGTTTTCAACAATATGCCGCTCGTCCCGGGGAAAATCGTCCGATTAGAGAGCAACCCTATCGGGGAAATCCAGATGGTCAAAATGACTGGTACATCTATCATGGAGTAGGGATCAAATTCAGTTTTGGGGCGAAAAAGCAATCCTATCGATTTCCGGTCATTTCCCAGCGCTATCAAATTACCCCTGAGAAAATTGCTGATAAATTCGAACCTAAAGATTCAGCAGATACGACTGTTCGAAATGACTCTCCCATCATCAATAATTACTACACCCTGATTCAGATCCCATCAAAAAATGATAAAAAAACCAGTATTGATTCTACCAAATTGAAAGAAAAAGAAGCCTTGCTATCCGATCAGGACTCATTGATTTACGATAGAGACAGCATTTCAGCATCATTGGACAGCTTGGTCCGATATGAAAAATTGATAATGACTGATACGCTTATCGCAGATTCTCTAAAGCAGCTTAAAAAAGACTCCTTGGCTAATCAGCGCATTTTACTAGAAGACCAGATCAACTCCTTAGACTCACTGAAAAGCCAAAATGACAGCATTTTAACCCAATTCAACTTTGAAGTGGATTCTCTGATCGAGGATAAAAATGAGGAAAACTTACTAGCATTTTTGGACTCCGCTTGGGTTTTGAAAAGCAGGAATACCAGTACAGAAAGTAGTTCAAAATCTAAGTCCGAATACCAGAACGAGATGATCAGCAGATCCGAATTGGAATCCGAACTGAACAACCTTAGAGTTGAAATGCTAGAAGCGCAGGCGAAAAGAGATTCAGCTTTGATTGTAGCTATTTCCAACATGGAAAACCAAAGGTCTAATTCAGATGATCAAGAAACACGCGCACCTGATCTCATTCGGGAAACTTTTTCAGAGAAAGAGACACGCTACATGGAGCGCGATGAGCAAGAGGAAGCTCGTCAAAACCGAATTTTACGAGATGCCCTGTTAGTCGGTGGAGCAGCTGCTGCCACTTCTGCGGTTAGAGGTGACGACGCGGATTCTATCCGGGTTCAAACTGAGTACGTCATTCTTGATTCTCTTCTTTTGAGCAAAATCCAACGAGACTCCATATTGATCGATAGCTTAAAAAACCGACCAGCTAGGACCGATACGGTAGTTCAAAAAGTAAGGAAAAACACCCTTTTCTACAATTCTACCATAGATGTTTATTTTGAAATCAACCAAAATGAATTAGGTGATGGAGAAAAGGAAAAAATTGAAGATTTCTTGACTGATATACCTGAAGAAGAATCGATTCAGATCGAATTGAAGGGTTTTGCAGACAATACCGGCTCAGTCCAGTACAATCTGAATTTGATAGCTCAGCGGGTTCAATCGGTGAAAAATTTCCTCACCGAAGAGCTAGAAATTGACGCTGACAAAATCTCGATTGCGGAAGGAGGACTTATCCAACGAGGAAGAGCAGCCGGCTCCAGAGATGAAGACCGAAGAGTGGAAATAAGAGTCTTCAAAGACAAAAAATAACTCAGCCCAATAACTGAATCAGAAAAGCCACTACTGCCAAAATCAACCCGGCCATAAAAGCCTGATAGGCATGCCGGAGCAATTTATATTTTCGGTTCAAAACCATGCTCTGATAATAAAGTGAGGTAGACATCTGATCCATTATTTCCACCCGTGAATTCATCGTATCACGCAATTGAGCGAGGTATTCATCTTTGGTCAAATAAGAAACCGAGCCAAAAAAAATCAAGGAATGTTTCTCTTTGCTCTGAGCTTCCGGCTTGCCGATAATTTTTGGTTTGGCAGCCTGTACAGCCAAAATCGTCGAACTCAAGCAAGTCAAAATAAAAAGCATAATGGGGACCAAATTTAACAGGCTTCCCATGTCCAACTGCTGAGAAATAGAACCGAATCCGATCAAGGCCACCATAGAAGAAATCACCAAAGCATTAATTGAAATGATGATATTCGCTTTGTTATCGGCGATTTTAAGCAGCTGAGCATTATTGTTAAAAGTTACCCGATAGAAAGTCTGTCTTTCACGGGAGGTTTTTTCCTCTTTTACTTTTTCAAAAATCCGATCGTCCATAGTTTTAGCTGGAATTGCATTTGAAATTAATCATTTTTTTGATTTCAACATGATTTTTCAAATCAGCAAAAGTCCTTGTTCACAGAGGATATCCCAAACTTCCGATTCCATTAATTCTTCAAAATCCCCAAAAAGATCCGAGTAGCTCTGCTTAATTTGTCGAACTTGAAGAAGTGGATTTTGATAGCTGACCTGATCCAAAAATTCTTTAACCCAGCGACCAAACTCAAGGGGAAGCTCCAGTGCCAAATCTTCATTTTTGACAGAAAAAATTAAATCACAAGTATCCTCATCCTCAGAAACAATCAAATCAGGAGACTCCCCTATCCATAGAATCCGGGTTTGATCTTTGAGTTGAAAATCTTTTTCTAATTGCAACTCGCGGGAAATATAATTTTTAGAAATAGAGGTATTTGGAACCTTTGAATCAAACCATTTCCCAAGTGGAATTTCAAATCCCACCCCATGCATGTAATTGAAAAGTGATTTTCTTAATCCCTCTCCAAACCGATCATGATCCGCCCCAGTCGGATCCTCATGCTCGAGTTCATTATTGGCAAAAGTCCCCAATTCCGGATGGGGGATTTTCACCAGAAAATTCTCTGGATTTAGGCCCACAGGGCTATGCGCTGTCAGTGCAAAGCGATGCCAAAAGCCCGATTGCAAAACTCCCGATTCAAACAGCTGTCTGACCATTTCCAGTGAATCAATCGTTTCTTGGTCGGTTTGTGTCGGAAAACCATACATCAGGTAAGCATGCACCATGATTCCTGATTGGGTAAAATGATTGCAAACCTGGGCTACCTGAGACACGGTGACGCCCTTTTTGATCAGTTTCAATAAGCGATCGGATGCCACTTCGAGTCCACCTGAAACAGCAATGCATCCCGATGCGCGAAGCAAACGACAAAGATCGGCAGAAAAACTACTTTCAAAACGGATATTGGTCCACCAAACAATGGAAAGCCCTCTTCGGAGAAGTTCGATCGCCAAATCCCGCATCAAAGCCGGGGGAGCAGCTTCATCTACAAAGTGAAAGCCTGTCTGTCCTGTCTGAGCGATGATTTCCTCGATTCGATCACAGAGGATATTGGCACTGATGGGCTCATAGCGCTGAATGTAATCCAGGGAAATATCACAGAAAGTACATTTGCCCCAATAGCATCCATGGGCCAAGGTAAGTTTGTTCCATCGACCATCTGACCAAAGTCGATGCATGGGATTGGGTACCTCGATCACAGAAAGGTAATCATGAAGCTTCAAATCGCTATAATCTGGCGTACCTACTTCCCGCTGAGCAACATCTTTTACCTCCGAATTGATGATAAATCGTACCACTCCATTTTCTCGGACAAAGGTTCTTTTGAGCTTTTCAACCGGAAGCTCACCACTGAGATGCTGAAGCAGTAATCGCACCGGAGCTTCTCCATCATCCAACGTGATGAAATCCACAAAATCAAAAATCCGCGGATCCCGGAGGGAACGCAATTCCGTATTGGGATAGCCTCCCCCCATCCATAATTTGAGATGAGGATAATGTTTTTTCAAATATTGACCACATCGAAGCGCCCCAAATAAATTGCCGGGAAATGGGACAGAAAAAGCGACCGAGTCAGGATTGAGCTGTTGGATTTTTTCTTCCAGAATCTCCCACATCAGTTCCGTCACCAAACTCGGCGGCCCTTGCAAAGCTTCGAAAAGTTCATCAAATGATTTGGCAGAAATAGCCAATCGCTCGGCATAGCGGCTAAATCCAAAATAGGGATCGATGGTTTCCTGAATCAAATCCCCCAAATCCTCTAGATATAGGGTGGCCAAATAGCGGGCTTTGTCCCGACTTCCCAAGCTCCCAAATGCCCAATCCAAATCCTCCAAATCTTCAAAACGTCTGGCCTGAGGGAGGAAATCCCCCTCCACAATCCGATAAGCGAGCATGGGATCTTTGTCCTGAAGGAAAGCAATCACCTGATTAATCGTTTGTAGGTACTTTTTGCGAAGTCTAAAAATACGGCTGGAGTTTTCCGATAGGGAATCTTGATGCTTTTCCACAAACTCAAAAACCCTCCCAAGGCCCTTTTGGGAGAAAAGGGTTAAAATCACCTCAATCCCCAAATCAGCTTGATTCGAATTTAAACCCAATGTTTTCAGATAGCCCTTGAGATAGGCAGTAGCCGGATACGGGGTATTCAGCTGCGTGAATGGAGGAGTGATGAATAAAACCTGATGAGTCAAGGCGCTAAAATTTTGATACAAATTTGGAAAGGTTTGAAGGAATTTCGTACATATCGTCTTTTATTTCTCGGCAATAGCTGCTTTCCTTTTATCACTTTTAGATAATTACCATCTTTGAAGGGAAATTTACTAGGCTATGAGCAACAACGATATCCTCCGGGTTCTAAGATATACTTTTGATTTTAACGACGATCAAATGGTTTCCCTATTCCAACAGGGAGGAGAACCCACAGATAGAGCTACGGTTTCAAATTGGCTGAAAAAAGAAGATGATCCTGAATTCAGTCCCCTTTTTGACAAGCCATTAGCCGCATTTTTGAATGGGCTGATTATTCTAAAACGAGGCAAAAAAGACGGAGAAGATCCAGTTCCAGAGAAATCCCTAAACAATAATCAGATTTTGCGAAAGCTAAAAATCGCACTAAACCTCAAAGACAATGATATGCTGGATATTTTTGGACTGAGACTATTCCGCATCAGCAAGCATGAGGTGAGCGCCTTTTTCAGAAAACCCAATCAGCATCAGTATCGCGACTGCGGAGATCAGGTGCTGAGAAATTTTCTCATGGGACTTCGAATCAAATACCGACCCAACGAGGAAAGTCATTCATAAACAGTAGTATCTTTTGGTGAAATTTATGCTTTTCAGCACTGCTATTTTTGGTATATTCCAAGATTAAAACACTGAAAACCATGAAAAAACTTAACAAAGAAGATATCCCTCAGGAAGTCTTTGACCTTTACGATTACTATGCCCACAATAAACTGGACAGGAGAACCTTCGTAGAAAAACTTTCCGCTTACGCCATCGGCGGAATTACCTTGGCCTCTCTCATGAGTACCATGATGCCAGACTACATCACTACGGCTACTATTCAGCCGGATGATGAGCGACTACAAAGTTCGGACTATGTCCTATACAATTCTCCAAAAGGTGGTGGTGAGATCAGAGGTTTGCTATCCAAACCTGCAGGTTCGGGCAAATTTCCCGGCATAGTTGTGGTTCACGAAAACCGTGGACTGAATCCCTATATTGAAGATGTCGGGAGAAGATGCGCCGCTGCTGGATTTATTTCCATAGCTCCGGATGCACTTTGGCCACTGGGAGGCTATCCAGGCACCGATGATGAAGGAAGAGATATGCAGCGAAACCGCACCCGAGAGGAAATGCTTGAGGATTTTATCGCAGCCTTCGAATACCTCAAAACTCATCCTGAATGTGACGGCAATGTCGGTGTCGTGGGATTCTGCTTTGGTGGTTGGATTTCCAACATGATGGCTGTAAGACTACCCGATTTAAAAGCGGCTGTTCCTTTTTATGGAGGTCAACCTTCCGCCGAAGAAGCTGCAAAAATCAAAGCTCCGCTGATGATTCAATATGCCAGCTTGGATGAGCGGGTCAATGCCGGTTGGCCGGATTACGAAGCTGCCTTGAAAGCAAATGAAATAGATTATGTGATGCATATGTACGAGGGAGTGAATCATGGTTTTCACAACAATACCACTCCACGATACGACGAAGAAGCGGCTAACTTGGCTTGGGACCGTACCATTGCTTTCTTTAAAGAAAACCTCAAATAGCATTTAAATAAACTGATTAAAAAAGGCTTCTTTCGAGAAGTCTTTTTTGTTTCTACCAATCATAGGAAAACCTATATTTTTCAGTATTCTGCTCTCTTTTACTTTAGATAATCTTTAACTTTAAAACTCACCAGAAAAAACAATATGCTCGAGAGCAAATTCAATATTGCCGTCCTCATCGATGGAGACAATGCCCAAGCCAAATTGATCAAGGAGATTTTGGAAGAAGTCTCCAAATATGGAAAAGCAACTATCCGGAGAATTTACGGTGACTGGACCACACCACAGATGAACAGCTGGAAGGAAGTGATCAATCAATATTCTTTCAACCCGATTCAGAAGTTTGCCTATACCACAGGAAAAAACTCTACCGATAGCTCTTTAATCATCGATGCGATGGATATTTTGCACAGCAACTCGGTGGACGGATTTTGTATTGTTTCTTCAGACTCCGATTACACGGGCCTGGCCAAGCGGATCCGGGAAGAGGGTATGTTTGTCATGGGAATTGGCCGGAGAATCACACCCCAAGCTTTTGTGCAATCTTGTGAGATTTTCACCTTTGCCGAAAATCTAGGAGAAGAGGAATTTGTGGAAGAAAAGAAGTTTGAAAAAAGTAATTCACCCAAATCCTCCCAAGCCAATGCCCATATCAAAAAGACCGATCCGAAACTTGATCTACGCTTGATTGATCGGGCATTTGAGATTTCATCTGATGAAGATGAGGAAATTCACATTGCAAAAATCGGCGCCTCTTTACGTAAAATTGACCCGAGTTTTGATCCGAGAACCTATGGATTTCGTAATCTCACGGAACTTTTCAAAAGCCTGAAAAAATATACCGTAGTCAGAAATGAAGTGAATGGACTGAATTATCCACTGGTCCGACTAAAAAACTAAAGCACCACTTATCAAAGTGATGCTTTAGCCAAAAAATTATTTCAAGAAAATCCTCTAAGCAGTGAATCCCCCATCGACTACCATGGTTGCACCAGTAACAAATCTACTCCGATCAGAGGCTAAAAACAGTGCCATCTCAGCGATATCACCATTTTCTGCATAGCGACCTAGCGGAATCATCTTGGTAAACCCTTCCTTAACCTGATCTCCTGATCCTGGAGAAAAACCCTCTTCGAGAGAACGCATCATGCGATTATCCACGGGAGAAGGGTGAATAGAATTGACGCGGATATTATCTGGCGCTCCTTCCAATGCTCCTGTCCGCATCAAACCTATGGTCGCATGTTTACTGGCAACGTAAGCCGACACTTGAGCAGTGCCTCGCAATCCAGCCACGGAAGAGGTAATGATCACGGATCCACCCCCACCTTTTTTCAAGGCAGGAAATCCATGTTTCATCCCCAGCCACACTCCTTTGACATTTACTCCGATGACCTGATCAAATTTATCCTCGGGATAATCCACCATTGACTTGACGACACCTTCCACTCCGGCATTGAGGAATAGGATATCTATCCTTCCAAAAACTTCCATTGACTCATCAATAAATCGCTTAACGTCCTCAGATTTGGACACATCAGCTTGGATAAATAGGGCATTCTGTCCCATCAATTGGGATTTAGCCTCTTGCAATCCCTCTTGACTGAAATCGACGATAGCTACTCCTTCTGCACCTTCTTTAAAATATAATTTGGCTGTTTCGAGACCAATTCCTCCGGCTCCTCCTGTGATAACGGCATATTTTCCTTTGATTTCCATGGCATTAATTGGTTTTTTGTGATACCACAAAGTACCCAATTCCCGAATCAAATCGTATGACAAAAATCACCTTCGAAGAAAGAAATTTCTCCAACGCTTAATCCAACTTTTCAAAAATCAGGTAATGCTGAATCGGTAAAAAATCCCCATTTTCTACCAATCGAAAGCCATTTTCATTCAATTCCTTCTCGGCTTGAGCTTGGGTCATTTTATGCAAAGGTTTGATCGGAATGGACGGGTCTTCTCCCCGATATTCGATCAGAATGAGTTTTCCATTTGTTTTCAAGGACGACCTTAGAGCTTGCAGCATCTCGGCAGGATAAGCCAATTCGTGATAAACATCAACCATGATGGCCACATCAACAGCATTTTCGGGAAGATTTGGGGAATAAGAATTTCCTTTCACTGCCTCAACCTGATCAAAACCCAGCTCTTGACTTTTATTTTCCAAAAATCGAATCGCTTCATCTTGGATCTCTACCGCAAGGACTTTTCCCTCAGGCACCAGTGGCGCAATCCTAAACGTGTAATATCCCGAACCTGCACCAATATCCGCAACAACGCTTTCTTCAGAAATCGGCAGGTTACTAATTGCTTTAGAAACGCCCTCTTCCCGCTCTCGACTGGATCGCTCCAGCCATTTCATACCTTGAAAACCCATAATTTGAGAAATTTCCCTTCCCAAATAAAATTTTCCGGTACCATCCCTGCTTGGAGTTTCAAAGGTATAAGGAGCATCTGATTTTTGAGCTTGTGAAATAGCAGGCCAAAACAAGATTAAACCTAAACTGAGGAAAAGTGCTGATTTTTGAAGATGTGTCATCGCAATTGTTTTTTATAAAAACGGCCAATGCGGCAACATGTTTGAACTCGTCATTTTTATCTAGTTGTAGGGTATTCAGCATTCTAGGTTTGAAAATGGGGGTAATTTTCATACTTTTCTTAAAATCATACCCTATGAAAAATCTTCTTCCGCTGCTTCTCATTTTGCTAATTGCTTTTCAAGTTAAAGGTCAGAATTCAAAATCAATTAATCTCGATCAGTTGACGGAAGATCATTGGCAGCAGGGGTTGAAATTGCTCCAAGAAATCGTGGCTATTCCCAATGATGCCATGATTCCGTCTCACATCGAACCCAACATCCAATGGACCGAATCACAGTTTGAGAAAAGGGGCTGGAAATCCCAACGCTTGTCCACGGGAGGAGTACCGCTGCTTTTGGTCGAAAAAAACCTAACCAATACCGAGAATACAGTCCTTTTCTATTTTCATATGGATGGTCAGGCGGTGGACCGATCCAAATGGAATCAATCCAATCCCTATCAAGCCGTCCTCAAAGAACAAAACTCCGACGGAAATTGGGACAGTATTCCGCTTTCACGCCTTGAAGATCAATTCAATCCCGATTGGCGGTTTTTCGCTCGATCCAGCTCGGATGACAAAGGTCCGGTAGCCATGTTTTTGACAGGATGGGACGCAATTAGCAAAGCCGGTCTTAATCCAGATTATAACATCAAGATTATCTTTGATTTTGAAGAAGAACAAGGCTCCCCAAAACTTCCCGCAGCCGTAATTGAACATCAGTCAAAACTCAGTGCTGATCTGATGCTGATTATGGACGGACCTCGACATATTTCCAATGAACCTACCTTAACTTACGGAGCCAGAGGGATTTCGGAAATGACACTAACTACTTATGGCCCGCGAGTGCCTCAGCATAGTGGTCACTATGGGAATTATGCTCCAAATCCAGCCTTGATGCTTTCTCAACTCCTGTCTTCCATGAAGGATGAATCGGGAAGGGTGACTATTTCCGGTTTTTACGATGGGATCAATCTCACTGAAAGCGAAATGGAAATCCTCAGATCTGTTCCCGATGATGAGGCGACGATCATGCAAAAAATCGGAATCGCCAGGACAGACCAAGTAGGTCAGACCTATCAGGAAAGTATTCAATATCCTTCCCTGAATATCCGGGGAATGTCTTCCGGTTGGGTGGGTTCCGAAGCCCGAACGATCGTTCCCTCCACCGCTATCGCAGAGATTGACATGCGCCTCGTGCCGGAATCCGATCCGGTTAGACTTTTTAAATTAATTGAAAATCATATCAAAGGACAGGGCTTCTACCTGATTGACAGGGAACCGACAGAAGAAGAAAGACAAACTCATCCCAAGATTCTGTCGATGAAAAAGTCCATTTCCTATCAGGCTTTTCGAACCCCAATGGATTCAGAAGTTGGAGCTTGGTTGAGAAAAGCTATGAGAAGAGCTTTCGAAAAGGATCCGGTGCAAATCAGAATATCCGGAGGATCCATTCCCATTTCACCATTTGTAGATGCTTTGGGAATCCCCGCAGTGACTATTCCAACGGTAAATGCCGACAATAATCAGCATAGCCCCAATGAAAATATTCGATTGGGAAATTACAAAGAGGGCATCAAAACTATCATTAGTGTATTGACCGAACCGCTAGACTAAAAATCAATTTTTGGAATTAAAACTATACAAAAACGGTGCTTTGTGAGATCCACCTGAATATAGTTTTTCGTGGCGCTCCAGAATCCCGAGACTGAGCATTTTTCGTTGGAAATTTGCCCGGTTTTGTTTTTCGTCCAAAATCGCCTCATAAACTTGTTGCAATTCCTTCATCGTAAATCGCTCCGGAAGCAAATTAACTGACAGTAGCTTTTGATCAAGATGCGTCCGTAGGTGTTCTAGCGCTTTCTGTACAATAAAATTATGATCAAAAAGTAACTCAGGAACAGCATCCACATCATACCAATCAATCGAATCTGACAGAGCATCTGGCTGGGGTTCTACTTTGGTATAATCAATCAAGGCATAATAGCCCACGGATATAAAGCGCTCAAAAAGCCAATGCTTCTCTGGAACTTCGCTGTGCTGCGCTTCCAGAATTTTCCGCATCACATCAGGTTTGACCCGCTCCAATGAACCAAACGTATGAAACTGCTCCAAGTAAATCTGATCTAGCCCAGTTCGCTCCTTCAATCCTCTACTCACCGCTTCATCTAGTGGTTCGCTTACTTTCACAAAACCTCCGGGCAAAGCAAACCAACCTGTATTATGATATTCCATGAGGAGGATTTTTAGCTTTTCTCCCGAAAAACCAAAAATGACAGAATCATAAGCAATGTGGGGTAAGTACTGAGTAGAATCTGGAAGTGACATAGACAGATTTAAAATTTCCTCAAATAAATAGGATTTTAGGCAATTTGCAATTACTATTGTTTCATAGTGAAACATTAATTGATAACCATGCGAATTATATCCGCTTTTATTTTGGTCCTAATTCTTATGCAAGTGTACCCTAAAAATGCTGTTTCTCAATCCAACAACGCATTTTTAGTTCAAGCTACCATAGAAAATGGAATAATAGAAGGAAACTATGATACCCAAACCGGTGTACAAAAATATTTTGGAATTCCCTATGCCAAGCCTCCTGTAGATGAACTTCGATGGAAAGCTCCACAGCCTTTGGAAAATTGGGATGGCATTAAAGAAACTACCGACTTTGGCCCGAGAGCCATGCAAGCACCGATTTTTGGAGATATGAGTTTTCGGTCTGATGGCATTTCGGAAGACTGTTTGTATTTAAATGTTTGGTCTCCAGCAAAAGAAAATCAAAAAGACTTGCCAGTCCTCGTATATTTCTACGGAGGGGGTTTCTCTGCGGGTGACGGTTCCGAACCTCGATACGATGGCGAAAGCATGGCCCAAAAGGGAATCGTAGTAGTCACCGTCAACTATCGATTGGGTTTATTTGGTTTTTTGGCCCATCCGGAATTAAGTGCAGAAACGGCGCACGGCGGCTCAGGAAATTACGGGCTCATGGATCAGCAGGCGGCTTTGACTTGGGTTCAAAAAAATATTGGAGCTTTTGGAGGAGATCCTACAAAGGTAACCATTGCCGGTGAGTCGGCAGGATCGATATCGGTCAGCTATCAGATGGCATCTCCCCTTTCGAAAGGTCTAATCGCTGCGGCCATCGGAGAAAGCGGTGCTGGAATTCATCCGACTTTGGCACCGATGCCTTTAGCTAAAGCCGAAGAAATTGGGGTTGAATTTGTCAAAAAAGCAGGATATAACGCGATCGATGAGCTTAGAAAGTTAAGCAGTAAAGAACTTTATGAGGCATTTCTGGAATCTGAGCTTTTTGGCTTTCCAGTGACCATTGATGGACATTTCCTGCCCAAGACACTTCCGGAGATTTTCGAAGCGGGAGAACAGGCTCAGGTGCCTTTATTAGCCGGTTGGAACTCGGCCGAAATCCCCGGACAGGCATTTATGCAAGGGCAGCCTTTTACGCAGGAAGCCTTTATCGCCAAAGTAAAAGAGACTTATCCTGAGGACTGGGAGGAAGTTTTGACACTTCACCCTCACGAAAGCCCAGAAGAAATCGAATGGGCAGCGACCAATTTGGCAGCGGATCGATTTATATCCTACAGCACTTGGAAATGGCTTGACTTGCATTCAAAAAATTCTGATCAGCCCGTTTACCGCTATCTATACTCCAAACTCAGACCTCCACTTCGAGATAAAAATCTGGTCTCAGGTTTAGCTGGCGGTACAATGGAATCCAATGGACAGGAAGCTCCAAAAGCTTTGGGAGCACCACATGCCTGCGAGATCGAATATGCCATGGGAAATTTACATCTGGTTAAGGACTATGCTTGGGAGGCAGATGATTACAAGGTATCTGATCAAATGCAGTCCTACTTTGCCAATTTCATCAAAACCTATAATCCAAATGGAGAAAACTTGGTCAACTGGGAGCCTATCCAAAAAAATGATCCCAATCCTTCATTTTTGGTCATTGATATCGAATCCAAATCAGAAAAATCATCGGTGGAGCAGCGCTATCAGTTTCACGATCGATACTACGGCAACAAGAGGTAGTACTTAATTTCAACGCCTATTGTAGCGAGAGGGAGTCATCCGGGCTTCCTCTCTTTTTTTGAAAATCACTTCGCTTCGATCACTAACACCCAATCGGCATCATCTGGAACGGAAGGTGCTGTCCAGACTTTTTGTGCAATTCCAAATTCTGGAAGCTTGAATCGGCTTCCATTTCTCGGATCATACCAAAAAGCTGTAAATCGATCAGAGTTCAAGAGCGAAAGATCCAGCTCAAATTCCTGTGGATTGGCCAAATAAATGACTGCAAAATCGCCGTCTCTTTGCTTTGCCGCTCGAATGTGATTCTCACCCTCGGGATTGGGAGAAACGATTAATTCCTGTGCAGGCACCAATTCGGAAAAGGAACGCATCTCAAAAAGCTTTCGCACAAATCTCATACTTTCAGCTCCGGGACGGCGAAGTGCATCTTTCCAGTCTGTCAAGGCAGGAATGACAAAAGTCTCCCCTTTTTTGTGCATTTGCCAGACGGCATTATTGCCATAAGTATAGCCTGCTGCTCCTGCTAGAATATTCCAATAAGCATGAACTCGTACACTTTTTCCGTCAAAAAATCCCTTGGTAAAAGGTGTCCGATCTTTCAAAGTCCCATCTTCATCCGTAATCTCCGAAAATTCCCCAGGTTCAAATTTCATAAACTCCCAAAAAGCCACCGGGATATCTTCGTAGGCTGGTTCACCATCGAGTGTCGGTTTGGTTGGTTGTAGCGCCCGATCTTTCAGCGCAAATTCATAGACT
Organism: Algoriphagus hitonicola; assembly: GCF_900113375.1. Classification (GTDB taxonomy): domain Bacteria; phylum Bacteroidota; class Bacteroidia; order Cytophagales; family Cyclobacteriaceae; genus Algoriphagus; species Algoriphagus hitonicola. The sequence continues at coordinate 91,595 of NZ_FOPC01000006.1, read as the reverse complement.
GGATTATAAAATCTCGCATGACTACTTTGGTACATATTAAAATCCATCCAGTCTGCATCATGCAAGTAATCTCCGCTGGAACGGCTTCCTCTTGGATGATAAGTCATCAAATGGGTTTTGCCATCACCTTCAGCTATTCCTGCCGCCATGGCATCCCAAACGGCTCGTACCTCTTCATTTGCGATATCCCGATCTCCGCCTAAGATCCATACTAAATTTGCATCTCGATACCTCCTGCCCAAATATTCTCCAAAAATCCGGGCATTCTCTTCTCCAAATAAAATCGGACCTGCACCGGGGTGCTCTGAATATACCTTATCTCCCCATGTAGGCAAAACTCCCATGACCAAGCCCAGCTTGTTGGCTTCATCAATGATGAAATCCACATGCTCAAAATAGGCTTCATTAGGCCGCTTGGGGTCTAAATCCTCAAAAGGCAAATCCCCGTATGCATTGGGTGTTCGAACTCCATCGCGCTCTGCTAAAATCACAGCTTGGATCACAGTAAATCCCTGATCGGCTCTGGTCTGCAAATAATGAAGGGCTTCTTCCCGGTCTAGCTTATGAAAGAGCTCCCATGCCGTATCCCCCAACCAAAAAAATGGCGTAGAATCAGACTTGTAAATCAAGTATCGTTGATTTTCAGAAATCGCCAATTCCTGAGTAAAGGCAACCTGAAAAACTAGGACGAGAAGTAAGGTGAATCCCGTAGACTTCATAGCGCTATAAATTTTTGTTCCCGGCGATGACCATTTTGATCGTACCGTAATCATACTTCCCATCAAAGTGCTCCCGAAGTTCTTTCATGCCGGAAAACTTATCGAGTTGATCCATGATTTCTTGGATGATGGATTGGGGAAGACAATCCGCCAAATCAATTCTTCCCGCCGAAATTCCTACAGATAAGTGACTCTTTATGGTGGACTCGGCCAATCCGCGCTCCTCTGCAATCTGAGCGATCGTTTTACCACTTTCGAAGAGACTGAAGGTGAGTTCTTGCGTATCTCCTTTTTGACGCTTTAGTTTTGGTCCTTCCGCTTTTTTTCGGCCGGTTTTGGTCTTGATATTTTTGATTTTATCCATGGCCTTTTCCTTTGCGTTCCCCATGAGATTTCTTCTTAAGCCCAAAATCTCCATTTCGAGTTCATCCATCTTTCCCGGCACTTCACCCTTAGAAATCACTTGAATCAAATTATTTATTTTATTGATTTCCAATAGTTTTCTCACTATCAATTCATCAATAGATTCAAGACCGTCTTGATACTTTTTCGTTCGTGAAAAATTAGAAACCATGGCCCGCTGATCAATAATTTTCCCGAGCAGCTTTTTCAAAATACCTTTATAATAATCCACTCCTTTCTGAAGACGTTCGCTAAGCTGATCGGGTGATTCTATCTGAAGTAAGCTCTGCAATTGCCGGCGAAATTTCCCGGTATTCTCAGTTTCTGCACGGAGATTTTCATAGACAATCGGAATGGCTGCCTGCATCTCGATGTCTTCAAACTCCATACTGCTCTCCTGATTCTTTTGGAAATATTCGATCTCTTTAATGATGGGAATAAAATCAAAAGTACGGTCGATCAACTGCTGTAAAAAATGTCGCTGATGAATTTTCAAGAGTTCATCCAGCCGCTGCTGTTGATCAGAGGATTGGGAAAATTTGACCACCTGATGGTCAGAATAAATCAAATCGGACTGAATTCTACTTCTTAGGATCAGGCCATCCAAACTCCGAAGACGGCTCAAAGCCACATAAACCTGACCCGGTGCAAAAGCCTGTCCCACATCGATGATTGCTTTGTCAAAAGTCAGCCCTTGGCTTTTGTGGACCGTAACCGCCCAGGCCAACTTGATCGGGAAATGCGAAAAAGTCCCGATCACATCTTCATCGAGTTCTTTGGTTTCGGGATTGACCACATAGCGTTTATTTTCCCAGACTTCCTTTCGGAGAAGGAAAGTCTGTTCATCGCCTTCCATCTGTACTGTAACTTCATCATTATTTAATTCGACGACTTTGGCTAGTTTTCCATTGAAATACTGAGCTGTTCCCGAGGTGTCATTTTTGATAAACATCACCTGAGCGCCTTCCCTCAACTCCAGCTTTTCAGGAAGTGGATAAAGCGACTCCGGGAAATCTCCCTCTACTTCTGCTTGGTAAAAAAAGGACTTCCCGTCTAAGGACTGTAATTCCTTTTGATTGATTTGATCGGCTTTATAATTATGTGTGGTGATGGTAATGCAGTCTTTTTCACCTTTGATTTGATCTGGGCTTTTGAAGTGCCGATTGAGCAATCGGATATCTTCTGCCGTGATTTGATTATTCCGAAGGTTATTGAGCACATGAATAAATTCCTCATCCTGCTGACGAAAAATCTTATCCAATTCCAAATACACCAAACCTGAATTTTGTAGTGCCTTCGCCTCAAAAAAGTGCATGCTATTATAAAAACGGCTGAGAATCTGCCATTCGTGATCACGGACTATCGGAGGTAACTGATACAAATCTCCTATCAACAGCAACTGAACTCCACCAAAGGGCTCTCTGAAATTTCCTTTGACACTGCGCATCCGATAGTCAATTGCGTCCAGCACATCAGCTCGGAGCATACTCACCTCATCGATCACCAAGAGATCTACCGCACGCAGGACACTCTTTCGAAGCTGATTTAGCGGATGTTTCCGGGCTAGGGTATGCTGGGTATAAAAGCCGTATTGATGGGTAAAATTACCTTCCGGCTCTCTCACCGGCAGAAAACTCCCCAAGGGCAATAAAAACTGCGAATGAATGGTCACTCCTTTGGCATGAAGAGCTGCGATTCCTGTCGGTGCCAAAACTACATGTCGCTTATGTGTCTGATGACTCAGATTTCGGAGGAAAGTAGTTTTTCCCGTACCGGCTTTTCCCGTCAAAAAAATAGGGGCCGCCGTGGAATTGACAAATTGTGCTGCTAGATCAATACGATCAGTAGATTTTTCATTCATCTAACTAAACTACTTATTCGAGCAAAAAAATGCACCCCTTTTTTAAAAATAACTTCTTAATCTTTCAGACTGAAGTTTAATTGACAAAGAAATTATATTGAAAATCTAGCTAATAGGCATGCCATTTTCTTTGCGCAGCGTGAAATAAAAAACGGAACCATGCCCATATTCCGATTCAAACCAAAGTTCTCCTTGGTGCTGCTCCACGATTTTCTTACAGTGGGCTAGCCCAATCCCAGTTCCCTCTACCTTTTCATTTCCAGGGACTCTTCGGAACAAACTCAAGACTCGATCTTTGTACTTTGGATTAATCCCCATTCCATTGTCCACAATGGTAAATAACCAAAATTGATCTGTCTCATGTGCCTCAATGGCGATTCTTGGAACACGATCTTGATGGCGATATTTGATCGCATTCGAAATCAGATTCTGAAAAAGCCGATTAATCTCCATCCCAAAACCACGAACTACAGGAAGTTCGCCAACTTCGATTTCCGTGTTAGTCGTAGAAATCTGAAAATGAAGGGAATTAATAACCTCTTGAATTACCTCACTGCAATTCACCTGAGACATCATTTCATCCTTTCCGATTTTACCCATGTTGATGAGTGATTGCACCATTTTTTGAAGACGTCTACCGGTAGATTGAATGGTTTCACTGTAACTTAAAAGCTGTCCGGAATCCAGCTCACCCGAAGCCGACTCCATTTTAATCAGCTCAGTCAGTCCCAAAATATTGTTGATGGGCTCTTTGAGATCGTGAGTCGCGATGTAAAGACTGTTTTCCAACTCTGATTTTTGATTTTCCAACATGCGAACGTATTGATCAGCTTCCAGCCGACGTTGACTCAAATCAGTGACATCCTGAATCGTTCCAAAAGTTTTGTAGGCCATGCCTTTATCCGAATAATATGTTTTACCTCTGGTTCGGATGTACGATATCGACTGATTGGGTGGATTTACCCGATGAATAATATTGTAGGGAATTCGGTTTTTTATGGAATTCGAAAAGGCTTTGGCAATGAACTCCTGATCATCTTGGTGAAAAAATTGCTCCAAATCCATAAAACTACAGTGTTGGAAGTCATGACCCAGTCCCAATAAATTCAATAATTCGTGAGAAAGAAAAAGTCGGTCTTCTTCGATGAGGTATTCCCAAGTTCCGATACGATTGATCACAAAAGCCTCCTCCAGTCTTTTTTTGGCTGACTCCAATTGAATCGAATTATTGATAAATTCTGAAATATCCCTGATCAGCACCATGATCTTATCGTCTTCAAGAAATATGGCGCTGGAAAAATTCAGAAAAAAACGGCGACCGGTTTTTGATTTTCCATAAAATCGAAGCACCGTAGTACTCTGCCAATCCGTATTTTTTTGAGGCAGACTATTGATCAGTGATTCTTGCGAAAAATCCAGCTGAGAATCAAACAAAGAATAAAAATCCATCTTTTGCAGTTCTTCTTCGGAAAACTCAAACATGGCTTCCGCTCTAGGATTAACCTGACAAATCTGTAGGTTGGTATCCAAAATCACCACTGCATCGGGGAGGGAATGGAAAAGTACTGAATCAACGATTAGCTCCGGTTTCATCGGAAATCAATAGTCAAACTTGGGCTCACAAAGATAAGAAGCAAACCAACAATTGTTACCCCTTAATTCAAAAAGGTAGCCATAAAATCCATGACATTTACCATTATTTTTCAGGTTTTTAGGAAATGACATAGGGCCATACTTGCGATCAAAAGCCGGATTATTTCTCCATCTAATATTTAGCGATCCCCTTTCATTTCTAAGGTTATTTTGTTAGTTTAAAGGGAATTTAAACCTTTAAATTTTTAACCATGAATACTGAAGAAATCAAGTCAAAATTCAAAAGTGCTTTGGCTGAGGCCAAAAGCAAAATCGCAGAATTGGAATCCAAAAGAGAAGATCTTTCGGATAACTTAAAAGCAGAATTCGATGAAAAAGTAGCTCAAATGAAAGCCAAAAAGGATGAATTGGAGGCCAAATTGGAGAAACTTGAAGACAGCTCAGAAGATAAATGGGACGAGGTAAAGGATCACTTGAGTGATGCTGCCAGTTCTTTCAAAGAGGGCTTTTCAAAACTTGGAAAGCTATTTGGCTAACATTATTAGCGGGTCATATGGCCCGCTTTTTTTATTTCCCCTGAAGAAACCTTGCTGCTCCTGAAGGAATGATCTCCTCCAAACCCGTTTTGGTATTTTCCCACATAAAATTAAAAGGCCCACGATAAGGATTTCTCTGGGATCTGAACTGAGCCACTTTGTAATTTTTATCCTGATAACGATTCTCCTTTGAAATCGCCAATCCTGCCATCATAGTCAACAAACCATTTTTACGATTTCTTTTCTCCCCGTTGAGTATTTCGATTTTCAAATCCGAATAATCAAACCAAACTTTATTTTCTGAGCTTGAATCTTGAGCTCTCATTTCCAGCTTAAGCCCTTGGAGCTGTCCACTTTCTATTCGCATTTGTGCCAATCGACCGATCACCGAATTCAGTTGAACCAAATCCATCTGACCCATAGTCAAGTCCAAATCAAAATAGGATTGATCAAATGGAATAACAAAATCTGCCTCTACTGCGCCATTTCCCATAAAATCAGTAGTAACCTTCATTTTCATCGAATCTTTATTTTGTAAGGAATCGATCGAAACCAAATTTTGGATTTCTGCATTGAGGTTTTCAAATGAAAGAGTGACAGGTTCTGATTCTCCTTCACCGATTTCGGAATAACTGATGGACGAATTGGTAATGGTTACTTGATCAATTTTTAATGGCAAAGGCAAACTTTTAAGCATTCCCGCAAACATGGGTTTGGCGTCTTCGGGTTTGACCGGGATATTTTTATCCCTGAGATCACGTAAAATCAAACTATCCAAACTTGCCAACCCGGCAATAATCGTCCAGTTGCCATACAAATTACTATTAGCATCCAGCTTTTCTACCTCAAATCGCTTCAACTCAAAAGCGATCACATCACGCTGAAATTCGTCTTTTTGAGCGATTTCCTGAAGAGAAAGGTCATATGTGAGCGACAGCCCTTCCATTAAAAGAGTTTTTGAACGATAGTCAAAATCAAAGCTTTTGATACTAAATGTTTGATCCTCGGTGAGGTAAAGTGTGAAATTCTTTAAGCTGCTGGTGATTTGTTCCACTTCGAAAGGAACGGGATTCGTGAGAATCAAGGAATCGGTTTTTAAACCCATAGCATGGATGGTCAGGTCCGTAAATTGCCCAAAGCGATAGAGACTATCTTGGCCAAAAAACAATTCGGCCGTTCCGCCCGAAAGCTTAAAATCCTCAATTTTACCACGCTTGATCAAATCTCCAAAGAGATCCTGAAAAGCCTTGCTATTATCTTTCCCCCCAAAAGTGCTGTCCTGCCGGACAAGACGAAAGGAGGGCTCCCGTAAATATAATTCTCCGATGGAAACCTGATTTTTCAGCAGTAAGTCCCAATAGCGGACGTCAGAAAACAAGATCTCATGGATGGAGCCGTTTACGCGAATTCCCAACTGCTCCTCTCGTGGTACTAAACGAATGGAATTCAATGCGATCTTCCGGCCCAGCAAATCAATATTTACCTCATCAAAAAGTAGATCATATTTCCGGTCAGCGTCAGCATTCAGCAGATTTTTGACCTTAGACTCCAACCAATATTCCAAACCGAAATTTGCCGAAACAATCAATAATAGAAATACAAGTATGCCTAAAAGGATGCGCTTCATGTGGGATTTTGTGAAAATATACCAAGTTTATTGATCAATTCCTCCAATTTTTATTTGCCCCAAAGCTTAATCAGCCTTTTGTATAAGCACTCACCTAAATTGAACCGATTTTCGCTAGATTTAAAATCCAGCCCTTTTTATTGGTATTTGAAAAACCAGCTACATGAAGAATCTCATCCTATTCCTTGGAAGTATGTTATTTCCCGTTTTGGGATTTGCACAGCAAATGGAAATCACGGTTTTGACTTATAATATTTATCATGGAGAAAGGCCTGAGGAAGCGGGGAAAACCAATCTCGAAGAAGTGGCCCAACTGATCTTAGAATTAAATCCGGATGTGGTTGCCCTTCAGGAAATCGACAGCATGACGCTTAGAAGTGTCGGGATTTTTGGCCAAAAAACCAATTTGGTGGCCGAATTGGCAAAGATGACCGGTTACACTGGCTTCTTTGCCAAAGCCATGGATTACGGAGAAGGGGGATATGGGGAAGCGCTCTTGGTGAAAGGAGATGCAGAATTTGAGCGGCAACTTCTTTCCACACCGGTGGGCGGAGAACCCCGATCGGCAGCTTGGACAAAACTCAACCTGAAAAATGGATCAGAAATACTAGTTGGTGGCACGCACCTTTGTCATCAGTTTGAAGAAAACCGAAGTGCTCAAGTCAAGGAGCTCATCAGATTTAGTCAAGAAGCCAAGCTTCCTCACATTTTGATGGGGGATTTTAATTTCACTCCTGAAAGCGCTCCCTACCAAATTATCCCGAAAAGCTGGATTGATGCTGCACATAAATTTAATCCAAATCAACCGACTTACGGCAGCCCCGAGGAAGGGAAACGAATCGATTATATTTTTGCCAGTCAGCGGGATTTTGAAGTGATAGAATATCAAGTCATCGACGTACCCTTTTCTGACCACTATCCTGTCCGTGCAAAAATCAGATTAAAAACTCCCTAAATTTCCCACTATGAATTTTCAACTCAACTCACTCCTTTTCCTGATCGGTCTGGCATTGATCTCTTGCCAATCTGTGTCCACGAACGAAACTGATGATTTGGAATGGAAACAATTATTCAACGGCGAGGACCTTGAGGATTGGAATATCAAAATCAGAAAGCATGAACTCAATGAAAATTATGGCAATACCTTTCGAGTAGAGGACGGCCTGATGAAAGTCCGTTACGATCAATACAGCGAATTTGATCAGCAGTATGGTCATATTTTTTACAAGGAGCCCTTTTCCTATTATTTACTGCAAGTTGAATACCGATTTGTGGGGGAACAGGCGCCCGGTGGTGAAGGTTGGGCTTGGCGAAATAGTGGGGCAATGCTGCATTCGCAAGATGCCAAAACGATGCTGAAAGACCAGGATTTTCCGATCTCCATCGAGGCTCAATTTCTGGGAGGAAATGGTACTGATGAGCGTAGCACTTGCAATCTCTGTACTCCGGGAACTGAAGTTTATCTGGCCGATACACTCTTCACCCCTCACTGCATCAATAGCAACTCAAAAACCTATCATGGAGATCAGTGGGTACAGGCCAATTTTCTCGTCTTGGGAGGTGAAGCCGTTCATCATTTGGTGGGACAAGACACGGTTTTCAGCTATTTCAAGCCCCAAATCGGCGGAGGAATGGTCAGTCCTGTGGATGAAAACATAAAGCAAGATGGTCGGCCTTTGGACCAAGGGTTTATCTCGCTACAAAGTGAAAGTCACCCGATAGATTTTCGAAAAGTGGCAGTTTTGGACCTGAGTACCTTCAAAAATGATCCGAAAAAAATGGAGGATTTAGTCAGAAAAGCCCTAAACTAAAACAAAGAAAACTAAAAAAGAGGCTGTTTCATCAATAGCTTTAATGTCAGCCTGAGTCTTAAATATTCTTCGATCATACAAATAAGGGGATGACGAAAATTGTGGTTTGAATCAAATTTTTGGTCACGCTGAGCAGCTTGTCCCGATCAAGTTTCGGGAGAGTCGAAGCGTCCTCGTACCTTCAGACTCCCGTCTTTCGGGTGCTCGGACTGACCCCAATTTTGTGATATTAAGCATCTCTGTCATCGGTAGCACTTGACCAACTAGAGTTGGGCAGTACGAAGGCCAAATCTACCGTTTTAGCCCATATTTCGATTTCGAGACTCTCGTCTCTCAAGTGCTCAATGTGACAACCTTTACATTTGAGACAGCCCCTTTTTTCGATTAAACTCTCACTGCTGTCGTACCACCACCTTGGAGAGTAATCGGCACAGGTTTGTTGGTTTTCCAATTTCCTCCGGTAAAATCGGGCACATCGATCGAATTGGAGCGATTGGCTACGGACCACTCACTCAGGGGAGTAATGCAGCTCCAAAGGGCCGCATCATAGACATCCTGATCCAGTGGCAGACCATTTCTCAAGCAATCAATCAAACGCCAATCCATCATGAAATCCATCCCCCCATGACCACCGACTTGTTTGGCCAGTTCACCGACTTTAAGGATGATTTCAGGGGTGTATTTCTTTTCTAATTCCTTCATTTCCTCTTCCTTGAGCCAGCTATGTCCCTGTGATACTTTTTGCTCGGGATACTTTTGGGCGAAGCCCTCCGTCCCACTCACCACATGCAGTCTGGAATACGGACGAGGAGAAGTCACATCATGCTGTATCATGATGGATTTTCCGTTTTTGGTTTTCACCATGGTGGTATTCATATTTCCTCGATAGTCTTTTGCAGCATAGGAAGCCCAAAAAGAATCCTGCTCTGCGAGCTCTTGGGCTTTGGCTTTCATTTGAAAATCATTGGAAGAAAGTGAGGTCAAATAGTCCATCTGATCGCCACGGTTGATATTTAGAATCTGACAGATCGGCCCCAAACCGTGGGTGGGATAGAGGTTACCATTTCTGAAATTTTCTTTCAACCTCCACATATCCTGATAGCCCTTTTCCTTATCAAAATTTAACCAAAGCAAATCATGAATATAGGCTCCCTCTACGTGTAGCACTTCTCCAAAAAATCCCTCACGGGCCATTTTCAAGGTCATCAATTCAAAAAAATCATAACAGCAATTTTCCAGCTGCATGCAATGCTTTTGGGTTCGCTCCGAAGTCTCTACCAGTTCCCAGCACTCGTCGAGCGTTCTGGCAGCAGGAACTTCCACTGCAGCGTGTTTTCCGGCCTCCATGGCATAGACCGCCATAGGCACATGCCATTCCCAAGGCGAGGCAATGTATACCAAATCGAGATCGGGACGATCACACATTTCCTTATAGGAATATACTTTTCCAGAATAGAGATCTGGATTATGAACCGTTCCTTCTAATGTTTTTTTGGCCTTCTCAGCCCGCTCAGGAATCAAATCGCAAAGCGCCTTGATTTCCACTCCTTCTATTTTGCTCAGACGATCCACAGCTCCCGGCCCACGCATTCCCAATCCGACTATCCCTACACGAACAGTTTCCAATTTGGGAGCTGCAAAACCACACATATTGAAGGATTGGACACGTTTTTTGGCAAAACTGGCTTCGAAAGGGAGATGGTCATTTTGACTTCCGATAACTGAGCCTGCACCAAAAAGTCCCAAGCCTGCCAATCCGGTGGACTTCAAAAACTCACGTCTAGCATTATTCTTCATTTTTATAAATTTTGGGTTTGAAAAATCTAATAAATAAAATTTTTAAAGAAGTTTTGACTATTCCGGCCAAAAACCCACAAAAAAACCGGAAGCTATTGCCCCCGGCTTTTCCCAAAACTATTACGCATTATCTATCTTTTCGCCGTTCGCGAACAAGTGTTCATTCCCAGAAGAGTATAAAGAGGACAGAAGCCAATTAAAGTGGTCAGCGTAAATACTGCCGCGATCACCAAACCAACAATTCCCAACGTCCCTGATAGGACACCGGAAAAATACAACCCAACTAATATTGCAGCAGCGAGTAATCTCAAACCCCTATCTGTACTTCCCATATTAATTTTCATGGCTTCTGTCATTTAAATTTCAAGAATTGCTCTTATTTAATAGATTAAAGCTAGCATTATCCCAAATCGGAGTAAATGACAAAAGTCACAGAAGAAACTGATTTTCAGGGTTGGGTAAAATGGGTTCGCATGACCCGCTCAGCCTGAAGGCCCTGAGGGCTAAAATCCGGATCCCTTCTCTTGCCTTCGGGATACCATTTCCAAAAATATACCCCGGCTAACCAATCTTTTTCCCAGACTGTTTCAAAAAATGCCTCATAGCACATCGCCTGAATAGACTCGGAAAGAATGGATTCTTGACGTGCATTAGGCCAAACCCAAGGTTCCTTTGCCGCATCTTCGGTATTGCAATAACCGATCTCGGTAAAGATCACGGGTTTTTGAAACTGCTGCACCACATCCTCGATGCGGGAAAGGTGATTTTCCCAAGCTTTTGCCAAATCTTTTTTAGTAGGCTTCTTTTTCTCACTAAGCGGAAAATATCCTTGAATTCCGATAAAATCGAGTTCGGACCAAAACTGAATCAGATCAAACTCAGTGAAATTAGCAGCATAGGTCAATTTCCCAGAATAGACCTGACGAATGTCTGAAATAATTTTCCTCCAATCTTCGGTTCTGTGGCTCGTCTTTTCCAGTTCTGTACCTATACAGAAATACGGCATTTCTGATTGCTCAGCAAATCTCGCATAATCTAAAATAAACTCCCGGTACAGTACAAACCACTTTAGCCAATCTTCCTCAGAACTCATTTCAATTTCCCCAGGCCAAGCCCCTCTTACCCAAAGGTGAGGCTTCAGCATGGAGGAAATCTGATGCATATTGGCAGAATCTAAAGTAGCTTTTAAGCCTTTTGCAGATTCGCCCCACCACATCCGATCGTTTTCCAAAGCCCAACGAATCTCAGGTTTCTTAGGGTCGCTTTGCCATCCAAACGGTGTCTGTGAAAGAGCATTTGCGCCGGTGCCCGACAAATATTCCAATTCCCCACCTTGCAAAGCCTGCCGACTTCCAACCCAGCACACGCCTTTTAGCTTTTCAGAAATAACTGGAATATTCGTGTCTAAACCGGGGGCAAGGAACCAAACTCCCAGCAAGAAAAAAATCAGGAATAGACTGCTAAAAAGGTATTTGCTGTAGAGGGGTTTCACTTAGCAAGCATGGTTTGGATCAAAATATCTTCTTCTAAGGTACGATGAACCGGACAGCGATTGGCGATTTCCAATAAACGATTTCGCTGCTCTTTGTCCAGATCTCCTTCGAGCTCTATAATTCGGGTAAATTGAGAAACCTTTGCATCCGATTCTTCTGCGTGTTCCGAATCTTGTAAATGGACTTTTTCATGATTTAGGTAAACCCGCACTTCTTTGAGTTCCCATTTTTTCCGGGCTGCATACATTTTGAGTGTCATGGCCGTGCAGCTTCCTAAAGAAGCCATCAAAAAGTCGTATGGATTCGGCCCTAAATTCTGTCCTCCCACATCCAAGGGTTCATCTGCTATCAAATGGTGATGTGGAGTTTTGATTTCGGTAGTATAACCTGGACCACCACTGAGACGAACCATCACTGGATTACCTTTGGTTTGATTCTCGGTATCCGCTTCGATTTCCACATAGCGTGCACTCCAGGAGGCAATTACCTGACCCGCATAAATGGCGTCTTTCTCTTTTTTGAGCAAATGGTCTGCCCCATCGAGCGACACGAAACTCTTGGGATGAAAGGCACTTTGATAGATTTCCTGGGCTTGATCGATTTCCACGATTTTATCCTGTGGGGAATGCAAAATCAAGATTGATTTTCTCATTTTTTTCAAAAAAGTCTTCAAAGGCTTCTGCTCCAAATCCTCCACAAATTGCCGGTCTATCTCGAATGGTCTTCCCCCGATATTTACCATTGCCTTACCCGATTTCTCAAGATCCTCTAAGTCACCTTCAAAAAGATGTCTGACGTGACCGGGATCTGCAGGAGCAGCGATGGTGGCTATCGCGGAAACAGACGCTATTTCACTTGAAGCATAAAGCACCGCAGCACCACCAAGCGAATGCCCCACCATCAATTGTGGAGATTGATAGTTTTCGTCCAGATATTTTGCAGCATCCACCAAATCTGAGATATTAGCCGAAAAGGTACTTTCCTGAAACTCACCCTCGCTCATGCCCAAACCTGTAAAATCAAAACTCAAAACCGCAATTCCTTCCTGAGATAAAGCAGTACAAATGCGCGTGACCGATGAGAGATTTTTGGTACAGGTAAAGCAATGGGCAAAAATGGAATAAAATTTTGGCTCCCGATCCAAGGGCTGATACAGGTGTGCCGAAAGCTCCAATCCTTTTCGATTTTTAAAACTCAGTTTTAATGGATTCATAGTTAGCGATTTAAAGGTCTCACCTCAATGTTTTCCAAATTGATCTCAGAAAGCAACTCCAAATCTCCCGCTTCATATAGTGACTGCATTTGATCCACTGGAGTATCTTTATCTTCTGGTTTGTAATTCAGGTAATTTTGAAATCGGATTCCTCCTGCTTCCTGCACGTCTGACACCTCGCGCATCCGGACTCCTCCCCCATCGGTGTGGTAGCTGTAAGCCATGAAATCAACAAAATAATCCTCTACACCAATCCAATAGAGAAAAATATCGTCAAAATCCTCTCCGCCGCCTTCTTGCTCAAAGGTTACTTCGATTAAATGATAGCTTTCTCCATTGAGAGTTGTTTCGCCTAAATAGTTTTTTATCGTAGCAGCGTCATTGAGTCCATAAGGTAAAAAAGCGAAATAGGCAACCGAATTGACCGATCTGGAAAAAGCCCCAATTCGCTCCTCTGTCAAGGTATCCACTTTCGCTCCGTTGAGCGTCCGGACAAATCCTGAATTATTGAGGACATCCTTGATCTGTCCTGTCGAGTCCTGAAACTCCCTACTATATTCAAAGGAATCACTGGTTTTGAAGATTTGATAGTGAATATCCCGAAAATCAAATTCGATTTCGGATTCCTCAAAGGCTTTTCCACCATGAGCCTCAATGGATAAATCGACGATTTTTTGAGCTTCCGATCGCTGATCACAAGCCTGAATAAGCACTACAAGGCCAAGAATAATTAGAAACAGATTCTTTTTCATTTATGGGATAAGTTTATAATCTCCGTATTGATACGCTGCTCGTAAATATAATTTTTGTCCAAGAGAATCCACCCGATAGCTTTTGCGCTCACCATAAAAAACAAAGTCATCGACCTGATTAAAGTCTAGATTTTCGATTACGCTGCGATGGTCCTCTAGCTGCACTTCATTTCCTACCATGAGATGACTTTCAGCATCGAAATAATACCACCATCGATCCGCACCTGGACCATAATCCACCTCGATCACTTCTACTTCCCCTAGGGCTGTATCTCGGATTCCCTTATAAATTAACTTTGCGGATTGATCTTCCAGCAATTTCCAGGGCATCCCTACTACATACAGCGCTGCATCAAGTTCTTTCTTTTTTGAGGCAAGAAAATCGGAATTTTGAATTTGATTTCCGGCCATTTTATAGCGGATTTTTTTCCCGTCAAACTCCAAAACATGGGCAATCGAATCCTTTATCCAAGACATTTTTCCAGAATATTGTGGCTTGAGCTGGAATTCAATCTGCTGATCCAATTCCTCTTCAAGTGAGCCATCCTCAGCAAACAATGAAGTCTTTTTTGAAAAATGAATCGCTTCCAGCACATCCCATTCCGATTGGCCCCCATGAGCAGCAATGGATTTCTCCACAAGGGAAATCGCTTTTCTCTCCTCGGCTGGATGACAAGAAAACCATGTCATTCCAACGAATACTAGGAATAAAAAGTAAAAATTAACTCGCTTCATTTTTTCAATAATTTAATGGGAAAGGTAAAATAATGCTGGCGGTAATCATAGATCAAGCCCACACAAACCAGCGAATATTCGAGGACTAAAACTATCGGATACTCTACATTGCAGTGATTTCCGTAAGCTTGGTACGACAAAATCACAGCCAAACTCCAAACCAAAAAACCGATTTTTTTGGTCAAAATACTCAAGCCCAATCCCGGAATCAGATACCAGGGATGAACAACCGGCTGCAACAAAAGATAAATCCAATAGCATCCAATCCATAATTCGATCCAATCTTTTGTTTGATTGATTTTCTTTTTGAATGCTAAAAAAAGGATCAATAGCAAAGTCAAGGCACTCAACCCTTTGGTCAAATAAGCAATGGTATTGTAGCCTTCTATCCAATAACCCACCTCCCGACCGAGATAATAAATGGAGGCATTGAATTCAAATTTTCCCTGATAAAGGCCTAGACTTTGAAAGAAATTACGCCAGGATTGATCGATCAAAAGCGGCAGAAATAAAACCAAGGAAATCACGCCTAAGCCCATCCAAAACCAAGGCTGTTTTGACCTGATACGTAAAAATCCAGGGGCTAAAATCAAAGGCACCAGTTTCAATCCGACGGCAAATGCCAAAAACGAAGCTGAAACCAGTCTATGTTTTCTCTCTAAACCGAAAAGTACTGCCAGCAAAAAAAGTAAAACCAACCCTTCGAAATGTAGATTTCCAATCACTTCCAAAATGACAAAGGGATTGAGCCAGTAGAAGATTAACTTTTGGCTTCCAATACCAAACCGTATCAACAATGACTTTAATAAAAAAAACACAGCGATTTCTCCAATAATTAAGATCCCTTTGAGTACAAGAAGACCGGGGATCAAACTTCCGCCACCGAGTTTTGCGCCAAGCCAAAAAAAGAATTGATTAAAGGGGGTATAAACCGAATAATAACCTGGGGAATTCATCCTGTCATAAAGCAGCGCCAAATACGCAGAAAAATCTTCCGAGTGGAGCTGAACCCATTGATTGGGAGTGTTTAAATAGGGATTGAATCCTAAATTCAAAAGCTCGCCGTCCCATAAAAATCGGGCAAAATCCTCAGACCAAAGCGGTATTGAAGGAAATAACACCAACCGCAATATAAACCCAACCAGAAAAACCGCCTTCCAATCGACGGTTCTTTTTTTGGAATAGAAAAACCAAAAAATCATGAGCCCAAAAAGGCTGGAATAGAGACTCAAAACCAAAGAGAATTCAGTTCGAACTACGCGATAGCCTAAAAAATAAATCCCCACCACCATCAGCAGGGCAGTGAATATCAGGAAAGCGTTTTCCTTTGCTTTCAAAAGCCCAGATCTTTTCGAAGTGGCTCAAAAACCGATTCGTTTTTCTCCCAATAGTCCAGAAGCTCAAGTTTTTTTCGGACGGCTTTGGTGATTTCCTGATCTCCATTGGGTTTGGTTTGCACCTCTTCCCAAGAAAGAATTTCATATGGGAAAAACTGCTTAAACCGAACGGTCAGAGTTCTTTTCAAGGAAGGATATTCGACAATCAACTCCTTGGTGTTTTCGCTGCCTTGCTCAATGGAAATCTCCGCTCGCTCTGCCTTCAAAGGAGTATGCGAAAACCGCTGATAAATCAAGCTGGGAATTAACCTGACATCTCCGGTGGGAATCAAATCAGGATTTAACCGAATCAGATTAAACAGTTCATCCTCCGGCTTGGCATCGATTTTCAATTCTTGATCTCCTTCTGACTCAAAATAAGAAAACATCTGAACGAGATAGCCGGAATTCCGCCAATTCATCTGGGTAAAAGCCTGTCCGCACCATTCGGTTACCGAAGCAGTGAGTTTGAAAGAATTTACTTCATCATTGACGGGAGTAAAAACCGATAGCATGGTATGATAGGGATAGACCCCAGTCACAAAATCCCGTGTCATATTGAGTTTCATTACTTTTCGGGCATCTGCACCTGCACCACCGGGGTCGTCTAGCTTGACCTGCTTGCGACGGGAAAAATCCTCCGTGACAAAGATCATCACCGCATTGCCTCTGCGTTCCTCTCCATACCTCATTTGGGTCAGATCAAATACATTGATCTCAGCGAGACCTTTGTACCAGTATCCGGCAAATTCATCCTCATTTATCCCATCGCGACTTTGTGGGCCACAAGAAAACAGGAATAAAACAATAGAAATCCACATGCCCAAGTGTGGAAGGGAGCTGATTTTCGGATGAAATCGCTTAATTTTTTGAACCTTCATATCCTTTCCAGTTAGCGTCTTACCAATACTTAAAGATCGTCAAAATTATTTTGTATCCCGCTCCGAAGACGCCTTTAACCGTGCCACTGACTTTGGAAACTCCAATTCGCTTTCGGTAATTGACCGGTACTTCCAAATAGCGTAATCCAGCTTTATGCGCTTTGATTTGCATTTCTATAGTCCAGCCAAAATTTTGATCCAGCATATTCAACAAAAGTAAATTCTCCCATCGAATCGCTCGAAAAGGTCCTAAATCCGAATAGCGTGCCCCTTGTATGTATTTCATTAAAGTAGTGGCCAGCCAGTTTCCAAATACCTGCGGGAAAGTCATTGAGCCGGATTCCCGATTTCCCAAAGCCCGGGAACCAATGACCATATCTGCTTTTTGATCAATGATCGGAGAAATCAAATCATTCATTTCTTCTGGAAAATCACTGTAATCTCCATCCAAAAAAACCACAATATCCGGCTGAATTTCCTGGTTTTTGATCCAGTCCATGGCAGTGAGACAAGCTTTTCCATATCCCTTTTGGGGTTCAAAAACTACCACTGCTCCTGCCTGAACAGCCACCTCCCCAGTCCGATCGGATGAATTATTATTTGCCACTACGATATGTCGTACCCTATCGGGGATTTCTGCAATTACTTTGGGAATAGACTTTACCTCATTATAGGCTGGAATGATGACGTCAATAATCGGATTCTGGAGCATAAATCAGGATTTTCCCAAGGCGTAAGATTTGAAGGAAGAGATAAATACCAGACCATATCCAAATGCCAGCATGGCGTGAAATGGAAGAAAAAGATAATTGCCGGTTTGAATGGCTAAAAACACCATGACAAGAAAAACCAGTGACAAAACACCTTCTATCCAGGTGGTAATTGGTGTTTTGAAAGTGAGGTATCGGTTGGCTTTTAAGGTTTGTTTTTTACTTTCCAGGTTAAATTTCGGGGTTCGGATAAAGGGCGATTTTTTTCCCGAAAGGCCTTCCCAGACGGCTTGAGCATTATGAAGGGCCATACCCATCGATACGGAGAGAAAAAGCGGGAGATAAATGATCGCTTCGCCCAGACTTCTGAAAAAACTTCGTTTTCCATAGAAATAAGAGACCAAATACACCAAGGCAATCAGCACAAAACCCATTAAAAATAGACCAGCCATTCTGAGCCATTCGGATGAAAGAAATTCTTTTTCTCCTAAAAACCACACGCCGATACTGCTTAAACTTACCAGCAACACCGCTATGAAAATACTGCTATTAAACAGATGAGCCATCGCATGAAATTTGATCCGAAAGGGTAGGTTTTGTCCAAGTACAGATTTGGCATGTTTTACGGCGCATTCGGCACCACCTTTGGTCCAGCGAAACTGCTGGGATTTGATGGCGGACATAATGGGAGGAAGTTCTGCCGGAGATTCGATTTCTGGTCGATAGATAAATTTCCAACCCTTTTTCTGGGCTCGATAGCTTAGGTCCAAATCTTCCGTCAAGGTATCATCATGCCAATTGCCAGCATCAAGAATGCAAGCTTTTCTCCAGATGCCTCCTGTTCCGTTGAAATTGATAAAGGCGCCTTGATGATTTCGGCCGATCTGTTCGATTAGAAAGTGTGCATCCAAGGCGAAAGCCTGCAACTTGGTTAGCAGGGAATACTCTTCATTGAGGTGTGTCCAGCGGGATTGGACCATTCCGATCTTATCCGAATGAAAAAAGGGAATAGTCTTTTGCAAAAAATCCGGATCGGGAATAAAATCTGAGTCAAAAATCGCAATGAATTCTCCCTTCGCCACTGTCAAACCCTCTCGCAAGGCGCCAGCTTTAAATCCCGTTCGATCCTGTCGGTGAATATATTTGAAATGGATGTTTGGATAATCTTTGAGTTTCTCGCGGATTAAATCGACCGTCTGATCCGTGCTGTCATCGAGGATTTGAATCTCGAGTTTTTCCTTGGGGTAATTGAGCTTTGCGACAGCATCAATCAATCGTTCGGCCACATACAATTCATTAAAAACCGGTAACTGTACCGTGACCAAAGGCCATTCCTGGGGTGAAATTTTTTGGGTTTTTAGGAGAGATTTCCGGGCTTTTAAGAAGCTAAAGAGGAGCTGTCCCTGAGCTAAACTGTATAGGAAAATAAAGAGCATTCCCAGCAAGTAAATTCCCAGGAGCGCGTAAAGTAAAATATCAGGCATTCAGCTTAATCGAGTCATTTCCAATAATAATCGGGAGGTCATTGATCCGACCTTCCTCCGGACCATTTTCCAACTTGAGGACACCTCGCGGGCAAACTGCAGAACATACTCCGCAACCTACGCAGGAAGCCCGAACGATATTTTGTCCCCGCTGTGCATACCAGCGTACATCGATCCCCATTTCACAATAGGTGGAGCAATTGCCGCAGGAAATACACTGACCGCCATTGGTGGTGATTCGAAACCGTGATTTGAAGCGTTGCACGATTCCCAAATAGGCAGCAAGTGGACAACCAAATCTACACCATACCCGGTTCCCCATAAAAGGATAAAATCCCGTTCCGACTACCCCGGCAAACGCCGATCCAATGGCAAATCCATAAAACGAATGTAGCTGGTTAGTGATATTTCCCAAAAGGGAAAAACTTGAAAAATAATTGGCAATCGTCAAAGCGGTCATTACTACTGCCAAAACCAAAACAGAATGCACGAGATAACGCTCAATTTTCCATGATTTCAGGGACTTATCCGAAAGCTGCCGATAGGGATCTCCGGCTGTCTCAGCCAATCCTCCACAACCGCACACCCACGAGCAATACCAGCGCTTCCCATAGAAATAGGTGAATGTCGGCACTGCTATGATAATGAGCAAAATCCCCCAGATCAACATAAACAAGCCCATTCCTCCACTAGATAAAAATGTACTAATCTGATAATCGTAGAAGAAATCATAATCCAATGGCCAAATATTCTTGAAGTCGTAATAAGGCTGATTGAGTAAGACGAGAATTTCTGGAATCAAAAAAGCAAAAGCCGTCTGGAAAAACATCACGGAAGCGGTTCGTAGCTGCTGATACTTATTGCCTCGATATTTACGGAACATTCGGATCCCCATGACCAAAATCGCCAAGGTGTAAATCAAACCGTATAGAAACCATTGACTTGCCGGATTTCCCGAAAGAATTTCACTCAAAGGATCTACCATGGACACTAGATTGACCAAATAAGCCGGAAACCAGTACAGAATGATGTAAAATAGAATCAGGTAGGATCCGGTTAAAATCCCCAGCCAACCTCTGTTTTTCATGGCTGAGTGATAGATTCCGTTGTGCTTAATCCCTGCTGGTTCATCTTGATGTTTTGGAAGATTATAAAACAACCCGCCTATAACAATCAATCCTATCGATAAACTCAGGCACAACCAAGGTGAATCTTTTACCGGGCTATTGAGAGCTGCTTTGGCCAAAGGAAAACGGTAATCATCCCAAATTACTTCATCCCATTTTTGATTGGATTTAAACTCATCATTGTAGTCGTCAAAATGAGTGTTGAAATCCGAGAGAAATGAAAAATTAGACGAGTAATTTTTCCCATACATCGGCTCGAGAATCTCCAGCATTTTTTCTCGATGAGACTCTTTTGTCTGCGCTGTCACCATTTCCGAATCAAGCTCGTAGCTTCCAACAAATGGAATCAAAGTAAAAGCCAGCATACCTGCCAAAAACAAAACCAATCCGACTGCTTGTATTATTTTCATACCCGTGCTCCTAATAGCTGTTGAATCCAAGAAAGCTTAACTTTAGAAATATTTTTATCAAAATCAGCCGCAAATTTCTCCTTGATGACTTTGTAATAGGGAGCAAAGAACTCCGGATCAAAATTAGCCTTCTCCAATTTATTAATGACCTCTTCTCCGGACCATTTCTCCCGAATTGCCCGATCAAAAAATTCATGTCTCATTCTTAAGCCGAAGACATTGACACCTAGAATGGACTCATCAGAATGCATCAACAATCGAAAGGCAACTTTTCCTCCTGAATGCTCCCAATAGAAATTCTTTACCTGATCTCTATCCCAATCTGCCGGAACCTGACCGTAGGTTTGATATTCGATATCGAGAAATTTGGCGGAATTAAACCAAACTCCAGGTCGATAAGGGACAGGCTTTTTGATCAGGTTATGGGCTAAAATCTCGCCATGGATTCGACCAGTATACCAAACCTGCTCAATATTTTTGCGGTCTTCTGCGGGAGCTTCTTTGAACTCGGCACAATCACCGATGGAATACACGTGATCGATATTGGTCCGAAAAAAAGAATCTATTTTTACCCCTCTTCCGATTTCCAGACCACTTCCCTTTAGAAAATCCACATTCGGGCTAACTCCAGCAGTCAAACCCACAAATTGACAGGGTATTTCCTCGCCACTTTTGGTTTTGACAGCTATCACTTTTCCTGATTTATCACCAATGATTTCATCGAGCTCAGTTTCGAGTTTTAGTTCGAAATGATGCTCACGAATATGTCTTCCGACCAATTCGGATTCTTCTTTGGGTAAAATATTTCTCCAAAAACCAGTTTCCCTAACCAAAAAAGTCACTGATATTTTTCGATAAGCCAGCATTTCGGCCATTTCTATCCCGATCAGACCTCCTCCCACAATCACCGCATGCTCTACTCCTGATTTTGTGGTTTCTTCCATGAGCTCTAGGTCCTGTTTGGAATACAGTCCTTGCACTCCTTTCAAATCCTGTCCCGGCCAACCAAATTTATTGGGTTTTGACCCGGTTGCAATGACGAGTTCATCATAATTCATTTGCTCTCCAGAGCCAAAATGCAAGGACTTCGAGGTGAAATTCACCGTTTTTACCCAGGCATGCTTTAATTCGATCCGATTCTTTTCCCAGAACCAATTCTCATAGGGTTGAGTATGTTCAAACTTCATGTGCCCCATATAAATATACATGAGTGCCGTACGCGAAAAAAAGTACTCGCTTTCCCCAGAAATCACGGTGATTTGAACCTGATCATCCAATTTTCTGAGATGCCTTGCACAGGTGATCCCAGAAATCCCATTCCCGATAATGACGACATGCTTGGAAGTTGACATGAACTGAATTTTAGAAAATCAAGGTAAGTTTATTCGTTTAGACTCCAGTTATAATCCATGTGTTTTATACTGGCGTTAGGCGAAATATTCACTTTGCTGTATTGATTCAAAAAATCTATTACACTTCCATTCCTGGTAAAATCTCCTTTAAACCAGGAAAATATGGAAGATATTTCGACTTGGTCTTTTCCGATTTTATTTCGGCGGGGATCATTGATAAATTGTTTGGCGACAAAGTCCAGTTGCTCATCAATTTTCTCAGGCACAAAGGCCTCATCATGCAAAGGCGGACAGGAAATTGAGGCGCAGTTGATCCCAAAGTGAATCCGCGGCTCATCAAATTCCTTTCGGAGAATCCCGTGTTCGATTTCGTCCAGGCTGGATTCTTCTCCTCCAATTTTGAAGAATTTGTAATGCCAAACATCCTTGATCATTGGGATTTTGAGTTTTGGGCCCAAGTCTCGGATACTTTCTACCGGATAATTATCGGATATTAATTTTACCGTAAATGCATTATACGCATTGATCCAATAGGCAAGCTGTTCCTCGCGACTCCAGGTTTTACGATCGGGTGCATTTTCACTTAGTAAATTGAGGTATTTCTCCAATTGATCCTTATCGGCTATAAATCCCGGATAATCGACCATTCCGTCTGATTTTACATGTTTTTTGACCAACTGATCCCAAAGTTCATGACTCGGCGGATTGGTGCCTGCCATGCCCAATGTGGACGAAGTACAACTCAAAAGCATGAGGCCAACGAAAAAGGTGAATGTGATTTTTAGCGTTTTCATTTTTTAATGATTTACGAGGAATAGAAAGGTATAGATCAATCCTGCTTAATTATGTCTTCAGCCTGACAATAGAAAAATCGAACCTCTGGAAATCGGTTTTAATAAACTTTTTCTCCCTTTTGCAGCCAAATACCCCAAGTGCGGGTATAGGTATGAACTTGATTGGTCGATTTCCCTTCGTGATATATCGGATAGTCCTCATTTACCCAATGGATAATTCCGCCGTATAAATTGAATACCTTTCTGAATCCGGCTTCCTTTAATCTTTTGCCGATATCCTGAGAACGTGCTCCTACTGTACAGTAAACCAATACTGGTTCATCCTTATCCAAATCATCGAGCAGATCCATGGAAAAAGTATCATATCCTACCCAACGTGCTCCTTCAAGATGGCTCACTTCATATTCTTCTTTTTCTCGGGTATCGATGAGTTGAAATCGATCCAAATCAGGAATTTCTTCCGGCTTCAATACCGGAAGATCAGCATCATAGATGGTTTTTAAGAGCGCTTTGTAAGCAAAAGACTGAGAAAAAGCCATGGAAGTCACTAAAAAAAGGGCCAGAGAAATCAGCCCTTTTAATACATAAGGTGAGTTGGTCAATTTAGGATTCATGCACTTAAAACTTCAATTGATAACTGAAGGTTCGGCTTAAGCATAGAAATCGGAAAGTCGGGCCAGTCCTCTTTTATCTTTAATGATGATTTTCTTCCCGTCCAGTTCGATCAAATTGTCCTTTTTGAATTCTGACAAAAGCCTGATGATAGATTCGGTAGCAGTACCGACTATACTCGCAATCTCTTCTCTGCTGAGGACCAAATCGATTTTTTGATTATCTCCGCCTTCGATTCCGTAGCTACTTGCCAAATGTAAAAGAACATAAGCCAATCGCTCACGAATACTTTTCTGTGTGGCGTCAGTGAGTTTTTCTTCCATCAGACCAAGTTCATGACTGAGTTGCTTGGTCACTCGCTTAAAAAACTGAGTATTTCCCAAAAGTGTATTGAGAAAGGCCTCTTTGGGAATAAAGCAGATTTTGGCATCTTCGACAATCATGGCAGAATTAGTGTAATTTTCCTCCCCCAATAGGGCCGCATATCCTAAAAAATCGCCTTTTTGGGCCAGATGAACAATTTGTTCTTTGCCATTGGAGGCGGTTTTATAAACTTTCACTACGCCGGCATTGATGCAGAAAATCCCCAACGGCTTGGTACCCTCGTAATACAAAATCTGACCTTTGCGATGTGAGATGAGGTTTTTATGATCCGAAATCGTACAAATTTGCTGCTCAGACAAATCCGCGAACATGGAGTACTTCCTACTTGCGCAGAGTTCACAGGGCGTATTCTTGGTTGGATTAGACATGGTTCGGGATACTTTATAAATAATGAGTATTTAATTCTTAAAAGTTATAAAAAGACTGATTAAAATCATAGAAGAATCAATTAAATCGGGGCTTCCGGAAAATTTTTTAGTTGCTCGAATCGATTTTCGGCAGCAAGCCACCGTAGGGAAACGTGTTGCATGCCATTGCTCAAAATGAGGTATTTCGCCTGAAGGGTTTTATGATAAAGACAGGCTTGCTCCAAGGTTTTCTGGTTAATGGCGACTTGCGGAGCTTTACATTCGATCAGTAGATATGGCTTTCCTTCCTGATCAAAAACCAAGACATCCGTTCGCTTCAAAAGCTGATTATATTTTAATCCTTTTTCCAAGGAAAGCAGTCCCTTAGGGAAGGAAAGTTGATGGAGCAGATAGGAAATCCAATGCTGCCTCACCCACTCTTCGGGAGTAAGGATTAGATCTTTTTTCCGCTGGGTATCAAAGACCATTAATTTCCCATCCTGCATTTTTAGCCGGGGTTGGATTTCGGGAAGGTTCAGATTTGGTAATTGAACTTCTGACTCGGACAAATTCATGGGGCAAATATGGTGGAAGAACGATTATTTCTAAGCTAAAATTCCAAATAAGGTTCTATTTTATTTACCCATTCCGCTTTAAAAATTTTGATTTTTAGCAAGTCTTCCGAATTGGAAAAATCCCCGTGTTGCTTTCGATAAGCGACCAAAACTTTGGCTTCACCATAGCCGATATAAGGATGCTTGGCCAGCTCAGGAACATCTAATTCATTGATTTTTACTTTTCGGCGGATGCCGGGATCAAATTCAAAATACTCCCATAAATTCTCCACGACCTCTTCTTTGATCCCATAGATTTCAAGCAATTGCTCTTGACTATGAAACCCTCCCAGATTTTCCCGGTACTTGACGATTCTGGCAGCCAAGGTGGGACCTATGCCTGGAACAATTTGTAAGGTCACCGAATCACTTTCAGAAAATGGGATTCTTTGGATTGATTCGAGCCTATCCGAAGAAGAGGTTTTGGCAGTATCCTCGGGATTGAAAAGGGGGCGAGAAGAGGAAACCTTAAAAAATCCCACTTGCTCCAAGCTATCGATTTTGGAGCTTAACTGAATTTGTTGCGTGTCTGCGCGAGATGAGTTGATCCAATCAAAAACATTCGGCAAAAGAATCAAAATAAGCAAGAAGGGAATCAATAAAACAAAGCCTCTGGATTCTTTCTGCGAAAACCCAAAAGAGACCTTCATCCAATAGAAAAATTTGCTCAGCTTCATCCGAAATAGAATCTATCAATAACGGATAAGTTAATAATATTGGACTAGAATTTCAATTTCTTCGATATTTGTGACAGAAATTCTATTTAGATATATTCTAAATTGTCAAATAGAATACGAGAATGAACCTGATGGAGCGCAATCTCTGTTAAATTTGCACTGCAAGAATTGGACCTATGCAAGTCAAGTTTAGAGCCTTAAGTTTATCACATAAAACAGCCCCTGTGCAGATCAGAGAACTGATCGCACTGGATGAACGATCTATTCACAGTATCTTACTGAAGCTCAAGGAGTTTTTCAGTATGAATGATGCCTTGATTTTATCTACCTGCAACCGTACAGAGGTATATTACAGCCATGACTTAGATCTAAGTACCGAGATAATAAAATTGATCGGGCTGGAAAAGGGAATGTCCGATGTGGTCAACTATTTAGAGTATTTTGAGATTTTCAACGAAGACCAAACGGCCATCAATCATTTGTTTAGGGTAGCTATGGGTTTGGAAGCCCAAGTGGTCGGTGATATACAGATTTCCAATCAAGTGAAGCGTGCTTATCAAGCTTCTGCGGATTTGGATATGGCTGGGCCGTTTTTGCACCGCTTGATGCACACCATCTTTTTTACCAATAAGCGGATTGTGCAGGAAACCACTTTCCGAGATGGAGCAGCCTCGCTTTCCTACGCTACTATTGAATTGATCGATAGTCTTACTTCCAATACCTATCAGCCGAGAATTTTATTGATAGGGGTGGGTGAAATCGGCGAAGATGTAGCCAAAAACATGGTTTATCTTCCCGATGCTAAAGTTAAAATAACGAACCGAACCATTTCGAAAGCCGAAACGATAGCAGCAGAAATGGGTTTTGAGGTCGTTCCTTTTGACAATTGTCTCGAAGCCATGCAGGAAGCGGATGTAATTGTCAGCTCTATTCATCGAGACGATCCATTCATTACCAAGCAGCTCGTCAGTCAATTTGAGATCCAATCCTATAAATTGTTGGTCGATCTATCTGTGCCTCGATCCATCGAAACTACCGTGGAAGATGTGCCAGGTGTGATTTTGTACAATGTGGACAATATCCGTAGCAAAGCATCCGAAGCCTTGGAAAAAAGACTCGCGGCAGTCTCTAAAGTGGAGGATATCATCCTGGAGAGCATAGAGGAATTTTACAATTGGAAAAAAGAAATGATGGTGTCCCCTACCATCAATAAACTCAAGCAGTCGCTGGAACAGATCCGTCAAGAAGAGCTCAGTAGATACTTGAAAAATTCAACCGAGGAGGAATTTGCCATCATCGATAAAATCACCAAAAGTATGATGCAGAAAATCCTCAAGGTTCCTGTAGTCCAGCTTCGAGCAGCCTGTAAGCGAGATGAAGCTGAAGAAATGATCGACATCATTTCCGATCTTTTTGACTTGGACAGGGAGAATAAAGACAGATAAAAATCACCGAACATAAATAAATGACCAAAAGATCACATTAGTCTTTTGGTCATTTTTATATTTAGGCCAAATTTACCATTCGTTCATGTATCGCCTTAAACTGAGCCTTGTAGTTCTCATTTCCTGCCTTTCTGTTTTTCCATCTTTCTGTCAAACCTGGGAACTTTACAACAGCCAATATCAACTCCAAAGCAGATTAGTCTATCAATCCATTTTTCTTCTCAGTGAATCGGTAAAAATCGGAAAAACCGACAGCAGTTTATTTTTACTCAATTCCCAATACCAACCGAGTGTAAACTTGGAAGGAGATGAGTTGTATCAGTATTTAGAACCTTGGATTTTGGTCAAAAACCAAAAAGGGATCGGCGCATTTCATGAATATGGTCAAAAGGTTCTACCACTGGAATTTGAGGAAATCGAAACCTACCTTAATCTGCTTTTGGCCAGGAAAGGAAACGAATACTGGATTTATGATCGGGGTAAAGATAAAAGCAGCTTTTT
This sequence comes from Algoriphagus hitonicola, assembly GCF_900113375.1. Classification (GTDB taxonomy): domain Bacteria; phylum Bacteroidota; class Bacteroidia; order Cytophagales; family Cyclobacteriaceae; genus Algoriphagus; species Algoriphagus hitonicola. The sequence continues at coordinate 64,342 of NZ_FOPC01000006.1, read as the reverse complement.
GGGGGAATTTGATCAGGCAAAAATCACTCACAATGGTCAGGTAATTGCTCAGAAGTCGGGAAAATTCTTCCTCCCCTTATCTCCAAACCCAAGTCAAGGCTATCTTCAACTTTCAGACAATGAGGGGGATTATCTTCTAGCTCAAACCGAGACGGGCTTTGGATTGATCAATATGGAGGGTAGGACGATCTTGGAGCCAATTATTGATTCACTGATTCATACTCGAGGAGATTTTTATTACGGATATGACGAGGATCAGTACCTTTTGATCGAGGGACATCCCATCAGAGCAAATGTTCGCTACAATTCTTTTCATAAAATCACTTATGAAAATGACCTGATGCTGGAATACATCCATGGCAAACTTCGCCGTGTGATGGAGGAGGATGGGATTTTGCTGGATGCGGTAGGAATGACTGAGGTAAATCGGATTGAGCGGGATATTTATCAAGTGAGATTTCGGGATCAAAAATTAGGATTGCTGGGAAAACAAGGCTGGCTTGTCCAGCCCACCGATAGCCTTGAGGGGATTTTTAATGGAAAAGGAGGACTTTTCCCTGCTCAAAAAAACGGTCTCTTCGGCTTTGTAAATCAGCGGGGAGAATGGAAAATCGAGCCTGAATATCAAGAGGTCTCTACCTTTTCGGAATCTATCGCCGCGTTTAAACATGGAGGTTTTTGGGGATTGATGGATTCCCGGGGGAGTATTCTTTCGTCTGCCCAATGGAATGAAATCAAAGGCTTTAGCCAGAATTTTGCACTAGCCAGCAAAGATCAAAAATGGTTTCTGCTGGACAAGAGCGGCCATTCAATTTTTGAAGACGGGTTTGATCAAATCTCCCGAACAGATGGAGGATATTTTCTCTTTTCGAAAAATGGTAAAATTGGCCTAGCAAATGCACAAGGGAAACTCCTACTTGAAGCGGAATACGACTTTGTACAGCGGGAAAAATCAGATCTGATCATTGTCAGAAAAAATGAAAAGATGGGAGTAATCAGTGAGTCTGGAGATGTCAAACTTCCCTTGGATTATGAAGAAATCTCCATCGATCAGACGACTCAGCAAATCTTGGCAAGAGGAACCTATCAACCCATTATCGTAGTCGAAGAAGAACCGATTAAGCAAAAAAGAAAAAGGGGCCAGTAAAGCCCCTTTTAAATCAAAAATATTTTTAGGGTTGAGAATCAGCCTAATTTTTCTCGTTTTTACCTTTTCCAGAATCCTTATTGTCCGTATCCGAATTGGCGATGGACTCTCTCATTGAGGTATCGGACTTGATGTTTTCCATGCGATAATAATCCATCACACCCAATTTTCCTGATCTAAATGCTTCCGCTAATGCCTTCGGTACTTCAGCTTCCGCCTCCACTACTTTGGCGCGCATTTCTACGTTTTTGGCTTTCATCTCCTGCTCCAGGGCCACGGCCATGGCTCTTCGTTCTTCGGCTTTGGCTTCTGCTACTTTCAAATCCGCCGATGCTTGATCTATCTGAAGCTTGGCTCCGATGTTGGTTCCCACATCAATATCTGCGATATCAATGGAAAGAATTTCAAATGCTGTACCTGCATCTAATCCCCGTTGGAGTACGAGTTTGGATATCCGATCGGGATTTTCAAGCACAATTTTATGGTTGGCAGAAGATCCAATTGAGGTTACAATTCCCTCCCCTACTCTGGCAAGAATCGTGTCTTCACCTGCACCACCGACCAACTGTGCGATATTGGCTCTCACCGTCACTCGGGCTTTGGCGATCAATTGAATCCCGTCGGCGGCTACTGCGGCCACGCTGGGCGTATTGATGACTTTTGGATTTACAGAAATCTGAACAGCTTCAAATACATCCCTTCCCGCCAAATCAATCGCCGTGGCTTGTTTAAAAGTCAGTTTGATGTTGGCTTTGTCCGCTGAAATCAAAGCCCGAATTACATTAGGGACATTTCCTCCAGCTAGAAAATGCGTTTCGAGGTCATTGGTAGTCAAATCCAGACCGGCTTTGGTAGCCGTAATCATAGAGTTGACAATCACACTTGGTGGAACTTTTCGGATTCTCATCCCGATAAGCTCTCCGATTCCTACTTTGACATTGGCAAACTGCGCAGTAATCCACAAGTTGACTGGAACGAAATAAAGGAAAATAAAGAGTAATACTATCCCTGCAAAGGCAGCGATCAAAACAAACATTGAACTTGAAGGATCCATATTATTTTACGATAATTTTATTGGTTTCTACTTTTATAATTGTCAAGATGGAATCCACAGGAATATATCCCGAATCAGATTTCACCTCATACACTTCATCATTGATGAGTGCTTTGCCGATTGGCTTGATATCCGAAATCGCCTTGCCACTCATTCCCACTTCCACTCCTACAGTCCGCTCATCGAATGTACCTCCTTTTAAGGAAGACTTGAGCGAAAACTTGTCCCATACTCCGGATCGAAAACCATAAATCACAGCGGCTAAATTCAGCAAAGTGGCTACCGCCGTGATCCACCAAGCTATCTCTGGTGGAAAATTCAAAAAGGCATAGGCTATTCCTGCCAGACTCACCAACAAACCAAATATCCCCACTACGGTAGTGCCAGGAATAAAGAGGATTTCCAAAAGCAAAAGGATCAATCCTATGCCGAGCAGTGCTGTTAATATTACAATAGTCATGGCTCCTTTTTCGATGAGATTTCTAAAATACAAGAAAGAAACGAACCCTGTATGTTTAAAAAGAAAAAACCCGGAAATCCGGGCTTTTATTTTAGGTTCGAGTTCGACTTTTAATCGCTTTCTCCTTAGTATGCTTTGGCAAACAAAACCCTTCCGCTAGAAGGCTTTCCTGTCAAAATACAAACACCCTCTTCCTCCTTTCGATCCAGAGGAATACAGCGAATCGTCGCTTTGGTCAATTCTTTGATCCGCTCTTCTGTCTCGGAAGTCCCATCCCAATGAGCAGACACAAATCCAGCTTTGTTGTTCAAAACTGATTTGAATTCCTCCCAGGAATTAACTTCGGTGGTTTTTTCTTGGCGAAATTTGAAGGCCTTATTATAAATACTTGCCTGGATTTCGCTTAGGAGACCCAAGATTTTTTCTTCAATCGGTTGGGAATTGAGGTCAAAGGTTTCCTTGGTCAGCGTATCTCTTCTAGCCAGCTCTATGGTTCCATTTTCCAAATCTCTTGGTCCGATTCCAATTCTCAATGGCACACCTTTCAATTCGTATTCCGCGAATTTCCAACCCGGCTTATAGGTGTCTCTATTGTCATATTTCACAGAGACGCCGGCTTTTCTCAAGGATGCCATAATCTCATTGGCCTTGGCAGAGATTGCTTCCAATTCTGCTTCACCTCTGTAAATCGGCACAATCACCACTTGAATTGGTGCAAGTTTAGGAGGTAAAACCAGCCCATTATCATCCGAATGAGCCATGATCAAAGCGCCCATTAGTCTGGTACTCACGCCCCAGGAAGTTCCCCATACGTATTCAAGTCCTCCTTCTTTGCTGGCAAATTTCACGTCAAAAGCTTTGGCGAAATTTTGTCCCAAAAAGTGAGAAGTCCCTGCCTGAAGTGCTTTTCCATCCTGCATCAATGCCTCGATACAGAAGGTTTCATCTGCTCCGGCAAATCGCTCATTTTCGGATTTTTTTCCCTTCACTACTGGCAAAGCCATGAAATCTTCCGCAAACTGAGCATAAATATTCATCATTTGGATCGTCTCTTCCATGGCCTCTTCTTTGGTAGCATGGGCGGTATGGCCTTCTTGCCAAAGAAATTCGGCAGTTCGCAGAAATAAACGAGTTCTCATTTCCCATCTGACCACGTTTGCCCATTGATTGACCAAAAGAGGTAGATCACGATAAGATTGAATCCAGTTTTTATACGTGCTCCAGATCACTGTCTCAGAAGTAGGCCGTACGATCAACTCCTCTTCGAGCTTGGCATCAGGGTCTACGATTACACCACTGCCATCCTCGGCATTTTTTAACCTATAATGCGTGACTACGGCACATTCTTTAGCAAAGCCTTCCACATGGGAAGCTTCCTTACTTAAAAAAGATTTTGGAATAAAAAGGGGGAAATATGCATTAGTGTGGCCAGTTTCTTTAAACATTCGGTCGAGCTCGGCCTGCATTTTTTCCCAGATAGAATAGCCATAGGGCTTGATCACCATACATCCACGAACCGCAGAATTCTCGGCTAAATCAGCCCTCTTCACTAATTCATTGTACCAAAGGGAATAATCTTCACTACGTTTTGGTAAACCTTTACTCATCGTTGTTGATTTGGATATGAAATGTCTTTATTTTTGCTAAATTGAGTGGGACAAATATAAGTTAAAAATATAACCCTCGTTCTTTAGCCACGTATAAGAAGTAACAATTCAAATCAACCATGAGGAAAATAACCTTATTATCAACTTCAGTTATTCTAGGTTCGCTGACCTTGATATCCTGCAACACCAACAGGATGGCAAGTATGGGAGAATCTGACAACATGTATTTCATGGCATCTGATGCCAGATTGTCTACCGAATACGCAGTACAGAATAACACACCAGAGAATTTTGAGACGCTTACCTCGACAGAAATAGCTCCAGGCGAAAGCTTTAGTAGCAGAAACGTAAATCCTGATTATCTCTCCAGATATCAGTCTGATACTTCGCAAGGAGAAGATGAGATTGTTTACTTCGACGAAGGCGCTAGCGAACAAAATCAAGGTGATCCTGATATCGATGTTTATAATAATTTCTATTCCGGAAACGGGATGAATAATTCATTCAACTCAGCTTCTGCGTTCAACATGGGTTTCAATATGGGCCTGATGTCAGGATTCAGTCCTTGGGGAGGAATGGGAGGATTTTATGATCCATTCTGGGGTCCTGGGTTTGGTTTTAGACCTGGTTTTGGATTCCGTCCTGGATTCAACATGTCTATTGGATTAGGATTCGGATGGGGTAGACCATTCATGAGACCATTTGGAATGGGTGGATTCTATGATCCGTTCTGGGGTTCTGGATTTGGAATGGGCGGTTTCGGAATGGGTGGATTTTACGATCCATTCTGGGGATCTAATTATGCCTTCGGTGGTTTACCCGGTTATGGATTTGCCAGACCTATATATGTTCTTCCTGGTAATGAATTTGGAGACAGAAGACTGGTTAGAGGCGCAAGACCTACTCGTGGTTCTGGTTTAGCTAATGCCAATCTGAATAGAGGTTCGGCAGGTGTATTGCCTAGTACCAGTAGAGCTCAAGCAAGAAGAGATGCGATGGGAAATAACCGAAGTTTGGTTTCTTCTGATAGAACAAGAGCTACGGCCAGAGATTTTGGTAGTAGCCAAAATGACTACTATAGCTCAAGCAGATCGAGAGTTGCCAATTCAGCAAGCAGTAGAAATGTAAATTCTCCAGCTTTGAATAGATCATCAGCGGTAAGAACTCGAAGTGCTATGCCAGCCGGAAGATCCTCACTGGGTACTCCAAATTCAAGAACGTATAGCCCTAATCGTTCTATGAATAATTACAACAATAGGAGAGCGATCGGTAGTCCATCATATAATAGGTCTTCAAGCCCATCCTATAATAGAACTAGTCCAACGAGAAGGACCACAACACCTACTTATAATAGAAGTAATACAAGAACAAGCTTCCCTAGTAGAAGCGGATCTGTCGGAGTACCTAGCAGAAGTTCCGGCGGAGGAATGAGTACTGGAGGATCCAGAGGAGGCGGAGGCGTCTCAACTGGTTCCAGAGGAGGAAGGGGGAATTAATTCCCCCCTTTTTTTTGCCAAATATCAGCCGTAATCCCAGCAGCACCGTATAATTCTGTATTACCAATTCAAAAACTACATGAGATATAGCAGTTTAATTGTATTGTTATTGCTTTCCTTTCCGGCTTTTTCGCAAAGCGGTTATTTTGAGGATGCTTTTCGTTTTAGTCAAGCAAATCCCACAGGTTCGGCAAGGATAATGGGAATAGGTGGTACCCAATGGTCACTTGGAGGAGATGTTTCGAATGTTGCGGGAAATCCTGCCGGATTAGGCTTTTTCCGAAACTCTGAAGCCAGTTTATCCTTTGGATATACTGATTGGGGAGTTGATACCCGCTATTTAGGTCAGGGAAGAAGCTACAATACAGATAATGTAACAATCCCCAATATTTCAGCTGTATTTGCCAATCCCAAAGGCCCATTGAGTCGGGGATCATTTAAAGGTGGGGCATTTGGGATCAGTATACAACGAATCGCAAATTTCAACAATGAGTTTGGGTATTTCTCAGACGAGATAGGTAATAATTCCATTCTTGATTTTTATATCCAAGATGCCTTTGGAATCCCCGAAAATCAAATCGAGACTTTCGGGTTGACTGGTTTGGCCTACTTAACTTATCAAATCAATCCCGTGATATTTGATCAGGATGGCAACCCTATAAACAATCCCGACACTTATGATTCTTTTGTCTTGGATAATCCTTTTCAGGACGAAAACATCCTTCAGGAAGGTTCTTCTAGTCAAATTACATTTAGCTATGGGGCTAATTTTGACCACAAGTTATTTGTAGGAGGATCTTTGGGAATTCGGTCAATAAGTTTTGCGTCTCGAAAAATCTACAATGAGGAGTTTATTGATCAGCCATTACGAAACTCCAGTTTGGAAGAAAATTTATTTATCAATGGTGCAGGAGTCAATGTCAACTTAGGATTAATTTATAAGCCTATTGACTATGTGAATCTGGGTTTGACTTTCCAGTCTCCAACCTGGTATAGTCTCAATGAGGAATATGAGGCTAGAATGGTAGCCAATTATGACAATTACTACTTCGAACAAGAAGATGTCACCCTGGGAAGAGAAGAAGCGCTTACAGATTTATTTCTGAGTACATATAGCCTTCGCACACCACTGAAACTTGGTGGCGGGGCTACCTTTTTTCTCGGGAAAAACGGGTTTATTTCAGCTGACGTGGATTATGTAGATTATAGTGCTGCACGCTTAAATTCAAATGATTTTAATGAGGGTCCTGACAATGAAGCCATCAGCAGCATATATAGTAGTACAGTAAATTTCCGTCTCGGCGCAGAGGCTAAATTGGATATTTTCAGATTAAGAGGTGGATTTGCCTATTTTGGAGATCCTTATACCAATTCAAATTTTGATCGAAGCACTACCCAAATCAGCGGTGGAGTTGGAGTCAGATTAAATAGTTTGACTGTGGATTTTGCGCTGGTTAATCAGCTTTACAATGGCTTGTATTCCTCTTATCAGGTGATTGATTCCCAAGGAAATAATGTAGGTCCAGTCACTGAATTGGAAAATTCGATTTTAAATGGAGTATTGACTCTTGGGCTTAGTTTTTAAGTAGGTGAATCAACTCAGAGAGTAAAAGCTCAGCGGAAAAATCTGATCCGCTGAGCTTTATTTTTGCCATATTATAATAGTAATCCCGGTCAGCTTGTAGACTTTTGAGTTTAAGGGTAATTTCCCCCGAGCCCATTCCTTGAAAGAGTGGACGATTCTGGATTTTTGAAGCTTCCAATCTCTCCGAGATATCTTCCAGCGGAACATCCAAGTAAACAGAAACTGCCTTTTCGTTGATTCGGCTCATATTTTCATTGAAACAAGGGCAACCTCCACCTGATGCCAAAACATATGGCCTATCCCAAGAGAGCACCTCTTCCAAGGTTTCGGTTTCCATATCACGAAACCTCCCCTCTCCGTATCTGGAAAATATTTCAGGAATTTTGAGTGAAAAACGCTCTTCAATCAGCGTATCCAAATCATAAAATTGAAAATTCAGTGCTGTTGCCAACTGCTTACCAAAGGTACTTTTTCCTGATCCCGGTAAACCTACCAGGACCACTTTCAATGGTGGGTTCATGGAAGGTAATAATCTAAAACATCGGAAGGATCCGGAGTATTATTATGATGAAACTTAGCTAGCACAGTGCCCTCTTCCAAAAGCATAATTCCCGGATTGGAGCGAATCATAGTTTTCACTACCGTGGCATCGGCCTGAAGGGATAAAATATCCCAAGACCTCGTGGATTTAAGATCCTGAATCTCGTCCTCAGAAGCTGCAGCAACGAGTACTACTTCAATTGGTGAGTCCTTAAGCGAGGTAATCAATACATCTATGTCCTCCAGATTTACATCTGACATCTTGGAATAGCTGCTGATCAAGATAAGCAGTTTATTTCCTGTAAAAACGGCTTCAGTAAAATCTCCCTCCTCATTCCAAACTGCAAAGTCTGAAATCTTGGGAAGTGCATCGGGGTTTTGCAGGACCATTTCCACAAATTCATAACTTTCATCCGAAGGATATTGGTCAAAAACCACTTCTTGTCCATCCTTTGTCATCACATAAGTATACTGCAAATTTTCGGATGGCTGCATATTTTGGGGGATATTGACCCCTACCTTATAGGCTCTAAAATCAATAAATGGCAGATTTCGGATCGCATATACAGATAAAGAAAAACATAAAACCAATACAGCAATGCTTGTCAAATTGGCCCATTTTGGAGCAGATTGAGGGAGAAACTTTCGTAGGGCAAATATTTGTCCTATCAACATCAACAAAATGACATCCTTATAAAACGATTCCCAGGGGGTCAGCTTGATCGCATCTCCAAAACAACCACAATCGGTTACCTTATTGAAATAGGCGGAGAAGAAAGTAAGAAAGGTAAAGAACAAGGTCATCAAGCCCAGAGCCCAAAGGGTGAATTTTGCTTTGACTCCCAGAATAAGCATGACTCCCAAAACTACCTCAATCACCACCAAGAAAACCGCCAGATATAAGGCGAAAGGTTTGAAGTAATAAAAGAATCCGGCAATATCGTTGGAAAACACGTCAAAATATTCTTCCAGCTTGATTGCAGTTCCGACAGGATCGTTGACTTTGATTAACCCAGAGAAAATAAAAAGGCCTCCGACAAGCAATCGAAGAACCCACAATGCGATTTGTTTACCCATGATATCCTAGTTTGATCAGACAAAATACCGAATAATTGATCATATCCTGATAATTGGCTTCGATTCCTTCAGAAACCAAGGTTTGTCCCTGATTATCCTCGATCTGTTTGACCCGCAGCAATTTCATCAGAATAATATCTGTCATGGAACTGACCCGCATTTCCCGCCAAGCTTCTCCATAGTCATGATTTTTGTTTTCGAGCAGGCCTTTTGTTTCGTTTACCCAGCGATCATAGATCGGCTCCAATTCCTCAAATGGGATTTCCATTCGCTCATCATCTTTAAAGGAAATCTGTAAAAGGGCGATCAGGCAATAATTTACAATTCCCACAAATTCATCGACAATCGGATCGCTTACTTTTTGATTTCCTTTCTCTTGAATCGACCGTACCCGCTGGGCTTTGATAAAAATCTGATCCGTAATTGAGGAAAGCCTCAAAATCCTCCAGGCTGTCCCATAATCCATGGTTTTCTTACGAAATAGTTCTTTACAACGGCTGATAACTTCCGTATATTCGCTACTGGTTTTTGTTTTCAATTTACTTTAGTTTAATAGTTGTGGCCACAGGCACTACATCTTCCTTCGAAGATAAATTATTTCCCCAAAAATATACACTTCAATCGAAGGGAAGGCTTATCATTTGGGATAAACCGCAAATTATGGGGATTTTAAACACGACCCCGGATTCTTTTTTTAAGAATAGCAGAGTTTCCATTGATAAAGACTCCATTCTGACGACTGCCGAAAAAATGATTCGAGATGGAGCTCATATTCTGGATATTGGGGGATACAGTAGTAGACCGGGAGCAGCAGAAGTCAGCGTACAAGAGGAACTGAACCGAACGGTAGAACCCATCGCATGGATTAGTGAGACATTTCCGGAGGTTTTGATTTCGGTGGATACCTTTCGATCAGAAGTAGCCCGGCAGGGGGTTGAGGCAGGGGCTCATTTGGTCAATGATATTTCTGCAGGCGCATTGGACCAGAATATGTTTGAAGCCATAGGCAAGCTCCGTGTGCCTTACATTGCCATGCATATGAGAGGAAATCCGGAGACTATGCAAGGTCAAACGGAGTATTCTGATATAATCCTTGAAATAATGAACTATTTTACCGAAAAACTGGATTTTATTAGAAAGTTTGGCATCAAAGATGTAATTATTGATCCGGGGTTTGGATTTGCAAAAACGTTGGAGCAAAATTATTATATCCTTAGAAATCTGGATTATTTTCGCCTTTTAGGATTTCCAATTTTGGCGGGACTTTCTCGCAAATCCATGATTTATAAGTTGCTGGAAATTGATCCAAGTGAAGCCTTAAATGGCACAACTGCCTTGAATATGGTGGCCTTGATGAACGGTGCCAACATCCTGAGAGTACACGACGTTAAAGAAGCAAACGAAACACTGAAACTATATAAACAACTTTACCTTTGACCCTTTTATTTAAAATCGGCTTCCTGGATATATCCATTGTCAATATGATCGATATTGCTTTGGTAGCCGCGCTTTTATATCAGGTTTATAAACTTTTGAAGGGTAGTGTTGCCATCAAGATCTTTTTGGGATTTCTATCCATTTACTTGATTTACTTGTTGGTACGGGCATTACAGATGGAATTGCTCTCCTCGATTTTGGGTCAGTTTATGGGAGTAGGTGTAATTGCAGCTATTATCATCTTTGCCCCAGAAATCCGAAAATTCCTTCTTTTGATCGGAAGGTCTTCTCTCCTTTCGGATGATAATATTTGGAAGGATTTGTTTTTCTTTTGGAGGAAAAAAGAAAACGGTTCCTTTAATATCTCCCCAATTATTGACGCTTCCAAAACTCTGGCCGGTAGTAATACAGGTGCGTTGATGGTGATTTCCAAAAGCACCGAACTGAAATTCTACGCCGAGAGTGGAGATATTTTAGACGCTGACCTTTCAAAAAGATTACTCATTTCAATTTTTAATAAATACAGCCCTTTACATGACGGAGCGGTCATTATTCACAATGGACGAATCAAGGCTGCGAGATGTATTCTTCCGGTCACCGAACGGGAAGTTCCGGCCCAATTCGGCCTAAGACACCGGGCTGGAATTGGCATGTCTGAGGCCACTGATGCGATTGTATTGATTGTTTCGGAAGAAACCGGCCAATTATCCATGGCAAAAAATGGGAAAGTGCTTCACAACATGTCTTTTCAGGATGTGCGGGAAACGCTCAATGATTATCTGAATAATCTTGATGTGGATAGCCGATTCGAGAATTTGGAGGATTATGAAATGAAGAAGAAACGTAAAATGGCTATGACGAGTAAAAGTCAGGGTTAAGGGGTTCTTCTTGCCCTGTTTAATTTTTCAGTGAAATTAATTCTCTTTTATACCAATTTATCCATTATCGAAAGTCGTGAGTGAGGACCCCGATAAATCGGGACAGGCTACTCACGACGGCATAAAAACTCTAAATCACTATTTTTTACCGAATAAAGGGAATCCCATAATAAAGGGCAGCTTTATTTTGATACAATCTATAGCAATTAATTGCGGTCATCAGGGTTACCAATCCAAATATGATCCCCGTGCCCCAAAGCAAAAGCGTAAAAGACCACTGAAAATAAGTAATACTGACATTGCCATCATTGAAGGAAGGCAGGAGTCGAAGATATCCGACAAGACGGATAGCATAATAGGGAATCAATAAGGTCAATTGAAAATTGATGAGTTTTTTACCGAGGTAGTCCACTTCTACTACTTTATTTCTTCGATTAAGCCAAAGTACAAGTGGAATGACTAAGCCTAAAATTGGACTGAAAAGAAAAAGTAAACCTGAGAGAATCAGGGTGTATAAGAACCCCTGATGTTCTTCTTTGCTCCAGTCCAACACCTCCTCTGGGCTTTTTCCAAAAATCTGAAATAAACGCTTAACCGTATCCCCTCTAGGAGTAGTTTCCGCATTTTCAAAACGCTGCACAGTTCTGAGACTGACTCCTGCTTGCTCAGCTAGTTCCTCTTGAGAAAATCCCGATTGCAGACGAAGTGCCTTGAGCTGTTGACCTATTTTATTTTCCATAGTTGATTCGTTTTTCCAAAAGTATTCAGGAACCCATTTTCACAACAAAAATTGCTTACGTCATTTTACCGTCATCTTTGTCCCAAATAAAAAAAGCCCCAAAAACTTACATTTTCAAGGCTTTTTAGGATATCTGAAATGGATTAAATCACTCCCAATTCTTTTCCTACTTCGGTAAACGCGGCTATTGCCTGATCCAAATGAGATTTTTCATGTCCTGCAGAAATCTGTACGCGGATGCGAGCTTGGCCTTTGGGAACTACCGGATAATAAAAGCCGATCACATAGATTCCTTTTTCCAAGAGTTTCTCTGCCATTTGCTGGGAAAGCACCGCATCATACAGCATCACGGGGACGATCGGGTGTGTACCCGGTTTGATATCAAATCCCGCGGCAGTCATTTTCTCTCTAAAATAGGTGGTATTTTCCTCCAGTTTATCCCGGAGTTCGGTGGTTTCTGACAACAAATCAAAAACGGCTATGGAAGCTCCGGTAATAGAAGGGGCAAGTGTATTGGAAAACAAATAAGGCCTTGAACGCTGACGGAGCAATTCCACAATTTCCTTTCTTCCCGAAGTAAATCCTCCGGATGCACCGCCAAGCGCCTTACCCAAGGTACCCGTGATAATGTCTATTTTCCCCATTACTCCACAATGCTCATGAACTCCCCTTCCGGTTTTCCCCATAAAGCCTGTAGAATGGCATTCATCAGACATGACAAGAGCCTCATATTTTTCGGCTAATTCTACTATTTTATCCAACTGAGCAATCGTCCCATCCATCGAAAAAACCCCGTCAGTTACGATAATCTTCTGTTTGGCTCCCTGAGCGATCGCATCTTGAAGCTGCTTCTCCAAGTCCTCCATATTATTGTGCTCGTATCGAAAGCGCATGGCTTTACAAAGTCTGACGCCATCTATAATAGAAGCATGATTTAAGGCATCAGAAATAATGGCATCGTCGGGCCCAAGCAAGGGCTCAAAAACTCCCCCATTGGCATCAAAAGCCGCCGCATATAAAATGGTATCTTCTGTCCCGAGAAATTCGGAGATTTTACGTTCCAGTTCTTTATGAATGTCCTGAGTCCCGCAGATAAAACGAACCGAAGACATCCCAAAACCATGGGTATCAATCGCTTTTTTGGCTGCATCGATGACCTGAGAATGAGAGGAAAGGCCCAAATAATTATTAGCACAGAAGTTTAGTACTTTTTGGCCTCCGGAGATTGTAATCTCGGCTGATTGTGGAGAAGTAATGATCCGCTCTTTTTTGAAAAGACCTGCTTCTTCGATGGATTTTAATTCCTGCTCTAATTTGGGTTTAATCTGATCGTACATTTTTTATTTTTATATTTTAGAATTTCGGTTTATCCATTGGTCAAAAATTCGTTTTGACCCTCTGATTTTTCTTACTTTTGCGCAAGCAAACCCAAATATAAACAAAAAGCCCTGCATGCTCAGGCGCTTTTTCGAAAGACCTGAAAATGGAAAAAATCCTTGTAATCGGTGCCGCTGGACAGTTGGGATCAGAATTGACCAAATCGCTTGCAGAGCTTCATGGCCAAGAGCAGGTCATTGCCACGGACTTGAATGAACAGGCGCGTTCAAAATTTGATTTTTGCCGCTTTGAAGTGCTGGATGTGATGAATCAGGAAAAACTGAAAAGCTTGGTAAAGGATGAGAAAATCACTCAGATATACCATCTAGCCGCTGTTCTATCGGCGACGGGTGAACAGAAACCACTTTTTGCCTGGAAACTGAATATGGACAGTTTGCTGTCAGTTCTGGAATTGGCACGTGAATTTAAACTCAACAAGGTTTATTGGCCCTCTTCTATTGCTGTATTTGGTCCCAATACTCCCAAAATCAAAACGCCACAGTTTGTAGTCAAAGAGCCCAATACAGTCTATGGAATCAGTAAGCAGGCGGGCGAACAGTGGTGTCAATATTATTTTGAAAAGTATGGGGTGGATGTGCGGAGTTTACGCTATCCGGGTTTGATCGGATACAAATCTCTTCCCGGGGGTGGTACTACGGACTACGCAGTGGACATTTATCACAAGGCTTTGGCCGGAGAGAAATTTACCTGTTTTCTCAAGGAGGATTCCAGCCTTCCGATGATGTACATGCCCGATGCGATCAAGGCAACGATCGAACTTATGGAGGCTCCCAAAGAGTCAATTAAAGTCCGGTCAAGTTACAATCTCGCCGGAATGAGCTTTACTCCAAAAGAACTTTTCGAAAGCATAAAAAAACATCACCCAGACTTTGAAATCGAATATCAACCGGATTTCAGACAGCAAATTGCTGACTCTTGGCCAGATAGCATTGATGATTCTCAGGCAAGAGCAGATTGGAATTGGAGTCCTGATTATGATTTGGACCAGATGACAACGGATATTTTGAGAAATTTACCGGAATATTTTCCGATTAAAAAGGAAAAAGTCTAAACCTCAGGAATTATGATATTCGTAATTCCTGATTTTTGAAATTGCTTCAATAATACTGTTGGAATTGGTTTTTTGCATGATATTGGCGCGATGACGCTCCACTGTTCTGCGAGAAATATTGAGTTTTTCAGCGATCAGTTTTAAAGGTAAACCATCTGCGGAAAGACGAAATACTTCCTGCTCTCGGGAAGTCAATTTCAAGCTAGCTTCATCAGAATTACCGGAATTTTTGTTCTTTCTGATTTTGTTCTTCAATTCTGATGGCAGATAACAAACTTCAATCAAATACTCTGTCGATCCTGTAAATTTTCCACGGTATAAATACAAATCAAAAGTCTGGGAAATCCCCTCCTTTAATTTTATGGAATTCAGAAAGCATTCGTTAACTACCTGATGTTTAAACTTAAAATAACTCAGGCGAGTAGTGTCCTCCTCTTTCAATTCAAATATCTGCTCGACCTTCTTATCTACTAGTTGTTCTGAATAATCTCCAAGGATTTTTCCTACCGCATAATTAATGGTTTGGATTTTTTCATCACTGACCCAAATCATCGGTGCGAGTGAATATTTGAAAAAAGACTTAAAATCCTTCACTCTAAAAAGATTTACCTCGGTTTTTTTCTTGAGGGTTTGTTCTATTTTATTCAGAATTGAATCTTTATCAAAAGGCTTGAAAATCACATTATCTATTCCCAACTCATAAACAAGCATCAATTCCTCCTTGAGCACGTTTCGGTCCATAATTAAGAAGAAAGGAATAAAAAGCTCCTTGAGAAAAGATTGAATAGATTTGAACACATAAAAGCCATCATGATTTCCCAAGTCATGATCACAGAAAACCAAATCAAATTTCTTTGAATTGATTCCCTTTAGCGCATCACCAACTTCAAAAACTTGGCTAACATCGAATCCATTCTCCGAAAGTAATTCGAATAACGAACTATCGCAGTCTTCTAGTTGAACTAATAATATTTTTATCATAAAAAAACTAATTGATAACCCTATGAAACAAGTTATAATTGCAACAAGATTGCGCTTTTAATTGTTTTGATATTTTAAATAATTATCCTCCTCCTGTTCTGAAAGTCCATGTCGGGCTATTTGCTACATTTTGTCCATCAAACTTGGCCACCACGTACCAGAAGTAGGTGGTATTGGTTTTCAAGTTTGAAATTACTGCCTCACGATTTTGTAGGTTTTCAGATACGATCGTCTGAGTAGTCGAACCACTTTCAAATAAGTAAACCGTATAATCTAGCTCCACTCCCCTATTTTCCTGATCTACATTCCAGCTAAGCGTAAAACTCAGAGGTTGATCAACGGCGCCATTCCCAGGGACAGGGTCAAATAATACCACATCACCTACATTATTTTCATCCTCCAGCAAAAAGAAAGTTACCGCAGTATTTTCCTCTTCGTAGACGGCCACACTGATTGAGCCGGTCAAATATTCGTTTTTCCGGGCATTGATCAGCACATCTCCTGCGGTAATTTTATCCAGTTGGAAAGTCCCTCCCTCATCGGAAAGTACCGCATTGCTTGCCGGGGCAGTAGTAATTAATACTCCTGGAAGCGGTTCATAAGTAGTCCCGTCAACCACGATTCCCGTGATGGTACCGAATCGATCAATATCCAATAATTGTTCTTCACAAGAACTAAGGATCAATGTCACAAAGAGCAAAAGGGCCAGATTAAAATTTCTATAATTCATAATTCTTATTTTCCTAAATAAAATCGAAAGCCTAGGTTAAGTCCCCAGATTACATCATTGAAGGTTCCGGCTTCTACTCCATCATACCGGTCATTAAACATGTGATTCACATAAACCCTAGAAGTGAGCGCCGTGCGATCAGAAAACAAATATTCCAGTCCAGCTCCGTATTTAGCATAGGGCAACCAGGAATTTCCAGAAAGTCCTATTTGATCTTCAGGGTCGAAAAAGCTACCTATACCGGCCGAAGCATATGGCGAGAGTTTGCCATTCATATTGGCCATATACATCAGGCTTAAATCTCCGAAATAATCTACTGATCGAACCAATTCTTTGATTTCAATCTGCTGCACACCGACTCCTCCTTCAAGAAAAAGTGAATTGGATAGCCCGATTCCTAAATTGGCCGTAAACCCAGGTCTAAACGAACCACTTGAATAATCCCCAATATAGGTTTGGGTATTTCCCATTACCGAAAGGTAGGTTGAGGTCCGTCCATCAAAGTCCTGTAACCTTCCGATGTAGTCAATCTGCTGATTTTGTTCTTTTTCCGACAAGTAGCTATCTACTGCTGTTTGGCTCGTATCATTTTCTGCTTTGAATTGCCAGAGATTGTCAATTGCACCTTCGATCACCAAGCTATGAACAGCTTTTTCAATGGCCTCAATGATTGCCATTTCGCGGGGTTCATTGTAAGTGTACCCTGTTTCTGCTTCCAAAAGCCGTCTGAATTTGACGTATCGAAAAAGGCCCGCAGAAACTTCCTGAGAAAGAATGGATTTAGTCGTATAAACCGTCTTTAGGATTTTACCATTGTTGGTCGAGATCGCCCGTAGGTAGATACTGATTCGGTCCTCTCGATACTGGGATGAAGCATCGGCACCAAAATAACGGAGCCCGGCACCACCGGTATAAACATTGGACTCATACGATACAATCCCCCCTTCGAGCAAGACTCCAGCAAATAAAAGCGGAGGCAGTAAGACATTGTTACTGCCTTCGTACTGTTCCCGACTGGACCGAATAATTTTTCGCTCATTCAATAGATTGGAAATATTCTCCCGCTCGATTGGAACGAACCAACCCGATTCTTCCAAAGCACGAATCAAAATATTCGTAGCTCCCTGAGTAACAGCCGTGGACCAGCTGGCTCCTACATTGGATTCTTTGTATTGACCGGTTTGGTCACGAAACTTATAAACTGCCACATATATCGGCTCTTTTGGCTCAGGCAGCTGCTGAAGCTCTTTTTTCATAGGAGTTTCTGGGCCAAGCCTCGCATTGCGGTCGTTAAATGGCTGGTAATAATACGGAGAGCATGCGCTGGAAATCAAGAGCAAAGTAATGCCCAAGATTCCACAAACTCTTTTTAATCGATAGAACATAAAGTTTTTTAGAAAAACGGCACTTCAATATTTGTCGTGGCCCCCGATAGCACATCGGTAATGGTAATATTCAGGCCGGAACCCGAATTATTTATTTCGATTTGAAAATCACCCAAATCGTAGCTTCCTTCACCTATTTCATCTTCTCCAAACTGGCGATCAACGATATCTCTTGCCAATCGGCTAAGAATTTGACGGTTTAAGGTTTCAGAAAAATCCTGCAAAGGATCTTGCTGAAAACCAAATGGATCATTGGAAAGGTCATTTGGATCTCGCGTGGTATTTTGGGCTTCTGCAGAAGAGAGCAACCACTGATAATTAAAAGTATCCCCTCCAAATGCGGGGTTTTGAGGTCTATAAACGAGTTGCTGACTCTGGGCTTCAAATGCCATCAAACCAAAGATCAGCATGGGAATCAATAGGAGTAATTTTTTCATAATGGGTTTGTTAATAAATTCCTGTTCCGCGGGTATCCTCACCACCAAGTTCTCTGACCAATTCATCATATTGCTGTAAGTAAAACTGGGTATTTGCGATGGATTGAATTGCCAGACCTTCTACTAAATCACCTCTAGGCTGTAGGAAGGACTCAAAAACGGTAATCTCATTGATTTTAATTTCAATGATTGTGGTATTCAGTCTGAAAGGCTTCTCTATGATAAAAATAGAGTAATTGCTTGCCTCTGCAGGAGGCTGCCAATCCCGGTAAAAATAATCGTAGAAGTCCCTTCCTACTTTTGTTTTGGTTTCATCCACAATTAATCCATCGATTTCCAACTCTGCATCAGAAGAAACCTTTTTGACTTCTTGATTTACAATTTTATTCAGTAATTCTTTAAGTTCTTGTTCTGTCTTTTTCACCTTCTTTGAGGTATCGATTTTAGCAGGTTGAGTTTGAGCCTCAGCCCATTGAGGAATAAAAAAGAGAATCAAAGAAAAAAGAAATACCCAAGAAAGGTATTTCTTTTTCAATCCTCGAACCAAATCATCAACAATGCGATATTTATTCCCCGAATTCATTTATTAGCTACTAATTCACTTATTTAAATCCTAAAATAAATTCAGATATTTTTATAATCCAAATAGAAATGATGAATGGTTGATTATCTCCTTGATCCGGGAATAAATCCTCCCATTCCTCCACCGGGAGTCTGCGTAATATTCATTGGCATTCCACCGGTTTGACTAATCACAATCTCATTACCTGGGCCACTAAATCCACTCACATCCACATTTGCAACATTATTTTCTCCTACTTGATTGATTAAAACGGGTTGGATTCCAAGCCCAAAAGTGGTATTTACATTAACATCAATCGTATTATCTCTGCCAATCTGATTGTAAAGGGCAACTGTACCTCCCAATCCATTGTAATTTATTTCACTGGAGATTTCATTTCGTCGTCCCATCTGATTGGAAGCCTGCACCACATTAATACCCGAAGAATTGAGTGAAGCCATATTTCCATTGCCCATCTGATTAACCAATGTTATAAGGCCTGAACCCTCCTGCCCGATTTGGGTTTGATTGCGATTGCCCATCTGATTGACCGCAGCCAAGTTAAAGGGTAGAAACGAACCCGACACTGGTAAAAGACCACCATCTTGATTTGGCCCATCACCTCGTCCCGGAAATTCATCGATTCCTTGGGAAGGAAAATCACCTTGCCCCGGAAAGCCATCGGAGAAAATTCCCGGTCCATTTAAGAAGTCACCAATATTAAATCCTGATGTTTTTGTTTGCTCAATTGAGACTTTATTTCGGTTACCCTCCTGATTGGTGAAAGCTCCATTGTTAAAGCCAAGATCGAGATTTGAAATCTGACCCATATTGACTAGATCATTCCCCTCAGATTGACCCTGTCCCAATACCCAGGTACTACTAAGAAAGAGCGCGGAAAATAAAATGGTTTTTGAAAGTTTAAACATGATTTTTGGGGTTAATAAAAATAAACACCTCCTGCTTCGAAACGAACAGGAGGTGCTATAGTTTATTTAATTTTGTGTGATGGTAGTGGTGTTACCATTTCCTACCATAGAGAAGGTTGCACTGTTGTTGTTGGACATTTGCATTACCGTACCTACGTTACCATTTCCACTGATGGTGAAACCAAGCGCATCCCAATTACCGCCTGAACCAAGAATCAAGTTTCCTGATCCATCTTGAGTGATGGTTAATTCGTTATTGTTTCCACCGATAGAACCACTGATTTTGTTGTCGTCACCATTTTGAAGAATATCGATCTCAGAATTATTTAGAGATAGATCATTCGCTCCAGGACCGGTTCCTCTAGCATTAACATAGGAGAAGTTATCATCACCAAACTGATCTACTGTAAAATCATTACCATTACCTGTGATTTCTGTTCTTTGAACGTTAGACATTCCGTCTTGCTCTGAGTAACCTGTATTTCCTGATCCAGCTATCCAGTGAGATCCACGGTTATTCATTCCAGACTGTCTGATTTCACCGAAGTTATTGTTTCCATCCTGACGAATAGCTGCTGAATTATCACCTCCACCTAGTTGGAAAGTTCGAGCAGTATTTCCGTTTCCGATTTGATCAATATCTACGTCATGACCGGAAGCAGATTGCTGGCTGAAAGAAGTATTACCATTACCATTTTGGAAAACAGAACCAAGATTACCTCCATTGAAAGTCTCAATAAAAGCATCATTGTTGTTTCCAATTTGCTCCACAGAATGAACACTGACTGCCGTACCCCCTGCAAAACCCTGTCTTTGCTTTACAGTTGCATCATTGCTGTTTCCTGTTTGAGAAATTGAACCTTCCGCATTGTTTGATTGAACGTTTCCACCTCCAAAGTTACCCTGCTGAAGCAGTGCCTCGTTGTTATTACCTTCTTGGGTGGTGGATCCGGTATTGTTTTGACCGGTTTGTAAAACGGATGAACTGTTTCCGTTACCTGTTGAGCTAGAGGAAGCCGTATTCCCCTGTCCAAAAGATACGCCTGCTGAAAAAGCAAGGGCACCTAAGATTAAAATTGATTTTTTCATGATGTTTGAAAATTTGAAAGTTAATTAAAAGATTAATTTATTGATTGTTAGTTCAATCCATAGCTAGTCAAAAAAAAGTATTTCGTTTTTGATTTCAATTTCACAATCAATTTAAATTGTTTCGAATACTTTTTTTTGTATTTGATACAAATTTAAATCGAAACACAGCGGTGAACAATGGGTAATTTTCGCCAATTGGAGAATGGGTATATGAGTATTTTTACTCATTTTTAATAAAAATGCTGTTTAAAATAGGATTAAAGGTGGAAAAACAGGAGTTAATTAAGTTTTGCTAATTTGTATTGATTCGGTTTCAAAATTTTAAGGAGGAAAAAAGCCCCTGTTCCCCAAAAGAAACTTCTGAATCGTCCAAAACCCTGACTTGATCCGATCCTATTTTGTGAAAAAACTGCTTAAAAATAGATGAGCTTTCGGCAAAGGCTTTTACAGATTTGAGGGAACTGATATCTTCCTGACCTTGAGCCAAAAACCCGTACTTTACCAACATCCCACGTTCAAAGATACAAATTGCCTTTTCCTCGGCGGTTCGGCCCTGAAGATCAATTTGAATCAGACCTTTACGCTCTTTTACTTTTTGGATAAAAGTAAGCGCTCTTTGATTATAGCTTTCTATCGTTTCATTTTGCTCACAAGCACCTAAGCAAGTCTCATCCTTTACCACCTGACAGTTGACTTTGCGAAGGCCGGATAATTTAGCGCAGAGTTGATACTGCTCCAATCCTTCTTTCAAAAATACTTGGGCTTCTTCTCTGCTAAAAAATGTCTCTAAAGGCTGAATGGCCGGAGTGACTTTTGCGATTTGAAAGCGCTGATATCCCAACCCATCCCGATAGCCAAAAATCCCCCATAAGGTTCGGGGCAGCTTCAATGCCGCATTATACTTCGGCCAAAGTCGCTTAATTTCCACCGCCTCCATCAACAAGGCCATCATTTCTGTTCCGCTTAATTCCCACTGGAGATCATGAACTTCAGATTTGAGCTGACTCTTCAAGTGAGGTAATCCTTGTCCAGTAAAATGTCCTTTAAATCTTTCCTTAATATTATTTGCCTTCCCAACATAAATGACTTTTCCCCGCTGATCGAGCATGTAGTAGATTCCTGTTTCTTGTGGTAATTCACGAAAACGTTTTATCGGAAAATTGGGCGGCAAAAAGCTCTCTCCCGTGTTTTTTTTCAGCGCAGTATATACCAATTCCGCATTTTCATGGAGCATTTGGTCAAAAAGAATAGCTGTAGCCTTCGCATCCCCCATCGCTCGGTGCCTTGCCAAAATGGGGATTCCCCTACTTTCACAAACCCGACCCAAACTGTATGACCGCATTCCCGGAAATACCTTTCGGGCAAGTCTGACGGTGCAAAGTTTTGGGCTAGCTAGTTTTCTCCCTATTCTGGAATAAGCTTCGGCAATAAAACCAAAGTCAAAATTGACTTGATGGGCAACAAAAACGCGATTCTCAAGCAAATCCCAAAGCTCGTCTGCGATATCTTCAAAGCGGGGGGAATAGCGCACCATTTGATTGTCTATTCCTGTCAATCCAATGATGTAAGTGGGAATTCCCTGTTCGGGGTTAATCAGCGTCTGAAATTCGTGGACTATTTGATGACCATCGTGAATGACCACGGCGATTTCTGTAATCCCACCCACCTTCACATTACCCCCTGTGGTTTCGATATCGACAATGGCAAATTCCATAATCAAAAGTAAGGAATGCAATTGAGTCATTTAGGAATTAGACGAGAATTGTCGGGGGATGATGGGGGTTCGATGGTAAAGGGAAATGGTTTATTGGATATTATCGCCTTGTAAATTGTAAGTGGTAAGTAGTGTGAGTGGTGTATGATGGTTCGACTGCGCTTACCCCAAGTATTCGGTGATTGAGACCGAAGACAGGAGACGGCAGACTGAAGGGGAGGAAGTGAAAAAGCTGAAAAAGGGATAAAAAGTAGGCGGTCGCAGCTTGGCAGCTGTCAGCTGTCAGCAGTAAGTAGTAAGTGGTAAGTCGTAAATGGTATTGTCTGTTCAAGTTCAAGAAGAAAGAACGAAAAAATAACCACTTCTTTAAACGAATATTACCTTGCCTGATTTGCATAGGCGGCGATTAAGCGCTCGGCACAGCGCTCTCCATCCATGGCAGCAGAGACGATTCCCCCTGCATAGCCTGCTCCCTCTCCACAGGGATAAAGGCGTTTGATTTGGGGATGTTCGAAGCTTTCTCGATCCCGAGGAATCCGGACTGGGGAGGAAGTTCGGCTTTCTACCCCGATCAATTGAGCTTCATTGGTATAGTATCCTTTCATTTTTTGGCCAAAGGCCCGAAAAGCAAGGCTCATTCTATTTGCTATAAAATCCGGGAGAACTTCATTCATATCTACCGAATTAAGGCCGGGTTGATAGGAAGTATCCAAGAGGCTTTTACTTACTTTACGATTAACAAAATCAACCATTCGCTGTGCAGGAGCAACCTGCGTCTTACCTCCAGCTTCCCAAGCGGCCTTTTCAACCGAAGCCTGAAAGTGCATAGCCGCCAATGGCCCATATTTTTGAAATTGGGGGAGGTCTTCCAATTCAACTGAAACCACCATTCCGGAATTGGCGAAGCGGCTATCCCGTCGACTTGGGCTCATCCCATTGACGACCAACTCCCCCGGAGCGGTAGCGGCTGGTACAATAAACCCCCCGGGACACATACAAAAGCTAAACACACCACGACGCTTTCCCTGGAGTTCGGTCTGATGAACCAAAGAATACGAAGAAGCCGGTAAATAAGGCCCCCGATCAATTTCACAATGGTATTGGATGCGGTCGATGAGGTTTTGGGAATGCTCTATTCGAACTCCCAATGCAAAGGGTTTAGCTTCAATATATACCTTGCGTCTATGCAGCAACTCAAAAATGTCTCTTGCCGAGTGGCCGGTAGCTAAAACCACTCCCAAGCCTTTAATTTGCTCCCCATCCTGGGTAACTACTCCTTTGATCTCTTCCCCTTCGAGTATAAAATCCTCCACACGGGTATTGAATAAAATCTCACCTCCATGTGACAAAATACTTTCCCGGAGTTCGGCTACCAAAACAGGTAACTTATTCGTGCCGATATGGGGATGGGCATCCACCAAAATATCCTCGGTGGCACCATGGGCGACTAGGATTTCCATAATTCTCCGAATGTCTCCCCGCTTTTTGGAGCGCGTATAGAGTTTTCCATCCGAATAAGTTCCTGCTCCACCTTCTCCAAAGCAATAATTGGAATCTGGGTTAACGATGTGCTCCTTATTGATCGCAGCGAGATCTCTTCGCCTCGCCCTTACATCTTTTCCTCGTTCGATAAGGATGGGTTTCACTCCTAATTCGATGGCCCGCAATGCGGCAAATAGACCCGCAGGCCCTGCCCCAACGATCAGGATAGGATCCGAGTGGGTTACATTTTTATAATCCGAATGATAATCGAGGAGTTTTCCCGGTTCCTCATTAATAAAAAGTTCTGCCTCCACATTAACCTTAACGTTTCTTCCTCGGGCATCAATTGATCTCCGGGTTTGGCGGGCAAAGGTATGGGGTGATTCTGGAGGGAGGCCTGCTTTCTTGAGCAAGGTATTTTTAAACACCTCGGGTTGGTAAGCTTCCTCTGGGGAAAGTTGTAAGGTAAAATGCTTTTTCATGGTAAGGTAGTTATCCTTAAATCGGGGCAAAGGTAGGAAAAATTGTTCAGGGTTGGGGAGCTGTTTAATTGTCGAATTGGGGAATTGAGGAACTGTTTAACTGAATAGGTTGAAGAGGAAAGTCTCATTTCCAGAATGTTAAAGGTTAATGGTTAATGGTTAAGGCGTCGGTTTCCCATTGTTTGGTATTTACTTCTTACTATTTACACTCTATTGGGGTACTGTCGAATTGGGGAATTGAGGAACTGTTTAACTGAATAGGTTGAAGAGGAAAGAGTCATTTCCAAAATGTTAAAGGTTAATGGTTATGGGTTAAGTCGTCGGTTTCCCATTGTTTGGTATTTACTTTTTACTATTTACACTCTATTGGGGTGCTGTCGAACTGGGGAATTGAGGAACTGTTTAACTGATGGTTTGACCTACTTCGACATACTTCGACAAGCTCAGTACAAGTGCTCAGTACAGGTGCTCACCAACCTTGAGGAGCTCGTGGTGGTGCGACGGGCTTCGACTTCGCTCAGCCTGACAATAGCTTCGATTTCGAGACTCAGCCTGACATCGTTTTTGGGTTCAGGGTACTGTCGAATTGGGGAATTGAGGAACTGTTTAATTGAATAGGTTGAAGATTAAAGTCTCGTTTTCAAATTGTTAAAGGTTAAGGGTTATGGGTTAAGGCGACGGTTTTCCCACTGTTTACTTTTCACTTCTTTCTATTTACACTCAATCGGGGTACTGTCGAACTGGGGAACTGATGAACTGTTTAACTGAATAGGTTGAAGAGGAAAGTCTCATTTCCAAAAGGTTAATGGTTAATGGTTATGGGTTAAGGTGTCGGTTTTCCCACTGTTTACTTTTCACTTCTTTCTATTTACAATCAATCGGGGGACTGTCGAATTGGGGAACTGATGAACTGTTCAACTGAATAGGTTGAAGAGGAAAGACTCATTTCCAAAAGGTTAATGGTTAATGGTTATGGGTTAAGGCGTCGGTTTTCCCACTGTTTACTTTTCAATTCTTTCTATTTACACTCAATCGGGGGACTGTCGAATTGGGGAACTGATGAACTGGTTAACTGAATAGGTCGAAGAGGAAAGAGTCATTTCCAAAATGTTAAAGGTTAATGGTTATGGGTTAAGTCGTCGGTTTCCCATTGTTTGGTATTTACTTTTTACTATTTACACTCTATTGGGGTGCTGTCGAACTGGGGAATTGAGGAACTGTTTAACTGAATAGGTTGAAGAGGAAAGACTCATTTCCAAAAGGTTAAAGGTTAATGGTTATGGGTTAAGGGGTCGGTTTTCCCACTGTTTACTTTTTACCCTTAAACTGATTCCTGTTCCCTATATCAAGGAAAGAAAGTTTTGTAGAAACTGAAATAAAAGGTCCCAATCTACTCCTGACTAATTAGGGAATGGATACCTTGGCTTCGGCTAAGAAGGCTTGAAATGCATTGGAAATTTGGAGGGGACAATTAATTCAATCGATCCAAAACCTCAAATCGGGAAGAGTTTGAGATAAATTCTGGAACGATGACCTTGAGATGTGAAACCAAGTCATTTTCAGAATTCTTATGAATCAAATCTTGGAACAACTCAATTTGGCCGTCTATCTTATGATACGAAGCCGGTAAAACCTGGGCGATTTTAATTTTGGGATGGTGAGTGATCTTGACAGTTTCGAAGTCATTAAGCAATTCCTCATACAGTTTCTCCCCTTCCCTTAAGCCTGAAAAAGTAATTTTGATATCATCATCCACTTTCTTACCGGAAAGTTGGATCATCTTTTTAGCCAAATCCAAAATCTTGATGGGTTCACCCATATCAAACACATAAATCTCTCCACCATTTCCCATGATTCCTGCTTCCAAAACCAATTGGCAAGCTTCAGGAATAGTCATAAAGAAACGGGTGATTTCAGGATGGGTAACCGTAATCGGCCCTCCATGTAAGATCTGCCTTTTGAAAAGTGGAATTACAGATCCATTGGAGCCGAGGACATTTCCAAAACGGGTCGTGATAAACTTGGTGTGGTATTTTTTATGGTTTTGCTCCAAATACTCATTGAGTGCCTGTACGTACATTTCCGCAGCACGCTTGCTTGCTCCCATGACATTGGTTGGATTGACGGCTTTGTCTGTAGAGACAAAAACAAATCGATCCACCTGTGCCAAAACCGATAGGTCGGCTAAAATTTTGGTTCCGATTACATTAGCATGAATAGCCTCTTCCGGATAATTTTCCATCATAGGTACATGCTTATAGGCTGCTGCATGGAATACCACTTGAGGTTTAAAAAGCCGGAAAATCTCTTTCATTTTCTTCTTATTCCGAACATCCCCCAAGATGATTTTTATCGGACAAGAGATATAATTCTCCTTAAATTCATGTTCGATATCATAGAGTGCAGACTCAGCGATATCCAGCATGATAAGAAGTTTTGGATTATAATGGGTGATTTGACGGCAGATCTCACTTCCTATGGACCCCGCTGCTCCGGTGACCAAAATGATTTTGCCCATCAAGTCTTCTTTGACTCGTGGATTGTCCAATTTGATCTGCTCCCGGCTGAGGAGATCCTCGATTTTCACTTCTCTGATTGCGCCTGCTGTCAGTCCTCCATTGATCCATTGATCCACGGGAGGAACGATGGACACTGAAACCTTTAAACGGAGGCACTCATCAATAATCTCATTTTTTCGCTTAACCGAAAGATCTCTTACAGCAATGATGAGTTCTGTTACACCAAAAAGCTCCACTACTTTTTCCAAGGATTCGATTCCACGGTAAATTCGCTTCCCGGCAATATTTTTTCCTTCCTTTTTAGGATCGTCATCCAAAAAGGCGATGGTATTGAATAAACTTATACTGTCCTGCTTGATGGCTTCTTGTGCGATTATTCCAGCTTCACCGGCTCCGAAAATGACTCCATTTTTCATCTCCCGTTGCATGAACCCATTTTTCAAATAGACGAAAAGTTCTTTCACCAATAGCCGATAAAAGATCAACATAAAGAGCGAGGACAAGCTCGCCACAATCAGAACTGAAGTGGGAAGAAGGAACCGATCATTGAGAAAACTGCCATGGAAAAAATTCAGGAAAAGAAACAATATAAAATTGATCAATACCGTTTTAAAGATATTAGAACCGTCTTTAAAGCCAGTATGGCGCACAATTCCTTCATAGCTACGGGTATTCTGCATGACCAGAAGACCTCCGATCATAAAGGTAAAACTGCCGGCAACGGCATCGTTTTGTTCGATCAGCGCGAGCTCAAAATTGAAGCGAACCAAGTAGCCAAATAACGCGCATTGAAAAAGAATAAGCGAGTCAAGAGTGGCTATGATCCATCGAGGGAGGATTTTTAACCGAGACAAAAAATTCATAGTAGAGATTTTTTCAAATGGTAAGATTTTAAAATGACACCAACCATAATCAGTCCAATAATTCGGCAAAACTAAGTAGAATGCGAACTTTGACCAAAGAAACTTAGTCAATATTTTTCAAATTCCAATATTACTTTGCAATTAAATAAGTTTTGAGCATCGTTTGTATGGATAAACGAAATAAAGTTAATGTTTGGATTGAGGGCTTTCGTGGATTTTTTTTTGGAAAAGCATTAATTAGCTGGGGAATTGTTTGATCGTCGAACTGGGGATTTGTTTAATCGACGAATTGATGAACTGGTTAACTGAATAGGTTCAAAATTGAAATCTCGTTTTCAAAAGGTTAATGGTTAATGGTTATGGGTTAAGGCGTCGGTTTTCCCTCTGTTTACTTTTCACTTCTTTCTATTTACAATCAATCGGGGTACTGTCGAATTGGGGAATTGAGGAACTGGTTAACTGAATTGGTTGAAGAGGAAAATTTCGATTCCAAAAGGTTAAAGGTTAATGGTTATGGGTTAAGGCGTCGGTTTTCCCACTGTTTACTTTTCACTTCTTTCTATTTACAATCAATCGGGGTACTCTGTCGAACTGGGGAATTGATGAACTGGTTAACTGAATAGGTTGAAGAGGAAAGACTCATTTCCAAAAGGTTAAAGGTAAATGGTTGTGGGTTAAGGCGTCGGTTTCCCGCTGTTTGGTATTTACTTTTTACTATTTACACTCAATCACGGAACTCTGTCGAACTGTGGAATTGATGAACTGGTTAACTGAATAGGTTGAAGAGGAAAGTCTCATTTCCAAAAGGTTAAAGGTTAATGGTTATGGGTTAAGGGGTCGGTTTTCCCGCTGTTTGGTATTTACTTTTTACTATTTACACTCAATCACGGAACTCTGTCGAACTGTGGAATTGATGAACTGGTTAACTGAATAGGTTGAAGAGGAAAGTCTCATTTCCAAAAGGTTAATGGTAAATGGTTATGGGTTAAGGCGTCGGTTTTCCCTCTGTTTACTTTTCACTTCTTTCTATTTACAATCAATCGGGGTACTGTCGAATTGGGGAATTGATGAACTGGTTAACTGATGGTTCGACCAGCTCACCGACCTTAATGAGCTCGTGGCGGCGCAAATGAATTTCGAAGAAAAAACGGAAGATTTATGCCAAATTGGAGTACTTAGCAATCACCGGACTTTTTGGGAATTGCTTCCGGTAAATTTTCCCATGCTGACATGGCCATGTTGGGAAACGCCCTTTCCGCGGATCACATTGAAAAAAGTCATCAGCAAAATCTTTACATCAAAAAAGAAATCATAATGCTTAATATACCAGAGGTCATAGATAAACTTTTCTTCCCAGCTGATTGTATTTCGCCCGTTAATCTGGGCCCATCCGGTTACTCCTGGCTTGACCAAATGCCGTTGGGATTGATCCTCAGAATAAAGACTCAGGTATTCCACCAAAAGCGGTCGAGGACCAATCAAGCTCATATCCCCTTTGATCACATTTAGCAGTTGTGGAATTTCATCAAGTGAAAATTTTCGGATATATTTTCCAAAGCTAGTCAGTCGATCGATATCGGGAAGCAGATTACCTGAGGGGTCTCTGCGATCTTTCATGGTTTTGAATTTTAGAATTCTAAATATAACCCCATCCTTGCCTGGTCTTTCTTGGGCAAAAATCGGGTTTCCCCGAAAATGAATTGCCAAACTGAAATAAAGGAGTAGAAATAGGGGAGAAAGAATGCCGAATAAAATAATGGATAAGAAGAAATCCATTAGCCGTTTTCCAAAACTCCGATACAAACTCTTATTTGAATGATTTGGCAAGCTCATCCTGAATTAATTGTACGATCCGGGATTGATCATCGAAAGTCAAATCCGATGAGCTTGGCAAGCAAATGCCCGAATGAAAAAGAGATTTTGCGATCGAACCACCAAAAAATTGAATTCCTCTATAAACGGGCTGCATGTGAAGTGGCTTCCATAAAAAACGGGTTTCTATTCCATTTTTCATCAATTTAATCCGAAGTTGGTCATTGGAGAAACCCATCACCTTTTCATCGATTAAAACGGTCGTCAACCAGTAATTAGACTCTGAAAGATCCGAATCGTCCTGAAATTTAATCCCCGGCATATTATTCAATAATTGCCGGTAGTTTTGGTTGATTTCCCTTCGTCTTTTGACAGCCTGATGCAATTGCTCCATCTGGGCAACTCCGACAGCAGCCGAGAGATTATTCATCCGGTAATTATATCCAATTTCGAGATGCTGATAATAGGGAAGATCTTCCCTAGCCTGCATGGACAGGTATTCGGCTTTTTGCAAGAGGGATGCATTTTTAGAAATCAATGCTCCTCCCCCGCCAGCGGTGATAATTTTATTTCCATTGAAGGAATAAACACCCAATTCCCCAAAGGTGCCGCAGTGTCGATTGGCGTATTTGCTTCCCACTGCTTCGGCAGCATCTTCTAGAATAGGAATTTGATATTTTGAAGCCACTTCGATGATTTCATTCATCTTTGCCGGCATGCCAAAAAGATGCACGATAACAATCGCCTTGGGTTTTCTTCCATTGGCAATCCGGTTCAGAATAGCGTCTTCCAATAATTCGGGACACATATTCCAGGTATCCAACTCACTATCTACAAATATTGGAGTAGCGCCCAGGTAGATGATGGGATTTGCTGAGGCACAAAACGTAAAGGACTGACAAATCACCTCGTCCCCATGTGAAACTCCCAATAAAGCCATTCCCAAATGAAGCGCCGATGTCCCGGAATTCAGAGCTACTGCCTGATGGGTTTTGGTTAAGGCTCCAAGCTTATATTCAAACTGATCTATAAAGGATCCATAAGTGGCCAGGTGTCCTGAATCTACAGCCTGTTGTATATAGATTGACTCATTACCATTAAAAATCGGCGCTGATAATTTTATTTGGTAAGCCATTTACGATTAGGGTGAGATGTAGATGGTGCTAAACATACGCACAAACCAACAAAAACCCAACCAATTGAACTACAAGTAGTAAAAAAATTGTATTTATCTAAGTTTTAAGAAAATAGTTTAATTTTAAAAGCCCTTAATCAGGGTAAGAAATAGCTTTGAGTAAATTTGGAAAGAAATCAGCTAAGATTAATTCAAATTGATTTTTGAGGATTTAAGTTTTTCAGCATCGAGTGAAACCTGAGCATGTTTTCTAGAAGCCCGACTTTTCATATCAAGAATTCTAGGCTGTTTGTGAACTTTACGTTTGACGTATTTGACGGTAATTTTATCCAACCGATAGCCTAAAAACAGGGCTAAGGCAGATACGATGGGTAAGGCGATATGATCAGATACATCTGCCATTACAAAAATCAATAGGATAAATGAAAGTTGAAGTGCTCCTAGCATCAGGGCGACTTGATTATGCTTTAACCCCATCCGCATCAAAAAATGATGCACATGGCTTTTATCGGGTGTCATGGGGCCTTTTCCTTGAGACAGCCTTCGGGTAAACACCCTGGCCATATCATACAAGGGATAAAGCATCAACACAATCCCTGAAGTGAAAACCGGCTCAAACTGTAAGAAACCGTCTTCAGGCAGTGTGGCATTATATTCCATAAAAGCAATGATCAGTGCACCCTGCGTAAAGCCAAGCAGAAGCGAACCGGTATCCCCCATAAATATTTTTGCCGGGTGCCAATTAAACATTAAAAAGGCTAAAATACCGCCCAGAAAGGTAAAAGACAGAACCGCATAACTTTCCAATCCTTGCACCAAAAACCAGGTTCCCAAAAATCCAAAAACCAACATAGCCATAGTTCCTGCGAGTCCATCCAAGCCATCAATCAAATTGAATGCATTGGTCAGAGCGAGAAGAACAAAGGCGGAGAAGCTGTAAGAAAACCAAAGCGGAAGTTCATGAAAACCCAAAAATCCATGCAAATCCTTGATTCGGATATCTGAGGCCACTACTACGAGTAAGACTGCTATTAACTGCCCGACGATCTTTTGGGATGCTTTCATTTCGATCAAATCGTCTCTTAGTCCTACGATAAACATGATTGCGATGGCTCCAAGCAGGTATCGGATATCGGGAAGTGGAAATTGCCAAGCCCAGATAGACATAGCAACTAGGGATGCAACAAAAAAACCAACTCCTCCCATGGAAGGGATAAATGAGGTGTGGATTTTTCTACCTCCGGGATTATCTCCGATTTTGGCTTTTCGGAGGATTTTAATCAGGATTGGCATACTGATCATTCCTACTGAAAAAGCGGTTAGCGCTGCTAAGAAAAAAAACATATTAAAAGCGATTTAACGGTGTAAATTTACGCAAAAACATAACAAATGCCTTGCCATTAACAATTAATTAATAGAAAGATCTATTGATTAAAAATATTATTATTTGATATAAATAGATAAACAACTTTTTTATATTGTTTAAATACAGTTTTCAACCTTTTTCAAGGAAATTAACAGGTGAAAAAAAATCGATTTTTTTTTGTTGGGGGATTATTGGGGAATTGATGAACTGTTTAATTGAAGAATCGGGGAATCGTTTAATCGAAAAGCTCGCTACGACGCAAAGAAGCAACGGGTTATGGGTTCTGAGTTCTAGGTTCAGGGTTCTAGATTCTTGATCTGCCAACTGAAAACTGTAACTGCCTACTTATTTGGTTAAGGGTTAAAAGTTAATTGTTAAACAGTCGGTTGGGGAATCGAGGAACTGTTTAATTGATGAATTGGGGAATTGATGAACTGTTTAATTGTTTAATCGAAAAGCTCGCAAGGACGCAACGGTTCAGGGTTCACAGTTCCGGGTTCAAGGTTTATCTGCCGACTGCATACTGCGACTTCCTACTTCATGGGTTCAGGGTTAAAAGTTAATTGTTAAACAATCGGTTGGGGAATCAATGAACTGTTTAATTGATGAATTGGGGAATTGTTTAACTGAAAAGCTCGCAACGGCGCAAAGGTACTACGGGGTCTGAGTTCAAGGTTCGGGGTTCATTGATACCCTGCTAACTGAAAACTGCGACTGCCTACTTTTTTGGTTAAGGGTTAAAAGTTAATTGTTAAACAGTCGTTTGAGGAGAATCGGGGAATCGTCGAAAGTTGAATCGATGGGAAGGTGGGAGATTGGAGAAATCAGTCCTTTAAAATATCGAATGATGAATGCCCAATGATGAATTTCGAAGTTTGTTAATCGCTGAAAAAGAGTTCTTTATATTTATTCGGATTATAAATCCTATA
>NZ_FOPC01000006.1:0-30013 GCF_900113375.1 Algoriphagus hitonicola | reverse complement strand
TTTCAAATCTTTAACAGCCAAAAAATCCCGAAGGGATTAAACTTTTCAATAGCCCCGTATGAAGTGAGGCAGAATGCCGAACGGAATGCGGGGTTAGGTTAGGGAGAGAGCCCCCCACCTCGGCCGGAGGATTTGTCGGATACCAGCCTCATCATGCCGAGGAGGTCGACAAAAGTTGAATAGGACCAAATCCCCAAAAAACATCGAATGTTGAATTTCGAAGTGCTTTACTAGGAAACTTTAGTCATAAAAAATGACCCCAAAGTGCCTGTCCCGATATCCCACCCAAAACAGATGGAAGGGATATCGGGAGGTCTAACCATGAATACCTGTGCGCCTGTGGCGTAGCCCCGTATGAGCGAGGAGGAACGACGAGCGAAATGCGGGGTTTAGTGATAGCGACAGACCCCCACCTCGGCCCGAGGATCCGCCGGAAAGTAGCTTCGCAATGCCGAGGAGGAAGACAAAATTTAATTAGGACCAATTCCCAAACGTCGGCCAAAAAATATCGAATGATGAATGGGAAATGATGAATTTCGAAGGGTTTTTACTAGGCAACTTTAAACATGAAAAATGACCCTGAAAGGGTCAAACCATGAATACCTGTGCGCCTGTGGCGTAGCCCCGTATGAAGCAGCGAAGAATGAGCTGCGAAATGCGGGGTTAAGGTATTAGAAAGGAATCCCACCTCGGCCCGAGGGTCCCGGGGATACCTGCCTCGTGGTGCCGAGGAGGATGACAAGAATGAATAAGAAAAACCTCCCAGAAAAATTTAACCCGTCAGAGCAGGCATTAACGCTTTCGATTTGTCACTTTTTGCGGCCAAAAAGTGACGAAAAACCCTTCTGCCTCAGCCTTTACTTCAAATCGCTTTAATTTTTTCCATAGATAATGACCCGTTTGCGATTTGATTTTTTGTCGCATTCTCAAACCTAAAAATGGCTGGATTTCCGATCACAGATCGGAACTAAGCCATTTTCTTAACGGTTTTCAAATGCTCCAAAAAACCGTAAATGCTGCAAGGCAGGTCCTTAAACTAAGGTTGGTGGGAGTAGCTAAAAAAATATCGAATGACGAATGAAAAATGATGAATTTCGAAGTGCAACATAAAAGGCTGAAGGCCTGCCCGACGCAGGCGGGCCTTTAACCATGAATACCTGTGCGCCTGTGGCGTAGCCCCGTATGAAGTGAGGTAGGACTGAGCGTTTATAATTTATCCCTTTGGATAAATTAAGCGAAGGGCCAGAATGCAGGGTGGGTAAACGCAATGCGGGGTTAAGGTTTTAGGAAGGAATTCAACCTCGGCCCGAGGACCTCCCGGATACCTGCCCCACGGTGCCGAGGAGGATGACAGAAATTAATAGGACCAATTCCCGAACTTCGACCAGAAAAACATCGAATGATGAATGAATAATTTTGAAAGTTCGACCCATTTAGGGTCGGGAAAAATAAAATGATGGGTTCTCTATTTTCCATGGGTTCCACCCATGGCTACGCCACGGCCCACAGGTATTGAAAGGTTCGACCCCTTTTCGGGGTCAACGGTATTTGGATTTAATAAATTTGACAAAGAAAACTGCCACTCCCTACTTATTATCTTATTCTCCCACTCTCCCATTATCTGTTACCTATTCCCTGTTTCCTGTCCTCTTTTCCCTATTCCCTGTTCCCTATATTCTTAATCTCTATTCTCCCATTCTCCCATTCTCTCATTCTCCTATTCCCTATTCCCTGTTCCCTGTTCCCTCAATCCCTATTCTCCCACTCTCTCATTATCCCACTCTCTCATTCTCCCATTCTCCTACTCTCTCATTCTCCTATTCCCTTTCACCCCCAAAACCCCCATCATCTTCCTGAAATTCTTCTCCACGGTATACTCCCTTTCCACCAATGCTCTACCGGCATTCCCCATTTGGGTGCGGAGCGCGGCATCTTTGATCAGGATTTCCAGGTAAAAAATCCACTCGGATTGGCTGTCGGCCAAAAACCCGTTTTCTCCATGCCTCACCACATCTTTATTCATTCCCACCGGCGAGGCCACCACCGGAAGTCCACAGGCCATATACTGGATCAACTTGTAGGCACACTTTCCCCGTTCCCATTTATCATCCGGCAAAGGCATAATCCCAATATCCATCTCCGCGATCATCTCCCCTTCCTTTTCTTCGGACCAAGGAATCAGGCGAACCGGCACGCCCATATCCGGTACCGCTGTATCCGCTGCATTAATAATCAAAAACTCAATCGGATAGGATTTTCCCAGGTTTCGAATGCTTTCCGATATAGACGCAACATATTTCAAGGTAGTGGGCGAACCTATCCAACCTATTCGCACTCGAGAACCTGAATGTATTTTTTTCAAGGGATATCCCTTGAGATCCACCACCGTAGGCAACATACTGACATTCTTGGCACCGGATGTCATGGCATAGGCAGCCAGGTATTTATTTCCCGCCAAGACCTGTTTGCTGTTTCGCATGACCCAGGCGATCTTATCCCCCATCCAATACCTGATGATGGGATTCCGATGTTTATCGTAATTATGAAACACCGCATCATCGTAATCCACCACATAGCCCTTACCCAATCGGGCCAATATCCACTCCGCATAGGAAGGAGTAAAGGGGAAGAGTTCTTTTTCGATCCAGATCAGGTCGTATTTCCAGAAAGCAGCTAAAATCCTCAACCTCCGAACATAACAACTCATCATATTCCAAATACTTCTCTTTTCTTCGGAATAGAATTTTTTGAGATAGGCTTCATTAAAAAATGGAGATACTTTATACGCTACACCAGCTTGATTCCATCGCGGAAGAAACTGATAGGTTCTCATTCTGGAGGACGCTCCCAGATTAGGGTATTTGGGTAAAAATAAAATTCTCAAGGGTGAATGAGGGATTAGGAAATTTAGGGATTGAGAGGTTGGGGGATTAAGGGATTAAGGGATTGAGAGATTGGGGTAAAAGGGAACGGGGAACGGGGAAAAGGGATTAGGGGAATTGTCCTGTCCTAGAACAACATAAAAACGAAAGGAAGATTAATAATTTAGGCGTTACTCTTTTAATTTAACTTTTGAGGAAAGGTATCGGATGTAGCCATTTAAAATCTTGATGGACGCTATCACATCAGCTCTTAAACTTTCATACAGTTCATCTGAAATATATTCACAATCTCTGGCCTCCATTAAGTGGTCAAGAACCTCGGCTTGGGAACCACGAGAATTATAATAAAATTTTCGGCTTTCAAGAAAATGGAATCTTCCCCACCCCTCAGCAATATTTGCAGTACTTGACCTGGATGCCCGGATCAATTGGGAAGTTAATTCATAGCGCTCCTCTTTTGGAAATAGACCTATGACTTCTTTTCGAATCCTTCGCTTAAGACTATAGGCTGACTGCCAACATTTTAAATCCTCGAATGTTTCTCCCATCATAACTTAAGAATTAAAAATCTAACCCATAAAAATAATGATTTGAATTAAACTTTCCATAGTTTGAAAAAACCTTATGAAGGAATACTGATATTAAAGATATTTCCACACTCCTGTTCCCTATTCCCTGTTCCCTATTCCCCGTTCCCTCACTCTCCCACTCTCTCCACCTTCATTCGCTTCTCTTCCCTAATCCTCTCCCGCTCCTGATAATACCGCATCTTCTCCCTCGCCTTCTGAATTCGCAGCTGTTTATTATGGGCAATGAGGTAAAAACAAAAGAGCAAAAAGTAAATCATGGTCATATTTTTCATCCGCATGACCACACCAAGATTACTGAGCGCATTCATAAAGGCCAAAGTCACTGGGATCCAAGTGATAATTCCTGCTTTCAAAAATAGGGGCATATCCCG
The DNA here is from genome assembly GCF_900113375.1 of Algoriphagus hitonicola. Taxonomy (GTDB): domain Bacteria; phylum Bacteroidota; class Bacteroidia; order Cytophagales; family Cyclobacteriaceae; genus Algoriphagus; species Algoriphagus hitonicola. The sequence continues at coordinate 26,170 of NZ_FOPC01000006.1, read as the reverse complement.
TATGGCCTCAGGGGTCCAGTTACGGTAGATAAAAAAACTCAGCCAGAGATAAACAAGATTTTCCACAGAGGAAAATAGCGCCACAAAATTATGTGCATCAAAAAATAAAGGACGGAACAGATAGGTAAATAAGCGCATCGGTAAGGAATAGGAAGAAATATCCACTGCGGAGCCTACATTACCACGACTTAAATTTCCTGCTGTCGTTGCTGAAAGTTGAGATAAGGTTTCTAGATTTAATTCCTCCACCTTCAAAAATGCAGCAGTGGAATCCAATAATAAAAAGGTTCCTACACCAGCCGCCAAACTCATCAAAACCTTAAATTGAATTTTAATTTCTGATCCTAAAATTATGGCCATAGCCACTCCGCCAATCACTGCTTGCCCCATATGAGGTCGAGCCATATAAACAAAAAACAAGGCAATTAAGCCTTGCCACCAACGATCTTTGTATTTCTGAACGGCAAATAAAAACCAGGCAATCCCCCAAAAGCAAATGGCATCCTTTCCTACCCCTGCTGTCCAGAAATGAAGGTTAAGAAAATAAAATACGGTAGGAAATAAAGGGATTCCAAAAATTTCATGATTGGTGGGAAATCGCTCGGCAGTCAAAATAAAAATATAGCGGATACCGATAAAACCCAGAGCTCCAAACATTATATTTCCCGTGATGTAACTTAATCCTAGAATTTTACTAGGCACATAGCACAACCATAAAATAAACCAAGTGGAATCTCCAAAATAAGACATCCAGGTAATCTCTCCCCCTACTAGGGCTTGTTCCATCCCCAAACGCCAATAGCCTTGAGAATCTCCTCCAAAATTGAGAATGTACCAAGTGAAGAATACACTGAAAAAGATATGATAGGCCAATAAATAATGTAAATGCAGCTCATATTCCTTGGGCAGACCAAACCGCTTCGCCATACTCGCGTTGGAGTTCACGAGGGCGAGGATGATGGCTAATATGACGATGAGGTCTAGCATTTAATTCTTAGTAGAAGGAAAATAATCGATTCAATTTAATCGCGTAAAGGGTAAAGTTTGATGAGACAATTGTTAGAAAGTTGTCGAGTTGTCCGAAGGATAGTCATAAAAAAACAGAATGGAATTTTTAATGCCTATTTATAAAATAAGGATTTGATAGTTGTTAAAGTTGTCATCAAACTTTTCCTAAACCCGGAAAACAATGATAACCATGACAACTAAGACAACCAATTAAATTTAATAAAAAAATTAGGCTTCCCATTTCCTTAAACATCTCCCGATAAATTTCGATATCCCTTCCCTTCCAGCAATTCCAGATAAAGACGCTCTACTTCTTCGCAATACCGCACGGCAGTGTAGTTATCCATTGCCCGCTGATACCCATTTTGTCCCATGGTTTTTCTAAGGTCGGGGTTTTGGATTAGAATTTTGATTTTTTCGGCAATTTGATCCGGGGAGTAAACATCTACCAAGAAGCCCGTTTCTCCGTTCACCACGATATCCTGTAAGCCTCCTACTTTTGTCGCAAGCACAGGAAGCTGATGAAGCATGGCTTCAGCTGCTACCAAACCAAATCCTTCATGCGCGGATGCAATGCAGAACATATCCATGATTTGATAGTAAGGGGCTGTGTCGGACTGAAAGCCAGGCATAATAAGATGCCTTTCTAAATTTAGCTTTTTGGCATGATTGAGAATCAAATCCTGATCCTGCCCTTGACCTAATAAGAGGAATTTTAGGTTAGGATTATCCAATGTACTTATCGCATCCAAAATATCGGTAAAGCGTTTGACCTCATTGTAGAATCTACCTGAGGACCCAATCACCAATTCCCCGGGTTGAATTCCCAATACATTTTTGAGCTGAGCAATTTCCTCCGAATTTACCTCCCTTGGTTGATTCACCCCATTGTTAATCAATACGACTTTTGATGCCGGAAGCTTGATGGTATCCTTCAGATAAGTTACCACAGTTGGAGCAATGCCTATAACTTTATCAGCAGCCTTGGCAAAAAGTCGTTGTAAATAAATCGCTTTTTTCGAACGATGAATTGGATGGGAAGTTTCTTCCAAGATGACCACCGGAACTTTTCCCAAAGTCCCTCCTACAGCAGCCATAGCCATTCCTTCAAAGATTGCACCATGGATAATCTGAGGTTTGAATTCCCTTATTACCTCTAGAACCTTTTTGTGCTTTCTCCATTCCAGAGGATTTTTAAACCCGCCAATGGGAATCAATTCCACTCCTGCTGCCTCCAAAGCCTCGGCAATTGCCCCACCCTTCCAGGTACAGATGATTTTATGTTCGAAGCGATCTTTGGGAAGTCCCCGGATCAAGGTCAAGCGAACTTGTTCCACTCCCCCTGAGGCGATGGTTTCGATACAGTGTAGGATGCGGATCAAATTTTAGAGAATTGAGATTAAGAGATTAGAGATTGAGAGAATGGATGCTTCGACAAGCTCAGCACAAGGATTAAGGGATTGGAGAATGGTAGATATTCATTAACTCTTTAATGTAATTGTCCACTGAAAATCGCTGGGCTTCTTTTTTAGCCCGCTCTCCCATGGCTTGGCGCTCTTCGGGGGACAGATCGATAATTTGCTGCATGACGGATTGAATACTGTTCGTATCAAGCGGATCAATCAACAAACCGGATTGAGAATTTCCTAAAATCTCAGTTGCTCCTCCTACCTGAGTGACAATGCTGGGCAAGCCTGCTGCCATGGCCTCAGCCAAAGAAACCGAAGAGCCTTCTTGCAAGGAAGGAAGAATAAAGGCATCTGAATCCGCTAAAAATGGCCAAACATTTTCTTGAAAACCCAAAATTTCAACCCGATTCTCTAATCTCTTTTCTCTTATTCTCTTTTCAAGATTTTCTCGCTCCGGCCCATCTCCCACAATTTTTAAAAAAAGTTCTAAGCCAGAGTTCTCCATCACCAATTCCTCAAAAGCCTGAATCAAGCGTTCCAAATTCTTAATCGGTACCAATCGACAAGTGGTTACAAAAACGAAATCACTGCCCGTGAAACCTTGAACCCCTAACCTTAAACCCTGAACTGATTTAATAGGGTTATAGATTACTTTTACTTTCTCAGGTAAAACCTCCCCCAACCTCACAATCTCCTCCTTCACCGCCTCCGAAATTGCAATCACCTGATGAGCTTTTCCATAAACCCAAGAAAAAACCCATTTCCAATACGAATGATGGTTGGGAATACCGATTTCCTCAGCGATAATTCTTGGAACATGCTCAAAGGAAGCGGCCAATACCCCATGAAAATTAGCTTCCGCGCCTTGGCTATGCACCACATCAGGCTGGAATTCCCGAATCTCCTTTCGGACTAATCGGATTAGTTTGAAATTTGGAATACGGGGGTTTTTACCGAGAATCTTGATCGACACTCCCTGATGAATCAAAAGGTCTGAAACCCTTCCCCCGTTTTTTAAAACCAGAACCTTGAGTTTTACTGCTTGCTGAAGGGCAGGTAAAGAATTTAACCCCACCTGCTCTACACCCCCAAAATCCAGTTCTGATACAATCCGAAGCACTTTCATTTTAAGTGTAGATATATCGGAAGCAGAATTTCATATAATTCCGGAATAACCGAACCAAAACTTTACTTCTAAAAATTTTACCCAATAATGGAAATGGCAACGAATAGACGGAATGGATCAAGCTATACTTTATAGGGATATTCTTCAGGGCGATTTGAATTTTTGACTTATTTTCAGATAAATAATACATAAGCAATAGATTAAAATAAACCCATTTGCTTTGAAAAACTTGGAATGTATCCAAAGTACAATCTGATTGATCCTTGGAATTTGTATAGTAATTTTGTTCTAAAAGCTTTAGGATGGGTGTCTGTTCAATAGCATAGTGTTTTTTTGTTGCAGCAAAATCATCTTCTTGTCCGTAATACACTAGCGTATTTTTAATATACATCCCATCACCAAAAAATAGGGAAGCTCGAAACCAGACATCAATATCCTCTCCCAATTTTAAATTGGAATCAAATCCATCTTTTTGTTCAAAAAATGATTTCTTTAAGCAAGTAGCAGAGGTAAAGAAGCGAGTATTGTAAATGGCCTGCTTGAAGTACTGATCCAAGCAAAAATAGGCCAATTGAGGTTCTATACTTAAGGCCCCCGAACTGTAATGGCAACCTATGATTCCTTTATTTGGATTTTTATGAATCGTTTGAGCGACTAACTTTAAATAATCCGGATGCCAATAATCATCCGCATCTAAAAAAGCAATCCAAGGAAATTTTGCCTGAGTTATTCCTTTATTTCTTGCCGAGGAAACCCCTTGATTGGTTTGATTGAGAAGATTGACTTGATCTCCATAATTTTCCCTGACTAGGTTTTCTCCCCCATCGGTAGAACCATCATTGACCACAATGATTTCAAACTCCTTGAAGCGTTGATTCAGCACAGAATCTATGGCTCGTTGGATATAGGGAGCTTTGTTATAGAGGGGGATGATTATGGAAAACATTGAGTAATTTATCACACTGACTTCCTCAAAGGAGGTAGGGGCTCAGTTGATTTCTGAATTATCGATACGGTTTTTATAAGAAAAGCAAGTATTAGGTGAAATCAAAGCTTATTTAAGTGCCTCAGTAATCCTTTTGAGTACTAAATTAAGGGTGTCAAGTACTTCTTCATTTTTGAATCTTAGAATTTTTAGACCAAGTTCTTGAAGTTCGGATGTCCTACCTAAGTCATATTCTTTCTGCTCTTCCAATTCATGAATACTGCCGTCTAGCTCAATTACCAACTTTGCGGAGTGACAATAAAAATCTACAATGTATTTATCGATAGGATGCTGCCCTCTGAACTTGGAACCATTCAAGGATTTCCCCTTTAACTTTTCCCATAAAATCTTTTCTGACATAGTCATGGACTTTCTTAATTCCCTCGCCCGAGAATGAATTAAAGGAGAAGCTCCATAGAAAAGATTTTCTTTGTAATTAGACATTTTTACCCCTCACTCTCAAATTACCCCCTCCTAGCCTCCCCCTCCAGGGGGAGGAATAAATCCTGCGAAAACCAAACATTATCTTTTTGCCTCATAAATCCGAGTCGCTTAGAACCAACAGTTCATTAGTATACCTGCGGTTCGACTTCCCCCTTCAGAGCCTGTCCCGTATCGATTTATCGGAATACGGCACAGGCTCTGGAGGGGGAGGAATAAATCCCTCTTAAAACCAACCGTTAGGTTTTCTTGCCTCGAAATGTCGGGGTTACCCCAAACACCTCTTTACCCTCAGTGCATTTTTAAAACCTAAAATCTTGGATAGCTGCTGGAATTTAGGTCCGCCGGTATAGGTTTTCTCTCTTACACCCAAACTATCCATTAGACTCTCTGCCTTTTTGATCAAATCAGGATACTGGGGATAGACATCATAAACAAACTTCTGATAGACTTTTTTCAAGGCGATTCTTACCCGCTCAGAATCCTCAATTTTTAGCACTTCTTTTTCGTAGCAACGGTAAGATTCCAAAAGGGATTTCATAGCCCTTTCAGACTTCTGCTGACTGACATTGCTTTCTCCCGGGCTTCGATAATAGACTTTTCCCTGAGCTTCGTAAAGCACTTGCTCAGCATTTACAAGCACTCGGGTGAAAAATTCACCATCCTGATTGATCGTCAAGGACTCATCCCAAGGACCCGCTTTATCGATTAACGATCGGTGGGTTAAGTAGGCAGCAGGCTGCATCATTTCCTGCTCATTCCAAAATCTTAACAATAAATTTAAGCCAGAATCAAAGTCCCGAAATACGCCATATGGAACGTTCGTATTACCTTGAATATCATTCTTAAAATTAACCCATTCACAGGTGGCAATAGTTTTAATACTTATTCCAGAAAGTAGTTGAATTTGTTTTTCAATTTTATCCGGGGAGATCAAATCATCGGCATCCAAAAATTGAATATACTCTCCTTTAGCGGCTTGAATCCCAATATTGGTTGCGGTAGACACCCCTTGATTTTCTTGGTCGATCAATAAAACTCTATCAGGAAATTTTTCAACATAGGCCTTAAGAATTTCAAATGAGCCATCCGTAGAGCCATCATTGACCAAAATGATTTCTATATTTGAATAGGTCTGTCCCAAGGCAGATTCTAAAGTTTCTTTGATATAAGAAGCTTTATTGAAAACTGGAATAATAATAGAAACTCTCACAATGTGATCACGAAACTTTAACAGGAGTTTTGAGAATCATGAAGGAGCTGTATAAATTTCATTGGTCATAGCCATTCTAGAATATTTTCCAAAAGTCTCCACAAGAGCAAAGTCAAAAGATTTTTCAAATTCTTTCAAAAGAAATACATCTTCATTCCTATCTACATCATCTAAAAAAATAATTCCATTACTATTCAATCGGAATTTCAGAAAATTCAGGCTACCATATCGAGAATACTTACAAAGAGAACCAGATGGCCCATCAATAATTGCCAAATCAAAATTAATGTTTAATAAATCATGATCTTTTGGTATCCCATACCATTTTCCTTTACCATTGTAAGAATATTCATTCTCTTCTGAAATATCGAAATGAATTAAACTTACATTTTTTAAATCAAGTGCGATTAATCTCTGCCATTCTTTATTATTGTCGATACTGAAAAATTTTGTATCAATTTCATTTTCAGCGATAATATTACTTAATATAACTGTTGAAATTCCAGATCCGAATTCAACAATAGATTTTGGCCTATTAATAATTATATCATTTGCAATATGCTGAATTGTTTGAAAAGAAAGTGAATAGACCGTATTTACTACATATCCTTTTGGGAAATATGGTCTTAAAAACTCAATTGCCTTCAACTCTCTAAACCGAAACAAGTTAAATTCACTTTTACTTTCAATTCTTCGATTAACATAGAAATCAACTTTATCTAAACCAATCAGGTTATCCCTAAATTTGATTAATCGCTTTACAAAAGATCCCATTTTATAATTTTAAGAGTAAATTATTCTTTTTCATTCATCAAATATTTAACCGACTTCCCAACACTCATCAGTTTAAATGAACTATATTTCTTACTAGTAAGTCTTTCTACAATTGCCCTTGGTGTAAGGTTTTCCTCATAATATTTTAAAACATTAATTCTAATACTATTAACCTCTTCTTTACTCAGAGAAAATAAATAATAAATTTTCAAGTCAAGGTCATTAAAATCATGAAAAGTGATGCAATTCACTCCTGAAATCAGAGCTGGCCGCATAACTTTAGCATAACCTTCTTCTAAAAATGGAATTGTACCGACTGACATCGCTTCAACGATATTGTGACAGAGAGGCATTTTATAACCGGGTAAAGCAAAAAAGAAATCAAAGTAGCTGAGGAATAATCTCATTTTCTCAGGGGCAATTCCATTACCGCCCTGCCTTTCAACTAAAATAACTTTATTTTCTATGTTCGAATTCAATAAGTTTTCGACTTCTATTTGGCTTTTGAAATTCAAATAAAACTCTTTACTTTTTAAGTACTCCTTGATATCTAACCGAGTAAAGACATTAAATAACCTTTTATTTTCTACTCTATCGTAAACATGCGAGTTGAAATTTCCGGCAAAAAAAAGGGAATGATTTCTATTATTCCCTAAATCAACTTGATCATTCCAATAGCCTTTAAAATAAGCATAAGGATGCTGGCCAATTGGAATATAGTATTCGGAGGAGTCATTTATTCTATTCTTCAAAAAATTAAAGTAATCTGGGCTGATATTTAAATCATTAAACTCCAAACATTTTATTTTCTTTTTAACCCCCCAATAAACATTATTTTCCTGAAAAATAAACGAACTATCCGTATCTATACTTAAGTCATAAATTCTTATTAAGTCATTTTTTAAAAAAACGGTATATCCTTCAATCAAAAAATACTTAACATATATATAATAGTACCTTTGATAATATTGTGCATTTGCTAAATTTACATAAACCGATCTACCAAATATTGGAGCTGAATAACTCCTAAAGTAAGACTTTAGAATAAATAATATTGAAAATAAAAATTTATTAAGCTTCCATATTTTTCTCTGAATTTTAACCTTTATCTTACTCATTCAACTATGGGTTGAAATATATTTTTTTCACAAGACAATTACATTATTGTTAAGACTACCTTTTGGTTTCACCGCCTTGGATCAAATTGAAGTATTCATTTAATACTCCTTTACTAATTTCAAAACAAACTTTTGCAATCGCCAAGGATTCTTTAGGATAAACAGTAAAAAACTTCTTTAGGAAAAACCTAAACCGTCTAAAGAGGAAGATGAAAATATAGTTTTTAAATCCTTTAGGATTTTCTTTGAATAATCTAGCATAAGTTCCTCCCAATAACCTTTGGTATTTAGAAACAAGTTCAGAAACCTTATATCGGGCAGGGTGATGAACGACTAAATTATTCTTATAAACAATCTTATATTTTTGACTTATTCTTCCGGATAAATCAGAATCTCCATTGGATTTCAATTCATTATTGAATCCGCCAAACTCTTCCAAAACTATCTTATAAGAAAACCAATTGGCGGTAATGGCGTGTCCTTCATTGGCATAAGCTTCAGTTGTATATCCTGTATACTTCTCATAAATTTCAGCATCTGTCAAATTGGAAGGATCCTTGAAAAATAAAGGAACATGCCCTGTCAATACGCCTATTTCTTTTTTAAAATCTGACTCGAAACAATGATAAGCTACATCCAACCAATCCACATTAGGAATACAGTCAGAATCAATGAATGCAATTACTTTTCCTTTCGAAGTTTTAAAACCTGCATTTCTTGCCGCATAGGATCCAGGTTTATTTTCATTTTGGACAGTAAGTGGGAAGGAATAATTTCCTTCAAGGATCAAATCCTCCTGGGGATCATTATTCACCACAATTACCTCCCATGGTACTTCATTGATATTTTGCTCACCAAGAGCTTCAAGCAAAAGCAACAGTCGCTCCCTATCCTTATAAGTAGGTACAACTACTGAAAAATACATTACTCTTTGTACAGTTTATATTTAGCCATCCCCCAGCGGTAAAAAACAGGGATAAAAACAGGCCTCAAGGCATTGGCAATCCACTGGAAACCGTGCAGGACTGATTTTCTCAGCAAATGTTTTTTGATTGGATTGGAAATGGCCCTGGCCAAATGATAAATCACCGCTCTCTTTTCAAATCCATACAAGTTCTTAATCCCGATATTATCCATCCAGACTAGCAACATAATTGTCTTGGTTTTTACAGACTTATTGTAAATGGTATTGTGGTCATGTCTTCGGGCCGCTGATACAGGAATTGCTAATTCTGATGCATAGAATTTATATTTTCTATTCAATCGCCACCAGAACTCCGTATCTGCATGGACTTTGAGGCGACCATCCCAAAAATCTCCATTTTTAAAAACATCCATATGTACTGTATTGGCATTAACATGACCAAGAACAAGGTCATTTTTTACCGAATAGTGATATTCCTCCCAAAAGGTAGAATTATCATTAAGTGTTTTCGAAAAATCATGTTGCACACCATAAGGAATGGTTTTTCCATTTGGGAAGTTTATAGTGGAATAAGAATAGGTGATTTTAACCTTAGAATTAGAAGTAAATAAATCAAGGTCTTTTTTAAATCGATTTGGATAATACCAGTCATCCGCATCCAAAAAAGCGATCAAATCACCTTTAGCTTGAAGAATTGCTAAATTCCGACAACCTGATGCATATCTCTTTTGCTGATTTGGTATATTTCTGACTTTGTCGTATTGCTTTGCTAGTTCCTGAATTTCTTCTAAGGAATTATCTGTTGACATATCATCTACTAATAATACCTCAACAACCTCCCCAAAATGAATTGCAGACTCAACGGCTACTCGTAAATATTCGACAGCATTAAAAACTGGAATAATAACAGAGGTACTTAACATATATTAAACATTGTAAAATTTAATCATACGATCTAAAAAAGCCTTTCGGCCACATTGCTGAATAGTCAGTTCTCTAATTGTTTGAGGATTATATAAATGAATATTTTTATGAATTTTAAGGATAGCCTCAACCAAGGCATTTGGGCTTTTCACAGGTACAATAAGTCCAGTTTCCGGAGTGATGCCATCTTCTACTCCTCCATTAGCAGTAGACACAACGGGCAAACCGCACATCATCGCTTCCCGAGCAGCAATTCCATGAGGTTCTTGTATGGTTGGAGAAACAAAGACATGAGCTGTATTCAATACGTCAGAAATCTGATCCCTTTCTACAATCGGAAAAAATGTCCCAAAATCATAAATACACAATTCTTTACTTTTTATGACAAAGGCATTAGATGTTGGATCATTAGATCTTTCATCCGCCCCTTTCCCAATCATGATAAATCTAAAGTCCTGGGTTTCTTTAGATAATTCAAACATGGCTTCCAAAAATGTATCAAATCCTTTGATAGGCAACGAATTAAGTATGGTAACGATGGTAAAAACCTTGCTTCTTTTATCCAATTGGATGTGGTATTTGGTTTCGTCCACAAAATTCCAGATAACTTCAGGGTTACAATTGGGTTTATTCATCAACACCTGTCGCCGTTCATCATAACTGACTGCTGCTGTTTTTCTTGCGGCAGCAAAAGCCTCCAAAATCAACCCCGCTCTTTTTCTAGAATAATAATGAAAAACAAACACCTGATGCTCCAAAATCACAAAGGGCAAACCTGTTAGATTAGCTATATCTTTTGCATATATAGCGGCATCCATGCCACTTTGGGCATGAACTAAATCAGGGATAGTATACCTTTTGCTGTAAGAAGCGAATGCCTTTTTATAAAGTTTCCTTTCCAACCACAATTGAATAAAATCAGGAATTCTTCTATTGGCCGGGATTGTAAATTCAAATTTTTCAGGGGACTGAAATAAACCACTTTTTATTAGGTGAATATTTCTAAAAAAAACGCTTTGAGCTAAAGTCAATAACCATTTCAATAACGGAGATGATTTTTTATCCCCAAAAAGAATGGAAATATTTATTCCAACCTTTCCGTTCAAAAATTTAGCCTGTTCCAAAAAATAAAAACCTGCAAAAGGTTTTTTTTCGGTAGGATACCAACTAGGAATTATCAGAATATTCATTTCTCTTTCATGTATTTGACACAACATCAATTCCGTAAAAATCAAACATTTTCCTTTGAAAAACCTCAGTCCCGCTTTGATTGATAATCATATTCTTATTGTATTTGGATCATAATCGTCATAATTATCTCTAATGCTAACAATAGCCTCTGCCAAAGCATTTGAATCCTGAACGGGCACGATAAGGCCAGTGTTCTCTGTAACACTATCAACCACTCCCCCATTATCGGTTGTCACCACCGGCAATCCACATAACATGGCTTCGCGAGCAGCTAGTCCAAATGTCTCGTAAATTGAGCTGCAACAATATAAATGCGATTTATTATATAAAGAGCTCAATTCCTCTTTATTTAAATTAAAATAAAATTCTCCATCATCTTTAATACCTAAAAGTTCACATTCTTTTTTCATTTTTTCTATTCCTTCACCAACAATCAAAAACTTAAATTTGACCCCTTTTTCCTTTAAAATTCTAAAACTATTAAACAAATACCGTCCGCCCTTAACTGGACTAGGGTATAAAACAGAAATTATTGTAAAAGGAAAATCTCCACAAGTCTTCCTTTTTATATGAAAAATATCTTCATTGATTACATTCGGTATTATTTGAGATTTAGCTTCAGAACAAACCCGTTTTAAGAGACTTTCTTGAAAAATAGTTAAAGAAGCGACAAACCTGGCCCTTTTGAAAGATTCTATCACCAATTCTCCCCTTGCTTTAGATACAAAATGAAACATCAAAGGGCTATGCTCAGTGATCACAAAAGGACAATTAAAGTACTCACTCAAAAAATTTGCGAAAATACCAGAGGAAAGTCCTGAATGCGCATGTATAATATCCGGGGGTTGATTCTGTTTTAAATACTGATGGCAAACAAACCTCAAATAAATCCTTTCAATCCATAACTGAATATAATCAGGCATTCTTCTATTAATAGGAACTAGAAAATAAAGTACCTTAAATTTTTCAAAAGACTCAATAGTATCAAATCTTATAGCCCTTTTTATTAATATTTTGAAAAACAAAAACAAACATTTAATAAAAGGTTTGGACTTCCTATCAATAAACAATACCTCTATTTGGCATTTTTTACTATTTACAAGGCATAGGGCTTGTTCCTTTACATATAATCCTTTGGCCGGGTATTTCGGTAAAGAATAAGTATCCGCAATAACCAATACTCTCTTTAAATCCATTTTCGAATTCTATCCATTTTATTTTTTGGACATAAACAATAATTTAAATTCTCTTGATTGGTCTTGGTCCCTAAAGTATCCACAGGTACTAACCCTTTACTTTCATTAATCCAGAAGAACTCAAACTCTTTCCCGTCAAATAAACTTAAAAGTTTAGAACCTATATCCTCATTTTGAATCTCTAAAATTATAATGGGCTGGTGAAGCCAAAGCAAATCCCCATAGCCATTCAATACCTCGAACTCTAAAGTCTCCACATCAATTTTGATCAAATCCACCTTGCCTACTTGGTTTTTAGTAAGGAAGCAATCGAGCCTTTCTACTTCTACCACAATCGAATGTTGGTGCTCAGTTCTCCACTCCTTATTCAGACTGCCATGGGTGGTATTGTTAGCCTCAAAAGTAGAATAGCCTGTATTGTAAAAGGGCAATTGACCGGATTCATCTGATAGGGCCAACTGATGACACTGTATATCAAAACCATTGATTTCATTATTCATTTGAAATACCCTGAATACATTGGGCTGGGGTTCAAAGGCATAAACTTCAACCTCAGAATTATAAGCTTTAGCCAATACTGAAAAAATTCCTGTATTTGCTCCAATATCTAAAATTACCTTTAAAGATTTGGAAAGCTCTGACCAAATTTCTCTAGTCTTTTTCTCCCAATCACTTTTTTCAAATCCTGACCAAAACAACTTGGTTTCCAGATTAAAGGCATTATTATACAGCCAAAACTCAACACCATCTTTGGTTTTAACTTTAAATTTATCGAAGAAAGTCCTTTTTTTCAGATTAAAAAAAGGCTGTAAAGGCCTAATCAAAGAATAAAAGGGCCTGGCTAAATGATGATGGAAATAGTTTTTTAGAGATTTGATCATTTTAAATAATTAAACACTATGTTACTTAAAAATCCTATAAAGAATTATTTTTATTTTCTTTTCAAATTGATATAAATATGAAAAGATAGAATTGAATTCTAATTTTTTATCTATTCTCATTTCTTTGTGAAACAGGCCAATTGCACCATATAAAGTATACCGAAGATGCAATGAAAACATTTGTTTTGAAATAAGATGATTCTTTATTTTAATTCTTAAATTAACCCAGTCTTGAAAAATTTTTTGTAATCTATCATTTGACCTAGTAATAGATCCCTCTGTTCTATATATTTTTGTTAAATATCTAGAATCATAGACTACTTTATCATTTATTTTTAATACTTCAAACATCAACTCATATTCATCACTGCTCCTAAGCGATTCATTAAATCCTCCTACTAGTTTTACATATTCGGCATTAAACAAGTTTGATGATGTTATACCTAACTTACTTGAAATTAACCCAACCCAAGGATTCTGTTTATATTTTCTTTTATGAATTCTTCCATTCAAAAAAATATCAAGTGCATTCCCTATTACAAATGAATTATTCTCATTTATTAAATTTAATTGCCCTTCTATCTTTCCACATAGAAGTTCATCATCTGCATCTAAAAATTGAATCCATTCACCTGTTACATATTTCAAAGCTAAATTTCTACTGCTAGCCTGTCCTTTATTTACCCTATCGGTATGGGTATATAATTGAATGAGAGGATTTGTAGCTTTTAGTCTTTGACAAAGTTCAAAGGATCCATCCTGAGATCCATCTTCTACTAAAATAATTTCTTTCACATTTTTCTGAATCATTACAGAGTTAACAGCCCTTTCTAGGTAATCTTTTGCTTGATACACAGGAATTATTACAGAAACATTAATATCCTTTTTGAATTTACCCATAAAGAACATTCTTGTAAATGGAGGCTATTTTTTCCTTAAACGCCTTACTTCCGAATTGCTGAATTGCACTTGCCGCAATTTTTTCTCTTACAAAAATATCAGGAGTATTAGCGACTTGTAAAATCTCTTTGGACATAATACAATAATCCTTTAATTCAACAATTCTGCCGTTATCACTATGGATGATTTCTTCCACACCTCCCCATCTCGTGGTAATTACGGGCAATCCACATGCTAAAGCCTCCATTACTGCCAATGGCATTCCTTCTGCTAAACTGGAAAAAATAAACAAATCTGATTCCCGATAAGCCTCAGCAATTTCTTTCCTGTTCAATTTTCCCGACAACTTTACTTTAATCTGTTGGAAATTATGCAAGTCAATGATTTTATTAACCTCAACATCCTTCCCCGGCATCCATCCATTGAAACCAGCCCAGTGAAATTCCATTGGAATTGGAAGGGGCAAGCCATCCAATAATTGTAAAGCCTTTAACAGGGTTGCTTGATCTTTGATAGGAGTGTAAGCCCCAACGGTAATGATCCGAAATATTTCCGATTTGTTCTTATTCCCTCTGTAACAGAAGTTAGATTCATCCACCATATTACCTATAACTTCAAAATCACCATATAACCTATTGGAAGCATATTGAGCTATTTTATGATGAGAAACCACCATTCTTTTATTTGCCTGATTCAAAACAGATTGCAAAAACTTATGTCTTCGCACTGAAATCCCTGTCATATTAATTTGTGCGTGTTCCGTGATGATGTAGGGAATTCCGAGTTTTCTTTTCAAATAAAATGCAAATACACCAGAATCAATTAAAGATTGGGCATGAATTAAGTTAAACTTTAGATTATTTACAGAGAAATATTTTTTGGCTTTTTTGACAGCCATTAATTCAATCCAATTATTGAAAAAATCACCAAAAAAAGAACTATAAAGGTAAAATATATAAACATATTTTTCCTTCCTTTGGGTATCTGAATATTCCTTAAAATAGATAAATCTGAAAATCTTAAAAAACTCTTTTATACCTATTTTTTTAAAAGATAAAAAAGTATACGAATAATTTCCTTGTAATACCCTTGCCTGTTCTCGGAAGACCATTCCATTAGAAGAACTTTTATGGTCAAACCAAGGACATATCATTAATATAGCTCGCATCAATTAATTTTATATGTCATTTCAATTCCTTTTAAATAGGGAATTAAGTTTTGATAGGATAAAAAACAAATTAGGAAATTTAAATAACATAAACTCTTTTAGTGAAAAGGAGTAATTCTCCGATTTAAGGACTTCATAAAAATAAGAAGACACATTTTCTTTTGGATTTCTCCTTGCTGCAATAGAAGCAATTCTCCGAATATAATTTATTTTAACAGCATTATCCCTGCTTAAATCGAAATGCTTTTTATAGAAAGGAATACAGTCTTTGTAATTCTTTCTTTCAAAGTTCGATCTAGTCCAATTAACTATGACATCAAAGTTTTCAAAATATTCCCAAGGAATAATTTGATGCACTCTAATAAAAAAATCATAATCTTGATGCCTCTTCATCCCCTCATCAAATAAAATCTTTTTAGCAATATCGTTTTTAAGGATCAATGAGGAGGTTTGAGAAAATGTGTCTTCTCTTATTACAAAATCAAAAATAGACTCATCATCTTTAATAGGCCTAGAAAACTGTCTTACCTCCTTATTTCCTTTTGACACCATAGCCCCACTATAAATTGCTGAAAAATGGTTATCAGTTATAAATTCCTTAGCCAACCTTAATCTTTCAGGTTTCCAAATATCATCCGAATCTAGAAATGCAACATATTCGCCTTTTGCTTTTTCAATGGCTACATTCCTAGCCGCATTCCCGCCCGGTTTGCGATCATCAGGTCTTTTATAAAGTCGAAACCTTGAATCTTTTGCAGAATACTCCTCTAAAATCTCCCAAGAATTATCCGTACTATGATCATCTACAATGATACATTCCCAATGGGTATAAGTCTGATTTAATACCGAGTCCAAGGTTTCCCTTAGATAAGGGGATTTATTGTAGTTAGGAATAAGTATAGAGATGAGGAGATTATCCATTTAAATAATTAGACCCTATCTTTTCATTTATCTTTCTTGATTTCTCAGTATGAGGTATTATTGATTTCACATGAGAATAAAACTTAAACCATTTCAAAAAACCAAATATATTAAAACTTAAGAAAGAAATAAAAAACTTTTTTTTTATCTCTTTTATCTCCCAACTTATATTTTTTTGGAAAGATTCATTCACGTTAGCACATTTAACTTTAAATGACTTTTCAAAAACCACTAGGTTTTCATATCTATCAATTTTTTTCACCAACTGACTTCTGTCATGAAAAACATAAGTATCAGGAACAATCCCGATTTTTAATCCGTGATAAAGTACTCGCTGACAATAATTATCATCCTCTCCATAGTGGAAAAATAAAGGATCGAATCCACCAATTGTCTTTATAGTATTTAAGGGAAGTAACCATGCTGCAGCATTTACAAAGGGCAAATCATAAACCTCTTTCCTTAATTTAGCTAATATAAAATCAGAAATAAAACTACCACATTTATATTCACTAATATAATTAGAAAAATTTAAATCAAGTCTATTACCTTCCCCATTAAGATGAATAGGGCTTAAAATTCCAAACTCCAGATTATTCTTCGAGGCTTGAACTAACTTGTAAATGGTGTCATTTTCAACATAAGCATCTTGATTCAATAAAAATATATAGTCATAATAATTCTTAATTGCGTATCTTAATCCAATATTGTTTGCTTGACCAAAACCTAGGTTTTCGTTATTCTCAATAATAATTATGTCAGAAAAATTACTTTTGATTACGTCAACAGTATCATCGGTAGAAAAATTATCAATACATATAATATCTATTTTTAAGTTAGAATTTAAAATAGAATTTATGCAATTATAAATCCATCTTGAACCATTGTGAGTTACGATTATCGTAATAATATTCCCCATTACTATTTAAAGAATCTAATAATTTTTTTAATTTTCTCAGAAATATTAATAGCCTTAGAATTATTGATCTTTTCCTTAAGCCTTAAATTCTCAAAATAAATAGGGCTCAATTGAGACAAGGCTTCTCCGGTTGAAACAAATAGTTGTATTATATTTAAATTATTATTTAATTCTTTAATTATTTCCGCTCCTTTACCTGTATCATGCAAACTTAAAACGCCTAATCCATTTGAATGATGAAAAGAGAAGTTAATTGGGTATTTATTAATGACCTCATTCCAAAACTGATTAACTCCAAAATCCTCTCTAAAAACACTTATATCATGAAATAAAACAATTGAATTGGTTTTCAACTTTGGCAACCACGTTTCAAAATCATTTTTAACAGCTTCATAAGTATGTAAGCCATCAATATGCAAAAGATCAACAGATTGATCTTCAAAGTCATTAATTGCTTCATTAAAATTCTTTCGAATTATACTACCAATTGTGGGATAATTGATTCTCTGGTAAGCGTAAAGATCATCATTGATACCATCACTATAATAACCTGAATGCTTACCACCTTGTCCTAAATCAATAGCATAAACTTTTCCAAGGGGATTTCCTGTCTGCATTGCTTGACAGAAACTAAAAAAGGAATTTCCAGTATGAGTCCCAAGCTCAACTATGAGATTTGGCTTATAATTCCAAACAAGCCAAATAGCAAAGGGAATATGTCCCGCCCATCCAAGAGGTTCTAAAATTCGTTTAGGCAAATAAATTTCTCCTTCGGTGTTAAGATTTAATATTGGTTTATCGAATATGATTTTTTTATGAAATGCTCTTTTGTAGAAATCATTTTCCTCCCATTTCCAATCTAAGGTCAAAAGCCCCTTGAAATTGAGTTTGTTTAAAACATAAGGAAATGAAATTTGATCCCGACGACTTCCTGATTGAACTTCTTCCCACCACTTCTGGCAAAGGTTCTCCACCGCACTGGTGTTTTTTCTAAAAATTATTGAACAAGCCCATAATCCAAAGTGATGGGGGAATTTTTGAAGTTTATATTTTGATAGTTGATTTACAATTATATCATATCTATCTTTTCCAAATTTAATACATGTTTCTCCTTCTACGAATAAACAATCTCTTTTAGGATGCTTAACAATGGCCATTTCAGCTCCGAAAGAAAATATTTGATTAATAATTTCATTAATTGAATCACTTTTCAAAAATATATTTCCATCTATGTAAAGTGATATATCATGTTCAGGAAGAACCTCATAAGCATTTAATTTGTAATATCGATTTTCTCTAGTAGGATCGAGATACTTTCTTTCAACATAAATAATTGTCCAAAAATCAGATTGAAGATCATTACGGTCGGTAAAGCAAATAAAAGTGGCCTCATTCATTAATCTATCCGCATAAACAGGATTTAGTAATTCATCATAGTCACCAAAAATGGCCGTATAGCAAATAATTTTATTCATTTTCACTTTTTTTTGCCCAAATGGCCACTTGTAAATCTTGTTTTAACTTAGTATGATTATTAAATAAAGGGGCATTATTTGAATATTCTCCTTCAATATAATATCTAAAATTATTATCTTCCAATGATTTAAGAAACATAGAAAGCTTCTGAGGCCTACCTAAGAATGAATGATATTCAATAAATATGTTTTGAATGTTTTTAAGATTATCAACAACTTGATCTAATATATTGATTTCCTCACCTTCAATATCAATTTTTAGAAAATCTATTTCTTCTTGTAAATAATTGTCCAGTCTCACAGTATTAACTATATATTTTCTATCTAAATCCTTTTCTAAAAATAAGGACCCAGATGCAGCATCATTATCAGTAAAAAAAAAATTTCCAATTTTTGATGAAATTGCCGCATTTATTAGGGTAACATTATTAATTGAATTCATTTCAATATTATATTTTAAAGCACGAAAATTCATTTCTGAAGGTTCAAAGGCAATTATTTCAGCTTCCGAAGAAATTTTCTTCCAATAAAGAATTGCCATACCGATATTTGATCCACAGTCTATTATTTTTGGCTTAGAATTATTTAATTTAAACTTATAAATTTCTCTTTTAAAAATATGATGATAAAGTATGGGGACCATTTTTTCATTTGGAGAAATAATTATATATCCTTGAATATTAAAAGAAAAAAAATCGTCGACATCATGTTTAAATAACCTCTCAATACCCTTAGAAGTCGCGGTTCTCGATTTAAAATTAAAAATTGAAACAATTCTATAAAAAAAATATAAAAATTTTCGAAATAGTATAATTATATAATTAATAGACATTTAATGATTTTTAATTTGATAAGAACCGTACCAATATTTAATATGTAAAACTTTTAGCAAAAGTAATTTCTATCGAAAATTTAATATATTTTTATAATTTACCAATAACCAAACACTATAATCAATTTATTAAACTTTTACAAGTTCAAAATTCTTTTTTTTAGACAATATTTTGCAGCTTTTTTTTCTAACTTATAGAAGTCAATATCTATCTTTTACCAATTTGTTTTGACGGTACTCCTCCATAAACCCCAAAATCACTAGTATTTTTATTCACTACAGCACCTGCTCCAATTACACAACCTTTACCTACAATAACATTATCTAAAATAGTAACATTTGCTCCAATCCAAACATCATCACCTATTCTAATTCCTTTTTTTGTCAATCCTTGTTTTGTTATAGGCAGATCTCTCGATTCAAAGATATGATTGGCTGGAATTATTATTGTATGGGTTGCAATCCTTACGTAATTACCAATCCATAATCCTCCATGTCCGTAGATTACGCAATAAGGATTAAAACTACAATTGTTTCCAATATTAATGGCACCTCCATATGTTGCTAAAATAACCCCAGTTAGAAATACGTTATTTTCCCCAATTTCTATTTTTCCACCGCTTTTGTTTGATATCCTAACACCTTTCTCAAAATAACAATTTCTACCAATGATTATATCTATTGGGTCTCCTTCTATAATGATGTGACTAGGTAAGTATAGGAGTCTGTAAATTTGGGACCAAACTCTATGAAACATCCTTCTCATTTTTAATAGAACCTTTCTTAACATTCTTTCCATCTACTTTCATATAGGATTGGTGCTGCCCCAACAAATTTTTGTTTTTTCACAGTAAACTTGAGAATGTTTCTTATTCCAATTAAAATTTCTCCTCTATCGACTGCATTACTCTTATTATATATATGAACACTAATAGAATAATTACCCGTATTGAGCATTAGTGAATTGACTTTTGCCTCTACAACCATCATCTTAGTTAGATTTGTAAACATTCTTTCAGGTGGCGTTACTTGCGCAACTACTTTTTGGTCTATATCCGTGATTGAAATAATTAAAGAAAAATTCTCAACAGAGGGCTCAATTATGACACTGGTTTCAAAAAAAACATTCTGGCAATTTTCTAAAATAATTTCTGGTTGATTTTGATTTTTTGAAATGTCTAGTTCAACACTAGTATCATTGTTTCCAAATTTGAAATTTCTAATTTCTCCTCTCCGATTTCCTTCTATGTTTAATCCATTATTTTCAAAAATACCGAAATAATTAATAATAGCGTTTGAAACTTTTCCTGGACCAAAATTTATCTTTCCCTGCTTTAATACCAATCCAGTTCTACATACCTGAGCTACCTGCGGCATAGAATGACTCACTAGAATAACTGCTGCATTTTCTATTAATCTATAAATTTCGTTAAAGCATTTAATTTTAAAACCAAGATCCCCTACCGCCAATACCTCATCAATAATCAATACATCCGGCTCCATCTGAGAAGCCACAGCAAAACCTAAGCGTACCTTCATCCCTGAACTGTAATTCTGTACTGGAGTATCGATAAATTCCTCCATTTCCGCAAAAGCTACGATCTCATCAAATTTGCGGTCAATTTCAGCTTTAGAAAAACCCAAAACGGCACCATTATTATAGACATTCTCTCGACCAGTCAGGACAGGATTAAAACCTGCACCTAATTCTATCAAGGCCCCTACCTTCCCTTTCATTTCTATTCTTCCTTCATCGGGACGGATCAGTCCATTTAGCATTTTTAAAAGGGTACTCTTTCCTGCCCCATTATGTCCAATTAGCCCCAAGCATTCTCCACGCCTTACTTCAAAACTCACATCTTTTACCGCCCAAAATTCGTCTTTTCGGAGTTTTTCAGGATTCTTTAGTCCTAAAACCGAGCGAGAAATATCCCCTGCTCCATACCAAAGACTACGCTTAAGGCTTTTGCAGAATTTCTTGGAAACTCCCTCTACCTTGACCAATACCTCGTCATTCCGCATCTTAAGATCCACTTCGTTCGACAATCATTGGCATGGCGATCTTGACCACCAATAAGGAAAATAACAGTAAACCAACCAATACCCCTGTCCAGATCAGAAGCGGTTGCCATAGGGTAAATTCATACCCTCCCAAACTGCTCCTTGCCATTTCCAAAAATGGGGTCACGGGATTGATTCCTTGGAGAATGGCTAATTTGCCCCCATCTCGTAAAGGATAAATCACAGGGCTTAAATACATTACAAAGGGCAAAATCATGGGAAGGGCTTTCCCTATATCTCCATAGAGCAAACCAATGGGAGATAGCATTAGACCAATGCTAATCCCTGCGATCAATAAGCCAAAAATCCCTAAAAAACCTATCAGCCAATTCAAATTAGGGGGATAACCCAAAATCCAAAGGATAGGTACTAGGACAATTAATTTCAAAATGAGACTAAATAGCTGATCATAGACCGCCGCTAATACCAAAGACTCTCGGGGAAAATTTAACTTACTCATCATTCCCATGGCACTTTGATAGCGTTGAATGGGTTTATTCAAGGCTTCAGCGAAAAAGCTCCAGAGAATCGTCCCGCATAACGTAAAAGCGGCATAATCCATGGGAGCTCCCTGAATGGAAACGACCTGCTGATCATTTAAGAAAATCCAGATTCCCGCAGTAAAAAAAGGAGGTATAAACAGCCAGAAAATACCCAAGAATGATCTTTTGTATCCCGCTCTTAAATCTCTAATAAACAATCTATAGGCTAACTCTCTCCCTTCCTTAAACCCCAAGAAAATCTCTCTTACTAGGGTAGAGAGTACATAGTTGTTTTGGGGGCTGTATATTGTTGTTTTCATTATCAAAATTTGAGCACGGTTTCATACTCAAATAGTTTTAAGGCTTCTACTAATCCAGATACGAAATCAATTAGTGAGGATTTCGGCAACATTATTTTAAATCGATTGAATCTCATACAGTACCAAACTCTTATCTCGATGCTTTCCTCCTCCTTCGGTACATTTTTCGTCAATGCTCAGGATAGGCTCAGGCAAATGAAAGGGAGCTGCCTGAAGGTTGATCGGTCTCCAATAGCCGGTTTGGATATTGGGATTTTCCTGATGCTTGATAAAACTGGTGGTCAAGAGATATTTGGCACCTGACTTTTTGAAATTATCCAAGGCCCTGTGGATATCCTCCAAGGAAAAATGAACCAAGCAATCCCGGCACAGGATCAAGTCCACTGATGGTAAGGAATCTGTAAGGATATTGCCAGTTTGGAAAATCACATTGGGTCTATCTTGATATTTGGACTGATTTTTTTGAATCAACTCCTCTACGATATCCATCCCCAGATATTCTAATCCATCAAGTCTTACCTGATTCATCCAGTTGAAATCGCCGCATGGGGCATCCAATAGGGTTTTGATCTGATAGTCTTGAAATAATTTTTCCAATTCTTTGATGATCACATTGGTCTGAATGGTATCCGAACCAGACCCTGAGATGCTTTCTTCCGAACCCCAGTAATTATCCTTATAGATCTTGGAAAATACTTCCGCCGTACTCAAACCATCGATATCCAAGTTCTTTTTCTTTTGGAAAGATCGATAAATATCCATTAAAAATACTGGTGTAATATTTTTTAAGTTCTTTTTAATTGAATTTACCATTGAATTTTAAAAGCTTTCCTAATGTTCAAACTCCTTAGTTTAGTCATGTTTTGCCAGCAGAGCAGAGAATGTATGCATTTTTAGTCCTTCCGACTTGGCTAATCGTAGCATTCTTTCCAAATGAAATACATTGATTTCATATCCCTCCTCTTCCCCTATATCATGGGCATGAAGAAAAATGACCTTCTGCTCTCTAGCTACTTTTTGAAATGCAGAAAGCAATTGATTCTCCTGAACTTGATCTCGATTATCGATCGCTAAAGAATAAAACCGATTTTGTCTTGTACCTAGATTGTGAAAGATTTTATCGGGTAAATGTACACCCTTGGTAGGCGCCACTACATTCCTGGTGGCTTTAAACCTAGACAGCAAAAGGAAGTCAATGTACTGATTTTTTTCTCCATAAGGATAGGCAAATACAATAGGATAGATTCCCAATTGATCGAAAGCACTGAGTTGGGCTTTGATTTCTTTTTCCCAATAGGCTTTAAGCCCATAATTCTTGATATACTGGTTTAAGCTTAGATGATTTTCTGTATGGGCCCCTATCTCATGTCCTTTAGCTCTGATTAGTTTCACCTTTTCCAAATCAAGTGAATCCATCTGACTAAGACCGGAAATAAAAAAGGTCACCTTGGCATCATACCTTTCCAATAAAGGAAGAATTCCCACCCAGTTATCCAAGTAATCATCATCAAATGAAAGAACAATACCCGGCTCCACTTTATTAGTTCTCCCACAAGCAAACTGAACCATCAGTAGTAAGACTAGAAAATATGTGGGCTTGAGTTTGATGTGGTTCGTGGTAATAATTGGAGCTTTTGAGTAATTGATTAACTGATGGTTCGACCAGCTCACTAACCTGGTTCGATATACTTCGACAAACTCAGTACAAGTGTTCAACAATCTTTAAGAGCTTGCGAAGGCGCGACGGGCTTCGACTGTCCCGATACTAGATCGGGACAGGCTGCTCAGCCTGGCTTCGACTTCGCTCAGCCTGACAGTAGCTTCGATTTCGAGACTCCCGTCTCTCAAGTGCTCAGCCTGACAGTAGGTTTGGCTTTAATAGTTTCTGTTGGGCTAAAGCCCATGATTTTTTATTGTCTCCTTTTGGAATGGGCTAAAGCGTCATTCCTATTCATTTTGGATTTTTGACCTGTAGTTTTTTTGAGTACTGAGGATCGACGTTCTTTTCCCTATTCTATTAATCTCTATTCTCTTAATCTCCAACAGTAAATTTTCCACTGATTACTTTTTACTGCTAACTGCGACTGCCTACTTTTTTTGTTGATAGTTAATTATTAAGCCGTGGTTTACTATTTATTAATTTCTTCTTTCTATTTCACCGTCTCGCGTTTCAACTTAACAATTGATCAACCTGAGATTTGAGAAGAGGTATATCCTTATTTACTATCCCCCATATTATAATATAATCTACTGAATCGTAGGCATGAATAACCCAATTACGGAGGTTGACAATTCGCCTTGCTTCTGAAATTGGGATATCTGGATTTATCTTAAGCAGTTTATTGGTTGCCTCTCCGATAATTTCAAGTTCTCGTTCGACCGCCCTTCTTAGAATTTTTCTTTTTTGGAATACTGTAAAATCTCTACCGTCTCCCAGGTAGTCGTAGATCGAATTAATGGCTATTTGAATATCAAGCAAAAGCTTTTTTTCTTCAAGCAGCATAAAGTAGTCTTCTGGTTTGAAGTACTTTTTCTTTAAAGAACTTATTATCCAGAGAATTGATAGTGATAAGGTCTATTTTCCGTACGAATAAGTTCTCCAAATCCTCATGCAATTTGAAGTAATTATCTGTATATTGATCAAAGGGTATGTTTTTGAAATTCACCAAAAAATCTAAATCGCTTTTTGATGAAAAACTTTGATCTAAAGAGGACCCAAAAACAAATAATTCCTCCACTTGATACTTGAGACAAAGATCAAGGATTTGCTGTTTGTTTTTCACAATTAGTTCTATTCCTTTAGGAACTTTATAGACTCGATCTGTAGAATCTGAGACTTGATCGAACAGCGTTATATTGCTCATGGGAATTGGAAGATTGGTTGTTGTTGAACTGAGGAACAGGATGTGGTTCAAGGGAAAGGATTTCCCCACTGTTTACTATTTACTTTTTACTATTTTCAATAAATCGGGGAACTGTCGAATTGGGGAACTGAGGAACTGTTTAACTGAATAGGTTGAAGAAGAAAGTCTCGTTTTCAGATTGTTAAAGGTTAAGAGTTCAGAGTTGTCGAACTGATGAATTGGGGAACTGTTTAATTGAGGGCTTCGACTTTCCCGATATTTGATCGGGACAGGCTGCTCAGCCTGGCTTCGACTTCGCTCAGCCTGACAATAGCTTCGACTCTCCCGAAACTTGATCGGGACAGGCTGCTCAGCCTGACAGTAGGTTCGGCTTTAATGGTTTCTGTTGGGCTAAAGCCCATGATCTTTTATTGTCTCCTTTTGGAATGGGCTAAAGCACCATTCCTATTCATTTTGGATTTTTGACCTGTAGTTTTTTGAGTACTGAGGATCGACGTTCATTTCCCTATTCTCTTAATCTCCTAATCTCTGTTCTCTATTCCCTGTTCCCTATTCCCTGTTCTCTGTTCCCCTTCCCTAATCCCTAATCCCTAATCCCTATTCCCCGTTCCCCTTTTCGGACTCTATCGGCACCAAGCTATCATCGCTTTTTACTCGTTTTAAAATTCCTACAATCATCCGCTGCTCTTCTCTGGTCAGGCTATGGTATAGGGGCAGGCAAAGAACTCTGGATGCTATATCATCCGAAACCGGGCAGTGGCCTGAGGTATAATCCAAGGTGTTGAGCCCGGGATAAAAATAACGGCGGCTGGCAATCCCGTTGTTTTCCAGGCATTCCATAGTATCCTTCAGGGCCTTTTCTTCTTGAAAGAGAATGGGAAAATAGGCATAATTATAATCCTCTATATCGTCGGTTTTGGGAAAACTCAGGGGTAAGTTTTGGAGTTGCTCCCGATAAAAGCTAGCCTGTTCCTTTTTCCGGACTTGGATTTCTTTCATATACGGCAACACTGAAAGTCCCATAGCTGCATGAAATT
>NZ_FOPC01000007.1:193649-233481 GCF_900113375.1 Algoriphagus hitonicola | reverse complement strand
CCCACTGATTAGTTGAGTAGCCCCGCGGCAGGCGGCATTAAATCAATTCAAAAACAGGCTTAAAAATATTGTCCAGTTTTTTGTAGTAAATCCAGATATGGAATGTTGCAACCTAAACTCCTTTGTAAATCCCCCATCAAAAGCCTTTTTAAGAACGGCTTGGCGGTAGATTTCGAGTTTGGCTTGGGCGGATTTGAGATTGGCGATCGCATGATCCAACTCGCTAAACAACTCCTCGATCCGGGCTACAATCGCTCGCTGCTCGGGAAGGGGAATTAATGGAAAGTCTATTTGGAGAAGATCCCTCTTAGCAAGACTTGGAATTGTAGTACTCTTATCTAGCTTTTTGAAATTGAACCCTTTGCAAAAATAAAAGAGCAGTTTTGGGAGAACATATTCACAAGGATGAATTCCGAAAGCAGTATCCACATTCCAAAACTTTTCATTGACAAAAATCGGATTGTTAATTGTCCCCTTTCTTCCGATTACAGTCGTTCCAGGAGGGCACAAATACTGATCGGCAAAACCAAAAACTCCTCCACTTCCATAAATAGGATACTCACCATTCGGATTTTCTACTTCCTTTTGGTTTTTGCCACTGATTATTTCAGCAATTTCACCAAGTGCAACCAAAACCCAACCTTTAATCATTCCTATTTGAGTTTAAAAGGTTATCGAAATAAAATGAAACAAGATCCGAAGCCACCATTGAAAGGCTTAAGTGTTTCTTGGATCTAATGGTATTTTCAAGGCTAGAATAATTGATTTTTCCGGAGTCAGATATGAATGCAGGTTTTGATTGCAGATTTCTGAAAATCAATTCCCAATCCGATTGAAGGTGTTTAGGCATACTCGAATTGATCAATTGGAGCAACTCTTCTGATTGAAGAAACCTTTCTCTGATGTTACCCTTATGGGTGCTGAGGATGATGATCAGCTTGAAATATTTTTCATGGCAGTAGTTATTCATGGCTTGAAGTAATTGGTAATTCATGAAAGGCATTCTCCCCAGCTCTGTAAATGAATACTTTACCAAAAGGGGTTTCGATTTGCGGCCAAATCACGTCACTAAAATCGAAATAAGAGGCGAATTCATTTCGATCTGCGACCATCACTAACCAAATTTGATCATAGGCCCTTTTATAATTGGAAACCCTACCATTTTTCTTGTTTAGGGATTCAAAAAAGGAAGAACCTCTCAAAAACTCAGGAACCATTCCGCCATTGGATTGAGTCCAAATTGATTTAGGGAGTGTTTCACGATTTGAAATTACGATGTCTCCAATTTCTTTTGGCAAGATGTATTCACCTGTTTTCCAGTCAGGACTTTCAAAGCCTTGGAAACTTCCTTTTGAGGGAATATTCTTTAGGACAAAATCAACCAATGGATCGACCAACAATTTTCTTTCCCTTGCGGTCAATTGTAACGGCTCTTCCAATACTTTTCTTCCATAGTCTGAATTGAAATAAATTTCAACATGGACTCTTTCATCCGAAAGGCTATTGAACTTTTCTTGAGCCTGCATTAGAATTTTGGATGCCTCACTTTCATGTCGCTTAGGAATTATTCCATTGTGATCCTCCTTTTTGAAAAGCTGAGTATGCTCTATTCCAATCAATCCCGACTTTGTTTCCAAAATGAAATCAGGTTCTTCAAAATCTATTAATTTCCCTGAATATTCCACAGGCAATAATTTAAGGAAGTCCTCAATATGAATTCTTTCTAACTCTTTTTGCTTCATCAGGCTACCAATTCTTCATTTAATTCCTGAATCACTTTTTCCATTTCCTCCCCAAACAAAGCCCACATCTTCCCTCTTCCTCCATTTTTATCAAAAGGTGTATAATCCAGATCATCCAGCCCGATATGGAAACTAGAAGCGATATAGTCTTTGATTTTCAAAATAAAGAAGTTTGAATTTCCTTCTTTGGATAAAAGACTCCAATAATCACGAATGGATTATTAGCTCTGCGTGTATGCCATTCTTTGGTAGTTCCCAAGAAAAAGTAAAGGTCTTTGTTTTCCAGAAAATTGGTTTCGTATTGCTGGCGCACTTTTTCCAAAGCGACATCTTGATCACCATCGGCATCTCTAAGACAGTTCCAATAGAGCTGACCAATCTCCCAATCCTCGATCATAAGCTTGGAAACTCTACCCTCATCATCTTCAAATTCATACTTGAATTTCCAAGGGACTTTCGGAAATATTTCTTTTGCCTCTGCCTTGGGTTCATTAAATAGATCCATCTGATCTTGTAAGGCTTTCCAAACTGGTTTCCAGTCGGCCACATCCTTCTCAATGATCAGTCGCTTGATCTTTGTAGGTTTGAAAGTCGCCAAAGAGATATTTTTAGGATCTTTAGAATCTTCTATAAGCTTAGTCAGATTGGTATAGACATTTTTCAGACAAATAGATTTTCGAGCTTGCCAGTTGTTTTTGGTATCTATCGTATCACCTATGACAATGTCTTTGAATTCATAATCCTGAGGTGAGTAGCTCTCAGGACGAAAATCATCGGTCCGTTTTACTAGATCCAATTCTATCCATGTATATTTTCTGGATTTAACTTTCCCGGTAGATTTCAGTCCTTTGAGGTAACTTAACGGCATAGGATATATTCTTATCCAAGTACCATCTTCCCGCATTCCTGCCGTGCAGACCAATTCATCATAGCTTCTTGAAGGCAAAGGATAGGTGGTTACTGTCAACAATATCTTTTCTCTCGGCATACTTTATAAATGTAAAAGTTCGTACTCGAAATCAGGTAATTGACAAATCGCCTCTGCCAAATGCTTGCGATGGCATTGGCAGATATTTGCTTCAAAGCAGGTAATTGCAACCCGATCATGGGTCTGGATCAGCTCCATTATTTCTTCTTGTTGGGATAAAGTCTGAGGAAGTACTGTCTTTTTGTAGTCTTCAAAAAGTACATCATAATCCTGCTGGGTATTCAGTTCTTTTCTTTTGTCCGCTACAATTCCCACCTCGGGAATATGGATAAACCGAATTCCTACCCCATCACAAGCCATTTGTAATTGGGATTTATTGAAGCCATACTTCATACTGAAGGAATTCTTTCTAACATCACAGAGTACCTTGACATCTGCAGCAAGGAGTTTATTCATATATTCCTCTAGGCTGAGTCCTTCATAACCAATTGTAAAAAGTGCTTTTTTGGAAGATTGGGGTATCGCAGATTTTACACTTGCCATTTCCTTGGCATTCAGATACCGCTCGGCTACAGTACTGTTGATGGCGTAGTAAGGGAACTGAACATAGGTATAGCGGATCAGTTCTTTGGAAGTGTTTCCTTCAAATTTCGCCTTCAGTTTGGTTACTCCTATTCTATCCTCAGGCTTTAGATTTGCCCAATAGTCAGCCTGATCAAGCTTCTTCCATGTCTTTTCACTTTCGGCTACTTGCTCATACTTCTTCATTGTGGAGAGATCCGCATTTGCCTGAAAGGAAAAACAGCCAAATTTGTAGGGAACAAAATGAAAGCTTTTTTCCTGTTGGTAGGTGGTAAAAAGCATAAGCAATTTTTGAAACTGAAGTTTTTCCAGCTCGCCGCCAAAAGCTTCCAAAATCGCCAATACTATTTTCCTTCTGTAATACATCATAATCTTTTCAAAGGTAGCCTATACTTATTGTTAAGCTGAAAGCTCCTTATTTAATTCCTCAAATAGTGCGGCTGTTTCTGTCCCAAAAAGATTCCACATGGTCCCTCTTCCTCCATTTTTATCAAAAGGAGTATAATCCAGATCATCCATTCCAATTTGGAAGCTGGAAGCAATATGGTCTTTGATCATCCGCAGCCATGCCAATTGTTCTTCTGTGAATTTATTATGCTGTCCAGCATTCTGTTGGAATATCCACTTGCGGAAATTCTCATTCACTGTTGCATCATACGAAGTAAGCTGAGTGTCTATTCCTACCACTTTCCGGATCAGGGAGACCAAGGTGATCAATTCTTTTTTCGGTGAATTATCCTTCACCTGCCCCAGTTGCTGATAGGCTTCCCAGATATAGTTGGGCGCAAGCATCGGTCGATCCAGTTTGATTCGATCCAGTAGATCCTTCACCATTTTCAGGGTGAGTTCTCTTCTTCGGTAAGGCTGATCATAGAAGATCTCCAAAGCGATGATTTCATCCTTATGAGTCTGAATGTATTCAGTAAAATCCGCAACTACTTCTTTTGCCTTCTCTTTTGTAAACTTATCCCACCCTTTACCTATTACCTTATCAGTATTTGAATAGTCAATGATCTGATCGTGCGCTTTTCGTACTTTCTCTACATATTCGGTGAGTTCTCCTGTAAAGACCTTCGCAGCAGAAGTCCGAAGCTGATCCACTTCCAGAGCAATGGTTTTGGAAATTTCATCCGGTGCTTGCCCGATTTTTTCCTTAGACACTTTTTGTTCTATGCCTTCTATTACATCAGGATTATAGGCATTTAGTAAGTCTTTAATCACCGTTTGTAAGCTTTTCCCATCTGCGAGTTCAGAAAACTTCTCTTTCTCAGAAGGACTCAATTCTTTTTCCAAACGAAGTAATCTGTTTGCAAGGGACAGAAACAAGTCTTCGTCCTGTGCTCCCATTTTTATTGCACCAAGCAAGTCCTTTAACGGCACTGTTGGCTTGCGCTCCAGCGGTCGACTGTCTGTTTTCTTAGACTTGATAGCCCCGATGGCATCGACAATGACAAAGTGTGTTTTGGTATGTTTGGCGGTTCGGGTGACTTTTTGCAGATCATCAAAGTTGATCGTGCGTGTTCCCCTGCCTTTCATCTGCTCGAAGTAATTGCTGCTTTTCACATCCCGCATAAAGAGCAAAACTTCCAACGGTTTTACATCCGTTCCGGTGGCAATCATATCCACTGTCACAGCAATGCGAGGAGCCCAGGAATTACGGAATCGGTTCAGCACAGACTTGGGATCTTCTTCGATCTTGTAGGTGATCTTTTTGCAGAAATCATTGCCTTCATTGAATTCCTCTCTGACGATCTGAATGATATCATCTGCATGGCTATCTGTCTTCGCAAAAATCAAGGTCTTGGGCACTTCAAACTCCCTATCCTCATCAAATCGATCTGGGAAGATCGTTGGAAGTGCTTCTTTGAATGCACGGATGATCGTTCTGATTTGACTTGGATTGACCACTTCTTTATCCAACTTGTTTGGAGTGTATGTCAAATCATCATCCAGCTGTTCCCAGCGCTTGCGCCGGGTTAGTTTTTCCCGTTTGTCAACAAACTCCTTTGCTTTGATGATCGACCCTGTTTTGGTAATTTCTGTTTCAATGGTAAAAACATCGTAAGGCACATTCACCCCATCTGCAACAGATTCTTCATAGGTGTATTCACTGACAACGTTTTGATTAAAGAAAGCAAAAGTCCGCTTATCTGGGGTTGCAGTCAAACCAACCAGAAATGCATCATAGTAATCCAACACCTGTTTCCAGAGATTGTAAATCGAACGGTGACATTCATCTATGATGATAAAATCAAACTGTTCAATCGGGTTTTTTTGCGTGTATGCCACAGGCAAAGGATCTTTTCCCGATAAATATCGGGAGACAGTCCAACCTGATTCATTTGGATTCTCTTCTTCAGCAGACTCTTCCAATTCCTTGCCCTGCAAAATGGAATACAAGCGCTGTATGGTCGAAATACAGACCTGACTGTCTGAAGCAATATAGCTTGACGTCAATCGCTGTACATTGTATAATTCAGTAAACTTCCGATTATCGTCCGTTGGCTGATACTTCAGGAATTCCTGTTCTGCTTGCTCACCAAGGTTTTTGGTATCTACCAAAAACAACACACGTTTTGCTTTCGCAAACTTCAACAAGCGATACACAAAGGTGCAAGCAGTAAATGTTTTGCCTGCACCAGTTGCCATTTGAATTAACGCCTTGGGATTGTTTGCCTGGAATGATTTCTCCAGATTCCTGATTGCCGATTTCTGCGCGGGACGTAAACCCTGTTCATCCAATGGAGGAGTATTCAGCAATCGTGCACGAAGGGTTTCAGCTTGTCCATTCCATTCTGCCAATGTTTCAGGCTTGTGAAAGTGAAAAACAGGACGTGATCGAGGCTTTGGATCATTGTAGTCCGTGAAACGTGTGATTGTCCCCGTACTTTCATACACATAAGGCAAATCATCATGTTTCAGGTATTTCAGCTTGCTAGTAGCATATTCCCGTGATTGATCCTCCACCACCGTCAATCGCTCTCCCTCCTCTTCCCGTTTTGCTTCAATCACTCCAACAGGCTTGCGATCGACAAACAGAACATAATCGGCAGGACCGGAAGAGGTTTGGTATTCCCGAACTGCTATCCCTTTTCCGCCTGAAAGATTTACTTCATTTTTGGATTTCACCAACCAACCAGCCTGCTCCAATTGGCTATCAATCAGATCTCTTGCGATTTGCTCAGGGTTTTGGTTAGGTTGGTTCATTAAAAAATGATTTGAAGGGTTTAAATTAGAAAATTAATTTGAAAAAGCTAAAGACAATTGATAACTGTGGTGATATTAAGGACTGCACGACTTATATATGGAATGAATACCGAACTTGGTGCACCAAAGTTGGTGTTTTTCAAGAAGCTCAGCATCAGCCATCTTGTCTTCTCGATTCCTTGAGGCGTATTCGATTCTATCGACTGACCATGGAAATGGGGATAGCCAATATTAAATGGATCAGGGCAGTATAAGCATAGGCATCATTTTCCCCAAACATTTGAAACATCCAATAGATTTCGGAAAGAAATGGAAGGAGAAAAGAAAGAACACCGCCAAAAAAACCGCCTTCAGTAAAGGCGATAATTACTGTCCAAATGTGGGTTATAGTAGCTGTAATCATGAATATGATTCCAATTAGACCAAATATAGCTTTCATGGTATTAAGGGTTAGAGTTGATTTTTTTGACCTGTCCTGAATTACCTAAATATTAATCAATTCAATTTGGACAAGGACATTAGTAATCACCAAGAGAACGAAGCCAATAGGCCCCACTATCTGTGCACGCTTTCCTAACATTCTTGTGAGTATAAATGCAATTAGGAATGAGACAACAGGAATGATTAAGAAGAAATACCATCCAAAATCAATAGCCCCAGCAATTGTGAAATAAATACCTGCAATAATTGTAAAAAGCTTGAAATTCTTACCGTTGTCTGGAAGAAAAAACTTACCAATTGGAAGCCCCTGTTGAATTGCAAAATCATAATAGCTTGTTACTATCCATGAGCAGCTGACTATTCCGACTAAAACAAAAATCCTAAGATCCATAAAGTTCGAAAGGTTAATTGGAATAAAAGTAAAGAATATTGAATTCCAAAAAATACCCTGTACAGGGTATTTTTTACTGAATAGAGGACATTTAGGATAAAAACAACTTCGCATTCTAATCTTTAACTATTGGTTTCCCAATGTATTAAAGGAATGTACTTTTTTACTATAAACAGCAAGAGCTCTGAGCATTCCTGTAAGTTATTTGATTATAGCTTTTCCTCCTCAAAACTTTCAGATTACATACTTTTAAAGTAAAAAACATATAATTTGAAAGTTTAACTTTCAGATTACATACTTTTTGGTTAATTTTCATGCAATTTGAAAGTCGTTATACGATTACCATGATCCACAGAACCCTTGAAAATAGGCTTAAACAAGCTCTGAAGTCGATGCCAGTTGTGGTGATTTTAGGTCCGAGACAAGTGGGAAAAACTACCTTGGCCTTAGAGTTTGCCAAACCACTTTTGGAAAAACCTGTCCACTATCTAGATCTGGAGCTAGATTCTGACCTAGCCAAACTCGATGATCCGGAAAGCTACCTTCGAAGGTTCAACAATCAATTGTTGGTAATCGATGAGGTTCAGCGAAAGGCTGATTTATTCCGAATTATCCGAAGTTTAGTTGATATCCGAAAAAGAAATGGAGAAAAGGCTGGACACTTCCTTTTATTAGGGTCTGTATCAAAAGATCTACTTCAACAATCTTCAGAAACCTTAGCTGGAAGAATTCGCTACTTAGAACTGACACCCTTTGCTTTTCAAGAGCTTTACCAGGAGGAGCAATTGGGTTTTAATCCGGAGAAATTGTGGTTTCGAGGGGGGTTCCCTGATAGCTACTTGGCAGAATCCGATCAGGAAAGCTGGAATTGGAGACATGACTTTATCACCACTTACGTGGAAAAAGACATTCCCTTATTTGGCCCACAAGTTTCAGCCACACGAATGAAGCGGTTTTGGACAATGCTGGCACATTTTCATGGTCAGCAAGCTAACCTTAGCGATATCGGAAAAAGCCTAGAAGTCAGTCACACCACAGCTAGAACTTATCTTGACACACTGCAAGATTTCTTTATGATAAGAAAATTGCAACCTTGGGCCGGTAATACAAAAAAAAGACTCGTCAAATCCCCCAAAATTTATATCCGGGACTCTGGTTTGCTTCATAATCTACTGAGTATCCACAGTTTTGATCAATTGCTTGGTCACCCTATATTAGGGACGAGCTGGGAAGGTTTTGTGGTAGAAAACATCCTCAACTCAATTTCTAATCAATGGACAGCTAGTTACTACCGATCTAGCAACCAAACCGAAATCGATTTGATTTTAGAAAAAGGACATCGAGAAGTTTGGGCAATTGAGATAAAAAGATCAATCGCTCCATCACTTTCCGCTGGTTTTCATAAAGCCTGTGAAGATATAGGAGCTACCCGAAAAATGGTCATTTACTCAGGAACGGAAAGATTTCAAATCACAGGAATGACAGAGGTCATTGGGCTCAAGGATTTTTTGGCATTGCTTGAAAATGAAAACAATTGATGGTTTTCAAAAGCCACTAGAGTTCCTCCAACTATTCAAGGCAGGAGCAATACTCATCAAGTTCGCAGCCTTCAGGATTTCCCGTGCAAAAATCAAAATGGAAAAAACCATATTCTGAAATTAATACTGGATGGTCTAATATCCCTAGCATTAAATCATAAACTCTTTCTTTGGGTAAGTTTTTGGGCAAATCTATTCCCAAGTTCCAGGACTTCAACATCTGTCGAAACTCAAAATTAACCTGTTGAAGCTCATCGAGCCCATAGTAATCAGATGGTGGAAATATCTCTTTTTCCAACCCACAGTAGTTTGAAAAAGTAGGTTCCGCTTCTAGGTTTAAAAACCGATCCACTTCTGCAAAATGCTCTTTTAATTCATCCTCATCACTTTTAGCACTATGTTTTTCTTTTTCGAAGTAATTTTCCGGTCGATGAGCGCTTCGTATATCTTTCAATAAATGTTGCAGGTATCTTTTCATGGTGAATTATTCTAGAATATCATCCTCAGAAAAACTATCGTTTCTTCCTACCCTACAAAATACTCCTCCAGCTCCCGCATCATTTCGGCTTTTTCCCGGAGATCGCGGATGATTTTTCCTTTTTCTAATAGGACAATGCGATCACAGATTTCAGTCACATGATTGAGGTCATGTGAAGAAATCAAAAAGGTGATCTGAGAGGCTTCTTTTTCGTGGAGAATCAATTTTTTCAATCGAACTTGAGAACTTGGATCCAGATTTTCAAAGGGTTCATCCAAAAATACCACCTCAGGATTTCCCATCAGAGCAGCGGCGATTCCCACTTTTTTAAGATTTCCTTTAGACAGATCCCGGATGTACTTTTTCTTCCCGACGATCTCATCGTTAAACAAGTCGGTAAATCGCTCCAAGTGAGTTTTCAAGTCTGCCTCAGATAAGCCATAAATTTTGCGAAGCGTCTCAAAATATTCATCCGGCGTCAGATAACTTAATAGCATATGCTCATCCAGATACGCTCCGGTAGTTCTCTTCCATTCTTCGGATTTGCTGACATCGGTACCGTTGATTTCCACTGAGCCTTCCGTGGCACGGACCAGATCGAGCATAATCCGAAAAAGTGTCGTTTTCCCTGCTCCATTATTTCCCACCAAACCAAAACATTCCGATTTGGGAATTTCCAGTGATTCTACATCCAAAACCACGGCCTCCTTATATTGCTTCTTTAAATTTTTTACGCTGATCATAGCTCCTGTCTAAAAGATGATGAGATTTCGTACTGATTTTGATATACTCGTTGCACATTGATTTTGCTTAGTGGCTTGTAAGCCAAAATTCCAATCAAGCCAACCACCGAAAGCGCGATTAGCCCCGCATAATCGTTAATTAATAAGGCAAATGGCAAATAGATCAGATAAGGCAAAACCATCATCGGAATCACCATAAGCCATTGGGCCGCTCCCACCCCTTCGTAGTTAAACATCGCTCCTTTATTCAAATCCATGGGTTTGGGCTTCCAAAGTGCCAAATAAATAATCACATGAACCAAGACACCGACATTGAATAAAAATGTGGCCATGTGAATCAATAGAATGTCAATTCCAAAATAGACATAAGGCACCGAAGCCAAAAAACAGACTACGGAAATCGAAATAAAAAGCAGGTATTTTCCTCGGATCAGTCCTTCCACCCCTCCTTTTCGATTGAGGAAAAAATCAAAACTCGAGGAATTCCAACTCAAAAATAGCTGCCCATATTGAATCATAAATATCCCGGTGATAAATACGCCTACGAAAATAAAAATGGGCGAAATCCCTTCATCGGAACTATAAGCCGGATTGGTGTAAAAAATCAATCCATAAAGCAGAATAAAAGCCGAAAGTATCAGATACGTCCGGCTTTTCTTATGACGGATGATCAGTTTCCACTCCAAATTGGCCATCTCTCCGGCGAGGCCAAACCGAGCAAAAAAACCGATCGACTGTCCGAAGGATCTGACCTCCTCCTGCTCTCCCGCCAGGTCCTCTAAATAGGCGTTTTGCACATGATATTGATAGCAAAGCCAATAGCTAACCCCTAACAATACTGCCAATACAATCAAAGGAACTGGACTTTGGATCGCGTAATCAAAAACCGGCTTCATGAGTTCCCCCAAGTTGAACCATCCCAGATAGTTTGATCCGGCACCGAGGAGCAAAACTGCAATAATCACCGCTAACCCAATGGCGCTATCCTCAAAACGCTGCTTGAACCAAAGCATAAACCAGTGCAAAATCCAACTTGTCAGCACGATAGCGCCTACCCATCCCCACATCGCCACTGCACCAAACTGTGGAAGAATCACCTGAATAGCAAATGGCGTAAAAAGTAGAAGAGCAATCAAATTGAGCGGAGAAATAAAACTCTTAAGGAGCAAAACATTCATTATCCAACGCTTTCCGATTGGAAGATGAAGTAGGCTTTCTAATTCCACTACTGGTAGTTTTTGTAGAAAATACCGGTACATAAACTCAGTCAAAAAAAAGAAAATCAAATACCCATTGAGTGCTTCCAAGGGATCCACATCTCCGTCTAGAACTATGATGATATCTTTGAGAAAAAAACCAGCTGCTACCACGTAACTTAGCAGAAGCAAAATAATAAATCCCAAGAAAATATTCGTGAGAATACTCTTTGCAAATGAAGTGGATCGAGCGCTTTTTATAAACTGCAATCGAATCAATTGAAAAATCATAGAAGCAAGGTTGGTTTAAGATTTAAATTTTGCTTGAAAATAATCATAAAGCTTAAATTTGACTTTGATCTAGCCTAAAAAAAATTAGATAAATGCAGAATTTGAAACAGGACCTAGGATTTTTTGATGTGGTGAAGCAGCGGAGATCGGTTCGGATTTTTGACCAAGCCGAAAAATTTGATCACAAAGTGGTTTCCAAATGTCTGGAAGCAGCCATTCTATCACCAAACAGCTCCAATCTACAACTGTATCAATTTATCCGAATCCCAGAGTCTTCTCCGCTTAAGGATCCGCTTGCCCAACTCTGCATGAGGCAAAAAGCTGCGATCACCGCACGGGAACTCGTAGTTATCATCACTCGAAGGGATCTCTGGAAATCAAGGGCCGAAGCAAACTATCAATACCTCACTTCAAGCGTTCAAAATCAGTCTGAGAAAAAGGTCAACCAAGCCAAAAATTATTACAAAAACCTAATCCCAAAACTCTTTGCAAACTATCCGGGCTGGTCATTGATCAAAAAACTCATCGCTTGGTGGGTCGGACTTCGCCGGCCCATGGTACGCGAGGTGGGCGAAACTGAGGTTCGGATTTCAGTTCACAAGAGTGCTTCTTTGGCTGCCATGACTTTTATGTTGGGTATGAAAGCGGAAGGTTATGATACCTGCCCCATGGAAGGTTTCGATTCCAAACGAGTCAAAAAGCTTCTTAATTTGCCCAAAAGCTCCGAAATCGCTATGATTATCGGCTGCGGCAAAGGTCTCCCAGAAGGAATTTATGGTGAGCGTTTCCGGGTAAATTCCTCCGAACTGATCATTCAAAAATAAAGCGACAAAATAATCTGACGGATTTCCTCCGTCTATCCAAAGACTATTTGTGGGTTTGGAGGCATTTTGTAACTTGTTTGCGATACGTTTCTCAAAACCCAAAAACCTATGAATCACGTTAACCGAAGAGACTTTTTAAAAGGCTCCTCAGCAATGATGACCTTGGCAAGTTTCGGCTTGCTGGGCATGGATTTCAAAAATCAGGAAGGCCCTATCCGAGTGGCCCTGATCGGAGCCGGCTGGTATGGCAAATCCGATCTTTTTCGCCTCATCCAAGTTGCGGATGTCGAAGTAGTTGGATTGGCAGATCCCGACAAAAATATGCTGGAAGCTGCCGGTAAACTGGTATCCGAGCGTCAAAAATCAGGAAAAATCCCCCCACTTTATGAAGACTATCAAGACCTCCTGGCCAAAGAAAAACCAGAGTTTGTTTTGATTGGGTCTCCGGATCACTGGCACGCGCTGCAGGCAATAGATGCACTTAAAGCTGGCGCCCATGTGTACCTCCAAAAACCGATTTCGGTGGATGTCATCGAAGGCGAAGCGATTTTGGCAGCAGCACGGAAATACGATCGGGTCGTTCAAATCGGTACGCAGCGAAAATCTACACCTCACTTGATCGAGGCAAAAAAAGACATTATTGACACGGGATTACTCGGAAAAATCTCCCACGCAGAGGTCTGCTGCTACTTCCATATGCGAGCCAATGGAAATCCACCGGAGGAGCCGGTACCGGACTTCTTCAATTATGAGTTGTGGACCGGACCTGCACCACTTCGCCCCTACGATGGATTGCCGCATACCAGATGGTGGCGGACTTTTATGGAATATGGAAACGGCATCACCGGAGACATGTGTGTGCACATGCTAGACACCGTGAGATGGATGCTGCAGCTCGGATGGCCTTCTCAGGTCACGGCGACAGGAGGGATTTTTGTCCAAAAAGAAGGAAAATCCAATATCGCCGATACGCAGACTGCGATTTTCGAATTTCCAGAACTCAATGTCGTCTGGCAGCATCGCAGCTGGGGAAATCCAACTGATCCGGAATACCCTTGGGCTTTCAAAATCTACGGAGAAAATGGCATGCTCGCTGGCAGCACGATGCAGGCTGACTTTTTTCCCTATGGCGAAGGTCAAGAGCCCAAGCACTATGATGTCGTTTACGAAAGAGAAGAATATCCTGAAGATTTGGATGAAGACCGAATCGAACTCAATGCGGCGCCGGCTACCCGTCTCCATATGAAGGATTGGCTTAAAGCCATTGAAACCGATACGCTCCCAATCGCCGATGTGGAGCAAGGCCATATTTCTACAGCATCTTGCATCTTGGCAAATATTTCTATGGAGCTCGGAGGTAGACCACTGAAATATGATCCCGAAACACGAACGGTAATTGGAGATGCCGAGGCAACCGAAAAACTGCGTCGCCCTTATCGAGCTCCCTATACCCATCCGGAACCGGATCAGGTTTAATTCCCGTTTTCTAAGCTGTCAAATCAAAATTGACAGCTTTTTTTACCTCTTTTTATTTTAAAAAATTCGGGGTGCACTTTCGCATTTTTGTATGTGCCCAGATAAAATCAATCCTTGCTGAAAATTAGTTTAAAAGAAAAAAGGAAGCCAATTTTTCGCCAATATCAAGTTGAAAAAAGCGCCAAAAGTCCTCCTACATTTCCCTAATATTAACAGAAAATAAAGGATCATCCGTAATATTAAAACAAGCTTAACGCCCCATTTCGAAACCCTGTAAGGCTTTTATCTACTTTTGAACTGTACAGCAAAACTTTTTAACTCCTTGCATTATATTTTTAGCCCCGACTTTTGTCGGGGCCATTTTGCAGGAATTTCCGCTTGAGAATTTCACTCCTTCTCGTACCTTAGTTGAGAAATTTCAATCCTTATGCAGCTAGGAAGCGTTCCCAATGTAAACCTGAACTTTGACCGGAAAAATCTAAGCGACTCCACTTTACTCCGACTTTACGAATCCCTTTTGGTACCCCGCCGTATCGAGGAAAAAATGTTGATTTTACTCCGACAAGGGAGGATTTCCAAGTGGTTTAGCGGATGGGGACAGGAGGCCATTTCAATCGGTGCGGTAGAAGCTTTGAAGGCGGACGAATTTATTTTGCCCATGCATCGGAATTTGGGGATTTTCACTGGAAGGAAAATCCCTCTAGAGAGACTTTTTGCCCAGTTTCAGGGAAAGAAATCGGGCTTTACCAAAGGACGTGATCGTTCGTTTCACTTTGGCTCCATCGAGCATCACATCGTAGGGATGATTTCCCATCTCGGGCCTCAGCTCGCCATCGCCGATGGCATTGCGCTGGCCAACCGACTTTCAAAAGAAGAGAAAGTCACCTTGGTTTTCTCCGGAGACGGCGCAAGTTCCGAAGGAGATTTTCACGAAGGACTAAATGTCGCCGCCGTCTGGAAACTTCCCGTGATTTTTGTCATTGAGCATAATGGCTATGGACTTTCTACGCCAAGTGAGGAGCAATTTGCTTTCAAAAATTTTACAGATAAAGGCTTGGGTTACGGTATCGAGGCCGTGCGGGT
The DNA here is from genome assembly GCF_900113375.1 of Algoriphagus hitonicola. Taxonomy (GTDB): domain Bacteria; phylum Bacteroidota; class Bacteroidia; order Cytophagales; family Cyclobacteriaceae; genus Algoriphagus; species Algoriphagus hitonicola. Next base: position 218,561 of record NZ_FOPC01000007.1, on the reverse strand, counting down.
AGAGGGAAACAATGTCCTCGACGTATACCAAACCATTGTTGAACTTTCAGAAGATATCCGAAAAAACCCCAGACCTATCCTAGTCGAAGCGATGACCTTTCGCATGCGCGGGCATGAGGAAGCTTCGGGTACCAAATATGTCCCCAAGCAACTCATGGAGGATTGGGCCAAACTCGATCCGGTCGAAAACTACGAAGCCTATCTGGAATCGATTGGTGTATTGGATGAAAAAACCAAAAGCCGAATCAATACCAAAATCAAGAAAGCCATCAACGATGGATTGGAGCTTGCATTTGCAGAGGAACAAATCACTCCACAAATCGATGAGGAAATACAGGATGTTTATTTTCCTTTTGAGCAAAAAATCATTTCTCCCCAATCCGAAAAAACGACTGAAAAACGACTGGTGGATGCCATTAGTGATGGCCTGCGCCAATCCATGGAAAAATATCCAAATCTGGTTTTGATGGGTCAGGATATCGGCGAATATGGAGGAGTATTTAAAGTGACAGAAGGATTCAAACCAACGTTTGGTGCGGATCGCGTTCGGAATACTCCGCTTTGCGAAAGCGCCATCATCGGGGCTGGGCTTGGATTATCCATCAAGGGCTTCAAAGCCATGGTGGAGATGCAGTTTGCGGATTTTGTCTCCGTAGGTTTCAACCAAATCGTCAACAATCTCGCAAAAATCCACTACCGATGGGGACAAAACGCTGATGTGGTAGTTCGGATGCCCACCGGTGCCGGAATGGCGGCGGGACCTTTTCATTCCCAATCCAATGAGGCCTGGTTTTTTCACACACCCGGTCTGAAAATCGTCTATCCTTCCAATCCCTATGACGCCAAAGGCCTGCTTAATGCGGCTATCGAAGACCCAAATCCCTACCTCTATTTTGAGCACAAGGGACTTTATAGATCAATCAGTGATTCTATTCCAGATGAATATTACACCGTGGAAGTCGGCAAAGCTAAACTAGCAGCAACCGGCGATCAGGTTTCTGTGGTTACTTACGGGATGGGCGTGCACTGGGCAAAAAAAGCTGTGGAAGAGATGGGAATTTCGGCCGATATTTTGGATTTGCGCACTTTGTTGCCTTGGGACAAGGAAGCTGTTCGGGAAACCGTCAAAAAAACTGGAAAAGTGATTTTTCTTCAAGAAGATTGTATCACAGGAGGAATCGGAGCAGAAATCTGCGCTTGGATTTCAGAGCACTGTTTTGAATACTTGGATGCTCCCGTGATGCGGGAGGGGAGCTTGGATACTCCGGTTCCTTTTGCACCCAATTTGGAAAGGGCATTTTTGCCCGTGGATCGGTTTAAGGAAAAACTTCAGCTGTTGGTGGAGTATTAAAATGAAATTGACCTATCTAAGAGCATCTGTTCAGTTAAAAATGGGACTGAAAAAGGACGTAAGTTTCAAATCTGCTTTTGAAGCAATTCTAAGTATTTTCGGTCTAACTTTTCCCCATACCAATCTTCATATTCCACATCCTTCCTTCCGGAATTAAGCACACCAAATGCCCCTGAAAACTCCCAGATACCAAACCCTACCTCCATTTCTTTCAGCACCTTTAAGACATCTCCAAACCATGCCAAAAATACGTCATGTGGGGTCTGATTATATCCGCCGCATTCCCCGCAATGGACGCCCACTCCCTGTGCGATCAAATCACGTCATGGAGAATAATAGTCTCTGATGGACTGGATATCGAGAATAGTTTCTCCTTGGTTTAATGGCCAAGTCACAGGTGGCACAGCCTCGGGATCTTTGTACACCCAGCCAGCTCTGTAATGTGATATCGGAAAAGGATGGTATCCCCGGCAACTTTGGGACAGATCAAGATCCGCCAGTTCTGGAACTGCGATTCCACCTCCACCGTTACCGTCGGCAATGACAATCCGGTTTCTCTTGACGTATTTGATGGTATCCAAAGCCGCTTGGGCCACCCGCCTATAATCCAACACATCCACCGGGCCTCCAGGCGAATGTTGGTCATTTGGATTTTCCCGCTGATATGGCTCATTGACCAGATCAAAGCTCAGTTTTTTCTTTGAAATCCCCTTATACCGTCTCGCCCACATATCCCAATGACCACAAAAAGCCTCCAAGGCTTCTTGATCCTTCCACAGATTATAGGGTTCGACAAATCCTGCATTGATGCAAAACCCCGGTACTCGATGGAGATTCAGGCTGACGTGAAGACCCTGATCCCAGCAGCGCTGGACCAGCCGATCCACTGCTTCCAGCCTTTGCTCATCAAAATTCATCACTTCATCAGGCCGAATAGGACGAGTCCGGTCAAACTCAAGATAACTTGGATAGGATATTGGAATTCTGACAAAATCAAACCCCCAATCTGCAACCCATTGAATGTACTCTGGCTTGGTCACTCTTCCTTGATCAGGGTCATGAGAAAAAAAATCCAACAGATTAAATCCTTTCCAAGCGGGGAGAGTGTTTTTGGGAGGGTTTGTTCGGGAAAAAACCGCAGGTGTTGCACTTCCGACGACTCCTAATCCGGTGGTTAGAATGCTGGTTTGTTTTAAAAAAGTCCTTCGGGAATGCATTTCTTCTTGGGGTTTGCCTGCTTTTACAAGGTAAATTAAAAAATGAAAACCGAAACCAAATCATAAAAAGGAGTAAATGAGGTTTTTAATGATCCGTTAATTGCTCATTTCTGAAACTATTTTTCTCAATTCCGTATAATCTATCAATTAGTTTGTCATGAAAAAACTCCTTTTTCTACTCGTATTTTTGCTCCCATTCTCTTTAAAAGCCCAATTCTTTTTGGCAGGTGGACATTTTAATGGCTCGGTACCTGTCGGAAAATTCAAGCAGGAAACCGGCTCACTCTTTTTGCCAACCCTTTCGGGGATAGCTCTCTATGAATTCCAAACTGCTCCCGTTCAAGTCGGACTGGAATTAGGCTATGGGGTCTATGGTTCAAAATTGGAAAAGCGGACAGATCTTTATCCGGGCTACACAGACGAACTCCGCCTACGCAGAAACAATAATTTGGCTACCGGCATGGTGGTCATTCGCTACCTACCCGCGGTCAATACCAAGTTAACGCCATTTATCGAGGCTCAAATGGGCGCCAATTACCTGTATACCCGCTACAAAATCCGCGAAACCATGCTATCTGAGGATCCGCTGGAAAGTGGTAAAGATTACGGGGATTGGACCTTGGGCTACCGGATCGGAGCAGGTCTGCAAATCCCTTTGGGCTTCAATGATAACTTACGGCTGGAATTCAGAGGAACATTTCAAGATGGAAACAGTGCCCGATTTCTTCAAAAAGGCGACGTGTCTTACCTTCCGGATGATGGGGTTTTTGAATACAATATTCGACGGAGCCCACTTCAGTATATGACTTTTTCGGTGGGAATTATTGGCTATGATGTGTTTCGGTAACTTCTACTTCAAGAATTTCTGAACAAATCTGGCATCTACCCTCTGCTTTTTATCAACTTTTTTTGAGGATAAATTTTCAATCGTAAGATTACCCTGACTGATCTTTCTGCCTAAAATCGGATCCTCGCCGATAAGGCTTTCTTTTGTCATCCTTAATTGTTTTAGATGAGATTTTCCATCCACCTCAAAATAATCTATCCTGAACCTAATTGAACCTGGATGATAGGATGCCATTTTATGAGCAGATGAGCTTGATTCATATGGAAAATACCCTTCCATTGAAGTTATGCTGTATGAATCACGATCAATCCAATAGGAGAAATAGGTTCCTTCCTTACTACCTATACTTACTTTTAAAACAGTTTTATCCTCTTGTTTCGAAATTTTTTCGAAATACCAATCTCCTTCATAAGCCTTAGTATTTTCTAGGAAAGCTACTTTTTCGATATTGTTTTTGAACACAAAAAAATCAGAAATAAATGAATCCTCTTCTCTTCCCTCATCACCATACGGCAAGGTAAATCCAACTAGTTCCGCAGCTTCTACAATGCTGTACTTTTGATCTCCGCTTTTAGAAACTATTTCATCCAAATAGGCCTCATCATTTTCAATAAATCGATTCTTATTTATGGCTTTATTAAATCCTTGTGATTCAATAATTAGCTTCGCACTATAGAAAAAAGTAGAATCCCCATCTTCTATCACCTGTTCATTATAAAGCCCTGAAGATTGATATTTTCTTGTAAAGAAAGTCTCATCCACCTTCATCAAGGCGATGTTAATAAACTCTTGAGGACTCATCCCAATATCAATGACTTGAACTTCTTCCAAATCAGTAGAGGATTCTTCAATCATAAGGCTATTGGATTTCTGTGAATGTAGATTTTCAACAGGAACTGAGAGAGATTTATATCCAATAAATGAAACGATAATGGATTTGTCCGAAAACTCTGGAGGAATACTAAATGTGCCTCGCCCTTTCATATCCGTAACGGTTCCGATAAGTTCATTTTCCACCTGAATATGTGCGAATGGGACAGGCTCTTGAGTTGCCTGATTGAGTATTTCAAAAGAATACGTCTGTGCCTGGGAATCTATCGAAAAACCTAAAAACAAAAGTATTACCATTAAACCTATTTTCATCGTATATCCAGTTTAAACCGATACAATACCAACTCCTCATTATCAGGATTATCCGCGGATCCATCAGCAATGTAATACTTACCTAGCTTTCCTATGACCTTGAAAAAATTGGGGACCTCGACATCTCCAATAAGTTGCTTGTTTTTATAAATCTGCATTCGCTGGGGATTGTCCCCGTATTCATAAGCGAGTGGATCGGAATTACCCAAAGTATATGTTCGAAACAAAACATCTTCTTCCGGAAAAAACTTGACATACTTATAGAATCCCTTTTGTGCCCGATTGATTCTCCAATAATCCTCCCAATCTTCAACCGTAGAAACCTCCACATAAGACTGGTCCATTTCCTGTCCAGAATTCCCAAATGCTTCCTTCACTTCGAAATCCTTGTCTAAGATATAAATCAATGAGTCCGGCTCAAAACTCAAGTATAGTTCATCGCCCACACGATCATGATAATAATAATCAAAATGAGGCAAGAATTTATAGTTTTGATAAATTTTTGGATGTTTCCCCTTTAGCTCCAGTACTTTACCATTCTCAGGATCCACTTTTGCATAGAGATAGGAATCGGTATAATATTCTGGATGCATCACAAAATTGAACTTGGGATTGGACGATTCAATTTTAGTATATAAATATCCATCAATTATTTCAAGCTGATTTCCCCAATATTTGACCTCATAAACACCCGGATCTTCGGGGCTGGGGTTCTGTTCTACATTACTTAAATCGCTTTGATGATAAAAATCCAAAACCGTCCGATTTCTTAATTCATTCTTTTGATCAAAAGTCAAAATCGTGTATCCATCCATAAAATATCGGTAGGTCCCATCCGAGATATGGGTTTGAAACCTTGGGATTTCTGAGGGGCCTTCTCCATTATCAATTAGCGTTCTGAGATAGTTTCCCTCAGAATCAAAGGAAAGAACTCTCATAGCCAGCCGGTCAAAAAAGAGTATCTGATCGTTTTCGATTTCAAAAAATCCTTTGCCTACAAATTGATCATCAAACTCAAATTCGAACTTTTCTAGTTCCTCGAAGTCGGTAATTTTCAGATCAACTTCAACGTTTTTAATAACCAACTCCCTTTTTTTATCTTCAGAGGAACAGCCCCCCAAAAAGATAAGAGCCAACAATAAACTATTCTTCATACGATTTAAATATTTGAAAAAACCAGCTTATAAAATACAAACTGGTTTTTCAACTAATTATTATTCTCCAAATGAAGGCATTTCCCAATCACAAGACTGACCCAACTGGCAATTTATCTCTGGACATGAAGACCTTAAGCTAATTGCATTTCCTGGCAAACAATAACCTTCACCAACTGTGTGACATCGTGCATTAGAACAAGATTCTTCCGCACTTGCCGAACTTAATCCAAAAAACATTAAGCTCAATGTAAGAACAAATGTTCCTAAAATTTGACTTTTTATAGTTTATTTTGTTTGTTTCCTTTTTTCAATATGAAGGCAAGGATTTTAAACCTGAAGATTATAATAATTTGGCCAAAAATAAATCTACAAAACTAAAATACCCCCCCCCTAATTCTAAAAACCAAATTATTTTCAAAAAATCTTAAAAAAAATCTATGTTAAATGATAACTAAACGCCGAGATCCATTTCGTTAAATCACTTCACCCACTCCTCCAAAAAATCCTCATATTCCTCCCCAAAACTTGGATTTAGCATACTAATTACTTTTCCATCTTCGACATTGAGGACGATTCCAGTCATATCGCCTTCAAGGTTTCTCATTCGAAAAGAATCATTCGGATCAAAAATCACCGGAAAAGGAAAATCTTTTTCATGCATCCAACCTCTCAATTTCGCTTCGCTTTTACCCCCATAGTAAAAAACATAGTCGATTTTTGGGAATTTCTCAGAAAGTGACTTCCAATCCATATTAAAGGTGGCCAAATCCCAGGTTAAATTCCGAGTATATACGATTACTTGAAACTCGCTCGCCTCAGTAAAAAAAGGGGGTCTTACTTCCGAATCTAAAGACAACCACCTACACTCTAGGCAATGCTGAATGACTTTACCCGTATTCCCTTGCTTTTCTTTTTTGTATACCCAAAAAATTAAACCAGCAACAAAAACCAGTAAGCCGATCAAAGCACTATTCTTCCAGCCGGCCATATAAAATTACTGGGTTAGAATCTTCCTCCAAAACCTTTAATTGCTCCCGAACCTCTTCGGTCACATTCAATTGATCCAAGCGCTTTATCAAAGCAGGTGCATAGGCAATAAATAAAACATGGTTTCCATCCAATGCAAAAGGGGAATAATACTCAGGGAAGTCATTCATGTTAAGTTGAAACTTTTTACTTTTTCCCGTTTTTCGATTCACAACGACCAATTCATTTCGGTTTTCTTTTTCCTTCTGAAAAGCAACATACCCTAAAAAATAGTCTTCATTTTCGAAAATCGAGTAGCTATCTGTAAACCCATTTTTATTCAATTGCTCAAATAACTCAAAAGGATCTTCTATCTCCCAAGTTTCATCCGGAATGGAATAAGAACCAAAATCAAAACTTTTGACCTGCTTCAAGGTATCCCCCACCACTTCATAAATCTCAGGAAATAACGGTTCTCTCAACAGCAAGCGATCATTTCCCTCAAAAAAAGACTGCGCTGCAAGCGGAAGAAGGGATTCATTGAAATCATTGAAAAGGAGTTTTGTTATTACCTTCCCTTCGGCATTTATTTTCTGAAGCCGGTAATCACCTACTGCTTTGTTCATCCCAGAATAAAACCAAAAACTCCCATCTTCATTGGGGTAAAAAGAAAAGGCCGAAGCCTCTGTTTCAAGGGTCTTGACCAGGCTATGATCAGGTATGGAAAAGAAATTCAAATCGGTGTGATCCCCTTTCCCAGTATTTAAAAGCAAGGTATCGCCTTTGACCCGAAACTCCTCAAAGCGCAAAACCTGACCGGGAGCCTCTCCGACTTCTACGATTCGGCCTAGGTGCTCACCTTCCAATGAAAAGTGATGAATGGCTTTTGGCCCATTGTAGTTGGATACAAAAAACCCATGGTTTGAAAACACTGCCCTCAGTTCACTTCCTAGTAATTCTAAGCTATCCGAACCCAGCAAAATCGCCTTTTCGATGAGCAGTTTATTTTCTTGAATCGGAATTTTATCCAGTTGAATGGTTTCACCTTGATTCGAATTTTTCTCAGAAGAATTGCAGGCAAAAACCCCTATCAGTAATCCTAAAAAAAGATAATGAATAATTTTCATACGCCTTAAACTTTACTTTGAGGCACCATTAAGCGAAGAGATCAGGTACACGAATCATTTCTTTCTCTTCCAGAACTTCCAGTTCCTTTTTCTCCGTACCTTTTTCTCTTTCAATTCTCCCTCTGTTACAACCGCTAATTTCTCTTTCTTCCAAAGGAAAACCGGCAATGCCCAAAACACTCCAACCATACTAAATACCAATCCTCCGATTGTCCCAATGGCGAGGGAAAACCAGAAAATCTCATTTTGGCCCTCAATCAAAAAAGGAATCAGACCAAAGCAAGTGGACATGATCGTCAACAAAATCGGGATCGCTTTGCCCGCTACGGATTTCAGCACATTCCGGTTGTAATTGCCTGTCGATCGATTATTCAGATCATTGACGATAAAAATCCCGGCATTGACCGCCAAGCCTCCCAGCATCACAAAGGCCGCATATCCTCCCTGATCAAAATAGAAATCAAAAAGGGAAAAAATCAAAAACAACCCAATAAAGCTGATTGGTATGATGGCAATGATGTACAGTGGCTGCTTGAGATTTTCAAATAAAACCGCACAAATCATAAAAATCCCCACGATTAACAATCCTATCAGCGCATATTGTCGCTTGGCCTTTTCGTAGCTGAAAGACCAGGTTTGCTTGTCCGCCGTATATCCAATAGGCATGATTTGTTCCATTTCCTCCAGGACTTCATTGAGGTACTCATTGCCAAACTTGGCCGAACCCATATACTCAAAAGCAACTGCTCGGATATACTGCCGATCTTCTTTATTCAGCGCATTGGTCGTCGTCTCTTTAGTCAAGGTGCCAAAATCGGAGATTTTGTAAATTCTGTTTTCGCCACCAATCAGCCCCTTTTGCTCCAGGTCAAACTTGCTAAAATCATCCGAATTGGCTTCTCGGATCACCAACCCATAGTTTTTATCTTCCAGTGTCAGGCCGCCCGTGGCACCCTGCGGTTTGCTGAGGTCCAGCATAGTATTGATCAGTTGATACTGATTGGTTTTTCCCAGTGCGATCTGATTCTGATCGAGTCGAAGTACATATTCCTCAGTCTTCTGCTCACCCCAGGATAGGCGCTCATTGGTATTCACTTCCTGAATCCGCTTATGCTTTAAAAGCTTTTCGGCCAAAATCTCTGCCTGACGCTCCAGTTCGTCAAAATTATAGCCCTTCATCGTCACCCTGAAGGACGGAATCCCTTCTCCCCCACCTCCGGTATAAAATCCCTGACCCACGCCGTAAATATTCCATTGGGCCCCACTCCAATCGGTGGATTTCACTGACAGTTTCCCTTTGAGCTGATAGGGCAAAGCGGAAGTTTCGTAAGCTTCTTTGAAGGTAATCTCAATACTTCCCTGCTGTCCGGAATAGACTGTGGTCACAAATTTATCGATTCCCTCCACGTCCTTGAGATAAGCCTCAAACTCCCGCATGATAAAATCCATCTGATCCAGGGTATTGCCAAAAGGCAAGCGGGCAGAGACGTAAAGTCGGGTTTTGGCGGCTTCGCGGTAGGAGCTTTTTTCAAAAACGCCCCGAACAAACATCCTAAGAGAACCGCCTAAAGCCTTGTCCACATAGGGTCGGATTTCCTCCTGATAAAAGGTATTACCGATGGATTTATTGTACCACTCCTGATCCTCCCAGCTTGCCGGCAAATAGAATATCGGCAAACCAAAAAGCAAGATTAGACCAATGATAAAAGCCTTTCGATAGCGGGCCGTCCAGCTGATGGAATTTTCAAATCGGCGCAGGTAATTGACTCGCTTACGCAATTTTGGGATAGTCAGCTTTCTCCCTTTTTTTGCAGATTCTTTAAAGAGTAATTCGTAAAATGCCGGTGTGAAAACCAAGGCGATCAATAGGGAAATTCCCAACATCACCGAAACCACGATGGAAAACTCCGTTAGATTTTTCTGATCCTCCTCTGGGAGAAAAAACACAATCATCAAGGCGGCAATCGTAGTCAGGGAAGCGGCCAATAGTGCCACAAAAACTTTGCGGTTTTTATGCTTGTGCAAATGATCAATCATTATGATCGCATTGTCCACAATCAGCCCAAAACTAATCGTCAAACCCGCCAGGGAATAAAGGTGAATATCCACTTTAAGGAAATACAGGACAATGGCGCACAAACTCAAATTGATCACAATGCCCAAAAAGAGAACTGATAAATACTTGAGATTTCGGTTGATCAAAAAGATAAAAACAATCAAAATCAGGATCGAAAGCCCCGATCTCTTGTAAATCTTATCCAGCTCCTTTTCCAAAAACTCCGTGTCGTCTCGCTCCAGCCGAACATCAAAACCCGCTGGAAGTAGAACTTTGGCGTTTTCAATCGCAGTTTTCAGATTTTTTGCCAGCAGGACCTTATTGACTCCATCTCGATTGAATACCGTCAGCGTCACTGAATTATTCCCGTTGATCCGGAAATAACTGGAAGCTTCCGCCTCCTCCAAAGTCAATTTGGCGACATCCCGGAGAAAAATGTCCTTGCCATCCACCTGGGTAATCGGCAGATTTTCCAATTGGTCCATATCCTGGAGGGATCGATCGACCTTGACAAAGAGCATTTTGCCTTCATTATTCAAGACCGCCCCGGGATAATTCTGTCCAAAGGCACTGTTGATTTGACTGCTTAATTGACCTCTTGTGAGTCCATAGGATTGCAGTTTTTGGATATCAAAGGTGATAAAAAGTTGCAGATCTGTAGCTCCGCGAACCGTCACTTCCTCCACCTCTTCGAACCGCGTCAAGGCCGGCTTTAGGACATCCTCGGTGATTTTTTTGATTTCAAATGCCGCAAAAGGACCATTAACCGAATAGGTCAAAATAGGTGTTTTCTCGGTATTTCGAACCTGTTCACTTTGGGAAACAGTGGGATAACTCAGCCGACTATCAAGCTGGGGATAGATTTGACGGATCAGCGAAAGCACTTCAAACCGCTTTAGCTCCATATCGGCCTTTTTGTCAAATCGAAGTGTAATCGATCCCCGATCGTAATTGGAAATCGAGTTGATTTTTTTGAGCTCCGAAAGTTGGGAAAAAGCTCCTTCCAGAGGGGAAGTGGCCAGTTTTTCGATAATTTCTGGTGAAGATCGGGGAATCCCATACGAAATACTCAGCACGGGTTCCCGCTCTCGAGGATTCAAATCCACCGAAAGAAGTGGAATCACTGCAAAACCCATGATCCCCACTACAATAAAAGATATCAGTACGCGAAATGGTGTCATCTTACCCCTCCTTCAATTTTTTCTTGGACACAAAAAACCAATACGCCAAAGGCACGAAATAAATCGCGGTGATCGTTCCCAAGGTCAATCCACCAATCACCGAATACACCAGTGGCCGTTGCAAATCCGCACCCAATCCCGAACTGAAAATAATCGGAATCAATGCCAAAATCGTCGTGATCGAAGTCATCAAGATAGGCTTGAGTCGGATCTGTCCCGCTCGATGAATCGCCATTTCCAAAGCTACTCCGGGATTGATTTCGGGACTTTCGACATAATCCTTTCTCAATCGATTAATCGTATCAATCTTTAAAATCGCATCATTCACCATGATTCCCAGCATCACCACCAGTCCGATAGCAGACATGACATTGAGCGAAGAGCCCGCGGCCAAAAGGACCACAAATGCCCCCCCTATTCCCAGCGGTAAAGTCAGTACCACAATCAGGGGCTGAATAAAACTTTCAAATTGTGCAGCCAAAATAAAATACAACAGCAGAACTGAGATAATCAAAATCCCGATCAGCTGCTGAATATTCTCCCGGTCCCGAAAATATTGGCCGACCATTTCCACTCCCATATTCCGATCAGCACCCCAGCGGATAAAGTCCGGGGCAAGCTCATCAGGATTGTTTTCAGTCACCAAAACAGATTGGTAAATTCCTCCTTTATCTGCTGTGACAAACTTGTATTGATCTTCATAGCGGTAATCTACAAATTCCCCCAAGGTGTAAAATGTCGAGTCCGATCCTGTAATCTGAGTAGAACGCAGCAAGTCCTCGAATCGAGCCTCAGACTCTTTGAGCCTGATCGGAGTCACTTCTCCAAATCGGCGAATGTCTGTAATCGTAAAAGAGCCAAATAGTCGGGAAAGCTGCTCCTGCACCTGATCCACAGGGATCTGATAGGTGGCCAAGCGATCTGCTCTAAGCGTGAAAACCACCGAAGCCTCTTTTTGCAAGCCCGGACCCCGCTCCCATTCCTCGGTTGGAAACTCACTCAGCCAGGGATCCATTTTCTCTTCAGGAATCGGTTCTTTCCCTGTCAAATCCTTCCATCGCACTTCATAAAAAGGCATATTTGAGCTAAACAACTGATCAAATGCATTGGGAGCATCGCCGAGTTTGAAATTAGCTCCCGGATAATTTTCCCGGACATAGGAATCCAGACTATTGAGCATTTGATCTTTTTCTTCCAATCCCTCAAAAAGAAAATAAAGCAAGGACTGTTGAATGGAATTTTCCCCATCAAATAACAAAAACTGACGAACTCCGACATCGGCTTCGGCCTTTTGGTATTGTCCCCGCATGGCCTGCATTAGCGTTGCTATACGATCTTTGTTTTCAGAGGCCGAGATCGGCTCATTCCAATCGATTTCCAAAGTTGCATCGGTTTTTTCGATTGGGGGCAAGCCTTCAGTCCCCAAGATGAAAGCAATAGCCAGTCCGAGGGGAATTAAAATTATAAATAGTCCCATTGCCATCCCCTTGTTGCTAAAAACCAAATTATAGCCTCTTTCATATAGCCCCAATACCCGCTGGAAAAATGGATTCTCTCCCGAATCTTCCGCTTTTTTGCTCCGGGTAAAAAAGATAAAATACAGCAAAGGCAAAAGGACAAATGCTACCAAAAGCGACACCGACAAAATAGCGGTTACTGCGATAGCCTGATCATAAAATAATGCCCCGGAAATCCCGCTCAAGAATACCAACGGCACAAAAACCGAAAGTGTCGTCAATACCGAACTGATCAAGGCACTCATCACTTCATCCACCCCGGAAACACAGGCCTCAAAAAGCGAAAGGCCAGCTTCCCGCTTTCGGGTAATATTATCCAAAACGATGATTGCATTATCAATCAGCATCCCGATTCCCAGTGCCAATCCAGACAGAGAAATGATATTGATCGAAATATCAAAGAAATAAAAGACCAAGAAGGAAATCAGCAGAGAAGAGGGCAAACTCACCCCTATAATCAGCGGAAGCCGATAGTCTTTCATAAAGAGAAAAAGCACGCCAAAGGCGAAAATCCCACCAAACAAGAGCGAAGTTTGAAGATTGGAAATGGCGGCATTGAGCAAATTGGACTGGTCCTGGGTCAGGTCAAATTCTACCTGAGGATAATCCTCTCGAAAAAGCTCCAGCGCATCTTTTAGCTCTGGCATTAGCTCGTTCATTTTGGCGGCCGCCTGCTTATGCACGGTAATGACCAAGGCTTCTTTTTCTCCAAACAAATGATACCCCAGCATTTCTTTAGCCTGATAGGAGACTTTAGCCAATCTTCCCAAGGGTATGATCGCCCCATTGGGTGATGACACAGGCAGTGATTCGATATCTGAGGGCGTATCCACCCGGGTTGCTAATCGGAGATAATATCGGAACTGTCCATCCTTCACTGAGACACCCGGCAATTCGGAATTTCCCGCCTCGATCGCCGAGATCACATCTTGCTGGGTCATGCCCAGAGCACGGATCGCATCCTCATTCGGCTCGACCGTGATAATTCGTTCCTTTTTGCCATTGATATCCACCAGAGAAACCCCGGGCAGCTGCTCGATGCGTTTTTTCAGGACGTTTTCTGCCAAGAGACTGACTTCTATTTCATCCACTCCTTCTTTCGGGATCACCTGAACGCGGGCCACAGGAATATCCGAAGTGTTGATTCGGATGACCTCAGGACGAGTGAGTCCTTCCGGCAGGGAATTGGTAATGCGGTCGATTTTTTCATTGACATCAATGTAGGCCAGCTCCATCTGTGTCGAATAGTCAAAAGTCAATCGGATGGTCCCGACTTCGGAACCGGCTTTGGAGTCCATTTCCTCCAGTCCATTAAGCGTAATCAGTCCTTCGCGAATGTTACTGAGTACATTCTGCTCGATGGCTTCGGGAGAGGCATTGGGATAGTTTACCTTGACTACAATCTGAGGCACATCGATCGGCGGAAGCAGCGATATCGGCAACATCCGCAAAACGATGAAGGAAAAAACCATCAAGGCAAAAAATGTCATGAAAACCGCAATGGGACGGGCAAGTAAAAATCGAACCATAGTTTATTCTGTTACGATTTGGACCGGAGCCTGATGTGCCAGCTGTAGATTATTGGTCGTGATGACGGTACTTCCGGAGGGGATTCCCTCAAGTATCTCGATCTCTTGTCCATTGTCTTTACCCACTTCTACATAGTTCCAGCGGGATTCGTTATCCTCTATAGTAAAGACTACTGCCCGACCGGAGCGATAGACTACTGCATCCTTGGGTACCACGAGTGAGTTAGACTGCGGAGCTCGGATAATTGCTCGGGCATTCATTCCCGGAAGGAGATTAGCACTCGAAGTAAGACGGATCACTACCTCGACCAATCCTCCTTCGTCCACTTTGGGATTGATTCCCAGCACTCTTCCCTCCAGGGCAGTTTGGGAGTTGGACACAGGGTAAACTTCCGCTTTCTGATTGATAGAAATCAGACCAATATCGGATTCGAGGACTTTGACTCGGAGCTCCAGCCTATTCGTGCTGAGGATTTCGCAAAGTTCAGCATTGCTACTGATCAAGCTTCCCTCCTTAAATTTAAGATCGGCGATTTTTCCTGCTATCGGAGCTTTGACCTCAGTGCGTTCCAAATTAAATTCGGCTTCTTTGAGCTCAATTTCAGCTAAAAACACCCCGTTTTTTGCTTTGAGCTGTTCCTCGAGAAATTTCTTTCGCTCCTCATCGCTCGATTCAAAATCCCGAGAAAAACCCAACTTATCATTTTCGAAGGCTGCTTGGGCATTTCGAAGCGCGATTTTGGCTTTCTCTAATCGAATCTGAGCCTCATCGGCATTTAATCGGGCAATTACCTGCCCTTTGCTTACCGTCTGACCTTCTCGGATCGGCAATTCGATTAGATAGCCTGCCTGCTCGATCACAGCTTTGACCTGTGCCGCCGCCTCGAGTTTCCCTGTGGCATTGATGAGGTAATCAAAGCTTTTGGTCTCTGCAGTAGCTACCCGGACTTCGGTCGCTGCGACTTCGTTTCTAAAAGATTCTGCTGGTATTTCTTCCTGCTTTTCGGTGTCTTCCTGACAAGAAAAACTGAAGCCCATCAAAAAGATCAGGGCGAAATAGTGGAGATTTTTCATCTAAATAATCGTTAGAACCCTAATAAAGTAATTTATTGAATTGAATCAAAAAAAGCCTAAAAAAAAGCTGTTAAAAAAAGTGAATTTTAAATCTTAGAAGGATTTTGTATCAAATTTCAACGGAAAAATCTGTAGCTGAAGATTTCGAAAAGTTTTTATTCATTAAAAAATGGCCGCATTTCCTCATGGATTTCTTCACGTAAGGTTTTTAGCTTTTTGGCGTATTCCTGAAGCTTGATTTCTTGAGGAGTCTGGGGAATCCAAGGCTTCACTTTTTGGGGTTCGCCATGTTCATCGACCGAGACAAAGATGATAATGCAGTGGGTTTTCTTTTCAAATTCCTTTTCCGAAAAATCTCGTGAGTACACCTCCACCATAATATGAATGCTGGAGTTTCCGGTATAAATCACCGCCGCATCGATTTTGACCACTTCACCGATATTAATGGGCTTGTAAAAATGGATTCCACCCACATAGACCGTCACACAGTAGGTTTCCGACCAGGTGCGGGCACAGGTGTAGGCCGCCTGATCGATCCACTTCATGACGACACCACCATGGACTTTCCCTCCAAAATTCACATCGGAAGGCTCACTGATAAATTGAAAGGAGGTTTTGTGTAGGGTGTTCATAGGAGAGTTTTTTGGGTCAATATAGTTAATAGTCAAAACAGAACCCTAAGAATAGCTTCAAACCTTTCTTTAAAAGCAATCAGTTAATCCAACTATTAAAATATCCACACGAACATTTAGAATTCACTAGATAAAAATTGAAAATGTGAAAGAACTCACTTAATCGAGGTCAATTCATCAACACTAACTACTTTTATTTGAGTTTTTCCTGATTCATTAGAATTAAGAATATCATAGAGCCAAACCTGATCTTGCAAAGCACCCAAAAATTGAAATTCATTATAATCGATGGAATAAGTTTTTAATTCTTCGGTACTTAAATCCATTATAGAAATAAAATAATGGGAAGAAAATGGCGCTTCATTTGGATCATCATAAATTATATCTTTGGATGGCTGGTACAGTATAAATACATAATTTTCTGATGATTTAATGAATTGTAACTCAAAATTATAATCTAAAGCTTTGCTAATTTCGGAAGAACCAAAATTATTCTTAATAATATATTCAATCTCTTGGTTACTTCTTGGAAGATCTAAGTCAAATAAATTAGTTAATATAAATTTACTTTTTGAAAAATTGAATTTATACTCATACAAATATTTCAGAGGATTAAACATAACATAATATCTATCATTCACTTCATTATAAGTGAAGTGAAACTTAAATCGCTCATAAGCTTTATCCAAACTTAAATTTGATGGAAATTTAAGCGAATAATCATAATTTTTATTATTTATGGATTTTATCCGAACAAAATTCTTTTGACTCAAATCATTAGGATCAAATGAATTACCTAATTCCTTCAATGGAAAGCAAGGGTTTCCATTCTGAGAAATAATTACGCTATCTTTTCCAGAAACTTTATAAAAAATCTCATAAAACATGGCATCGAAAGAATCACAATTTTCAAAACTATCTTCTATTTCTTCATTAAAAGAGTTAGTTTTAAAATCAAACTTTCTTATGGTAGAATTTGATGCGATGAATAATTCATCATGGTTAGAAGACAACCCAACGCCTTCAATAATCTGTCCTTGAATTTTATTTGGGCCATCACCTAGAGGATCAATTGTTCTTTCGCCTCCCTCAAAAAACTGTTTGATTTTTCTATCGCCAAAATCAAAAATAACGACCGATGAATCTCTCGAAAAAACTGGAATTGGTAGAATTAGAGGTGTTTCAAAATTTATATAGACTCCAACTGATTCAGTCTTATCTAGTGTTAATTCTGAAAATTCTAAATTGGGTATTACTTCTCTTTGATAAGAGAAGTTCATTTCATTTCCACCACAAGAAAATAAAGTAATAAAAATAAATTTGGACAGGTTATTTCTCATATTACTCTTTCAGAAAAATCCTGCCCTTTGTTTTTAAAGGGCAGGAATCCTAAATTTAATTATCCTCCGATTGTTTTTACTGGACATGGATCAACAATGGAATAACATTCACGTGAAACATTATCCAATACACAAACATCCTTTCCGTTAATTTTAATATTGTAACCCAATTGGATATACCCACAGTTCTGAGCAGTTAAGATCAATGGGGAAACACTTAAAACCAAGAAGGATAAGAGACATAAAACTAATTTAATTATCTTCATTTTGAAAAGAATTTACGTTGGTGAGCCCTAAAACCCGGCGGGCTCTTTACCGGTTGAAAAATACTATCGATTGGCCAATACCTTGATCTTTCGTCGGTCAAACTAGAACCTGATTCCTAAACTTGCAAGTAAATTTTGAAAAAAAAACGACCTGATCATAAATTACTGATTATCAGCGATAAAAATTTACTCGAATAGAAGGGGCATAGTTAGAAAAACTTACTAGACTTTCACTATCAGGCACTTACCATATCGGCCAAGACCAGGAAATGGGTCTTTTCCTCGGCAAAATAGCCTCTTCATACCTTCGGATTCGGATCGTGCCTCGAGCATTTCCTTCCATCTGATTATAGAGCCTGTTCATGTCCCGAATGGTCGCAAGTTCCAATTTCACCCGGGCGATCCCGACCGACCGCATATCCAAAACGGTAGCCGCTCCCCGCGACAGATCGATGATCCGAAGCGAACTCTTAGGCAAGCGATCATTAATTCGTACCTAACCTATATTCAAGCCTAACTAAAATGAGGTCTTCCTTAGTGGGGTGGTTTCTGATTAAATATAAATTTTTGTCATCCCCTCCCACTAATCTTTGGAATGGACTTGTTGAAATTGAGTAACTCTTATAATTCTTAATATCTTCTAAAAGCAATAATCCTTCGTGTTTTTGGTTGGAATGCTCCTGATTAAAGTGATTAATTAAATTTGACCCAATCAAAGTATCATTCAAAATCTTCAACGTATAAAAATTATCACTCATTTTTTGCCCAGCAATTTCTCCCCCGTCGTAGGGTATTAAATTAAGGTCCGTTTTTCCTGTTCCAATTTCGTAAGTGGTTATTGGATCTGAGTTTTTTGCAAATACTTGGATTTCATTTGAACCAATAGCTTCTCTTAAAAAGAAATCATCTTTATAAAAATCTACTGTATAGATCCCTTCGCTCAACGCATTTACATTATCGCTTATTCGTTGATCCGAAAACCCTCCAAAAAGATTTTCTATTTCTCCAGATTTCCGGTCAAATTTTCCTATAAACTTACTCTTACTGAGAAATTCTCCGTGTCCACCTCCTCCACTTTCATCAGACATTATTCCAATGTAAAATGAATTTTTATCAGGATCTAAATAAAAAACGTTTCCGTATGGAATATATCGATGTGCATGATTTTTTGGACTTTCCAGTTTTATTTCTTCAATAATTTCAAAATCCGAATCAAGCCAAACAATTTGATTCCTAGCAGGAAAAAATAAGTATAGAGAAGAATCCTTTTCATCATAATGAACATTTAAAAGGGTTTGTTCTGGCATGATGGAAGTAGTGTCAAAGTCTATTGATTTTGAAATCTTATTATCGTCCATATCAAACCAAAAAGCTTTTCGAGCATGGTGGATAATCAAATTCTTCCTTGAAGGAGTCATTCTATATCTCCCAAAAGGCGCTTGAATACTTCCTACATTCAAAAAGGTGGTATCGGAATTGATAATCTCTAAAGGCAAATCAAGCTTTACATCATTATTTTGATTGCAAGCCATCAAACCAGTGAAAAAAAGGAAAAATAGCAGAAAATTTTTCATAAAGAGTAAAAATCAAATTCTTCCCACATAGACCGTCACACAGTAGGTTTCCGACCAGGTGCGGGCACAGGTGTAGGCCGCCTGATCGATCCACTTCATGACGACACCACCACGGACTTTCCCTCCAAAATTCACATCGGAAGGCTCACTGATAAACTGAAAGGAGATTTTGTGTAGAGTTCTCATAAAGATCTAATTTGACGAAATAACCAAACTGGTGATGAAATATAAGGATTATTTGAGAAAATATTAAATTCAAATATAAATTCCGCATCTGGAATATTTCAATGAAAATATTTAAATAAAAAAATATCTAATATAAAATAAAAACAATTTAAATATCCTAAAAAAAATAATTAACCACTAATCTTGAAACGATCCATAAAATAAATTAATATTCAAAATACCATATTGGCTCATCATCATTTTCATTTACAGTAACATAAAATCTCCTATTTTTTTCATCTACAGCCAAAGAACTAGCATCCAACCCCAGTTTATACTCTTGAATGATGTCGCCCTCCCAATTCATTTTATATACTGACGAATTTTTTACGAAGATTCCTGTCACATGTTGATTTAACTTATTATTTGACGACAACAAATAAATATAATCATTTGTAATAGCCAAATCTATTGCATTTATAACGACTTCTGTTTGCAAATAATTATCTTCCCTTAGCATATTTCCATATTGATTAGTTGAATCGTACGTGATTGCCTTGATGAAATTTCCTTTTAAATCAAAAAATTCTAATTCTCCAGTTAAAATTGGGGCAACAAGAATAATATTCCTATCTAAATTTACCGCTCCAACAGATTGAAAAACATAAGGCAGATTTTCTGTTTTAATAAATTCAAAACCTTTAAATGAAAAAGGTTTAATTTCACTTTTATTAGATCTGTGATTATCTATAGCTATAGCTCCACCTATTTCGGGAACATAAACATTTGTAGAATCTGTTAAATAGAGAATAGTTGTTGGATAAAGAGTTAAACCTTTAAGTTTAAATTTTTCGTAATCCCAAATCCCAGAACCAAACTCTTTATTAGGCCAAAATTTAAAATAATTAAGATTTGCAAGATCAAAAATTGAAATAAAGTCTTCTTCCTCTCCATTAATTATTTGTGAAGAGAACTTAGGAAATTTTAAATCTAAAGGCAATTCATTTAACTTTCCAAAACCATTGATATATTTTAATTCAGAATTATACAATTTAAATATTAAAGTATCCTTTAAATTAAGGATCAACAAATCACCATCAATTACCTTAACATTTGGAACTCCAAAAACGTGAATCCCAGATTTCAGGGGCTTTAACGAAATTGAATTTGAAATAGGAGTTGAATTAAAATCCCCATCTTTTTCCTCACAAGAAAATAAAATGCAAAATACAACAAAACTGAATGAGAGTAAATTTTTCATTAGCATAATAAATTGAAAATACCGGGCCATAAAAGGCCCGGTATTATAAATAATCATCAACCTATTTCTGGCTCCTTATTTTGACAAAATTCGCATTCGCCAGATGAATCAAGGTAATTAGTCTTAGCCCATCCACATTGATTGCCACATATCCTTTTCTCAAATGGGCCAGCCCCCCAAGTTGGAACATCTACACAGGAAACTGTAGTACTAATTTGATCTGAATTACAGACCACATCTCCGTAAGTATCAAATTTATTCGAAAATAAAAGCCCGATACTTAAGAATAACGATAGAGTTAATTTTCTCATGTTTTAAAAGAATTTACGTTGGTGAGCCCTAGGATCCGGCAGGACTGCTTAACCGGTTGAAAAATACTATCGATTGGCCAATACCTTGATCTTTCGTCGGTCAAACTAGAACCTGATTCCTAAATTTACAAGTAAATTTCGAAAAAAAAAGAAACGATTTTTTCATAAATTATTGATTATCAGCGATAAAAATTTATTCGAATAGAAGGGGCATAGTTAGTAAAACTTACTATACTTTCACTATCAGGCACTTACCATATCGGCCAAGACCAGGAAATGGGTCTTTTCCTCGGCAAAATAGCCTCTTCATACCTTCGGATTCGGATCGTGCCTCGAGCATTTCCTTCCATCTGATTATAGAGTCTATTCATCTCCTGAATGGTCGCAAGTTCCAATTTCACCCGGGCGATCCCGACCGACCGCATATCCAAAACGGTAGCCGCTCCCCGCGATAGATCGATTATACGAAGCGAACTTTTTGGCAATTTATCATTGATCCGCACCCAACCTATATTCTAGTCTTACCAAGATAAGGTCCTCTTTTGTAGGATGATTTCTGATAAAATACAAATTCTTGTCAATTAGTCAAACGTAACCTTTTTTAGATAAAGGTTTTCATCGGTGCCCCGAATTAAAATACTAAGAGTGTCTTGGTTTACTTGAGGAATAAGAGTCCTTAACTCGTAATAATGCCAAGGCCCCACAAGTTCAGATTCTTTTATAACTCGGTTTTTCAAATCAACCTTCATTATCATTAGACGAAAAAAATCCTCGGGTTTTTCAGGATTTTCTTCACTGAAATTTACATAAGAAAGATAGAAAATCCCATCATTCTTATTACGATCTGTTGCTAATGTCAAAATTTGATTCATTGGACTAGAATCAAACGGAGAATTTTGAAAATAATTCAACTCGGGATTAAAAAACTCACTTTCCAATTCATAAAAATTAAGTAAATCACCATCTAAACTATATTCTTTAAGAATTGGAATTCCTACTGAATTAATTATATATATTTTATCATTTTTGTAGATCACATTTTCACCTTTAACTAAAGCAAGATTACCCTCCGAATAATACTTCGGATAATTGCCAAAACTTTTAATATAACTCCCATCTTTTGCATAAATAGAAATCATTTTTCCTTCCAAAAAACTCTTTTTTATCGGCAAATCCATCCTTTGGCTAATGTAATAATAATCATTAATTTGCTCAAAGAATGGTTGAAAATTTAATCGAGTTGAATTTTCAGGAACTTGAAGTTTAATATCATTTAAAAAATCACTACCTATACTAAAAATATAAATTTTATTAGTCATAAAATTTAGTAATTTTAATGAATCTGATTTTATAAAGGAATTTGAAAAACCAGTTTTAGGCAAAGGATAATTAATATCATCGAGATAGGAATACATTTGTATTTTACTTCCACTTTTCAAATTATAGAGATGTATGGTTGAAAATGATCCATCTCCAAATACCAAAAGAGAATCTTGATAAATTTTAGGATTAAATACAAAATTAAAAGAGCTTCCCTTCTCGTCTAATGCGATCGAATCGTGAAAATATATTTTTCCTGATTCCAAAATGAAATCTTCAGGCTCAGTTATTTCATATTTAGTACACCCAATCAAACATAAAATAAAAAAACATACAAAATTTTTCATACATGGAATTTTGAATTGAAAAAAGGCCAATAAATTGAGTATAAAATATTGGCCTTTTACCTAATTTATCCTTCTACAGTTGCCCCTCTCATAACAGTGATGAGTGTGCCTTCACAATCATAAACTGCAAATAGGGGGTTTTCTGTTACGTACAAAAACGTACAGGTTTCTGCCTTTACTTCCGACACATTCACAAAAAATGCACCGAAAAGACTTAAGCCTAAGACAACTCAATGATCTAATTTAATTCAAAATGATCAATGGTAGAAAACTCAATTCAACCTCCAATTTCAGGATCAGCTTCTTCTTCATCAACTTGAATTTCACAATCAACTATTAGATACCTTGATAAACAAACATATCCCTCAAAATTGTAATAACACTTCCCATCTCTAGTTTCTAAACTTCCAGCTTGACATTCAGCTTTTACTTTAGTCAAATTAGAGAATTGGACTAAACCTATTATAAGTATAAATTACACGGACAACTTTTTTAAAACACTTTCCATAAGATTTTTACTTAATATTAATTTTAAATTTATTACAATTAAATTCAATGAATCATCGTTCAATATCATGACAATTATGTTCCAAATAACCTTCTAGTTCATTGACAGCATTTGGATAATCCGGACTAATTTCAAAATAGGAATTATCTGGATAAATTATAACAGGATAAAATCCTGAAACATTAACTTCAGAAAGTATATCTAAAGAGTCTAAAACTATATTTTCATACTCCAAGACATCATAACCTAATTTGATTTTTAATTTTTTCTTTGAAACAACTCTTGTTAAATAGAAATTTATGCAATTTGACCCTCTATACTTAATCAATAAATTCTCAGCTGAACTTATGCAACCTGGACAGCCAGCATTCGGAATAATGATAAACGGAACTTCACTTTCCAGATTTTCTGAAGGATAAATTTTTGAGATTTTAGAATTTATAGAATCACAACCCATTAACATTAAAAGCATCAAATATAAGTAAATCTTCATTATCTTGAATTTTTTCTAAATAAATATAACCGTCATCTACAAACATAGAACCCATAAAATAAGAATTCTCTGGTAATAAGATCACATCAATCACTTTAAACTGATTATCCAAAATTTCTATTGAATTGGGGCCATAAATAGAAAAACTACCTGAAAATTCCTCTATATACTTTTCATCAAATGGTTCCTCTATCAACCGATAGTATAAATTATTCTTACTATCAAATTTAATACTTGAATAATACCTTTGGCCCATTTGATGCTTTGCCTCTTCAATGATATTAGGCACAAATTTACCTGAATTATATGACAAGGGCTCAACATCAAGATCCTCACCCCCTAAAACGGAAATCTTTTCATAATTATCATTATTAAAATCATAAACGTATAAATTATTATCTATCGGATAACTTATAACCATCAAATTATCAATTGGATTATAATCATGGAAAATTTGATAAAATTGAACTCCCCAAATTGCATTCTTATATGTATCAGGATAAGAGATTTTATAGGTTTTTGAGGAATCTTTAATATTTAAAAACGTAAATGATACCTCTGGAAAATCTTGATTATTATAATATTCTTTTTGCGAACCCCAGCTATTCAAAACTATATGATCTCCAACTTTGAATAAAGGTCTCCTTCCACCGACTTCTGGCCTAACACCTACTCCTTCATCATCCACAAAATATCTATTTAGAACTACTTGATTAGAATCTATCAAATAAAGCCTAGCGCCGCCATAAGAGTATAAAAATATAGAATCCAAGCGATGAATGAAATAGGACGAAATATTGCCAACTCCATTTTCACCCTCTCTCTCGAAAGGAATTATCCGATCAACTTCTGAATCATTTTTTTGATAAAAATACAAGGAATTACTCTTTCTATTCAAAAAGGTAAAGTACTTTATTCCGTCAAACTCATAAACTCTGGACTCCGGATTTCTACCTGCTGATAGACTATCTAAATTAAAAACCAAACTATCTACTCTTTTCAAATTTAGATATTCACCGGAAAAAGGAACTTTATTTTCCTTACTTAAATTACAGGCAACACATATTAATATAATCACAAAAACCTGAATTCTCAAAATAAATTTCATACGTCTAAAGTATTTAACAATTTAAGTATAGACAGGAGAAGACTCTCCTGTCTATACGGTATTAGATCAAGTACCAATAACTGGGTCATCTGGATCGGTTTCTTCATCATCATCTGGAACAAAGCAGTGAGTATCCTCATCTCGTTCTAAACAAGCAAATTCTCCATCTTTAAGAAAGCATCGCCCATCTGTACCCTCTGCAGTAGTTAATGTACAATCAGCTTCCACTTCCGATACATTCACAAAAAAAGCACCGAAAAGCATAATAAATAAAACTCCAAGTTTCACAATCGTCGTTTTCATGGTCTTCAAATATTATATGTTCCAAGCCCTAAAACCCGGCGGGCTCTTTACCGGTTGAAAAATACTATCGATTGGCCAATACCTTGATCTTTCGTCGGTCAAACTAGAACCTGATTCCT
>NZ_FOPC01000007.1:0-193524 GCF_900113375.1 Algoriphagus hitonicola | reverse complement strand
GTCGCAAGTTCCAATTTCACCCGGGCGATCCCGACCGACCGCATATCCAAAACGGTAGCCGCTCCCCGCGACAGATCGATGATCCGAAGCGAACTTTTCGGTAAGCGATCATTGATCCGAACCCAAACCGTATCTCCCGTATCAAGTCGAGTCACCTTCACCCGCGTATCAAAAGGCAAATATTTATGCGCCGCCGTCAGACTGTCCATGTGAAAAATTTCTCCGTTGGCCGTTTGCCGCAAATGAAAGCGCTTGCCGTAAAAACTTGCCCATCCCATTTGAATTTGCACCGAATCTGCTCCCTGAGCCCAGCTACTTGGACAAAGCCCGAAAATCAGAAACAGGAGAAAAAGAAATGAGAATTTTTTCATCAGCAGGGCAAAGTCAACAAAAATGCCAATTCCTGTCGGAATCCAAAAATGGTTTGGACATCGCAGCAGCAGAAAGTATCTTCGGTAATTAAGAACAAAGCAATCATTAACCAAAACCTTCGCTTTTAAATCTACCTTTTTACCCCATGCTCAAAATCCTTCATACCGCAGACTGGCACCTGGGAAAGCGACTACAGGAATTTCCCCGAATCGAGGAGCAAAAACTCGTACTGGACGAAATCTGCCAAATCGCCGATCAGCAGGAGGTGGATTTAATTCTGCTTGCCGGTGATATTTTTGACAGCTTTAATCCCGCTCACGAAGCCGTCGAACTCCTTTACAAGACGCTTCACCGACTTTCGAAAAATGGGCAGCGTCCTGTCTTTGCCATTTCCGGCAATCATGACAGCACGCAGTTTGTCGAAGCTCCGGATCCCCTCGCCCGAGAAATGGGCATATTTTTCTACAGTAGATACGACAGCATCATCGCCTCTGGCAAACTCGATTCCGGAATCGAAATTCTTCACTCGGATAGCTGTTTTGTCGAGTTGAAAATCCCCAAGATTGACTTTCCGATCCGCTTGATTCTCGCTCCATACGCCAATGAAGTCAGTCTCAAAACATACTTGGGCGAGGAAAATAGAGAAGAGGAATTCCGCACCATTCTTTCTGAAAAATGGCGACAGCTCGCCGATCAATACTGTGATGGGGCTGGAGTCAATTTATTTATAGGACATTTCTACTTTTCAAAAAAAGGGGAACCTCTGGAAGCCGAACCCGAGTCCGAGCGCCCTATCCTTCACGTGGGAGGGACTCAGGCACTTTTTACCGAAAATCTCCCGAGACAAATTCAGTATGCGGCCTTGGGACACCTTCACCGCTATCATGCGGTGGATAAAAATCCCAGCCCCGTAGTGTATTCTAGCAGTCCCCTAGCCTACTCCTTTTCCGAAGCTGATCAGCAAAAACAGGTCGTAGTAATCGAGGCAGAACCCAGCCAGGCTATCAAGTATCAACCTATTCCCCTGAAACAAGGAAAAGCGCTGTACCGCAAATCATTTGACAATCTACCCGACACCCTGATTTGGCTGGAGGCAAATCCCTATTGTTTTGTGGAGTTGACTTATCAGACCGAACACTCCATCGATGCGGCTACCCGGAAGGCTATCCTGAAAGCCCATGACGGAATCGTCAACTTAATTCCTCAGATTAAAAACCCTCTTCATAATGAGGACATGAATCTTACAGCTGCCGATTTGGAAAAGGACATGATTAGTTTATTCAAACTTTATTTTCAAAACGAACGAGGACAAGAACCTCACCCCGAGCTACTCGACATGTTTAAAGAAGTCATCAGTCAAGACACCAGCGCATGATACCTGTTCAGTTAGAAATTCAAGGGTTATATTCCTATCGAGAAAAAGAAACCATCGATTTCGAACCGCTCACCGCAGCGGGCCTTTTTGGAATTTTTGGAGCGGTCGGGAGTGGCAAATCTTCCATTTTGGAAGCCATTCTGCTGGCACTTTACGGCAGTACAGAGCGGCTTTCGGACCGGGGCGAAAAAAACTCCATGGTCAACCTCCAAAGCGATCAGGTTCTTATCCGGTTTATATTTCGATCCGGCAAAAACAACAGTCAGACCTATCTTGCCCGCTACGAAGCCAAACGAAACAAAAAAGATCCCGAAAAAGTCGATCCCGCCAATCATATCTTTTACCATCAAGTCGATGGGAACTGGGAAGCGCTGGAGCAAAAAGCAGAGGAAATCGTCGGGATGAAAAAGGATCATTTTAAGCAGACGGTGATTATTCCTCAAGGGAAATTTCGCGAATTCATTGACTTGACTCCAGGACCTCGGGCCGAGATGATGAAAGAGCTCTTTGGTTTGGAGCGATTTGATTTGGCCTCCAAAACCGGCAGTCTTTTGCGACAAGTAAAGGATGAGAAAATCCGGCTGGACACCAAAATTCAGAGTCTGGAGGAATATTCTGAAGAAGGGTTGGCAAGTCAAAATGAAAAACTTGAAAGTCAAAAACTAGAACTTAAGCAAAGCAGCGAAAAAGTCAGCAAGCTGGATCTGGCGGTCAAGTCCCAAGAAAAATTTCGAGAGAAACACCATGCTTGGGTAGAATTTTCCCAAATGAAACGGGAACTACTAAACCAAAAACCCCAAATCGAAAAACAGCGGCAGCTCCATCGGGATTTTATCACGGCCAAAAGCCACCTTCGTCCCGTCTGGTATCAGCTTCGCGATCAGCGCATCGATGCCGAAAAATACCGGGTAAGCATCATCGATTGTGAGCGGTTTGCAGTCGAGTTTGAAAAAGAACTAGCGGAAGAAAAAAACCAGGAAAAAGAACTCCGCGAAAAGAATCAAAAACGCCCTGAGCGGGAAGGAAAAATTCGGGATTTGAAAAAAGTACTGGAGATCAAAGAACTGAAAGAAAAGTTACGATCTGCCGAACAGGAATTGGAGCAGATTTTACCGAGCATTACTACCTTGCAAAACCAGCGAAAGGATCTAGAACAAAAACTCCGAGAATCAGAAAGTCAGCTGGGAAAACTGGCAGCCACAGACGCCAACCACCTTGCCTCACTTAAAAATCAGCTTCATACTTGGTCGGATTTGGAGACACAATTGGCACAAAAAAACAAGCTCATCAGCCAGTTTGAACGTGAGGAGCGGAAAGTCTCTGAGTCCTTGAATTCACTTCTCACTCAGATCCCGTCTGAATTTCAGCAACTTGAAGATTGGCTCAAATCTCAACAAGCTGAAATCCGTAAATGGGAAGAAAAGCGGGAAGCAATTCTCCGCAAATCCGGACTCCACAGTCACGCCCATTTGTTGGAAGACGGAAAGCCCTGCCCGCTTTGTGGGTCGATCGAGCATCCCGATCCGCTCGAAAAAAGTAGTCAAAACCAAGCTCAAAAAGAGATTGAATTGAAAATCTCCAAGGAAAAAGAACAGCTTGAAAAAATCCTGCTAATACGTCAGCAACTCAAAGAACAGGAAATTTACCTTCAAAATCACCAGGAAAACCTCAAGCGAAATCGCCAGGAAAAAAGCACGATTTCCGACAAATTGGGTCAAATCACTCAAGGACTAGCTGCTCAAGATATCGACAACCAACAAACGCTAAACGAACAGATTCAGCTTCTCGAAAATGAATCCCAAATCCGGGAAAAAACGCTCAGCGATATCCAAAAAATCAGACAGGAATCCGATCAGGTTCAAAAAAATCTAGACCAGTCTCAAGACAAAGTGCAGCAGGCACAGATGAAAAAGGGAAATCTCCAAACAGCCATCCAATCCAAACAGGATGAAATTAAGGACAGGGATTTTTGCCAAGCCTTTTTTGAAAAAACACCAGAAGACATCCAACGGGGAATATATAAAGTCGAAAAGGACATCCACGAGGCTGTCTTAGCCTTGGAAAGCAAGCAGAAATTTCTTCAGGAACTTCAAACCAAGGCTGCCACCAATTTGGCAGATTTGAAGAATTTCAAGAATTCCTTTGAATCGGCACAGACAAAAATCGAGAAACTGGAAAACGAGTTTGAATCCCTCAAAGAGGAACATGGATTCCCAGACGAAGAAGCTTTGATCCGACTATTTGAGCATTCGCTTGATGCGGAAAAAATCGCCAAAGAAATCCAGCAATTTGACCAACAATTGGCTTTGGCAGAAAGTCGAATCGAAGAATTGGAAAAGGAAAAAGATGTCATCGAGTTTGATGAAGAGGCTTTTGTCAAACTGGCCGCCCAGCATCAATTGACGTTGTCCATGAATAAAGAACTTCAGGAGCGCGTGGTTCTGCTACAGCAGGAAGTCAAAACGACCTCGCAAAAATTAGAGGAAAAGAAGATTTTGTTTCAAGAATTGGAAACTGTTGAAAAGCGGGAAAGCTATCTCCGTGAACTGGAAAAGCTCTTCAAGGGCAGTGGATTCGTCAAATATGTGAGTTCGATTTATCTGAAGGAACTTTGCCATACCGCCAATCAGCGATTTATGAAATTAAGCAAAAACAGCCTTTCCCTGGAGATTGATGAAGACAACACCTTTTGGGTGATTGATTATTTGAATGGAGGAAAAAAACGGCTTTTAAAAACGCTTTCGGGAGGTCAGACTTTTCAGGCCTCACTGTGTTTGGCTTTGGCCTTGGCCGAAAAAGTCAAAGCGCTGAATCAGGCTGACCAGAGCTTTTTCTTCTTGGATGAAGGCTTTGGGGCCTTGGACCGGAATTCCTTGAGGGTTGTTTTTGAGACGCTCAAATCTCTCCGTCATGAAAACCGAATCGTAGGGATTATCAGCCATGTAGAAGAATTGCAGCAGGAAATCGGCGTCTATGCCCAAGTCGAGCTTGATCCCGAAACCGGCTCCAAAGTGAGTTATTCCTATTAGGTTTTTTTGCAATTAAAATAAACGGTGCCGGATGAAAGTGTAGAATCCAAAGGTTAAATTTTTGCGTGAGTGATGACACTCACGCAGGCAAGTGTGCGGTATACCGTCCATAAAAAAAGCCCGATGGCAAAACCAACGGACTTTTCGAATTAAGAAAACCAATTTACTTAAGATAGTATATGTTTATTTACCCAATCAATCTCTTCTTGACGAATGGTATGCTGAGGATCTGAAAAGAACTTCACAGTCACTTCAGCTCCCATTTCCCGAAGCAAATCAGCCGAAGCCTCGATGCGTACTGCCGGGACGTGAATATCTCGTTCACTGCTACCAATAAAGACAGGAGTCTTCCCAAAATCTCCAGAATAATTTTCCTTCTTTAATTTTTCCCCGATCAGACCACCGGTAAAGGCTATCACACCCCCAAATTTTTGAGCATTTCTAGCCGCAAAATCCAAACTTATACAAGCCCCTTGAGAAAAACCGATGAAGTAAATTTGATCAGGAGAAAGACCTTGACCAATCAAATAATCATATACGGTTTGAATTTTGGCCAGTGAATCATTCAATGATTTATCATTGCTTTGATCAGGAGCCATAAAACTATAGGGATACCAGGTATTGTCATCGGCTTGAGGTGCCAGCAAGGCAAAATCATCCATTCGAAGGTGATTCGAAAGCGAAAGAATGCTTTGTGCTGTGGCTCCGCGACCGTGAATTAATATCGCGGCCTTTTTGGCTTTATCAAGGGGTAATCCCCGGTGCGTGACATCATGCATAGTTTTCAGGATTTAAAGTGACAGGAACCAGGTTTTTCTCAATTTTTTCACGAGAAGGCTCCGCCCACTCGGGAAGCTTAATCAACTCACCCAAATGCGCTTCATCCTCATCGATCGCAAATCCAGGCTCGTCTGTGGCAATTTCAAACAACACTCCTCCTGGCTCTCGGAAGTAAATAGATTTAAAATAATTTCGGTCTTTGACCTCGGTGACCATGTAGCCGTGTTTCATCAATAGTTGTTGCATTTCCAATTGCGTATCAACATTGGCAGTTCGGAAAGCGATGTGATGAACTGTTCCCGCACTTTGCATTCCCCGGTTTCCATTGGGATCTACCAAAATATCGATGATATCGCCGGGTTTTCCTTCCGTTCCATATCGGAATCGGTTTCCCTCCTGATCGATGAATTGATAATTCATATGCTCAGTCAGTAATTTGGCGGTGAGTTCTTTCGCCTTCAAATAAAGCGTAGCACCGTAAAATCCTCTGATCGAATACTCCAAAGGAATACTTCCATAAGTCCAACCTTTTCGTGCGTCTTGGTCATTGGCTACCAATTCGATCCCCATCCCATCATGATCCTCAAACCGGATCAATTCTGCTCCAAATCGGGTCAAGGTATCAGAAATGGTAATTCCATATTTTTTTAACCTTAACTTCCAAAAATCCAGGGAGTTTTTAGGTATCGAAAATGCCGTGTAAGTCAACTCTCCCACTCCTTTGCTGCCTTTTCGGGCACCTTGAAATGGAAAGGTGGTAAATACAGTACCGGGATTTCCGAGTTCATCTCCAAAATAGAAATGATACACATCGGGAGCGTCAAAATTGATCGTCTTTTTGACCAATCTCAAACCTAACAAACCAGTGTAAAAATCAACATTGGCTTGGGCATTTCCTGCAATTGCAGTGATGTGGTGAATTCCTGTGATTAATGGTTTCATGATTGCCGGGGTTTAATAACTAGTGGTTTAAAATAAAGGGCAGTCTAAATTCATGAGGTTGTCTCAAAAGTGAAGTCTGTCACATTGAGCGCCTGCCTGGCCGGAAAAGGTAGGAAGTCGAAATGTTTGCCAAAACGATAAAAATGGCCTTCGACTCCGCTACCAATGACAGAGATGCTTAATTTCACAAAATTGGGGTCAGTCCGAGCACCCGAAAGACGGGAGTCTGAAGGTACGAGGACGCTTCGACTCTCCCGAAACTTGATCGGGACAAGCTGCTCAGCGTGACCAAAAATTTGATTCAAACCAAAATTTTCGTCATCTCCCTTTTTGTATGTTCGCAGAATATTTAAGTCTCAGGCTGACATTAAAGCGATTTATGAGACAACCCCATGACTTATTTTTATGCTTGCTTAACCAACTGAATGCTCAAAATCAATCTTACTTGGTCACTCACAACGACACTTCCTGCCTCAGTCACTGCGGACCAAGCCAATCCGAATTCTTTTCGATTTACTTTTCCTTCGATTTCGAATCCAGCTTTGGTCTGTCCATAAGGATCTCCGGCTACTCCACCAAAATCCACATCCAATTCTACTTCTTTGGTAGTTTCGCGCATGGTAAGATTTCCGATTAATTTATAGTCTCCACCGTTCTTAGCGATTTTACCTTCGAACTTCAATTTAGGATGATTTTCTGCATCGAAGAAATCCGCAGACTTCAAGTGATTGTCACGATCTTTTTGATTGGTGTCGATGCTGTCAATATCAGCTGAGAAGGAAACTGTAGCTCCGTCAAAATCTTCTGAAGTGCTTTCTGCTGCTCCTTCAAATTTCTTGAAATAACCCGTCACGGTAGAAATCACCAAGTGTTTTACTTTGAAAGAAACCTCAGAGTGAGTAGGGTCGATAGTCCATTTAGTAGTGCTCATAATTTGTTTTGTGTTTAGTTTTAAATTTGATTTATATGTGTTTTAACATTTCATGTCTAGACATTTGTTCAGGTAAATTTTTTTATCCCCTCAATTTGTCAAGAAGAACATTCAATTGATTTACATCTGCCTCACTCAAGTTGATAATTAAGTGGTTGAAATCTGAAACTTGCTTTTCAAGTTCGCTCAAGACTTGGTTACCTTTTTCCGTAATACTGACATCCACTTGCCTCCGATCTTTAGGGCATTCTACCCGCTGTACCAGTTCCTTGGTTTTTAGCTTTTCTACCAATCGTGAGGCATTGGACATTTTATTCAGCATACGGTCTTGTATGGAAGATACAGTTAAGGGCTTTCCATTTTGTCCCCTCAAGATCCTAAGCACATTGTATTGTTCTGGCGAAAGATCGTAGGGTTTAAACAAACTGTTTTGGGCAGTCACCAAATAGCTATGCGTATAAAGCAGATTGACCACCAACTTGTTGTAGGGATCTTTAAATTCTTTTTGCTTTATGGCTTCTTCCAGTCTCATCATCATCATCTACAAGTGAATTTAATGTATATACATTTAAAAACAGGAAAAAGTTTACGTTCCTGTTCATTTTTCTAAAAATTATTTTCCTTACCTAGGAAAAAGCCAGCCAAACGCTATTCAAAAAACAGGCTTTAAGCTGCTCAAAGGCTAAAATCTCAACAAAAAATCGCTTAAGTTATCTTTTCGCTCCAGTTTCAATTTTTTTCGAACTCGGTACCGACCTATTTCCACTCCACGTACGGATATACCGAGTAGGTTGGCGATTTCTTTGGTATTGAGGTTCATCCGGATGTATGCACTGAATTTGATTTCTTGTGGAGTCAAGTCTGGATATTTTTCTTTGAGCCGGGTAATGAAATTGCCATGAACCTGGTCAAAATTTTCAGAAAACTGACTCCACTCCCCTCCACCGTCCAAATCCTTGTCGATGGACTTAATCAACTTACCCAGCTGGGTATTGATCTGTTTTGTTCTTTCATCTTTCGAAAGATTTTTAAGCGTACTTTTGATGGTGTTGAGCAGTTGGTTTTTTTGGATCAAATGCATGGCCGAGGAAGTCAGCTCTTGATTTTTGTGCTCTATTTCATTTTGAAGCTTTTCATTTTTTAATTGAATAATCTCTTCCTCAGTCCGCTGAGTGATGGTCTCAATTTCATTATCCTTGATTTCCAATACCCGGTCTTGCTCTTCCTTTAATTTGGATTGGGCCTGTTGATGTCGCTTATCCAACCACCGAAAGCCCAGAAAAAGTAAGAATCCACCACCTAAAGTGTAAAAAACATAGGCGAAAAATGAGCGATATATGGGTGGCTTGATCTCAAAAGTAAATGTGGCGGGCTCGGTTTCCCGCTCAAATATATCCCGTGCGCGCACTTGAAATGAATATTCTCCTTCGCGGAGATTGGTATATTCTTTCCGGTTTTCCAGACTCCAAGGCGACCAGTCCACATCATAATTTTCGAGTTTAAATTGATAGGTGACTTCTTCTTCACTTTCGAAATGCGGAGCAGCATATTCGAAAGAAATCGAGTTCTGCGCATAATCCAGGACGGTCTCAAAATTAGGTGCGGACTTGGTGGATGAAAATTTATTTCCCAAGAACAAAATAGAGTCTTGTACGCCTTGAGAGGATATTTCACTGAAAAGGATTTGGGTTTCCACCTCCTGAGGAATATCAAGCTGAGGCGAATAATGAATAAAGCCTTGCTTTCCACCGATGAGGATGTGTTGATTATCCAAGACCATGATATTGGCCAAATCATCATTCCATAGCCTGCGGATTTTATTAAAAGGAGCGGTATGTACGATTTGCTGATGATTGGGCTGCGGTTTGATTAATCCCAACATATTCTGCTCAATAAAATACACGTTGCCGACTTCATCTGCTTCCATATCTACCAGCATGGCCCCCGGATCAATCAACTCATTGTATTCATCGTTGGGGACAAAACGATCCTGATCCACACTGTAATCGTAAAACCCAGCATTTGCAGTAAATAATAATTGATTGGATATCTTAAATACATTATTCAAGACATTGGTGGGCAATCCATCTTGATTATTATAAAGCTTGCTTTCGGTTACTTGGGTATAGTCTGGCGAAAATTTAAGCTTAAAAATCCCTTTGTATCCATGAGCTACCCAGAGGTATTCTCCATCAAACTCCATCACACGGGAGGATTCTCCGAAGCCCTCAATTTTCTGTTTGAATAACAAATCACTCCCAGACCATTCAAAAAGATTCAATCCGGTGTAGGTTCCCTGAATCAGTAGATTGGATTCTCCGGGAATCGATCGGAACAGCCAAGCCCCATTTTCATCATGGATTTTGACGGCAGTTTTACCATCCAAATAATAGGTTCCATTATTGTGCCCCACCAAAATCCGTCCCTTTATTCTTTGGATGTTGTAGACCTGCCCATCGATCCCTTTTATCGGTTCGATTTGATCATTTTCCCAAACAAAAAGTCCATTATTAGTGCCTAAATAAACCAATTCCTCACTTTTCAAAGCGGTATATCCTGCACCCGAAATCCCCATCCGATCATCAATAAACGTAAATGGGGAATTCAAATCCACCCGAGAAAGTCCATTGTTTTTTGCCAACCAAAGCCCATCATAGTTGTCTTCATAGATGTAGTTGATCGTAAGATCTTGCAAGCCTTCCTCCTTAGATAGATGAAGGAGTCTGTTTCCTTCTTTGGAGATAATAAATAGCCCCGCATTTTGAGTTCCAATGGCGATATTCCCATTCCGCAATCGAGTCGCATGATTGATTAAAAATTCATTTCGCCAAAAATCCCCTTTAAACTGAAACGGTTTTACGGTACCATTATACAAAAATGCTCCATGCTCAAATGTGGTAATCATCAATTGCTGATTATCATATTTCATAATGGAGGAAATCCGTTTATCCTTGAAAAAGTCGCCATTTTGGACAAGCTCAAATTTTCCGTCGTTGAATAATGTCAAGCCTTGATCGACGACATAGGAATACAGCAGGTTATCTACTTTAAAAGAAATCTCTAGGCGATTTTCAGCTTCAAAGGCTCCGGTTTCCCTGCCATCATAGACATATATCCGCTCAAATGTGCAGAAATAAATATCCCCTTCGATTTCAAAAATTTTCCACGTTTCATCAAATCCTCGAGTAGCCGCAGGTAAGCTATCCGCGAGTGAAGTATAAATCAATTTCCCCTTGGCATCAGAGGACAAAAACCCAAAATCAGCCTGACTTCCAACATAGATATTGCCGTCTGAACCTAAAAGTACCGACCGGACCTTGGTATTATTTAACCCATATCGATTCCAGTTTTCCCCATCAAATTCCAACAGACCTAAATTATTGGCAACGAAAAGCGCGCCCCTTCCATCTTGAATGATATCCCAATTTTGGATCCCGGCTTTATATCGCTCTGGACCATAATTGGTAATGAATGGCAACCCTTTGAAATTATCCTGATTTTGGGCCATCAACACTGCGATTGGACAGGTCCCGAGAAAAAGCAGTACTACAGAGAGCCAGCAGAGCAAATACCTAGTTTTCAATTTGATTTGAGACATTGAGAAATCCTAAAATTCAATTTGTGAAAAATAATAAAAGTGAAAATGCCCAAATATTCACTTCTACACAATTTTTTGATTCAATTGATGAAATTTTGATGTATTATGAGTTGAACAAAGATGAAAAGATGAAGAGGTAAGATTTTTGGGATTTATAAGGTAAGCGTTGACATTGTGGTAAAATATAAACTCTATGAAAAAATTAATTTTAAACTCAACAATGGCTTTGTTTGCACTCCTGATCGTTTGGAGTTGCGACAACGGATTTGCGGATGTGGATGTTATCGACACACCGCCAACTTTAGACCTGGGAAGTATTACCAGTGGTACCACAGAAGGCGAAGATTTTAGAATCGAGATCGAAGTTTCTGACGGAATAGATGGAAGCTCGATTAGTGCCTTATCTAATCTCAATTATTCCATCACCCGAGACGGAGAAAATGTCACTTCAGGTTCAGAAGAACTGACCGGTGACAATCAAACCGTGACGATCGAAATACCTGGAGGATTTGAAGCTGGGGAATACAACTTGGATGTTACAGTTACCGATACCAATGGAAATGAAAGTTCTGATAACGTATCTTTTACAGTATCCTCCGCCACTCCGGCGTTTGATATCTCGGGTGTTTGGTCATTGGAGCCAGTAGCTGGTTCTTTGAAAGTAGGTCCTGCACCTGGAAGTTCGGAATGGTATCAGATTTCGGATGCCGATGTAGCACTTAGAGATTGCTTTTATGATGATACTTACACTTTCAATACTGATGGCTCTTTCGAAATCGAAATGGGAGAATCCACTTGGCTAGAAACATGGCAAGGAGTGGATGCTGACCGTTGCGGTACGCCTGTAGCGCCTTTTGATGGAGCGGGGACATATTCTTATACTTACACCTCCACGGAGTTGACCCTTATTGGTGAAGGTGCCCATGTAGGATTGGCCAAAGTAAACAATGAAGGGGAAATTTCTCAAGGTGCTGCAGTAGCTGATCAAATCACGTACACTATTGCAGAACAAACCCAAGACGGCGATACTCGCAGAATGACACTTAGAATCGAAGCTGGAGACGGAGTATGGTGGGATTTCCTTTTGATCTCGGGTGAAGCTGGAGAAGATCCTGAGCCGGCCTCCGATGTAGCGGGTGATTGGCAAATGGAGCCAGTAGCTGGCGCATTTTCAGTTGGACCTAACCCAGGAAGCACCGAGTTTTTCTCAAGTTCTGCAGATGATGTGACAACGAGAGCTTGTTTCTTTGAT
Source organism: Algoriphagus hitonicola (assembly GCF_900113375.1). Classification (GTDB taxonomy): domain Bacteria; phylum Bacteroidota; class Bacteroidia; order Cytophagales; family Cyclobacteriaceae; genus Algoriphagus; species Algoriphagus hitonicola. Next base: position 181,245 of record NZ_FOPC01000007.1, on the reverse strand, counting down.
GATGTCTATACTTTTGGAGCAGATGGCAGCTTCTCTATCGAAATGGGAGATCAGACTTGGCTTGAATCTTGGCAAGGAGTTGACAGTGATAGCTGTGGTACTCCGGTAGCTCCACATGACGGATCAGGTGATTATAGTTTTGAATTTGACGGGGAAACCTTGAGGCTGATCGGTGAAGGAGCTCACGTGGCACTTCCTAAAGTGGTGAATGGTGGAGAACTACCAAATGTGGATGTACCGGATGATGTAACGTATCAAGTAGCCAGCTTAACGGATGAGGATGGTGTCAGAAGAATGACTTTACACATCGAAATCCAAGATGAAATTTGGTGGACTTTTAAGTTAATCTCAGAATAAACAATCAATTTCTTCCTTCTGCATGTGCCTGATCATCGGACACATGCAGAAGGTTTTTTTATACCTGCTGACAACCATGAAAACTTTAAACTACCTCCTCTTTTCCGCCTGCTTGTTATTTTTTTCTGGATGTGGGACTGAAGACCCCAGTAATCCAGGAACAGACAACACTCAAACCGAAATTGCCATTCCGACAACAGGATACACTTCTCCAGAAAGCTACGATGGAATGACCTTGGTCTGGGAAGATGACTTTGATGGAAATAGCCTAGACCCAGCAAACTGGAGTCATGAATCTGGCACAGGGCAAAACGGCTGGGGAAACAATGAACTCCAATATTATCGCTCTCAAAACACTTCTTTTCAAGATGGTCACCTCATCATCACCGCAAAAGAAGAGTCATTCAATGGAAGTGATTATACCTCCTCCAGGATTATTTCCATGGGAAAACAGCAATTCAGATACGGACGAATAGATTTCCGAGCTGTCATGCCCCGTGGTCAAGGACTTTGGCCTGCATTATGGATGCTGGGTTCCAACTTTGAAACAGAAGGATGGCCTGCCTGTGGAGAAATTGATATTATGGAAATGATCGGGGGCAGTGGTCGGGAAAATACCGTTCATGGCACCGTGCATTGGTCTAATGATGGCTCATATGCCCAGTTTGGAGGAGAAAAATCCCTATCCAACGGCACCTTAGCGGACCAATTTCATGTATTCAGTATCGAATGGGATGCAACTAAAATCCGTTGGTTTATCGATAATGAAGTCTACCATGAAATTGATATCACACCTGCTCAATTGGATGAATTTCGGCGAAGCTTCTTTTTCATCATGAATGTTGCTGTGGGAGGAAACTGGCCAGGGTCACCCAATGCCAACACAACTTTCCCCCAACATATGATTGTGGATTATGTGCGGGTTTTTCAAGCTCAATAGATTGGAATTACCCATGAAAAAAGCGATCCAGTGTTTTGGATCGCTTTTTTTGTTCTATCAGTTCAAACTAATCAAGTTTGCTTTTCTAGCCAATCCAAGATCAAATGATTGACTTCTTCGGGCTTCTCGATACAGCTGCTGTGGCCGGCACCTGCAATTCGGTGAAGCTTGGCGTCTGCAATTCCCATTTGGATGAATTTGGCCTTCTCAGGCTTAGTCGCCACATCTTCATCCCCGACTATAACCAAGGTAGGACAATGGATTTGCGCCAACTCTGACTCGACTCCTTTTCGGTAAATCACTCCCTCTACCGGACCAGAAATGCTCCGTTTATTTTTCATCATCTGCTTTTGCCAATAAGCCGCCTTTTTCTTATTGGCTTTATCTTCCAGCCAACTTTCGGCAAACATAATTTTCATCACCTTGCGGGCTACAGGGCTAATGACTCCCATCCATTTCACTATGCCATTGAGCGTTTTATATTTGGGTAAGTTTTCGACAGGCTCTGCATTGGCGGAAGTTTCCATCAGAATCAAGCTTTTAATTAGTTTTGGATGTCTGGAGGCGAGCCTCATTCCGATAAATCCTCCCATAGATAATCCTGCAAAATGAACCGGCTCATCGCATAGCTCCCCGATCAGCTCAGCCGCATCCTCAGTGAGCGTTTCCATATCAAAGGGTGGAATTGCCTCACTTTCTCCCTGCCCTCGGTGATCGTAGGCGATCACACGATAAGACTTGGACAATTCCTCGATTTGGGCCACAAACATGTGGTGACTCCACAATAAGCCATGAGAAAAAACAATAATCTCATTTCCAGAGCCCTTTTCGAGATAGTGGAGGTTTACTCCATTTACTTTGATTTTTGGCATATCGATACGGGTTAAAAAACTGCTTTTTACCAATCTAACCCAGGTTGGGTTATTTTTGCATTTTCTCTTTCTTTATGCTGATCCACAATGGTTTTCACATCTTCCAAAAGCTTTTTGGCATCATAGACAATGCCGTCTTTTACGGTAAATTTGACCCCACCTACCCGGATGGGTTGATTGTTTTCGTCGATTCGAATGGTCCCAGTTCCATATAAAACTTTGAGATTCTGAAGTGGATTTTCTTCCAAAATCACAAAATCAGCAAGCTTCCCTACCTCCACCGTACCGATTTCCTTGTCCATTCCCAAAGCCTCTGCACCATACATTGTCGCTGACCGAATGACTTCGAGCGGATGAAATCCCGCTTCTCGGAGTAATTCCAACTCACGGATAAACGCAAAACCATACAATTGATAGATAAAGCCCGAGTCAGAACCTGCAGTCACTCGTCCGCCTCGATTTTTATACTCATTGACAAAGGTCATCCAGAGCCGGTAGTTTTCCTTCCATTGTACTTCCTCCTCCGTGGTCCAGTCAAACCAATAGGAGCCATGAGATTGCCGACTAGGCGCATAGAATCGCCACAGCGAAGGCAGCGTGTAGACCTGATGCCACTCTTGAGTACGGGCCCGCATGAGGTCACGGTTGGCTTCGTAAATATTAAAAGTAGGATCAAGAGTAAAGTCCAACTCTAGAAGTTCGTTCATTACCGCATTCCAATGATCAGAGTAAGGAGCAGCAGCTTGCTTCCACAACTTGCCCGCTTCACCGAAGCGGTGTTGCTCATTCTGATAATTGTAATCCAGTCTAAAGTCCTGAATGGTCCGGTCTTCAAAAAGCGCCTCTGGTAATCCATACCAGTGCTCCATTGAGGTCAATCCCGCTCTTGCCGAATGAAGGACATTCCATCGTGCCACATCCATTTGTTGGTGGTGCATAGCTGATCGCAAACCGATTCGCTTATTCTCTGAAATCGCAGCCTCCATGACTTCGGGATTCGCTCCAAAAAACTTAATTCCATCCGCACCTTTGGCTTTATTTTCATTGACCCAAGCTTTGGCTTGCTCCGCAGTGGTGATCGGATCTTCAGCTCTTTGTCCAAATGAGGTGTAGGCCAAGATTCGGGGCGCTGTGATCGAATTTTCTTGTGATTTTCGTTTGTGATCTAGAACCCAATCCAATCCATTTCCCGCAGATGGATCTCGCACAGTAGTCACTCCATGCGCCATCCATAGCTTAAATACGTACTCTGCGGGAGTTCCCTGTCCACTTCCTCCGATATGCCCATGCATATCAACCAATCCTGGAAGTAGATAATGTCCTTCCAAATCTAGCTCTTTGGTGTTTTCGTCGGCCTTTGGCCTTCGGTCTTCATTGATCGGCAAGCCAGGATAGCCTACCGACTGAATCTGAACGATCCGGTTTTTTTCGACCACGATATCCACAGGCCCGATCGGTGGCGCACCCGTCCCGTCAATCAAGGTCACTCCGCGGATGATTAATTTGTCATAGGGTCCACCCCCTTCCGATCGGTCAGGGGCAGGCATAATCTGGGAAATTCCCTGAAAAGTAACAGCTGCCAAAAGCAGCGTCAGGATAAATTTTTGAATTGACATAAGTTGATGGCTGATAAGAAACAATAAGTTAGGAGAAAAAGTAAAAGGAAAAAATCACTTTGGGATGGGTGCATAAAAAAAGTCCGGATTTAGAACCGGACTTCGATTTATTCTGGGAAAATTTTCCTTTACAGATCTTTGAATTTTTCCATGATGTCCTCAGAAATTCCCGTGAAGGAATAGCCCCCATCGTGGAAAAGATTCTGCATGGTCACCATTCTCGTCAGGTCGGAAAACATCGTAACGATGTAGTCTGCACAAGAATCTGCCGAGGCATTTCCAAGTGGGGAAAGGGACTCAGCAAAATTGAAGAACGAATCAAACCCTCCGATTCCGGTTCCAGCTGTCGTTTTTGTGGGAGATTGGGAAATGGTATTTACACGGACTTTCTTCAGCTTTCCAAATCTATAGCCATATCCTCTAGCGATACTTTCCAGAAGGGCCTTGGCATCTGCCATATCGGTATAAAAAGGAAATACTCGCTGGGCGGCAATGTAAGACAAACCAACGATGGATCCCCATTCTTTCATCACATCCATCTTCTCAGCTACCTGCATCATTTTATGGAAAGAAATCGCCGAAACATCATATGATTTCATCGCCCAGTCGTAATTCAGATCGCCGTAGCTTCTTCCCTTGCGAATATTTGGAGACATCCCGATAGAGTGTAAAAGAAAATCAAAGTCTCCACCCAAATATTCCTTTGCTTCAGCGTAAAGTTTTTCGATATCCTCCAGCACTGTCGCATCGGCAGGGATGACGATGGTGTTGCATTCTTCTGCCAATTCATTGATTGCCCCCATTCGCATGGCGATCGGAGCATTGGTTAGGACAAAACGGGCACCTTGTTCTTTAGCTTTGAGCGCTGTCTTCCAAGCGATTGAATTCTCATCCAGGGCACCTGTGATGATTCCGACTTTTCCTTTGAGCAAATTTTCTGGCATATGGCTTATTTGATTGTTGTCAAAAATTCTGGGTAAAAATAAGGAAATTTTGGGATTCACAGCCTTTAACTGGCCAGAAGCTCCCTCGCACTAGCAAGCGCTGATGCAGAAGGTTTGGCGCCTGCAATCATTTTTGCCAGCTCATCAATCCGCTCGGATTCGCTGAGTTGCTTGATTTTACTGATGGTTTTTTCGGATGCATTGTCCTTGTACACAAAATAATGCAAATCACCTTTGGCAGCGACTTGAGGCAAATGGGTAATACAAATGACCTGATGCTGTCTTGCAATTTCTTTCATCATTCGGACCATCTGAAGGGCAACTTCCCCTGAAATCCCCGTATCGATTTCATCAAAAATCAAGGTCGGCAATGCCATTTTATCTGCCATTAAGTATTTGATCGCAAAGAGCAAACGGGAAAACTCCCCTCCCGAAGCTACTTTTTTAAGCGGCTGAGGCTGGGACCCTTTATTGGCTGTAAAAAGAAACTCAATTTCGTCGATACCTGAGGAAGAGGCCGGGATTTCTTTACGATCAATTTTCACTTGGGCATTTTCCATCCCCAATCCGATAAGTAATTCTTTTAGGGATTTTTCAAAAGAAGAAAAACTAGCGTTTCTTCGCTTACTCAATTTCTCTGCTTTTTCTCGCACACTTTTTTCTGCCTCTCTCAATTGCTTCTCAGCTTTATCCAGACTTTCATCCAAATTCTGGAATTGGAATACTTTATCCGCCAAATCCTGCTCGATTTGAATCAATCCCTCCACCGAATTCACTCCGTGCTTTTTTTGAAGCTGATAGATTTTGCTCAGTCGGTCTCGGGTTTCTTCCAGTTTTTCGAAGTCCACTTCCACTTGACTGTCCTCATCTCCTAAGGTTTCCAGCAAATCCTTGAGCTCAATCCATGCAGCCTGGAATCGCTCTTGGTAAGGCTGAAATTTATGTGCTAGACGGGAAAGCTGTTGAAGACTCTGCTGAATCTGCCCCAAGCCCTGAAATATCCCAATTTGCTCTCCCTCGAATAAGTCAATCACCTCGTTGATTTTGAGTTTGATCTCCTCGGCATTTTCTAGGATTTCCTGAGAAGACTCCAGCTCTTCCTGCTCTCCATTCTGCAGTGCCAACACACTTAACTCGTCCAATTGAAACTGATTGAAATCGGCCTCTTTTTGCAGATCCAACGCTTTTGCTTTTAACTGTTCAAAGGATTTCAACTCCTTTTTGTAGGTTTTATAGGCAGTTTGATAAGCTTCAAGCTCGGCAGTACTCTGAGAAAATGCATCGATCAATCCCAACTGATATTGTCCCTCGGCTAGCTGTAGGGTGTCATGCTGGGAGTGGATATCCATGAGTCGGGCTCCGAGGACTTTGAGCCGGTCCAATAAGACGGGAGTGTCATTGACAAAGGACCGAGACTTGCCACTTGGGCTGATTTCCCGTCGGATAATACAGGTTTGATCATAGTCCAGCTCTTCAGATTCAAAAAAAGCTTTCAATCCATAATTCCCTATTTCAAAAATGCCTTCAATGATACATTTCTGATCCTCATGAAGCAGGACTTTAGTATCCGCCCGATTTCCCAAAAGCAATCCCACCGCGCCTAGCATAATGGATTTTCCGGCTCCGGTTTCTCCTGTAATCATACTCAATGCTGGACTTGGCTGCATGTGCAGTTGATCGATCAAGGCGTAATTGGAAATACTCAGAGACTTTAGCATACAATTATTGGAAGTGATACAAAGCTAAAAAATCAAGTTAGCTTCTCAGAAGTTCGTTATACATTCTGGCATTATTTGGATCTACTTTGAGGAGCAACTCTACGGCCTCGGTTCGGAGTTCGAGTGGAGCTCCTTTTAGGATTTTGGAAATTTCCTCTCCTTTAGCATCCATGAAAGTAATAGTCAAAATCCCATTGGGCTGAGCATCATTGGCTTCGGAAACAATCCGAATGGCTTTAACAATGTTTTCATAGGCCTTTTCGGGCTGAACCTGCAGGATATCCAAGCCCTGCCGATGGTAGAGATAATAAGCTTCCCGAATGGCCGAAAATACGGAAGACGTATAAATATTATTAATCAACCAATAGCGACTTCTCTGATCTGAGGAACTCTGAGTCCAACCCGCTCTTCCGGATTGCTGAGCATTATTTACGATATCATTGGCGATTGCAAAAAACTCATCGCCTCCATTTTCCTGAAAGGTATCATAATCCAAGCCTAAGGTAATATTGGCATAAAAAGCCAAAAGAGAACTGATATTATTTAAAAAAGAAAAGCGGTTAAATTCCAAGGGCTGAGATTCGATGTAATCAAAACTCCAGTTCCTGTCTGCGAAGTTGAATATCAAGGACTCGTAATTGGTGCCGTAAATGGGTCGGACTACCTGGACTTGAACTGTCGCAGAGTAGGTTCCAACTTGGGGGACTTCATTGATAGTAATCAACAGATTTCCCTTGATTCGCTCCTCAGGTCTAAACTCATCTGAAGTCCACGATCTCCCATTTAAAAATTGCTCAAAGGAGCTTTTCATTTGGTTAAACACATCGGTATTTTGGATTCTCGCCCGGTCACTATTGATAATGACGGTAAAATTCAACTCCTGCGAAAGGCAAACTTCCGCTACAGTCAACAATAAAAAGGAAATGATCCATTTTTTCATATCCTAAAAATAAGAGAAATTATCAGGCTTGCTTCCAGTTGTCGTGCTTTTTGATTTCATCCAAAATAAGGGCTGCTATCGAGTCCTTCCGCTCTACGGCACTACTTACTTTTTTTCCATTTCGATGAAACAAATGCACTCTGTTGGTATCCAAACGAAAACCTGCCCCGGTTTCTTTCATTGAGTTAAGAACAATCAGGTCAAAATTTTTCTTTTCCAGTTTGCCTTTCGCGTTTTTCTCCTCATTTTCTGTCTCCAAGGCAAATCCGACATGAATTTGTCCGGCTTTTTTGGATTGACCCAAGGTAAAAGCGATATCGATATTTTTTTTGAGCGAGATGCTCATTTCGTCATCGTCCTTTTTGATTTTTTCGGCGGCAACTTCCTGTGGACCATAGTCTGCTACTGCAGCGGCAAATACCACAATGTCAGCTTGGGAGTGCAAAGCGGCAGCAGCTTCGTACATGGATTGGGCAGAAAGCACATCTTGCCAGTGAAACTTCTCTTTGGCTACCTCAATGGAAACCGGCCCGGAGACTACAAAAACCTCAGCTCCTCTCTCCAGGAAGGCTTCTGCAAGAGCATAGCCCATTTTTCCGCTGGAGTGATTGCTGATAAAGCGAACCGGATCGATGGATTCTTGGGTAGGCCCCATGGTAAGAAGAACTTTTTTACCCTGAAAATCCCCTTTTTTCCTAAAAAAAAACGCCACTTGCTCCAAGATGTGTTCCGGCTCCATCATTCGCCCCTGACCTGACAATCCACTGGCCAATTCGCCCGATTCTGCATCCAAAACTTGATTTCCAAAAGACTGGACACGACCCAAATTAGCCCGAACTGATGGGTGCTGATACATATCCAAATCCATCGCAGGAGCGAGCATTACCGGACATCGAGCGGAAAGATAAGTAGCAGTAAGCAAATTATCGCAGATGCCATGGGCAAGTTTTGCCAGGGTATTTGCACTCAGGGGGGCGATTAAAAAAAGATCTGCCCAAAGGCCCAATTCCACATGATTATTCCAAACGCCTGTCTCATCTTTTTGGAATTGATGAAGAACGGGTCGCTTGGATAGTGTCGACAGCGTCAATGGGGTAATAAAATCAAGAGCAGAAGCGCTCATAATGATTTGCACTTCTGCTCCTGCTTTGATCAATAAACGGGCAAGATGAGCGGATTTGTAGGCGGCAATACTGCCAGTCACACCTAAAATTATCCGCTTCCCTTGAAGGTTCATTTTTATTGTTCTGATTCTTGCTCAGGGAATCTGTGGTAGATTTTTCCCTCGATAAATTCTTCCAGAGCCAAGGTAGAAGGCTTTGGCATTCGCTCATAAAACTTGGAGATTTCGATTTGTTCTTTGTTTTCGAAGACCTCTTCCAAATTATCCACCGTAGAGGCAAATTCAGACAATTTTGTGTTCAATTCTTCTTTTAAGTTAGAAGAAATTTGCTTTGCACGCTGTCCGATCACATGGATGGATTCGTAGATATTGCCGGTAGGTTCGGCTATTTTTTCTAGATCTCGCGTAATGATGGATGGATTGATTGCCATTTTATTTATTCGTTTGTTAATTTCTAGTTGTTTTCGATTACTTCTTCGGCTTGATTTTCCTGTGCCGCTTCCCGCTCTGCGTATTGTTTTTTCAGTTCAAGATGTGTGGTAAGCTCTTCTTTGGATGCAGCTTCGTATTTCTTTACCTCGGAGACAAACTTACTATCGGGATATTTTCGATAAAAGTTTGAGGCAAAGTTCAAAGACTCATTTAATCGCTCTTCTTTTTTATTGAAAATACTGTTTTTGGCGAAAGTAGCACTTACTTCGACCAGCTTGTAGGCCAGTTCTTCGTTGTATTCACTTTCGGGATAGTCTCTGGCAAAGTTTTGAAAATTGACAATACAAGCCATGAGGAATTCTCCCGGAAATAAACCGTCCTTCAAGCGATAATACATGGTGGCTTCCTGGTAGGCTTTCTCTTCAAATCTCGATTCCAAATCCTCCAGCATTTCCATGGCACGCTCATAACTAGCTGATCCGGGAAACTGAATTACAAATTGCTGAATCGCAGCGACCGCCTCTTGGCTACTTTGTTGATCCAAATTGTAATCGGGAGAATCCAGATACAAGGCATAGGCATTCATAAAAAGAGCCTCTTCTGCCAAAGGACTTCGGTTATAGGTCCGATAGAAGTTATTAAAATATCCTGCTGCCTCAATGTACCGCTTGGTTTTGAAATGGCAGTTGGCATAATTGTAATCCGCTAATTCGGCTTTTTCACTTCCTCTGATGACGGGTAATACTTTATCATAGAGAATAATAGCCTTATTGTACTCCCCATTTTGGTAGTAATCATTCGCTCCTTCATAGAGTTCTTCCCAATTGGTGCTTTTTTCAAGCTTGCTAAAAGGCCCACAGGAAGCAACTAGAAGAGAAATAAATAATAAAGAAAGGATGGGTAAGCGCATGTTCATTTTCAAGACCGCAAATATACGGGATATTAATTGGTATTCAAACGGATAGATGAGAGGTTCGATCTACTTCTTCACAACGAGTTTTTTTGTGACAATATTTTTATTATCCACAAAAAGCGTGTAAAAATATACTCCAGGGTTCAAATCCGAGACATTGACCTGAAGGGTAGTCCGCTCAGGATCCAACTCATATTCTGCGACTGGATTTCCTATAAAGCTATTGATCGAGATTTTGGCCACTGCTGACCTGTTTTTTATCAAGTAATCAAAATGAGCCACTCGATTACTAGGATTGGGATATACATCACTCAAGGAAAGCGCTTCGTAATCAAATTCATCTACCTTTCTTTCGGGATTGGTTACATCGTACTGGGCCTCCACCAAAAATGCATCGCGGATATTATCCACATTGACAAAGAACAAATCAAAACTTCCCCTTGTCTCTGCTATTCCCAATGAAAACTCCACATAGACATCGGTGATGATTTCGCCAGGCTCCATCGTCAATTTCACTTTGGCCAGATCCCTTTTGACATCAAAACATTGCTCTCCCACACAGATTTTCATGTTTTGGGAGGACCCGATACTTCCACGAATATTCTTGAGGTAAAATGTTTTGGCGCGATCAGACTCATTTTGAATCAAAATACTCTTTCGCTGCGAGGACCCGATATCTCCTACAAACTCCAGATTCTCACTTAATACACGAATATCCTGCGCTTCCACCATAAATGGAAGTGACAGCATAAGCCATGTGAAAAGTTTGAAAATTTTGTTCATGTAAAGTTTTAATCTATAAGCCCTTTGATTTTTCTACTATATAAAAACAATATACGGACAAAATTAACTCTTGGATAGCCTCTGAGCGAAAAAATGCGGTTAATTGTTGTTAACCTTCTTAAAATTTTTTCTGGCTTTGGTCGTTTGCCCCTTTGATTCTAACTGGAAGCTTTTTGAAACTACTGTTTTCGAGTTTTAAAAGACGTTTTTGTAGGGTTTTTTCCATCTCTTCCTCAGTCGGCATTCGAAGCCTGACATTGGGAATATCAAATAGATTTTTTTGATCTAAATCAATTTCATCCACTATTCGCCAAGCAAAAATATCCTCCATGCTGGGCTTTTCTTCCTCTCTCCATTGGAAGCCTTCCAGGCGGGTAGTTTTTTCGTCTGTATCTTGAATCGGTATAAATCTACCATCAGGTTTCACCCCGTAGTTGACTCGTCGTACCGCACCGTCTTGGAAGTTTAACCTAATCGTAGCAGAAAGTGTTCGGTTGATTCCTTGATTTAGTGTGTCTCCTTCCAGTGCATAATACAGCGACTCCCCATTTCCCTCTATTAAAAGCTGCCTAATTTCTCCCTCTCCAAAAAATGCGGTCATCTTCCTTCCTTTCATCTGATTAAAATTTGCCAGCGTATCGGTCATGACCGAAAATGCTTTCTCTTTCATAATGGCCCGCTCCAATTCCTCATTGACGATGTAAAAAACCATAGAATCCGCTGAAATCTGATTCTTTTGATTCCAAATGACCGGATCATTAAACAGCTGAATGGATGAGTCGGAATAATTATAAACCAAGGAATCCGAAATCCCCGCCATGTCTGATTTAATAAGACTAATGGATCGGAAGGCTTTCAGAAATTTAAGTGAATCCCCTTCTCTATCCTGAGAAATCAGGGTATCGGCTATCATAAAAAGGGTGTCTTTCTCAAAGTATTTTCTCACCAAGGCATTTCCAATGACTTCGCTGTATCCTCGGTCTTCCCAATATTTTCCCAGGTCGCCGAAGATTTCCACCTCCCGCTCTTTGTTCAATACAGCCACCCGGTTTTTTCCCTCATAGTAAGCATCGAGTTCCCGATAAATTAATTCATCTGCTTTTACCCGGCTATTCTCCGTATCTACCATTCCTTCAAAAAATCGGAATTGCTTCTTCTGGGTATCGTAAAAGCTTCCTTTTTGAGCATCCAGCGTGGTTCCATCTTCAGCCACCAGATTTGTCAAACCTTTGGTTTCGGCCGTTTTGGGAATTGTCATATAGACCAGATGATTGGTCTTCATCGTATAGTCCGGATTGACCAAAATCACATCTTCGTTAAAGGTAATTCGCTCTAAATTCACCTCATATCGCCCTCTAAAACTGGTGAGCACATTGGTCGTATCGACTACCTTCCCCTCATTGAAATAAACCGCCACATTGGCCGCCCGATCAAAATCCAAATAATCCGTATATAAGGAAGTTTCTCCATTGGTCATGACCACATTGGTTCGGAGTTTGGCCAGTTTGGTATTTCCGTTATAGTCGGCATAAGCACTTCGAGTCGTCACCGAATCCTCCAAGTCCTCGATGAATACCCGGCCATAGAGCTTGGCGACATTTAAGGCCCGGTAAAAATGTGCCGAATCACAATTGATGAGCGTACTTTGGTTTTTCATTTTCACATCCCCGTACAGCCGCTGAAAACCCATCGCTCCTTTCAAAGAATCTGCTCTTATGATTTCCAACTGATTGCTCCCCCCAGTCTGTCCCGCGGGAGCAGAAGCATCTCGACGCTGCCCGCTCTGCGAAAAGGTGTTTTCGGAGAGAAGCAGCAAAATGAAGGATAAAAAGAGGACCGGATTTTTCATGATGGATCAACAGTGGGCAAAATTAGTAGAAAAAGCTATTTTTGATCAATGATCACAGCCTTTAAAGCCCATATACGTCAAAAGAACCTTTTGGATGTTAATAAAACCTATTTACTAGCCTGCAGTGGTGGACTGGATAGTGTGGTATTGGGTGAGCTTTTGTTAGAATCTGGTTTTTCTTTCGAAGTGGCACATGTGAATTTTCAATTGCGGGGAAAGGAAAGCGAAGGAGATGAGAAATTTGTGGCAAAATGGGCGGAACAAAAATCCCTGGAATTTCATCTGAAGCGAGTGGATGCGGGGACTTTTGCGGAAGATCAGAAAATCTCTATTCAAATGGCTGCCCGCAAGCTGCGCTACGAATGGTTTGAATTCCTTCGCAAGGCTCGGAACTTAGCCGGGATTATCCTTGCCCATCATGAGGATGATCAGATAGAAACTGTTTTTTTGAATCTCCTCCGAGGTACTGGGCTAGACGGACTGCAGGGAATGGCAGAACGGAATGGTCATTTGATTCGCCCGCTGTTAGTCTTTTCGCGAGACGAATTGGAAGAATTTGCGCAATCGAATAACATTAAGTGGCGGGAGGACAGCTCCAATCAAAAAACGGACTACAAACGCAACAAGCTGAGACTCGAGGTGCTGCCAAAACTCTATGGAAGTACGCCTGAAGCCAAGAAAAATTTACTGACCAGTCTAACCCGGATCAAAGACAGTACAAGAGCCTTTGGGGGATTGTATGAACAATGGCTGGAACAAACAGTCCGCCTAGAAGATGACACTTCTTTTTTACCCCTATCAAAGGTGATGAATATGCCCGGCGCTGTGAGTTTAATTTTCCTTTGGATTCGTTCTTTTGGATTCAATTCGGACCAAGCGGAGTCTATTTATCAAGCCGCCAAATCCGGTGAAGTAGGAAAGCTTTTTTCATCCTCGACTCACTTATTAAATCTCGACCGGGATGAATTGATCCTAATGCCTCAAGGTCCAGATTTCAAGGCTATGGAGATTTCTGAAAATGAAATAGAAATCCACTTGCCTGATACCAGTTATGATTTATTGAAATTAGCTAGTCCGGCTACTCTCGACACACACCGAAGCAATGCTATGCTTGATTTGGAACAGTTGGAATTCCCTTTGGTGATCAGAAACTGGGTGATCGGGGATCGGTTTATTCCCCTTGGCATGAAAAACAGTAAAAAGGTATCGGACTTTTTGATAGATTTGAAAATACCATTGGCACAGAAATCAAAAATCAAGGTATTGGTATCCGGAGGAAAAATCGCCTGGGTAATCGGGCTCCGGATTGCGGATTGGGCCAAATACGACGCCTCCACTAGGAAAATTATTTACTTCAAACAAAAAGTCCATGCGTAACCCTTTTTCAAAGACCTACACCGAGGAAGATCTAAAGATGTTTGATTTTCTGAGATTGATTAAGTTTTTTGAGCGACTGAAAAACAAGGAAATGGTGCGATTCCTGCCTGCCATGCATCAGCGCAAATACAAGAAGGATGAAGTGGTTTTTTTTAGCAAGGATCCCAGCCAGGCACTTTACCTAGTGAAAAAAGGTCAAGTCAATTTGATGATTGACATTAAGGATAACTTCGAAACCATATTAGAGATCAACCGAGGTGAGGCTTTTGGAGAAAACTCTCTTCTGGAAAATGCAAAAAGAACCTACACGGCACTCGTCACCTCAGATGATGCGGATCTGATCGTAATTCCGCATTTTGTCATTCAAGAAATTTTCGATTCAAACCCTAAAATAAAAGCTAAAATGATGACTTCCCTGTCAGAATATTACAATGAAAACAATCAGCGTTTATTCCGTTCCTACCGGGAATCGTTTGGTTTTTTCAGCTTGAGACAAATGTTTGAATAAAGCAAAAGTCCTCTGTATTCTTTTACTTTTATCCCAAATGCATACCGCCAAACAAAGTATTCACTCTCGGGTTTCGAATCCTGCCTTTGTTACTTAACTTAGCGTCGCTTTTCAGGCAGTTACAAAAAATAAATCTAAAAATAATCATGAGCAAAGTTACCGTAGTAGGGGCTGGAAATGTCGGCGCAACCTGCGCAGACGTTTTGGCCTATCGCGAAATCGCCGAAGAAATTGTTTTAGTAGACATCAAAGAAGGTGTAGCCGAAGGAAAATCCCTTGATATTTGGCAAAAAGCCCCCATCAATCAGTACGATAGCCGCACCATAGGCAGTACAAATGATTATAGCAAAACGGCCAATTCTGATGTGGTAGTTATCACTTCTGGACTCCCTAGAAAGCCGGGAATGACTCGGGACGATTTGATCGAAACCAATGCCGGTATTGTAAAATCAGTTACTGAGAATGTGATCAAGCATTCCCCAAATGCTATCATTATTGTAGTATCTAACCCATTGGACGTGATGACTTATCAGGCTCACCTGACATCCAAACTTCCCCGAAACAAGGTAATGGGAATGGCGGGGATTTTGGATACGGCTAGATATCGTGCATTTTTGGCGGAGGAATTGAACGTATCCGCTAAAGAAATCCAGGCAATCTTAATGGGTGGACATGGGGATACCATGGTGCCACTACCAAGATATACCACTGTTGCGGGAATTCCGGTGACCGAATTGATCGCAAAAGACAAACTGGACGCAATCATCGAGCGTACTAAGTTTGGTGGTGGAGAGCTTGTTAAATTAATGGGAACTTCCGCATGGTATGCGCCAGGATCTGCTGCCGCTCAAATGGTCGAAGCAATTCTTAAAAATCAGCGAAGAGTATTCCCGGTTTGTATCAAATTGGATGGAGAATATGGAATCGATGATTGCTATCTTGGAGTACCGGTAATCCTCGGAAAAAATGGAATCGAAAAAGTCATCGAGCTGGATCTGAATCAAGAAGAAAAAGACCTCCTCGAGACTTCAAGAGGACATGTCAAAGAAGTTATGAGTGTTTTGGACAAATTGTCTAATTAATCTCACCTTTGAATAAAACCCGGTCTCCGAACGTTCTGGTTGTGGAGCCGGGTTTTGTTTTTATTTGATTGCCTAGATTTGACTATTCGCCTGTGAAACTCTGGAAAAGCTTACTTATTTTAATCCTCATCACATTTAGTGGCATTGCGGCTTATTGGGTGTATTACAACTACTTCGCCAAGCCACAAGTCAAATCTCTCGATCTCATCAGTCAAGATGCAGTCTTCGTCTTTGAAAGTGATCAAGGTTCTGCTACTTGGAACGCCCTCGTAGAGCACCCCTCTTGGGAAATTTTTCAAAATTTCCCGGCTTTCCAAAAAATCTCCTCGCATCTCCAAACACTCGATAGCCTCACTGGACAAACTGGACAAATCAGTCGATTACTCTCCGGCAATACCCTCACCGTAAGCTACCACTCCATTGGAGCTGATAGTTTTGATCTGCTTTATACCCTTTCTGCAGGAAATAGCTCCGGTCCGGATCTAATGGAGGAGCTAAAATCGCAGCTCCCCAAAGACAGTAAAATTGCCGAAAGAAAATACTCTGACCAGCCGGTTTTTGAATATTTTGATGCTTCCAACACAAGGCTTTGGAGCTTTTCATTTTTAGGTCCCGTTTTGATCATTTCCCAATCTTCTGCAGTAGTCGAGGAAGCCATCAGACACTACCTCAATCCCGAATTGATTACCTATCTGGATCTAATCGGTTCCAAGTCCGCTCTCAGCTATGACTTGGGCAAATTATGGATAAACTCCCAAGGAGTCAAAACACTCATGAGTGGAATGTTGGCCAACCGGGAAGAGGAAACTGCCCAAAGCATTGGGAGCTTTCCGGCAATCGCCGAGCTGGAATTATTCTTAGACGAAGGCCAACTCAGATTTGAAGGACCGGTGGTTTTCCAGGAGGAAATTGATTTTACTCCATCCATTCAGGCGAATATCAGCCAACTAGAAAATGCCATTTCCGCTCGCTCCATTGCGGTCACACAAGTCAACTTAGGAAGCATCTTTGAGACCCAAAAATTGGTCAATCGAGCATTCCCAAGTAAGTCAACTTTGGCAGCAGAAGTTCAGCGAAACCTCATAGATAAAGGGCTTTTGGATGATTTTACAGGGGAAATATACCTTCTTGACCTCGAACCTTATGGAGGCTCGGACAGCAATAAAGCACTATTGATCAGAAGTAAAAACACCGAAAGTTCAATTTCCATGCTTTCTGAATTTCTGATGAATACAGAAGGAGAAACTTCAGGGGATTTTTATGCCGGAAGGGATATTTTATTTATCGATGAGGAGGAATTTCCAGCCTATATTTTCAATGGAAAATTTATGGGTTTTGAGCAGACGTATGTGGCAGAAGTGGATGAGTTATTGATTTTTGCCAATACCCAGCAAAGTATGAAATTGGTGCTGGACGATATCCAAAATGGCAATACCTGGAGCAATGCCAATCGCGCACCCGAAGGGAAAATTGCACTCACTCCTACTGCCGGGTTTTCGAAAACAATTTTGACCAGCAATAGCTGGGATCGATGGACCACACAAACCAATTCTTCCTGGAGCACTTTCCTCCAAAAGTATCAATCGGCATTTCAGGCTTTCCCCTATTTCTCTTTTCGGATCAATCAACTTTCCGATGGTCCAAAAGCCAGTCTTACTATTCCCTTCAAATCAGGAAATATTCAAGATATCGCATCCGAAACATCTAGCGTAAGTATGGAAGCTCAAAATCGGATAGGTTTTGACGCTAGGCTGACCTATGGGCCAAAAGTAGCCATCAATCACTTGGACGTGACTGAGGATTTGGTGGTACAGGATGAAAATCAGGTGGTTTATCAGGTAAATTCCGCAGGGGAAATTGTCTATTCGACATCGGTTGACGGGCCGATTATTTCGGATTTGTTTCAGGTGGATTATTACCGAAACAACAAACTACAAATTCTCTTTGCTACCGAAACCGCGATATATGGGATTGATCGACTAGGAAACCCACTGCCAAATTATCCGATCAGCATATCCGGAGAGCAAATCACTCACCTTAATTTGGTAGACTATGACAACAATAAAAATTATCGTTATTTCGTCGGGACTGGCTCAGGTAATCTTTACCTTTTAGACAAGACGGGTAAACAACTCGAAGGCTGGAATCCGCAATCCACTTCTGAGGCGCTAGTTTACCCACCCAATCATCTCCGAGTACCGGGCCGTGGCGATTTCATGGTTAGCTTCAGCGAATCAGGAAGCCTTAATCTATTTAATCGAAGGGGCGAAAAACAAGCTGGATCACCAATATCCTTGGGAGATTCATTTTCATCGGGTGTGATTCTGGAGCGAAATCCCAACTCAGGCGCATTTCAATTGGCAGGCATTTCCAAAAATGGAGAAGTAGTACGAGTCAATTTCAATGGAGAGGTCACGTATCGGAATCAATTGATCAAGGAAGACCGGGACAGTGAATTTATGCTGGTTCCGGATCAAAAAAATCAGGATTACTTGATTCTTTCTAGACAATACAATCAAGTTAAAGTATTGGATCGAAACGAAACCGAGCTGTTTACCGCGCGGGTTTCTGAGGGGGATTTGGACTTTCAGTATTTTGACTTTGGTGGAAATAGACAGATTATAGTCATTACCGATCTCACTCAGGAATTTTCCTATCTCTATGACAAAGCGGGAAATCTACTGACACAATTGCCGCCTGAAAGTAGCGGTCCTCTCCACATCAGCTATCTTGCCAATCAGGGTCAACTCCTCATCCGCACGATAGCAGGGAGCTACCTGACCACTTACCAACTCAGCGAGTAGCCTTGGGTCAGGCTGGGGATTTGACTACCTTTGTGGCAACTTTATTAAGCGATGCAGAAAAGCCTCTTATTCTTTCTTGTCTTTTTGAGTGTACTCTCGACTCAGACGACAGCCCAGCTTATTGACGATAAGGTTGTCAAAGATCAATTTACGGATCAAATCAATCTCAGCTCGCCCTATTACACGACCCTTACATTTTTTTACAATCTAGAAGAGACCAATTTCAGGCCAAAGGAAGCTGCCAAAGCGCTTCGAATTCCGGAAAATCCGGAAGAAGATGGCGAGGGATTGGCGATCAAATTAAAACAAATCTTCGAAGGGCAGGGAGTCATCATTCGGACTAGTTCTATTCCCAACATCTCCAATTACCAAGATAGCACCTCTGGTGTACGGGAGCCAGTGTATTATTTTGATAAATCAACTCTACCGGGTGTGTTTTTAGAAAAGGTGGGAAATCAGTGGAAATTCTCAGCATTTACCATTAGCCAAATTCCCGATCTGCATCAGGAAACCTATCCTTATGGAACTGACAGACTCCTCAACCTACTTCCAAAAATAGGGACCCAAGAGTACTTTGGTCTTTATCTCTGGCAGTTATCGGGGATGTTTTTGCTTCTATTTCTCATCTTTCTTGCCCATTTCTTTTTCACATTTCTGGTGGACAAAGTCTTGGTTTATTTTTTCAAAAAGCTGAAGCACCAACAATTGGGAGAAAGTTACATTCTTCCTGTAGCCCGGATCATTTCTTACTACCTGATCGTCCTGTTGCTTTCGGTCTTTATGCCCGTCCTACAGCTTCCCGTCGAAATCTGGTCTTGGATTATCGTGATTCTGAATACGCTCAAACCATTATTGATCACGGTCGCCTTTTACAAACTGGTCAATGTAGTAGCGGTTTATTTTGCTCGATTAGCGACCAAAACAGAATCCACACTTGATGATCAGCTGGTTCCGCTGATGCGCAAAACGCTAAAAGCATTCGTGGTAATCATCGGTACCCTGTTCATTTTGCGAGATGGGCTCAACCTGGATATCATTCCATTTCTGACAGGATTGTCCATTGGTGGTGTCGCCATAGCACTGGCCGCCCAAGACACGATCAAAAACTTCTTCGGATCGGTAATGATTTTTATCGATAAACCTTTCCAAGTTGGCGACTGGATTACCTCTGGGGACATTGATGGTACAGTGGAAGAAGTGGGGTTTCGGTCCACTAGAATCCGGACATTTAGGAATTCGCTGATGTATGTCCCAAATGGAAAAATAGCCGATGCCGTACTAGACAATCACGGTTTAAGACGATATAGACGGTTTTTGACTACCTTGACCGTCACCTATGATACTCCTCCATTATTGATTGAGGAATTTGTCAAGGGACTGCGCGAAATCGTGGAAGCTCATCCCGATACGCGAAAAGATTATTATCATATTTATTTCAATAATCTTTCATCCTACAGTCAGGACATCATGTTTTACATATTTTTCGAAGTCCCCGGATGGCCGGATGAACTCCGCGCTAGGCATGAGATATTGATCCAGATCGTCAAATTGGCCAATTCACTGGGTGTGCGATTTGCATTCCCAACCCAGACCTTGCATATGGAATCATTCCCAGAAAAGAAAGATTTGATTCCGGAGTATCCTGCTGACTCTACATTTTATCAGAAAAAACTCGGGGAATTTTTAAGTACCGAACTTAAAAAGAAATAAAACTAGTCCTCTGTCACTTCAAATCGAAGTCGATGATTTGTCATACTTCCATCTGGATTTTTGGATTTGACCTGAATCATAAATATTCCAGAAAGTTCGGAAGTTAAAATTTCCAATTCATTTGAATCCGACAGAGTTTGCAAGGGATCTTTGGACCAAAATAAAACCGATCTGAAGTCTGCCAAAGAACCTGACTCGGAAAGCGATTTTTCCAATTCTATCGGGATTTGAATGCCCTTGTATTGAGAAAAAATCGCATTGCTTGGCAAAGGAAATCCACCCACATTTCCCTCATAGGTTGAGAAACTCATCACGCCTTCGTATTCCTGCTCGTTGAGATAAAATCTGCGGGAAAGAACATCGAGTTTTTCAAAACTCTTCGGATTAAACGCGGCCATCTGATCCGAATCAAAAACAGGCATTCCATCTACCAGCATTAATGGGTTCCCGGAGAAACTGTTTCCAAATTCATTCACTGAGCGAAATTGCTTTTTCCCTTGCCGAGTGCGGACAGCAATCATCGGCACATATTCCTTGATTACAGTTTCTACCGTCTCAAAACGGGTATAATCATCCAGCAGAAAGGTCCGGTCCGCCACAAATCCAGTGACCACAGGGATGGGCTCTTGCTCAAAGCGCTCGGAGTAAAATGTCTGCACTCCACTGCTGATCAGAAGCTGCTGCAAAAATGCTTCGTCATTGGGACCAATTTCTAATTCAGGGAAAATAAAACCGCTTTTAAAGGCTGTTTGTACCGCTGGAGACTGAAGTTCAAAATCCAACAAACTCCCGTTTTGATCTGCCTGAGCGATGACAAATTCCCAGTGCTTTAACCCCCCAATGTCAAAATGGAGAACACCCTCTGCATCTGCTCGATCTGTGTACAATGCTGACTCCATTCCATGAACTGACAAGAAATATACTCGGGTAGTGTCCAAAAGCATTGGGTCCACTCGGGCGGTGACGATATGCCCAAAAAGCTCCGGAACCAATTCTCCTTTCACTTCAGATTGATAAATAGCTTCAGAAGGAATCTGTCCGGTTTTTCCCAAAAATGGATTGAAAATCGCCACACTGACTTCTTGAAGATCCGTCAAATCTCCGAATTCCAGCGATAATTTTTCCCCAGCTTTCACTTCACTACCCGAGAGTCGGAGGGATGCAGATGACTCGGGTATAGAAAACGCCCGGGTGATAGGTTCAGCGCTGACTTTAGGTGGTTTTGTGGGATTAAAAATGGTGACAAACTCCTGCTTGAGTCCGTTTTCCAAATCAATTAATGGGCTCACACGAGTAAACACTCGAAGCAAATAATGATCGGAAGGTAAGTTTTCTGGGATTTCTATAAAATGAAATACCTTTCCATTTTCCAGAAGAAATTTCTCGACATGTACCGATTGATTTTCCCTATTGAGTAGTTCGGCATAAAGCACCTGAGAAGTCGAAGGTTTTTCATTTTGAAAAACGGAAGCCTCTAGCCAGATCTTTTCACCCGTGAAATAAATCGACTTGGGAATCGAATAATTTACCAGCTCTTTGACCAGCTCTTGGGCAAAAAGTACCTGAACCCCAAAGGTCAATAACAGGGTGAGGATAGTCCGGTAATTTCTCATAAATCTTCCCAAAATTCTGGTTTCACATTCGTTCCACGCCGGGTACAATCCACACAGGATGCCGTGGCGTATCGATAACCTATAGGTTCAAATCCATTTCCTACAAAAATCGGAAGTGTCGGCATGTTTCTCCCCGTACGAAAATAATCATCATAGTCCTTAACCAGAACCGTATCCGGTTCCTGGATACATCCGAAATATTCGGGCACTTCAGCTCTCCATGGGACGACTTCCCGCAAATCGATAAATAATCGCTTTTGTCTTATTTTACCCAAACTGACTTGCCCGATTACAGGGGCATCTGGATTTTGGTCTTGTCGGATATTTCCCCTGATATTGGAGGGAAGTGGACTGAAAATCGAACCCAAATCGTCGGTATTCTTTTTCAAAATCTCCCAAAATTCAGCATCTTCTTTGCTCAAAGCCATCTGGGAAATCAAAACGCTATAGCGAAGAGAAAGTCGCTCATCTCCCTCGTCGATCTGATTGATCGCCTGACGAAAAACAAACTGATCCTCAAAGCGGGAAGAAGTCTCTAGGAGCAGATCGGAGTTTCGCTCACTTTTATAACAGACATCTATTCGCTCATCCGGTTCCCGAAGGATTACTTGCTTTGACGCAGTATCGTATTTGACTTGGGAAGGAAAAGGAGGCCTAAAAGCCCAAGTTTCTTCATACATCCAGAGAAAATCATCTGCATTTTCATCCCCTTTAGTCGTTAGGAAAATCTCAACTCCATCTTCATTTCGCTCAAATCCCACATCGACAATATCCGGAGTGATGATGGGTGTCAATTCGTCAGAAGTATAACTCGTGCCGTTTGATAAAATAATCCGTAACCGATAACTATCCTGCTCATTGATATCCTGCTCAAACTGATAACTCCCTCCACCCAAATCCTCCAAAGGAAAACGGTCACTTGCGGAATTTTCCAAATATACCGTCGCCCCACCAACAGGAACCAGCTGTGGTGAATCATCCTGAATAGGCCGAGTATAACTGAGTGAAATCAAACTTGGCGAACCATCAGAGTCCAAATAACCTTCGACCACGAGGACGTTTAGATCTACCGAATCGATTTCCGGCTCAAACGGCTCTCTGCAAGCTCCAAAAGCAAGAAAAATCAAACCGTATAAAAATAAAATGCGCTTCATCAAAACTTGAAATTATAGGTAATAAATGGAATAGGCCGGGCGAAAATGGAAAGCTGATAGCCTCTCAACTGTCCATCGACCGGAGTATAATAAACCGAATAGGGATTGCTTCTCCCCAGTACATTGTATACGCCCACTGACCAAGAAGAATGGGCTAATTTTCTGACTTTGTGATTGCCTTCCAGATTGACTGAGACGTCAATCCGGAAGTAATCTGGAATCCGATAGGCATTGCGATCGGAGAAATACACGCGTTCTGATCCCGCATATTCAAACTTGGCGATGGGTAAGGTCACGGGTCTACCTGTACTGTAGTTTCCATTAATTGAGGTATTGATCCGCTTGCTTAATTCTAAATTCCCTACCAAAACCACATGGTGGGGCTGGTCAAAATTACTGGAATAAAAGCGTCCTTCATTTATCTTTTCTACACTTGGCTCATTGGAGGTTTGAAGCAAGGATCGAGAGTAGGTATAGGCCAAAGAGCCGGTAAGGTTTCCGGAGGTTTTCTTAAGCAATAATTCTATTCCATAGGCTTTACCCAGCGAATTGAGAACATCCTGCTCAATATTGTCATTTAAAATAATATTGGCGCCTGATCGATAGTCCAGCAGATTATTCATGTATCGATAATATAATTCCCCAGAAAACTCTAGGGTATTGGAAGCCATATTACGATAATAGCCCAAGGAAGCCTGCCCGCCGGTCTGAGGCTTGATGTATCGATCACTTAGCTTCCAGCTATCTGTCGGAGCAATGGCGGAGGTATTAGACAACAAGTGGAGATTTTGACGCATGGTCGTAAATCCCATTTTGATCGAAGATTGATTAGTCAGCGTATATCGACCGGAAAGTCGAAATTCAGGTCCATGGTAGGTTTGAACCGTTTCACCAGCTCCATAAGTTTGCTCTCCGATGACGTTACTCTCAGTGATTGCTTCTCCTGGCACATAGTCATTGACGATCATCGGTCCATAGATCTGATAAAACATATATCGTCCTCCATAGCTGACCAACATGCGTTCGCTGATGGTCAGTTCATCTCCAAAATACAAGGCAATTTCACGGGCATTTTCATCCGAAATATCTTCAGGAATAACAATTGATTCCTCTCCAAAAGGAAGATTGGTCCCTGGATTAAGCTGGTATTGAATCGCATGCAGTCCAAACTTGTATACGTGATTCTCTCCTTTTCGATACTCAAAATCCGCACGAGCGTGTAATTGATTGACATCAAAATTAAACTGATAGGCATTCAATGGATTGTCCTCCCCTACGATTCCAAACTCATAGCCATCGTATCCCACAGTCAAGCTGCCCTCCAATTGATCATTAAAGAAGTGGCGCCAAGTCGCGGCCAAATTCGTATTCTCGTAAGAATAGGTCGTATCTCGGTCAAATCCGAATTCATCTCTGGAAAGGTAAGAAGTGATTTCCAACTGATTCTTTTCGTTAAACTCATGCCGGATATTGGCATTAAAATCATAAAAAGATGCATTGGAACCATTAAGGGCTGCTTCATCATCGAGCAGATCGAGTGCCCAATTTGAATAGGTGGTCCTACCCCCAACAATAAAGGTTGTCTTCTCTCCAATGGGTCCCTCCAAGCTGAGGCGTCCAGTCATGATTCCTATTCCTCCACTTCCGCCGATTTTATCAGAGCGCCCAAATTTAGGTTCGACCTGAAGCACCGAAGAAAGTCGTCCTCCGTAATTTACCGGAATAGATCCTTTGTATAACTCCACCCCTGAAACCATATCCGGATTGAAGGCAGAGAAAAACCCGAAAACGTGGGCTGGATTAAACACTGTCGATTGATTGTAAAGGATCAGGTTTTGGTCAGCAGCTCCTCCTCTGACGTTGAATCCCACACTCGCTTCTCCCACCGTGTTGACTCCGGGCATAGTCATGACACCGCGAATGACATCCACTTCGCCAAGGATAGCAGGCAGACGTTTTACTTGGGACATGCTCATCGATTGTACACCCATATCCAGTTTGCTGACATTACTGAGAGCGCCCGAATTGACTACAATTTCATCCAAGGAGAGAAAACTTTCCTGTACCTCCAAGTCAAACTCCCCATCTCCAAAGAGCTCAATTTGTCGCTGCTCTTGATATCCTCCTGGATTCTGAATAAAGAGCGTATGTCGTCCTTTGGGGAGTTCTAATTGATAATTTCCTTCTTCATTCGTAATCGCTTGTAAAAATCCCTCTTTCTCAAAAATCACCGTTCCGAGCATCGGGCTGCCATTGTCGATATTGGTCACGGTTCCACTGAGAATTGCTGTGTTTTTATTAGGGTCTTGATTGTCCTTGCCGATTTCAAAGCGCATATTTCTGGCAAAGGCCCCCAAACTTGAATTTCCACTGTCATCTGAGCCTTTGTCTGCGGTGGATCGAGGTTCAAAATATCCACGGGCAAAATTTACCGTCATCTTTTTGCCTTGGGTTATAAACACGCGGTGATCCGATGAAATAGAAAACTTAAAATCCGTACCCGAAAAAATGGTTTCCAGCAAATCCTCCAAGCCACTTTCCTCGGCTTGGAGGTTAACGGTGGTTTCAGCCAGTAATTCCTGGTCATAAAAAAACCGGTAATCGCTTTCCTCCTCAACTTTTTCAGCAAAGCGATCGAAAGAGACCCCTGCAAAAAATCCTGAAATTTTTTGAGTGCTCTGTGCTTTTAGACTTTGCAGGCTCCATCCCGAAAGGAACAGAACAAAAAGTAAAATTTTACTAAAATTCATTGCATAGCTGGTTTGCTGGAATTGTATAATTTAACCAAGGAAATCAAAAATTTTCTGGGGTTTTGATTGAAGTAGATGCCTTTTTTGATCAGTTTTTCCCGCACCGCTTTTTTTTCGATTTGCAGTAGTTTGATCGCATCTTTTTTCTTTCGGATAGGAAAAAACTCTCCTTCTTTTTCTAAAAAGAAGTCTTCGTATTCTACGTAATACGCGACAAATTCACCTACCTCACGGGCAGGTTTTTCTTCTTTATAGTGTTTGGAAATTAATCGATACGAGCCGGACTCGAGGAGTTCATAAAATCCATTTCTATTATAAAAGTACCGTTCATTGCCTTTGACTTTAATAAATTGCCTCTCATCTGAAAGAACAAATGCATCAATTTTATCAGGATTGATGAGCAGCTTTTGGGTAAAAAGCGGATGAAAGGTCACCAACTGATCATATCGGATATCATAAAGCAGAGGCACATCAGGATAAAAGACCCGATTGATAGTCAATCCTCCATTCTGGAAAGAACGGGTTTCCAAAAAAGGAAACCCATCATGATTTCGGGGCGGCTCAGGATACTGTGCTCCTGTGATCAGCTCTTGAAAAAAGGGAAGTTCCGCTTGATATTGATCAAGGTTTGCCAAATTTTCATTCACTGTTTGAGCTTGGGATGAAACCGTCAAAATCAAACATAAACCCCAAAAAAAAATAAATTTCCGCATGGATGAAATTACGATAGAATCCTCTGGAAGATTCCTATTTTTAGAATTAAGTATAAATGGCATTCTTTTTCGATAAAAGGAAATATGCCTACACTAAAACGCCTAAACCTATCATGACCACACGTAGAAATCTATTGAAAAGCCTCTCCTTGGCTCCATTGGCAACGATGGGATTGCCTGCATTGGCCAAATCAAAATCCGAGAATGAGGCCACTTTCCGGTTTTCACTTAATACCAGTACCATTAGGGGACAAAAGCTTTCGCTCTCCGAAATGATTGAGGTCACCGCTCGGGCAGGTTACGATGGCATTGAGCTCTGGATGATGGAAATCGACGCTTATCTCCAATCTGGAAAAAGCCTGACTCAACTTAAAAAAGAAGTGGATGATGCAGGAATCGAAGCG
Organism: Algoriphagus hitonicola; assembly: GCF_900113375.1. GTDB lineage: Bacteria > Bacteroidota > Bacteroidia > Cytophagales > Cyclobacteriaceae > Algoriphagus > Algoriphagus hitonicola. The sequence continues at coordinate 154,643 of NZ_FOPC01000007.1, read as the reverse complement.
GTCAATGCGATTGGTTTTGCCACCTGGATGGCTCAGGATTCAGGGAAAAGCAAACAGGGATTTGAGCAGATCGAAAAAGAAATGAACCAACTTGCTGCCATCGGTTGTACACGGATTGCCGCACCTGCCATCGGGACTGTGGCTCCTGTTGATCTGATAGAGGCTGGTGAAAAATACGCCAAACTCTTAGATCTCGGTCGTAAAACAGGTTGTATGCCACAGCTTGAATTTTGGGGAGCTTTTCCTCCTTTTTACCAATTGGGACAGGCATTGGCGGTAGCTGCCATGGCTAATGACCCTGACGCCCGGCTTTTACCGGATATTTACCATCTATTTCGTGGAGGATCCGGTTTTGAGGGGTTGAAATTAATCCATGGCCAGGCCATAGAGGTGTTTCATCTAAATGATTTTGCCGATACGCTCCCACGAACCGAGCAAGAAGACAAGCATCGCGTTTACCCGGGAGACGGAGTGGCGCCACTTGCAGAGGTCGCCCAAACTCTCAAGTCTATGGGAGGCAATAAAATCCTATCTCTGGAGCTATTCAACCCAAGCCTTTGGGAAATGGAGGTGAATCTAGTCGCTCAAACAGGTCTGGAGAAGATGAAGCAGTTTTTTGTTTAAGAGCCAAGAAAAAGGATAAGTAAGAGAGCCGTACAATGTCTTAAGCATTTTGCTTCAAGTCTCAGACTTAAATCTTAATCTTGAAATAGTAGGAAAATTGAGGTAGAACTGAAATTACCCAAACAAATCCGAACTCAGATACCGGTCTCCCCGATCACAGGTGATGCAAACGATTAATGCTTCTTCGAGTTCTTTGGACAGTTCGATTGCAGCATGTAAAGCGCCTCCGCTACTCATTCCGGCTAAAATCCCCTCTTCTTTGGCCATACGACGGGTCATTTCTGTGGCTTGCTGTTGAGAGACATCAATCACTCGATCGATCCGTTCCTTTTCAAAAATTGCTGGTAAAAACTCCGGAGACCAACGTCGGATTCCGGGAATACTCGAACCATCGGTAGGTTGGGTTCCTACGATTTGAATCTCGGGATTTTTTTCTTTGAGATATCGGGATACACCCATTATCGTACCCGTGGTCCCCATAGCAGAAACAAAATGGGTTACTTTTCCATAGGTATCCTTCCAGATTTCTGGACCTGTAGTTTTATAATGAGCGAGGTAATTATCCGGGTTGGCAAACTGATTTAGCATAAAATAGCCCTCTTCAGCATTCATCTTTTCGGCAAGAGTTCGGGAATATTCAATGGTTTTGGAAGCAGGTGTCAGGATCACTTGAGCACCGTAGGCCTCCATCGAGAGTACGCGCTCCCTTGTGGAATTATCCGGCATAATCAGTGTCATGTTCAGCCCTAGTACTTTGGCTACCATCGCCAAGGCGATTCCGGTATTTCCACTTGTAGCTTCGACTAGTTTATCGCCTTTTTTAATTTCTCCTCTATCCAAGGCAGATTGTAGCATATTATACGCTGCGCGATCCTTGACACTACCGCCGGGATTTTGACCCTCCATTTTACAGAGAATTTTAACCTTAGGGTTGGCAGAAATATGTTGTACTTCGATTAGTGGAGTATTTCCGATTAATTCAAAGAGCTTCATCGACGTCATTTTTGAAGATATATAAATCCGTCACTTCCGAATCGGCGTGATGCATTTGAGCCTGATAATACACTTTTGAGCCAGCGGCAACAGATTTAGTCAGCCAAACATTACCTCCGATGGTACTTCCTTTGCCGATTACCGTTTTACCTCCGAGGATCGTAGCACCTGCATAGATCACCACATCATCTTCTATAGTTGGATGACGCTTGCTATCCGCGTCTGCCTTGTCCACACTCAATGCTCCCAACGTCACCCCTTGGTATACTTTGACCCGATTACCAATTACTGTAGTTTCTCCGATTACCACGCCCGTCCCATGATCAATGCAGAAATGCTGTCCAATTTTAGCACCCGGATGAATATCGATTCCTGTGCGGCTATGGGCGATTTCTGTAATCATACGAGGGATTAATTTAATCCCTAATACGTGAAGTTCATGTGCTACTCGGTAAGCTGCAATAGCATAAAACCCCGGATAGGAACGAAGAATCTCTGTTCGTGATTTAGCTGCAGGATCTCCTGAAAACATGGCATCAACATCCTGATGAATCCAGTCATACACACGCTCCAATTGAATAAAAAACTGACTGGCCAGATGCCTTCCATCTTTGCCATGGAGATGTGTGTTTCGCTCCAATATTTTTCCCAAGCGCTCCTCCAAAGCCTGAAGTTTCTGGGTGACATCCTGTTCTTCTTTAAGCTTCTGAACGGTATATTCTGGAAAAAGCAATCCCAAGAGTTCTTCAAAAAACTGTTGGATAACCTGAGGCGAGGGACAATCAGAGCACTCCTGATGAGCTTGGTGGATTTTTTTAATCAGTGAATTCATCGAGTAGGTTTGAAGCGTATTTACATCACAAAACCCACACGGATGACATAAGGTTCACCATAAGGGGAACGAAGGTTGTCATGAAGAATATTGTAGAGAAAAGTAAAATTGGCTCCACCTCTTCCCCCTCCAAATGGAGCAAAATAGCCGGCCCCTAGAAAAAGGGCATTGGACCAAATTCGACTGAATTCACCATTGAACTGGTTAAAATTATCAAAATTGATCGATTCAAATTCTCCATGAAGAAATATATTGGGCAGGACATTGTATCGATTGAAAACCCTTCCTCCGTAAGTAGAGGTTGATCCGCCTACAAATCGGCGATCATTAAAATATTGGTATGTCACTCCCACTCCTGCCGAATAGCGATTTGTAATCATCACTCCCACCAGCGGAGACGCATCGACGAGTGTGATGGTGCCAAACTGCATTCCAAAATTCCCTCCATAGTAAAGTCGATCTTTGAAAGGAATGGTATCAGAGTATATTTCGCGCTGCGCAAGACTGCTCAATAGCGTGGTGAAAAAAAACAATCCTAAGATTAGAAAAAACTTATTCCTTGACGATAACATAGAGGTCCTCCGTTTTCTTCTTCATAAAGTATTTTTCACGGGCAAACTTCTCCAAAAGTTCAGGATTGTTTAGTAATTCTTGTCTTTCCGCTTGGACTTTGAGTTTTCTGTCCTGATAAAACTCTTTTTGATCCTCCAATTGATTCAGTTTTTGGCTCAGCTTAAATTGGTTGACGATGTTATTTGAGTCGATAAAAATCATCCAGAACAGGAAACAAAGAGCTGCGATCCCATAGAAATTGGTAGTGAGTTTGAAAAGCTTTTTCATCCAAAATAATTTAGATAATTAAGGTACAAAAATGATGCAAAAAGCCTAAATCATTTTTTGATTTTTAAAATACCATTTCCCATTTCCCTGAAAAACAAAACGCCCACCAGCAAAAAGCTAGGGGCGTTTGTACAATTATATTTTATTTTAAGCGGAGTTTATCGGCTTATTTCAATCTTCCCTTGAAAACCGCTGACTCTCCCAATTGCTCCTCAATTCGAAGCAATTGATTGTATTTGGCCATACGATCAGAACGGGATGCGGATCCGGTTTTGATTTGTCCGGTATTCAAAGCCACTGCCAAATCAGCAATCGTAGAATCTTCCGTTTCACCTGAGCGGTGAGACATCACGGCTGTAAAGCCAGCTTTGTGGGCAAGGTTCACTGCATTGATCGTCTCTGTAAGCGTACCGATTTGGTTTACTTTGATCAAGATCGAGTTGGCTGATTTCTCTTCGATCCCTCTTTGCAAGAATTTTACATTGGTCACAAAAAGATCATCACCGACCAGCTGTACTTTATCTCCGATTTTGGCAGTGAGCATCGCCCAACCTTCCCAGTCTTCCTCTGCACAACCGTCTTCGATCGAATCAATTGGATACTTCTGGGACAATTCAGCCAAATAATCTACCTGCTCTTCTCTGGAGCGAACTTTACCGGTTGATCCTTCAAATTTGGAGTAATCGTATTTCCCGTCCACAAAAAATTCAGAAGCAGCACAATCCAATGCGATTGTTACTTGCTCACCAGCCTTATAGCCAGCTTTGGAAATGGCGTCCAAAATACTTCCAAGCGCTTCTTCAGTCCCGCCAGAGAAGTTTGGAGCAAAACCACCTTCATCTCCTACCGCAGTCACCAAATTTTTATCATGAAGGATTTTTTTCAAATGATGGAAAATCTCTGCTCCCATACGAATGGCTTCTGAGAAACTTTCCGCACCAACAGGTCGGATCATAAATTCCTGAAAAGCAATAGGTGCATCAGAGTGAGAACCTCCATTGATGATATTCATCATTGGCACAGGGAGGGTATTGGCATTTACTCCACCGATATAGCGGTAAAGTGGCTGTCCGGATTCCATGGCTGCAGCTTTCGCTACTGCAAGAGAAACGCCCAAAATAGCATTAGCACCCAAGTTGCCTTTGTTGGAAGTACCGTCAAGCTCAATCATAATCTGGTCGATCATATTCTGCTCGAAAATATCCATTCCGACCAATTCAGGGGCAATGACATCATTGACATTGGAAACGGCTTTTAACACCCCTTTTCCAAGATATTTACTTTTATCTCCGTCACGTAGCTCCACGGCTTCATTGACACCTGTGGAGGCTCCACTTGGGACTGCCGCACGGCCAAAGGCCCCATTTTCTGTCACTACATCTACCTCTATGGTAGGATTTCCTCGCGAATCGAGGATTTGTCTCGCATGAATTGATTGAATCAAGGTCATAGTTTTAAAAGGTTTAAGAGATTTAATTTTGATTGATTAAGGAAATGAAGTCATCAAAAAGGTACCTGGAATCGTGTGGTCCCGGAGATGACTCGGGGTGATATTGTACTGAAAAAGCCGGCTTATTTTTAAGTCTGATACCTGCTACCGTATTGTCATTAAGATGAACGTGAGTGATCTCCACATCAGGATGATTCTCACTGTCCTCTCGGACAATATTGAAGCCATGATTCTGGGAGGTGATTTCACTTTTTCCGGATGTCAGATTTTTGATCGGATGATTGATTCCCCGATGTCCATGGTGCATTTTATAGGTTGAGATCCCCACTGACTCAGCCAGCAACTGATGCCCAAGACAAATCCCAAATAAAGGTTTTCCTGTTTCTAGAATATCTTTTACTGTATCTACGGCATATTCCATCACGGCTGGATCTCCAGGGCCATTGGAAAGGAAATAGGCATTGGGAGACCAAGCTTCCATTTCGGCCAATTTTGTCTTGGCTGGGAATACTTTGCAATAAACTCCTCTGGAGGCTAGATTTCTCAGGATATTCTTTTTAATCCCAAAATCCAAACACGCCACTTTTATCGCGGCATTTTCGTCTCCGTAAAAATAGGGCTCCTGAGTACACACTTTAGAAGAAAGCTCCAGTCCGTTCATATCCGGAAGCTTGTCCAACTCTGCCTGAAGTCCTTCTAGATCGCCATCATATTCAGAACTGATAATGGCGTTCATGGCACCTTGAGAACGAATATGTCTCACCAGTTTACGGGTATCAATATCAGCGATCCCGGTTATTTTATATTTGACCAAATAATCTTGAAGAGAACCGTGTCCATCCAATCGGGAATAAATCTCGGAGAAACTGTTGACCACAATTCCACCGATGGTTGGATGATCTGATTCTACTTCTTCATTATGTACCCCATAATTACCGATATGTGAGGTAGTGGTCACGATGACCTGCCCGGTATAAGATGGATCGGTATAAATTTCTTGGTAACCGGTCATACCGGTATTGAAGCAAATTTCACCGCCATTAGTGCCTGGGTTTCCGATTAAAGAACCGTGAAAAACGGTTCCGTCTGCAAGGAGTAAGGTAGCTTTTTGTTTAATCATGTTTCAGAAGATTGCCCAAAGTTAAATATTTCTTGGAAGGAGGAGGAATGTATGGGTATAAAAAAAGGATTGAACTAACGTCCAATCCTTTCTATATATCGAATAGATTTCAAACTTATTTCTCTTCAGATTCTGTATCCGTATCATCAGAAGCTTCAGGAGCCTGAGGCTTTGATGGTTTTTCTTCTGAAGTAGTAGCCGCAGCAGCTTCAATCTCAGCTGGCTTAGAAGCACCTGTACCTCTACGAGATCTACGGGTGGTTTTCTTGGCTGGCTTCGCGTCTTTCAGCATCAACTCGTTGAAATCAACAAGTTCAATGATACACATTTCTGCATTATCTCCTAATCTGAATCCCGTCTTGATGATGCGAGTGTATCCACCTGGACGAGTACCTACTTTGGCGATCACTTCTCCGAAAAGAGAAATGATGGCTTCCTTATTTTTAAGATAGGAAAATGCCACACGTCTGTTGTGTGTAGTATCTTCTTTGGCTCTGGTCACCAGAGGCTCTACATATTTCTTCAATTCCTTTGCCTTGGCAAGCGTGGTAGAGATACGCTTGTGAAGAATCAGGGATGTAGCCATGTTGGAAAGCATCGCTTTCCTATGAGCAGCCTTCCTTCCAAGGTGGTTAAATTTCTTACCGTGTCTCATTTTATTTATTCTTCATCAAGTTTATACTTTGAAATATCCATTCCAAAGGTCAGGCCTTTTTCCTGAATCAGCTGTTCAAGTTCAGCCAATGATTTTTTACCAAAATTTCTGAATTTCATCATGTCAGAAATCTCCAATTTCGCCAAATCACCAAGTGTCTTCACGTCTGCGGCTTTCAAGCAATTGAATGCACGTACGGAAAGATCAAGGTCACTCAGAGAGGTTTTGAGGAGTTTTCTCATGTGAAGGAATTCTTCATCGATCGGCTCTGCCTCTGCAGGTCCAGTAGAATCGAGCACCATAGTCTGATCAGAAAACAACATAAAGTGTTGGATCAGAATTTTGGCAGATTCCTGAAGTGCTTTTTCCGGATGGATGGATCCATCGGTAGTGACTTCAAGGATCAATTTTTCGAAGTCAGTTTTTTGCTCCACACGTGTGTTTTCAACGCTATACTTCACGTTTTTGATAGGAGTGAAAATAGCATCAATTGCAATCTGACCGAAAATCTGCTCTTTTGGTTTGGATTCTTCAGCTGGCAAGTAGCCTCTTCCTTTGTCAAGAATCAATTCGATCTCGAACGTCTTTTTTTCATCGATATGGCAAATGACCAAATCAGGATTAAGAACCTCGAAGGAAGAAGTGAACTTGGCAATGTCCCCGGCAGTGAAGACAGACTGATTTTTAACTTCCACAGTGATTTTGCCGTCGAAAGCCTCGTGTACTTTCTTAAATCGGACCTGCTTCAGGTTCAAAATAATGTCGGTCACATCCTCCACTACACCTTCGATGGTAGAAAACTCATGCACCACTCCAGGAATCTTGATGGAAGTGATGGCATAACCCTCCAGCGAAGAAAGCAATATTCTTCTTAGGGCGTTACCGATAGTAACTCCATAGCCTTTTTCTAGTGGTTTGAAGGTAAACAAGCCATGAAAGTCATCGGCTTTTTCCATTACCACTTTTTCGGGCATTTGAAATGCTAATATGGACATATATCTTGTTCTTTGTTTTAAAGCTGAAAATAGTAAATATTACTTAGAGTAAAGTTCGACAATAAGTTGCTCCTTGATATTCTCAGGAATATCATCTCTGCTTGGGATACTGACAAACTTTCCGGACAATGAAGCACCATCCCACTCTAACCAGGAATATTTATTGGCGCCTTTTCCTGCCAAACTATCGGTGATAGCTTCCAAGGACTTAGACCGCTCTCTTACAGAAACGATATCCCCTGGCTTCAAGGTGTAGGATGGGATGTTTACCACCTCACCGTTGACCAAGATGTGTTTGTGAGAAACCAATTGTCTGGCACCTCTACGAGTAGGGGAGATTCCCAATCTGTAAACGGTATTATCCAAACGCGCTTCTAGCAATTGCAAAAGGTTTTCGCCGGTGATTCCATTTTTTCTGGAAGCGATGTCAAACATTTTAGCGAATTGTCTCTCCAATACACCGTAGATGTATTTTGCTTTTTGCTTTTCAGCAAGCTGGATTGCGTATTCAGATTGCTTCTTTCTTCTTCCGCGGCCATGCTGTCCGGGAGGGTAGTTTTTCTTTTGAAGCGCTTTGCTATGCCCTTCGATAGGCTCGCCAAACTTGCGGGCGATCTTTGCTTTAGGACCTGTATATCTAGCCATTCTGTTACAATTTTAAAATTAAACTCTTCTACGCTTAGGAGGACGACAGCCGTTGTGCGGCATTGGAGTCACATCAATGATGGTAGTCACATCCAAACCTACATTTTGCAAGGTTCTGATCGCTGATTCCCGGCCGGAGCCTGGACCTTTTACAAAAACTTCGATTTTTCGCAAACCTAAGTCGTAAGCAACCTGACCACAGTTTTGGGCAGCCATTTGCGCAGCATAAGGAGTGTTTTTCTTTGAACCTCTGAATCCCATTTTACCGGCAGAAGCCCAAGAGATAACCTGTCCTGAATTATTGGTAATAGAGATGATAATATTGTTAAAGGAAGCTTTGATGTGGACTTGGCCTACTGCCTCTACTTTAACAACTCTTTTTTTACCTTTTGCTTTATCGTTTCTTTTCTGAGCCATAATCTAAATCAGGTTTTATTTAGTCGCTTTTTTCTTGTTAGCAACTGTTTTTCTCTTACCCTTCCTTGTTCTGGCGTTGTTTTTGGTCTTTTGACCACGCACCGGAAGTCCTTTTCTGTGTCTCAAACCTCTGTAGCAACCGATATCCATCAGTCGCTTGATGTTCAATTGGATCTCTGACTTCAACACACCTTCTGTTCTGAATTCCTCAGAGATGATGTTTCGGATGGCGGTTGACTCATCGTCATCCCACTCACCTGCTTTTTTGTCGAAGGAGATACCGGCCTTGTTCAGGATCGCCCTGGCGGAGCTTCTTCCTATTCCGAAGATATAGGTAAGTCCTACTTCGCCACGCTTATTGTCTGGTATATCTACACCTGCAATTCTAGCCATAATCTTAACCTTGTCTTTGTTTAAACTTAGGATTCTTCTTATTGATGACGTAAAGTTTTCCATTTCTTCGGATCACCTTACAGTCAACACTTCTCTTTTTGATAGATGCTTTAACTTTCATATCAGTTTATTTATATCGATATACAATTCTGCCTTTTGACAAATCATAGGGAGATAGCTCTAATTTGACACGATCTCCAGGGAGGATTTTGATGTAATTCATCCTCATTTTACCGGATATATGTGCGATCAGTTGATGCCCATTTTCCAGTTCCACTTTGAACATGGCGTTAGATAACGCCTCAATGATGGTTCCGTCTTGCTCTATTGAAGTCTGTTTTGCCATTTTAGAATTTAAAACTCTCTTCTATGTACTTATGAGAGGTCAAAACCTCTGTTCTATCTTCGAAAATTGCAACTGTGTGCTCATAATGTGCGCTGGGTTTCCGATCGGCTGTTCGGATCGTCCATCCATCGCGCTCTTGTACGATATTTCGCGTACCGAGATTAATCATGGGCTCGATTGCAATAACCATCCCCGCTTTTAGCAAAGGACCGCTGCCTCGTTTACCGTAATTGGGGACCTCAGGAGCTTCATGAAGATTTTTACCCAAACCATGACCTACCAGTTCTCTGACGACTGTATATCCTTTGGATTCGACAAATTTTTGAATCGCGTGTCCGATATCTCCAATACGGTTACCAAAAATAGCCTGCTCTATTCCCAAATAAAGCGAATCTCGGGTGGCTTTTAACAAATTCAGAACAGGAGTTGAGACTTCACCGATGGGGTAAGTATAAGCGGAATCGCTATGAAAACCTTGGTGAAAGACTCCACAATCTACTGAGATTATATCGCCATCTTTCAATTCATATGAGCTGGGAAATCCATGAACGACTACCTCGTTCACAGAGATGCAGAGTGATGCGGGAAAACCGTTATATCCTTTAAAGGATGGAACAGCCTGATGATCCCGAATAAACTCCTCAGCTATTTTATCTAAGTAAGAGGTCTTTACCCCTACTTTGACATGCTTGGCTACTTCTCCGTGAGCCTTTGCCAAGATGTCAGCACTTTCTTTAATCTTTTGAACTTCCTCTGAAGTCTTGTAATGAATCATCTTAAGCTACTTGGTAATTTGAAGCACTATTCTTCATATTACCACTCTTCATCATTCCTTCATAATGTCTCATGAGAAGATAACTTTCAATTTGACGTAGGGTATCCATAATCACACCCACCATAATCAATAATGAGGTACCTCCGTAAAACTGAGCGAATTCGGCACCAACACCTGCGATAATCGCAATGGCCGGTAAGATCGCTACTACAGCAAGGAGGATAGACCCTGGTAGAGTGATTTTGGAAATGATTCCGTCAATAAACTCTGAGGTAGGTGCTCCAGGCTTGATCCCTGGTACAAATCCACCATTTCGCTTCATATCCTCTGCAATTTGCTCCGGGTTAACGGTAATAGCAGTGTAGAAGAATGTAAAGATGATAATCAAAACTCCAAAGAGTACATTATACTGCCAGGAGGTAAAGTCAGAGAAGGTAGTACCAATATAATTGGCAATATCACTTTCACCTGCCCAAATCTGAGCAATCAAAGCAGGTACAAACATCAAGGACTGCGCAAAGATAATGGGCATTACACCTGAGGCGTTTACTTTGATAGGGATATACTGACGCTGACCGCCATATACTTTACCACCCACCACTTGTTTGGCGTACTGCACAGGGATTCGCCGAGTAGCTTCTGTCAATGCAATTACACAAAGAACCACAAAGAACAAGACCGCAGCTTCAATCAATAGAAGAAGCATGCCTGAGGTATTTTTTTCCAAAACTTCCGCGATAATAGCACCTGGAAATCTAGAGATGATACCGATCATGATAAGCATGGAGATCCCGTTTCCGATTCCTTTTTCGGTGATCTTCTCTCCAAGCCACATACAGAACATTGTACCGGCGGAAAGTAGCACCAAAGAGCTAAACATAAACAACCCTGTACTTACCATTACAGCACCTGTTGGTAAAATGGTGGCGGTAACGTACCCGATACCTTGAGCTACTGTAATCAATATGGTGAGAACTCGCGTGATCTGATTGATTCGTTTCCGACCAGATTCACCCTCCTTCTGCATTTTCTGAAAGTAAGGTACTCCGACAGTCAACAGCTGCAACACAATGGAGGCAGAAATGTAGGGCATAATCCCCAATCCGAAGATGGAAGCATTACTAAACGCCCCACCAAGGAAGGTGTCAATCAAACCGAAGATTCCTTCTTGAGGTCCTCCCAACTTGGAAGGGTCTACTCCTGGAAGAACGATAAATGAGCCTAATCTGAAAATAATCAGAAAGCCTATCGTGTTAAGGATCCGAATCCTTAGGTCTTCGATCGAGAAGATATTCTTAACTGTCGAAATAAACTTTTTCATTTAATTAAATCTTGTTTACAGAACCGCCCGCTTTTTCAATGGCAGCCACAGCGCTGGCAGAGAAACCGTGAGCAGATACAGATAGCTTGGAACTCAACTCCCCATTACCCAAAATTTTGATCTTGTCATTTTTTGAAGCAACTCCGTGAGCTACTAAAGTATCCATATCGACAGTCTCTAGATTGAACTGAGAAGCAAGGTCCTGCAAGGTATCCAAATTTACTGGTTTGAACTCAACTCTGTTGAAGCTTTTGAATCCAAATTTAGGAACTCTTCTCTGAAGTGGCATCTGACCACCTTCGAATCCTAGCTTGGACTTGTATCCAGATCTTGATTTAGCACCTTTGTGACCTCTTGTAGAAGTTCCCCCTCTACCGGATCCTTGACCTCTACCGATTCTTTTTCGGTTTTTGGTGGATCCTTCGGCTGGTTTTAATGTATGTAATTTCATGATTAAGCTTCCTCCACTTTTACAAGGTGATTAACTTTCTTTACCATACCGGCGATCTGAGGAGTATTCTCTACTTCTACAGATTTACTGATTTTACCCAGACCGAGCGCAACAACAGTCGCTTTCTGATCTTTTGGTCTATCAATGACGGATTTTATTTGCGTGATTTTGATCTTAGCCATGATGATTATCCGTTAAAAACTTTAGACATTTTCACCCCTCTTTGCTGAGAAACAGCAATAGCGTCTCTAAGCTGAAGTAATGCATCAATGGTAGCTTTAACCACGTTGTGCGGGTTAGAAGATCCTTTGGACTTGGCCAAAACGTCGGTTACACCGGCTGATTCCAATACTGCACGCATCGCACCACCGGCAATTACTCCAGTACCTGGAGCTGCTGGCTTGATCAAAACCAAACCTCCACCAAATTTACCGATTTGCTCATGAGGGATTGTTCCTTTAAGCACGGGTACTTTGACGAGATTTTTCTTTGCGTCTTCGATACCTTTGGTGATTGCGTCAGTTACTTCGTTGGCCTTACCCAATCCATAACCTACAACACCATTGCCATCTCCTACTACCACGATTGAAGAAAAAGAGAATCTTCTACCACCTTTCACCACTTTGGCTACCCGGTTGATCGCTACTACTTTTTCTTTTAATTCTGTATCTGTAGCCCTGATAGGCTTTTTTCTTTGTTGAGACATAATGGATTAAAATTTAAGGCCTCCTTCTCTGGCGCCTTCGGCCAAAGCTTTCACATTACCATGATACAAGTAGCCGTTTCTATCAAATACTACTTCGCTGACACCATTGGCCACTGCTCTTTCGGCAAGTTTTTTACCTACTTCTACAGAGACAGAAACATTGATGTTTTGCTTAGCTCCCAATTCTTTGGAAGATGCCTGAGCAAGCGTTTGACCTTTAAGGTCATCGATGAGCTGAGCGTAAATACCCGTATTACTTTTGAATACAGATAACCGAGGTCTGGAATCGGTACCGGAGATTTTTCTACGGATACCCTGCTTGATTCTAAGTCTTCTGGAATTCTTGTTAAATGCCATAACCTATTATTTTTTACCGGCAGTTTTACCAGCCTTACGTCTAATTTGTTCACCCACGAAACGCACACCTTTACCTTTGTAAGGTTCGATTTTACGCAACGATTTGATTTTTGCAGCTATTTGCCCAATCAGTTCCTTGTCAATTGCTTCCAAGGTGATGAGTGGGTTTTTACCTTTTGGAGTTTCGGTTTTCACGGCAACATCATTTGGCAAAGCAAAGAAGATGTTGTGAGAATAACCCAGATTCAATTCAAGAACCTGTCCTTGGTTGGTTGCCTTATAACCTACACCGACTAGTTCCAATTCTTTTTTGTATCCCTCAGAAACTCCGATCACCATATTGTTGATCAAAGATCTGTAAAGACCATGAAGAGACTTGTGTCTTTTGGATTCGGTAGGACGGGAAACGATGATATCATTGCCCTCCACTTTGACCTGAATATCAGGATTGACTTCCTGAGTCAGGGTACCCTTTGGACCTTTAACAGTCACCTCTCCGGGAGAGGAAACGTCTACAGTAACACCGCTGGGTAGATTTATTGGTTTTTTACCTATTCTTGACATGATAGTAAATTAATATACATAGCAAAGCACCTCACCACCGATACCTTCGGTACGTGCTTCTTTGTCAGTCATTACTCCTTTGGATGTGGAAACGATCGCTACTCCCAAGCCGTTGATGACGCGGGGAAGATCTTCATGTTTCACATATTTTCTCAAACCTGGTGTACTAACACGCTGTAGGCTCACGATAGCGTTTTGCTTGGTGGTAGGATTGTATTTCAAAGCGATTTTGATGCTGCCTTGAGGTCCATTTTCCTCGAACTTATAGTTCTGGATGTATCCTTTTTCATGCAATACTTTAGTGATCTCCTTCTTGATGTTAGAAGCAGGTATTTCGACGATACGATGAGAAGCCTTGATGGCATTTCTCAATCGGGTCAAATAATCAGCTATTGGATCAGTCATGGTATTATTAGTCTAGCTCCACCCGTTTTGGGCGTGCAAAGTTACGAATTGATTTTTTAAATAAAAACTACTGTCGTTATTTTACCAGCTGGACTTAGTGACTCCCGGGATCTTGCCTGCTGAGGCCATTTCTCGGAAGGTTACCCGGTTGATACCAAACTTTCTCATGTAGCCTTTTGGACGACCAGTAAGTTTACAACGGTTGTGTAATCTTACTGGAGAAGCATTCTTAGGCAATTTGTCAAGGGCTTCGTAGTCACCGGCTGCTTTTAGCTCAGCTCTTTTCTTAGCATACTTGGCTACCAGATGCTCTCTCTTTCTCTCGCGAGCTTTGATGGACTCTCTTGCCATAATTATTCTTGATTTGAGGGTTTAACGAACGGCATGCCGAAAGCTTTCAACAAAGCCAAGCTTTCTTCATCTGAATTGGCAGAAGTCACAAAAGTGATATCCATGCCGGAGATTCTGTTTACTTTCTCGATTGAGATCTCAGGAAAAATAATCTGCTCGGTCACGCCCAAGGTGTAGTTACCTCTTCCGTCGAAACCTTTATCAGAAATTCCTTTGAAATCCCGTACACGAGGAAGTGCAACGGTCATCAATCTATCCAAAAATTCATACATCTTTTGTCCTCTCAGGGTCACTTTGGCTCCGATTGGCATTCCTTCTCTCAACTTAAAGTTGGAGACAGAAGTCTTAGCAATGGTAGCTACGGCACGCTGACCGGTAATCAAGGAAAGCTCTTCGACTCCCTGATCAACCAACTTTTTGTCAGCTACTGCAGCTCCGATTCCTTTGTTGAGAACGATTTTCGTCAACTTGGGAACCTGCATCACAGAAGAATATTGGAATTTCTCTTTCAAAGCAGGAACTATGTCGTTCACATACTTTTCTTTCATTCTAGGATTAGCCATTGATCACCTCCCCAGTTTTTTTGGAATATCTTACTAGTTTACCATTTTCACCTGCCTTGCGTCCAGTACGGGTGGCTTCACCAGATTTAGGATCTACAAGCATCAGGTTGCTGATATGTACAGAGGCTTCCTTCTTTTCGATACCACCTTGAGGCTTTGCGGCAGTAGGCTTCACGTGTTTGGTCACGATATTGATTCCTTCTACAAAAGCTCTGGTCTTGGCTGTATCTACGGCAAGTACTTTCCCCGTTTTTCCTTTGTCATCACCTGCGATCACCTTCACAGTGTCTCCGGTTTTGATGTGCAGTTTTGTCTGCTTTTTTGTCTTTCTTTCCATGATTACAATACTTCAGGGGCCAAAGAAACGATTTTCATAAACTGCTTCTCTCTCAACTCTCTAGCCACAGGGCCAAAGATACGAGTGCCTCTAGGCTCATCGTTGTTGTTCAACAATACGGCAGCGTTGTCCTCAAATCGGATATAAGAGCCGTCTTTGCGTCTTATTTCTTTTCGGGTTCTTACGATTACCGCTCTTGAGACGGTACCTTTTTTCATGTTGCTGGAAGACAGGGCTGATTTAACAGTCACGACTACTTTATCACCGATAGAAGCATATCGCTTTTTTGTTCCTCCCAATACGCGGATGACCAATACCTCTTTGGCACCGGAGTTGTCCGCCACACTTAGTCTGGATTCTTGCTGTATCATGATTATTTAGCCCTTTCAATAATTTCAACTAATCTCCAACGCTTGTTCTTACTCAGCGGACGAGTTTCGCTTATTTTCACGGTGTCACCTGGGTTACACTCGTTTTTCTCGTCATGAGCCATAAATTTGGTCGTCTTGGTAACGAACTTCCCATACATGCCGTGCTTCACTTTACGTTCTACAGCGACAGTGATGGATTTGTCCATTTTGTTACTCACAACTTTACCAACTCTTTCTTTTCGAAGATTTCTTTCGATCGTAGCCATTTTGTTTTCTGTTAGCTATTATTTGGCAGCCAATGCAGTCTTTAATCTTGCGATTAAACGCTTGGTCTCGCTGATTCTGTTAGGATTCTCAATAGGAGAAATTGAGTGAGCAAATTTAAGTTTGCTCAGATTCGTTTTCTCGACGCTGATTTTCTCAGCGATTTCACTTGCGGAAAGTGATTGGATCTCTGTGTTTTTCATAGTTCCTAATTATTCTGCGTAGTCTCTACGAACAACGAAATTTGTACTTACTGGAAGTTTCTGCTGTGCAAGTCGCAATGCTTCTTTGGCAGTTTCCATAGATACACCTGTAGCTTCGAAGAGGATGGTTCCCGGCTTAATCACTGCTACCCAATATTCGGGAGCACCTTTACCCTTACCCATACGGACTTCAGCTGGCTTCTTAGTGATCGGCTTGTCAGGAAAAATCCTAATCCAAACCTGACCTTCTCTTTTCATCGCTCTAGTCATCGCGATACGAGCTGCTTCTATCTGACGGGAGGTAATCCATCCTGCTTCCAGGGATTTGATGCCAAAGTTGCCAAAAGAAAGCGTATGCCCTCTTTGTGCAATGCCTTTGACACGGCCCTTTTGCATTTTCCTATATTTAGTTCTTTTTGGCTGTAACATGAGTTCTCACTTATCGGTGAAAATTAGTTATTTCTTTTTCTGCGTCTTGGACCTCTGTCTCCTTTAGGGCCTGCATTTCTTGGGCCTTTTGGCTCATTAGCTGCTCCCTGATTAGGTGACAAGTCTCTTTTTCCGTACACTTCACCTTTGAAGATCCATACTTTGATCCCGATAATTCCATAGACAGTCAATGCCTCTGAAATCGCGTAATCAATGTCGGCTCTCAAAGTATGAAGAGGAATTCTTCCCTCTTTGTACATTTCGGATCGGGCCATTTCGGCACCACCAAGACGGCCAGAAAGTTTGATTTTGATTCCTTCAGCTCCCACTCTCATGGATGCGGCAATTGCCTGCTTCATTGCTCTTCTAAAGGAAATTCTGGCTTGAAGCTGCTGAGCGATGGATTCACCTACCAATTTGGCATCCAATTCAGGTCTTTTGATTTCAAAGATGTTGATCTGAATGTCTTTGTTGGTGATCTTTTTAAGCTCTTCTTTCAGCTTGTCTACTTCGGCTCCACCTTTACCAATCACTACTCCCGGACGAGCGGTATGAATGGTAAGTGTGATACGCTTGAGCGTTCGCTCAATGATCACCTTAGCAATCCCACCCTTAGGAATTCTGGCAAGGACGTACTTTCGGATTTGCTGATCTTCGTATAGTTTGTCGGCGAAGTCTTTCCCACCATACCAGTTGGAATCCCAGCCTTTGACTACACCAAGTCTAAATCCTATTGGGTTAATCTTTTGTCCCATAGTCTGTTCTTAATTTGCCTTTTCGTTTGTTTCTACTACATCAGCGGTAACCTCTTCTCCGCTGAATGCATCAACGACTAGGGTTACATGATTTGATCTCTTGCGGATTCTGTGGCCACGGCCCTGAGGAGCTGGTCTCAATCGCTTTAGTGATCTTCCTTCATCTACCATGATGGTTTTGATATAAAGATCAGCTTCTTCGAGCTTTTCATCAGGATTTTTTGCCTGCCAGTTGGCTACTGCCGAAAGAAGAAGCTTTTCCAGACGGATTGCTCCGTGATTGGGAGTAAACTTCAATATGCTCAGTGCCAATCCCACTCTTTTGCCTCTGACCAGGTCAGCGACAAGTCGCATTTTGCGAGGAGAGGTAGGAACGTTGTTTAATCTTGCTACTGCTTCCATGATTATCTCTTTCCTTTATCTTTTTTGGCAATGTGGCCTCTGAAATTTCTGGTAGGAGCAAATTCACCTAGCTTGTGACCTACCATGTTGTCTGTGACGAATACCGGTATAAATTTATTTCCGTTATGCACAGCGAAGGTATGTCCTACGAAATCTGGAGAAATCATAGATCGTCTTGACCAAGTCTTGATCACGGATTTCTTGCCGGACTCGTTCATCACATCCACCTTTTTCAAAAGGTGATGCTCGATATAAGGACCTTTTTTTAATGAACGTGCCATAATTATTTAGATCTTTTGCTGACGATGAACTTGTTTGAATACTTTTTAGGAGAGCGGGTCTTCTTACCTTTAGCCAATAGACCGTTTCTTGATCTTGGATGACCTCCAGAAGAACGTCCTTCTCCACCACCCATTGGGTGATCGACTGGGTTCATAGCTACACCTCTTACACGAGGTCTTACTCCTAACCAGCGCTTACGGCCGGCTTTACCCAATACGACATTCATATGATCTCCATTGGAAACCGTTCCAACGGTAGCCATACAAACCCCTAGGATCATGCGCATTTCTCCAGAAGGAAGTTTCACCGTCACATATTTACCCTCACGGGCAACAATCTGTGCGTATCCACCTGCACTTCTTACCATCGCAGCACCTTTGCCTGGTTTCAACTCCACACAGTGTACGATAGTACCCATAGGGATATTTTTCAAAGGCATAGCGTTACCCACTTCTGGGGCAACTTGCTCACCGGAAATCACTGTTTGACCTGCTTGCAAACCTTCCGGGGCGATAATGTAGGCCTTGGCACCGTCTGCATAATAAAGCAGGGCAAGACGTGCTGTTCGGTTTGGATCGTATTCGATTGACTTTACAGTCGCCGGTACGTCAAACTTATTTCTTTTGAAGTCTACTATTCTGAGTCTTCGCTTATGACCACCACCAATGTAGCGAGCAGTCATTTTGCCATCATTATTTCTACCGCCTGACTTCTTGATAGGAGCAAGAAGCGACTTCTCCGGTTTTGACGCGGTAATCTCGTCAAAGGCCGGAGCCACTCTAAATCTTGTTCCTGGAGTTACAGGCTTCAATTTTTTAATTGCCATGATATTGATTCAATTAAATTTCTCCGTAAAAATCAATTACCTCACCATCAGCTACCTGCACGATTGCTTTTTTGAAAGCGTTGGTGAAGCCTGATACGATTTTTGTCTTGGTGTATCTTGTCTTATGCTTCGCAGCATATCTCATGGTTCTCACAGAGACCACTTTCACACCGTATGCTTTTTCTACAGCATTTTTGATTTCTGGTTTCTTTGCGGTTTTCTCCACAATGAATCCATAAACGCCTTTTTCGTTCATGGCAGAGATCTTTTCTGTAATCAAAGGCTGCTTTAGAATATCCATTGTCTTATTTCGATAAAATGGTTTCCAACTTACTTACAGAATCTTCGCAAAGAACCAAATGGTCTGCGTTGAGCAACTGGTAAGTATTTACATCATTTACAGTCACAACTTTGGCTTTGGGAAGGTTTCTGCTAGACAGGTAAACGTTTTTGTTATCTTCAGGGAGAACCAAAAGCGTCTTCTTATCGGATAGCGCCAATCCATTAAGCAATGCCAGGTAATTCTTGGTTTTTGGCGCATCAAAAGAGATGTTTTCCAAAATCGACAAGCAATTGTCCTTCACTTTATAAGAAAGTGCGGATTTTCTGGCAAGTTGTTTTAATTTTTTATTCAATTTGAAGGAATAGTCTCTTGGTCTCGGACCAAAAACTCTACCTCCACCTCGGAATAGTGGAGACTTGATAGATCCCGCACGGGCACCACCGGTACCTTTTTGCTTTTTGATCTTCTTGGTCGATCCAGCTATCTCGTTTCTTTCCTTAGACTTATGAGTACCTTGTCTCTGATTAGCCAAGTACTGTTTTACATCCAGATAGATCGCATTGTCATTAGGCGCGATCGCGAAGATCTCCTCTGACAATTGCACCTTTCTTCCGGTGTCTTCTCCTTTTTGATTAATTACTGCTAATTCCATGGCTTACTTCTCTAGAATAACATAAGAATTTTTTGGACCTGGTACTGAACCGGACACCAGAAGGAGATTTTGCTCAGCATATATTTTCAATACTCTGAGGTTCAATACTTTCACTCTGTCACCACCGGTTCTTCCAGCCATTCTCATACCCTTGAATACTCGGGATGGCCAAGAACAAGCACCAATGGAACCCGGGTGTCTCTGTCTGTTGTGCTGACCGTGAGTTTGTCCACCCACACCACCAAAACCATGACGCTTCACTACACCCTGGAAGCCTTTACCTTTAGAAGTACCGATAGCATCCACGAAGTCTCCTTCGATAAATACCTCACCGGCCTTCACAGTAGCTCCGAGATCTACCTGGCCTTCAAACTCGACCCGGAAATCACGAAACTCAACAACTTTATGCTTGGGAGTAGTCCCGGCCTTTTTGAAATGGCCGATCAATGGCTTGGGAGTGTTTTTCTCCTTTCGCTCACCGAATCCCAACTGCACTGCGTTGTACCCGTCTGTTTCAACGTTTTTTACTTGCGTCACTACGCAAGGACCAGCTTCTATTAGCGTGCATGCGACATTACGTCCATCGGCACTAAAAATGCTAGTCATTCCTACTTTTTTTCCAATTATACCAGACATCTTTTATAAGATAATTTGATAACCCACAAGCAATTATGTGCCAGGGGCCCTTTTTAAGGACTGCAAAGTTACTGAAATAAAATTCTGCAACAAATGGCAACTCCTATATTTTCAAACATTTAGAAAATAATTGACCTTGAATCGCTCCAGAAGCCGATACCTATCCCCGGCAATGGGCAAAACAAAAGACCTGCATTGAGAATACAGGTCTTTTAAATCTGTTGATTTCGGGTCTGATCAGACCTTAATTTCTACATCTACTCCACTGGGAAGTTCGATTTTCATCAAAGCATCCACCGTCTTGGAAGAATTGGAATAAATGTCTACCAATCGCTTATAGGTGCAAAGCTGATATTGATCTCTTGCCTTCTTGTTTACGTGTGGGGATTTCAACACAGTAAACTTTTCTTTTTTAGTAGGCAAAGGAATCGGACCAACAACAACGGCACCGGTAGCCTTTACAGCTTTCACGATCTTCTCTGATGACTTATCCACCAGGCTATGATCGTATGATTTTAATTTTATTCTGATTTTCTGATTCATCGCAAATATTGATTAGTCTTTCTGACCTTTTACTTTAGCAATTACAGCCTCTGCTATGTTGTTTGGTACTGGCTCATAGTGAGAGAATGTCAAAGAAGCTGTCGCTCTACCGGAAGTGATGGTTCTCAAGTCGGTAATGTACCCAAACAACTCTGACAAAGGCACAGACGCCTTGATTACGGATGAGGTACCTTTGGTGTCCATTCCTTTCATCAAACCTCTACGTCGGTTCAAGTCACCGGTGATCGGACCGGTATATTCATCCGGAGAAACCACATCTACTGACATGATCGGCTCAAGCAATTGAGGCTTACACTTCTTAGCTGCTTCTTTGAAACCAATTCTAGCTGCCAACTCGAAAGAAAGCGCATCTGAATCGACGTCGTGGAAGGAACCATGGAACAAGCGTACTTTCATGGATTCGATCGGATATCCTGCCAAAGGTCCATTCTTCATAGCTTCCGCAAATCCTTTCTGAATAGAAGGAATGAATTCTTTTGGAATCACACCCCCTACGATACCATTCACAAAGTCCAAACCTGGCTTAATTTCACCAGTCTCAGGATCTGCATCTTTTGGTCCGAGTTCGAATACGATATCGGCAAATTTACCTTTACCACCGGTTTGCTTTTTGTAAACTTCTTTGTGCTCTACCGAACCAAACAAAGCTTCTTTGTAAGCCACCTGTGGAGCACCTTGATTGATCTCTACTTTAAACTCACGCTTCAATCGATCAATGATGATATCCAGGTGAAGCTCACCCATACCTCTCAAGATGGTCTGACCAGTTTCGTGGTCAGTATTCACCTGAAGGGTAGGATCTTCTTCGACTAGTTTGGCAATCGCCATACCCAATTTATCCACGTCAGCTTGAGTTTTAGGCTCAATAGCATAACCAATTACCGGCTCAGGGAAAACCATAGATTCAAGGACTACTTTACGCTTTTCGTCGCAAAGGGTGTCACCCGTCTTGATATCCTTAAATCCAACTACCGCTCCGATATCTCCTGCTCTAAGCGAATCAATTTGATTTTGTTTATTTGCGTGCATTTGGAATACACGGGAGATTCGCTCTTTATTTCCAGATCGGCTATTGAATACATATGAACCAGAATCCAATTTACCGGAGTACGCTCTTACAAAGCACAATCGACCTACAAATGGATCAGTTGCGATCTTAAAAGCTAAGCCAGCAAACGGTTCGTCTTCATTTGGAGCTATTCTAACATCTTTTTCTTCATCGTTCAAGTCATGAGCGATGATATCATCTTTGTCCATTGGAGAAGGAAGCAATTCCATCACCAAGTCAAGCATAGTCTGAACTCCTTTATTTTTGAATGAAGAACCACAAACCATAGGGACAATTTTCATGTCAATGGTCGCTTTTCTCAAGGCATTCAAAATCTCTTCTTCTGTAATAGAATCAGGATCGTCAAAAAACTTTTCCATCAAAGACTCGTCATAATCAGCCACAGCTTCCAGCAAATGCTCTCTCCACTGTGCAGCTTCTTCTACCAAGTCTTCTGGAATAGGAACTTCCTCGAAGGTCATTCCCATATCATCTTCATTCCAAACAATCCCGCGGTTGTTGATCAAATCAACTACCCCTTTGAATTTATCTTCAGACCCGATTGGGATTTGCAAAGGCACTGCATAGCTGCCAAGCATTTCCTTCACCTGCTTACAAACCTCCAGGAAGTTTGCACCGGCACGGTCCATTTTATTTACAAACCCGATTCGGGCTACTTTGTAATTATCAGCTAATCGCCAGTTGGTCTCAGACTGTGGTTCAACACCGTCCACAGCACTGAACAGGAAAACCAATCCATCCAATACCCGAAGCGAACGGTTAACTTCTACTGTGAAGTCCACGTGTCCCGGGGTATCGATGATGTTGATTTGATATTTTTGATCTCTGTAGTTCCAGAATACGGTCGTCGCAGCAGAGGTAATCGTAATCCCTCGCTCCTGCTCCTGAGCCATCCAGTCCATAGTGGCTGCACCATCGTGTACTTCACCGATTTTGTGTGAAACACCAGAGTAAAAAAGAATCCGCTCTGTAGTAGTCGTTTTACCAGCATCAATGTGAGCGGCTATACCGATATTTCTGGTAAATCTTAAGTCTCTTTTTGCCATCCTAATTAAAATCTAAAGTGAGAGAATGCTTTGTTAGCCTCAGCCATTCTGTGGGTATCGTCTTTCTTTTTCACCGCTGCGCCTTCACCTTTGGCACCGGCGATGATTTCGCCAGCTAGACGATCCATCATGGTTTTCTCACCTCTTTTACGAGCGTAGTTGATCATCCACTTGATTCCAAGGGCCATCTTTCTTTCGGGTCGGACTTCCATTGGAACTTGGAATGTAGCACCACCAACTCTACGACTCTTCACCTCTACGGATGGAGCAATATTGTTAAGCGCCTTTTTCCAAACTTCAAGACCATTCTCACCTACTTTGGATTCTACCTTTTCTACGGCATCGTAGAAAATTTTGTAAGCAATACTCTTCTTCCCATCTACCATCAGACAGTTCACAAACTTGGTCACCAAGGTATCGTTGAACTTGGGATCAGGAAGAATATATCTCTTCTTTGGTTTCGCTTTTCTCATTTCTTCTAATGTGTTTGATTATTTCTTTTTGCCTGGAGCAGCGGGAGCACCCTTACCTGCTTTAGGTCTTTTAGCACCGTACTTGGAGCGACCTTGCTTACGGTCTTTTACTCCGGCAGTATCCAATGCACCTCGGATGATGTGATATCTCACACCTGGTAGATCTTTCACACGACCCCCTCTGATCAATACGATCGAGTGCTCTTGCAAATTATGACCTTCACCTGGGATGTAAGCATTCACTTCTTTTCCATTGGTCAATCTCACCCTGGCCACTTTTCTCATCGCTGAGTTTGGCTTCTTAGGGGTAGTAGTGTACACCCTGGTACAAACCCCTCTACGCTGTGGACAAGCGTCCAAAGCCCTTGATTTAGATTTGGTTTCCAGTGTAGTTCTACCTTTTCTTACTAACTGTTGAATAGTAGGCATTAACTGATAAAATTTAGTTTTCCTGTAAACTGTTAAATTTTGGACTGCAAAGGTATTGAAAGTAATAAATTAAACAAAATTAAGCAGTTATATTTTTGTTAGGCTTCTCCTGGCTTTCCGAAGGAAATCGGAAACTGGGGAGCTCCTCCATTTTGGCTTATCTTTCCAAAAGCTGCTTCGTATTTCTCAATATTATCTTTCAAAGCAGCAAGCAATCGCTTGGCATGATCCGGAGTCACAATGATCCTGGACTTCACTTTTGCCTTGGGTACACCCGGCATCAACCGGATAAAATCAATCACAAATTCAGAATTGGAATGGGCGATCATTGCCAGATTGGAATAGACACCTTCAGCTACTTCCTCTGAAAGCTCCACATTGATCTGCTGATCGGGTCGGTTTTGATTTTTCTCGTCGCTCATTTTAACTGGGATTAAAAAAGGCCTGTACTGCTACAGGCCTTTCACTTGAATTCAGAATAAATTATAGAATCGCTTCACTGGATTTGCGGGAAGACTTTTCCATATTTTCGGAAAGTTTCTCGTATTCCTCCTGAGAACCTACGATCGCATTTTGGATAATTCGCTGACCTGTTCCAGCAGGAATCAGGTGTCCTACAATTACGTTTTCTTTCAGTCCCAAAAGCTCATCACGCTTGCCTCGGATCGCGGCTTCAGAAAGCACCTTGGTAGTTTCCTGGAAGGAAGCTGCCGAGATAAAGCTTTCGGTACCCAACGAAGCTGCAGTGATACCTTGCAAAGTAGGCTTAGAAACAGCCGTCTCCGCATCACGTACCTGCACAAGCTTCAAGTCCTTACGCTTCAAGGAAGAATTTTCGTCTCGAAGTCTACGGGAAGAGATAATCATCCCTGGCTTCAAGGTAGAAGAATCTCCAGCATCCATGACCACTTTCTTATCCAGAATGTTGTCGTTTTCCTCACGGAATGCCCACTTGTCCACGACTTGACCTTGCAAGAATCCAGTGTCTCCAGCATCGAGGATTTCAACTTTCTGCATCATTTGGGTGACAATCACCTCAATGTGCTTATCGTTGATTTTCACCCCCTGAAGTCGGTAAACTTCCTGAATCTCATTCACCAAGTATTCCTGAACCGCTGTTGGTCCTTTGATAGACAAGATGTCATTCGGAGTAATGGCTCCATCTGAAAGCGGTTCACCCGCACGGATAAAGTCATTTTCCTGAACCAAGATGTGCTTGGAAAGTGACACCATGTATTTTTTGATCACGCCGTCTTTGGATTCGATGATGATCTCACGATTACCTCGTTTGATACCACCATACGTAACCACACCGTCGATTTCAGAAACTACTGCTGGATTGGATGGGTTTCGCGCCTCAAACAATTCCGTTACTCGTGGAAGACCACCGGTAATGTCTCGGGTTTTTCCGACAGATCGAGGGATTTTTACCAAAATCTGGCCAGCTTTCACCTTATCTCCCATTTCTACAGCAAGGTGAGCTCCCACCGGAATATTGTAAGATTTGGAATCTTCCCCATATTCTACAATAATTGCGGGGTTCTTGGTTCTATCCTTAGTTTCGATAATTACTTTCTCACGGAAACCAGTTTGATCATCAGCTACCTCTTTGAAAGTCACCCCTTCTACGATAGACTCAAAGTCCACTTTACCGTCAAACTCGGAAATAATGACCGCATTGTATGGATCCCAGGTACAAAGAGAATCTCCCTTCGAAATTTTCTGTCCATCCTTTACGTTCAACAATGCACCATAAGGCACATGGTTTGAAACCAATGTTTTTCCGGATTTAGCTTCATTGATCTTGATTTCTCCAGATCTTCCCATCACTACCGTGACTGGTTCTCCATCTTTATTGGTGGTTTCGATGAGTCTCAATTCCTCATCAAATTCCACAACACCGTCAAACTTTGCATTGATGCTCGCCTCAACGGCCATGTTAGAAGCTGTACCACCCACGTGGAAAGTCCTCAAAGTCAACTGCGTTCCTGGCTCACCGATAGACTGTGCGGCAATTACACCGACAGATTCACCGGCCTGTACCATCCGACCTGTGGCCAGGTTTCGCCCGTAGCATTTGCTACAAACTCCTCTTCTAGTCTCACATGTCAATACCGAACGAATTTCTACCTCTTCGATAGCCGATTCATCGACCATCTTGGCGATTTCGTCTCCGATCTCTACACCTGCTGGAACGATAAGCTCATCAGTCAACGGATCGTAAACATCATGTACGGAAACCCGTCCTAGAATTCGCTCAGAAAGTGGCTCGACGATTTCGTCGTTATCTTTAAGTGGCTGAACGATTAGCCCTCTCAAAGTACCACAGTCCTCTTCGGTCACAATCATATCCTGCGCTACATCCACCAGTCGTCGGGTCAAGTAACCCGCATCGGCAGTTTTCAATGCCGTATCGGCTAGACCTTTACGTGCACCGTGGGTAGAGATAAAGTACTCGAGTACATCGAGTCCTTCTTTAAAGTTAGAAAGAATAGGGTTTTCGATGATTTCACCGACAGAACCTTGAAGGTTTTTCTGTGGCTTTGCCATCAATCCTCTCATTCCTCCTAGCTGTCGAATCTGCTCTCTGGAACCTCTTGCTCCGGAGTGCATCATCATATAGATGGCATTGAACCCTTGCTTATCTTCTTCCATCTGCTTCATCAGAATATTCGTCAGATTGGAATTGGTACGGGTCCAAATATCAATTACTTGGTTGTAACGCTCATTATCAGTAATCAGACCCATGAGGTAGTTGTTCCAAACCGCATCCACTTCTTCCTTGGCTTTAGCCACCAATGGATCCTTTTGATCTGGAATAATTACATCATTCAATCCCATGGATAGTCCACCTTGGTAGGCCATTTGGAACCCTAGATGCTTGATATCATCCAAGAACTGAGCAGTACGGGCAATTCCACAAACTTTAACTACCTCGGCGATAATCTGCTGAAGTTTTTTCTTAGTCAAAAGTTCATTTACATATCCAACTTGCTCTGGAACAAACTGATTGAAAATCAATCGGCCGGCTACAGTTTCTACGATTTTGGTTTCGAAGGTATCTGGAGCAGTTCGTACTCTTACTTTACACTTGATATTAGCATGCTTTGAAACCTTTCCCTCATTCATGGCAATAATTACCTCTTCCTGAGAGTAGAAGGTCATTCCTTCTCCAGCTACCGGCTCTTCTTTGGTAGACATTTTGCCTTTGGTCACATAGTACAACCCCAAAACCATGTCTTGAGAAGGCACCGTAATAGGCGCTCCGTTGGCAGGGTTTAGGATGTTATGAGCAGAAAGCATCAATGTAGAAGCTTCCAAGATCGCTTCATGTCCGAGTGGAACGTGTACGGCCATCTGGTCACCGTCAAAGTCAGCGTTGAATGCTGTACATACCAATGGGTGGAGCTGGATCGCTTTTCCTTCGATCAATTTAGGCTGGAATGCCTGGATACCCAATCGGTGAAGAGTTGGGGCACGGTTGAGTAGAACGGGATGTCCTTTCAACACATTTTCCAAAATATCCCAAACCACCGGATCTTTACGATCCACAATTTTCTTGGCAGATTTTACGGTTTTTACAATCCCTCTTTCAATCAGTTTTCGGATGATAAAAGGCTTGAAAAGTTCCGCTGCCATATTTTTGGGAAGACCGCATTCGTGAAGTTTCAATTCTGGTCCTACCACGATTACAGATCGACCGGAATAATCCACTCGCTTACCCAATAGGTTTTGACGGAATCGACCCTGCTTACCTTTCAACATATCGGAAAGGGATTTTAGGGCACGGTTACCATCAGACCTCACGGCATTTACTTTTCGGGAGTTATCGAAAAGTGAATCCACAGCTTCCTGAAGCATTCGCTTTTCGTTTCTCAAAATCACCTCAGGAGCCTTGATATCGATCAAACGCTTCAATCGGTTATTTCTGATGATTACTCTACGGTATAGATCATTCAAATCCGAAGTCGCAAAACGACCCCCATCCAAAGGAACCAATGGTCTCAATTCCGGTGGAATAACAGGAACCATTCGTACGATCATCCACTCTGGGCGGTTTTCAATACGGGTTCTGGCATCACGGAATGCCTCTACTACTTTCAGACGCTTCAAGGCCTCAGCCTTTCTCTGCTGAGAAGTATCTGTAGCTGCCTGATGGCGAAGTGAATAAGAAAGATCATCCAAGTCCAAACGGGCCAAAAGCATTTCAAGCGCTTCTGCTCCCATCTTTGCGATGAATTTGTTCGGATCATCATCATCCAGCATATGGTTTTCTTTAGGAAGCTTGTCCATGATGTCCAAGTATTCGTCTTCCGTCAAGAAATCCAGGTACTGAATTCCTTCTTCTGCTTTGATTCCTGGCTGGACTACCGCGTATCGCTCATAATACACGATTTGATCCAATTTTTTGGTTGGTAAACCAAGCAAGTAACCGATTTTATTCGGTAGCGATTTGAAGTACCAGATATGAGCTACAGGCACTACCAATTCGATGTGTCCCATCCGCTCACGGCGAACTTTCTTCTCGGTGACTTCCACACCACATCGGTCGCAGATGATTCCTTTATATCTGATGCGCTTGTATTTACCACAATGACATTCCCAGTCTTTGACCGGACCAAAGATTCTTTCACAGAACAAGCCGCCCATTTCGGGCTTGTAGGTTCTGTAGTTAATCGTCTCTGGCTGGGTTACTTCTCCATTTGAGCTATCCAGAATGGATTCTGGAGAGGCCAAACTGATCGTAACCCTAGAAAAATCAATGTTGAGTTTTTTATTTTTTCTAAACGACATAGTTTTTTGAAGATATGTGAAGGGCGGGAATACCGCCCTGTTGAGCCAATTTAATCTAAGGTAATTTCTAGAGCCAAGCCTCTCAACTCATGAACCAATACGTTGAATGATTCAGGAATATTTGGCTTTGGAAGGTTTTCACCTTTCACGATAGCCTCGTAGGCTTTCGCTCTACCGATTACATCATCAGACTTTACAGTTAAGATTTCTTGTAGGACATGAGAAGCACCGAATGCTTCCAAAGCCCAAACTTCCATCTCACCAAATCGCTGACCACCAAACTGCGCCTTACCACCCAATGGCTGCTGGGTAATAAGTGAGTATGGACCAATAGATCTTGCGTGCATTTTATCATCCACGAGGTGACCCAGTTTCAGCATATATGCGATACCTACAGTCACGGGCTGATCAAATTTTGCACCTGTCAATCCATCGTATAGGTAGGTACGGCCATATGGAGGCAAGCCCGCAGCATCGAGTTCCGCTGCAACCTCTTCCATAGAAGCTCCATCGAAGATCGGAGTTGCGTATTTCTTCCCTAGCTTTTGTCCTGCCCAAGCCAAAACGGTTTCAAAGATTTGACCAATGTTCATTCGAGAAGGTACACCTAGTGGATTCAATACGATATCCATTGGAGTTCCGTCCTCTAGGAATGGCATGTCCTCATCTCTTACGATTCTGGCGACAATACCCTTATTTCCGTGACGACCGGCCATCTTATCTCCTACCTTCAGCTTTCGCTTCTTGGCGATATAAACTTTGGCTAACTGTACGATTCCGGCCGGCAATTCATCACCAACCTCAAGCGTAAATCGATCACGCTTAAACAAACCACTGATCTCGTTACGTGAGTTGGTGTAGTTTTTCACCAATTTCACGATCAAATCGTTGGTATGTGCATCATCTGTCCAATCATCCAAGATAATATCAGAAATCAGATTAGCTTCTTCCGGCACATTGTAATTAGACTCGTCTCTGTAAGGGTTCTTAGCAGGGAAAAGGTTATTTTCAATGTTCTTCAGGTTAAACTTCATCCCCTTGCTGATGATCTCATCGCCAAACTTATGCTTGACACCAAGGGAGGTTTTTCCGTCCAGAATAGTCACCAATTTATTAATCATTCGAGCACGGATGCCCAAAAGATCCTTGGAATACTTCGCTTTCAGTTTTTCAACTTCAGCTTTAGCTTTAGTCCGGTTATCTTTATCTTTTTTAGGTCTAGAGAATAATTTGGTTTCGATAACCACTCCATTTAAGGATGGAGAAGCTTTCAAGGAGGCGTCTTTTACATCGCCAGCTTTGTCACCAAAAATTGCTCTAAGGAGTTTTTCTTCCGGAGTAGGATCTGTTTCTCCTTTTGGAGTGATCTTACCGATAATGATATCTCCTTCTTTTACCTCTGCTCCGATGGCGATTACACCATTTTCGTCCAAGTGCTTCACAGCCTCTTCGGATACGTTTGGAATTTCAGAAGTCAATTCTTCTTCTCCGCGCTTGGTATCCCGAACTTCAAGTTGGAATTCCTCTACGTGAATCGAAGTAAAGACGTCCTCTCTTACCACTCGTTCAGAGATTACGATCGCATCCTCAAAGTTATATCCCTGCCAAGGCATGTAAGCCACCCGGAGGTTTTTACCCAAGGCTAGCTCACCGTTATTGGTAGAATAACCCTCAACCAAAACCTGGCCTTTGACAATCTTATCTCCTTTCAACACCAATGGCGTTAGGTTGATTGTCGTATCCTGGTTTGTTCTTCTGAATTTAATCAGATCGTATGTTTTATATTCGTCAGTGAAGTTGACTAGAAGCTCATCATCCGTCAAATCATATTTGATGGTGATTTTTCGAGCGTCAACGTATTCAACGACTCCATTTGCCTCTGCAATAATCAGCGAACGAGAATCTGTTGCCGCTTTGCCTTCCAAACCTGTTCCCACGATTGGAGCTTCAGCCTTTAACAACGGAACTGCCTGTCGCTGCATGTTGGATCCCATCAACGCTCGGTTTGCATCATCATGCTCCAAGAATGGAATCAAGGAAGCTGCTACGGATACAATTTGATTGGGAGCAACGTCCATGTAGGTGATTTCAGATGGGTCAAGCACTGGGAAATCCCCTTCAAATCGTGCTTTTACCTTTTCATTTACGAAAATACCCGCATCATCCAACGGTGCGTTTGCCTGAGCAATATTGTGATCGTCTTCTTCCTCAGCAGTCAAGAATACAATATCTTCTTTTTGCATAGCCACCTTACCGTCTTTTACTTTTCGATAAGGAGTCTCCAAGAAGCCCATGGAATTCACTTTGGCATGAACGCAAAGAGAAGAAATCAAACCAATGTTTGGTCCCTCTGGTGTTTCGATGGTACAAAGTCGACCGTAGTGCGTATAGTGAACGTCACGAACCTCAAAACCCGCCCGCTCTCTGGAAAGACCACCTGGACCCAAAGCAGAAAGTCTACGCTTGTGCGTGAGTTCGGCCAATGGATTGGTTTGATCCATGAACTGAGAAAGCTGGTTGGTACCGAAGAAAGAGTTGATAACAGAAGACAGCGTTCTGGCATTGATCAAGTCAACTGGTTTGAAATCTTCATTATCTCTGACGTTCATTCGCTCTCGGATGGTTCTGGCCATTCTGGCCAAACCTACCCCAAATTGGCTGTACAACTGCTCGCCTACTGTTCTTACCCTTCTGTTGGAAAGGTGATCAATATCATCGACTACCGCTTTGGAGTTGATCAATCCGATCAAATACTTCACGATATTGATGATATCTTCCTTGGTCAAAACGATTTTGTCTGAGTCGATATCAAGACCAAGCTTTTTGTTAATTCTATATCTACCTACTTCACCCAAGTCATATCGCTTGTCGGAGAAGAATAGGGAATGGATCACTTCACGAGCAGTGGCTTCATCAGGCGCTTCAGTATTTCTCAACTGACGGTAAATCACCTCAACGGCCTCCTTCTCGGAGTTTGAATTATCTTTTTGTAGGGTATTGTAGATAATGGAGTAATCAGCCACATTCACATCCTCTCTGTGAAGAATGATGCTCTTAGAGCCGGAGTCCAAAATCATTTCAATATCCTCATCAGTCAAAACGGTATCACGCTCAAGCAATACTTCGTTTCGGTCGATGGAAACTACCTCTCCGGTATCTTCATCCACAAAATCCTCCACCCAAGTTCTCAATACACGGGCGGCAAGTTTTCTACCGGCGGCTTTCTTAAGCGCGGTTTTTGTTGCAGAGACCTCTTCAGAAAGTCCAAATAAGTCAAGGATATCCTTATCGGATCCATATCCAATCGCTCTGAGAAGTGTGGTAACCGGAAATTTCTTCTTACGATCGATGTATGCATACATGACATTGTTGATGTCAGTGGCAAACTCGATCCAAGAACCTTTGAAAGGAATAATACGGGCCGAATATAATTTCGTACCGTTGGTGTGTTTACTTTGAGCAAAGAATACTCCCGGAGAACGGTGTAATTGAGAAACGATTACCCGCTCAGCTCCATTGATGACAAATGAGCCTTTCTCGGTCATGTAAGGAAGATTTCCCAAAAACACCTCTTGCTCGATGGTTTCGAAATCCTCATTGTCCTCATCATGACAAAGTAATCTCAATTTTGCTTTCAATGGTACGGAGTAGGTCAAGCCTCGATCGATGCACTCACCTACACTGTATTTGGGAGGGTCAACGGCATAATCGATAAATTCCAAAGTAAAGTTTTCTCTGGAATCAGAGATTGGGAAATTCTCAGAAAACACTTTGAATAACCCATCCGCCCGGCGTTTTTCTGCAGGAGTATCCAACTGGAAGAAGTCTTTGAATGACTGCAGCTGAATATCTAGAAAATCCGGATAGTCTTTGACCACCTTAATGGAGGAGAAACTTTTCCTTTCGGTTTGATTCTTGATAGCCAAGGTAGTATATGTTTATAGTGAAATTAAATTAAGGAAAATTACAATTTTCGATCGAAATAATGCAATTTTTTACCTGCGCATAAACAGGAAAAGACCTGACTTAAATAGTCAGGTCTTAGGGCCTCACCCAAACCTAAACAGGTCCGGATGAACCAAATTATTTGATCTCTACTTCAGCTCCAGCTTCTTCGAGAGACTTTTTCAACGCTTCAGCTTCGTCCTTAGCGATACCTTCTTTCAAGGCTTTCGGTGCGGAGTCAACCAATTCTTTTGCTTCTTTCAAGCCAAGACCAGTTAATTCTTTTACAAGCTTAACTACTGCTAGCTTCTGTCCACCAGCTGCTTTAAGAACTACGTCGAATGCAGTTTTTTCCTCTTCAGCAGCAGCACCATCGGCACCACCAGCAGCAGGTCCCGCTACTGCAACAGCTGCTGCAGCAGGTTCGATTCCGTACTGATCTTTAAGGATGTCTGTCAATTCTTTAACCTCTTTTACAGTCAAGTTTACCAACTGTTCTGCAAGTTGTGTAAGATCTGCCATTGTATTATAAATTTAGATTTTTCGTTTTTTTTGATTGAATTTGAAGTATTGTTATTCTCCTCTGCTTTCTAGAGTTTTCAACACACCGGTAAGGTTGTTTTGACCACTTTGAAGGGCAGAGATAAGGTTCATCGCAGGAGCTTGAAGTAGACCGATAAGATCTCCGAGCAATTCTTCCTTTGACTTGAGTTTAGAGAGCATTTCCAAGTTGGCTTCACCGATAAAGACATCTGTATCGATTGCTGCGCCTTTGAATACTGGTCTAGTCTCTTTTTTACCTATTTTTTTCCTGAAATCCAGCAATACTTTAGCTGGCAGGTTACTAGTCTCTTTAGAGAAAATGATTCCTGAGAATCCTTTAAGTGATTCATCCAATCCTGAAAAGTCCGCTTCCAGATTTTCCAATGCTTTTTTGATCAAGGTGTTTTTGTACACTTTGTACTCCACTCCTTTTTCGTAGCAGGTTCTTCTGAATGCGTTCACTTCAGCTACAGAGAATCCACCGGCATCTGTAATGTAGAAGAAAGGGTTTTCTCTGAATTTCTCGGTAAGACCGTCGATTATTTCTTTCTTTTCGTCTCTAGTCATGATTAAATTCCTTGAATGCTACCCTTGTCCACTGAGATACCAGGAGACATTGTACTGGATACGTGAATACTCTTAAAATATGTCCCTTTAGAAGAAGCTGGCTTCAACTTGGAAATCGTCAAGATCAATTCTTTGATATTCTCTTCGAGTTTATCTGGAGAGAATGACACCTTGCCCACGCTAGCGTGAATGATTCCGAATTTGTCGACTTTAAAATCGATTTTACCTGCTTTTACTTCTTTGACAGCTTTTCCTACTTCTAGTGTTACTGTTCCTGCTTTAGGATTTGGCATCAGACCTCTTGGTCCGAGCACTCTACCTAATCTACCTACTTTTGCCATCACGTTTGGCATGGTGATAATGACATCAATGTCAGTCCATCCGCCTTCGATCTTAGCAATGTAGTCGTCCAATCCAACGTAATCTGCACCTGCTTCTTTAGCTTCAGCTTCTTTGTCAGGAGTACAAAGCACCAATACTTTGATGTCTTTTCCTGTACCGTGAGGAAGAGCTACTACACCTCGGACCATTTGATCGGCCTTACGAGGATCCACACCTAAGCGAACGTCTACGTCCACTGAAGCATCGAATTTTGTATTAGTGATTTCCTTCACGATCGAAGAAGCTTCCTCCAGGGAGTACACTTGGCTTGGGTCGTACTTAGAAAGAGCTTCTTTTTGCTTTTTTGTTAACTTAGCCATAGTTTATTTATTATACTTCCCAAGGGGCTTTTCCAGATACTGTGATTCCCATGCTTCGTGCGGTACCAGCTATCATTTTCATAGCTGACTCCACTTTGAAGGCATTTAGGTCAGGCATTTTTACTTCCGCTATTTCCTTTACCTGATCCCAGGTAACAGAACCGACCTTCTTACGGTTTGGCTCTGCAGATCCGCTTTTGACCTTTGCTGCCTCGAGTAGCATATTTGCCGCAGGAGGAGTTTTTACTACAAAGTCAAAAGACTTATCCGAGTAAATCGTAATCAATACAGGACACGTTTGACCCATTTTTTCTTGGGTACGTGCATTGAATTGCTTACAAAACTCCATGATATTCAAGCCCTTGGAACCAAGAGCCGGACCTACTGGAGGTGACGGGTTTGCCTGGCCACCTTTCACTTGCAGTTTTAAATAACCAGTGATTTCCTTAGCCATTGCTTAGTCTTGTTTTTCTACTTGTATAAAGTTTAATTCTACAGGAGTGTTTCGACCGAAGATCTTGACCATAACATTCAATTTCTTCTTGTCATCAAACACTTCCTCAATTGTCCCGGTAAACCCACTGAAAGGTCCGTCCATTACTTTTACGGACTCTCCAACTATAAATGGGGTATCTAACTTCTCGGCAAACTCATCAATCTCCTCAACCTTACCTAAGATACGGTTGACTTCAGACTGTCGTAATGGTTCAGGGGTTTTGGAAGCTCCCCCTTGGTTTGATCCTAGAAATCCGATTACTCCCGGAATGCTTGTTATTACGTGATTGGCTTCACCATTGGTAAGATCCGCATTGACTAAAACATAGCCCGGAAAGAAGTTTCTTTCTCTGACTCGTTTTTTGCCATTTCGCATCTCATATACC
This sequence comes from Algoriphagus hitonicola, assembly GCF_900113375.1. Lineage (GTDB taxonomy): Bacteria > Bacteroidota > Bacteroidia > Cytophagales > Cyclobacteriaceae > Algoriphagus > Algoriphagus hitonicola. Next base: position 119,388 of record NZ_FOPC01000007.1, on the reverse strand, counting down.
TTCTCAGAGGGAATGAGGACTTCGGGGATAAATTCATCCAGCTTTTGTCTGGCAATTTCATTTTCCAGATAAGTCTTGGTTTTCTTTTCCTGTCCCGCTACTACCCTGAGTACGTACCATTTATGTTCAGCCATTCTGTAATGTCAGTTCAATTAAAATAAATCATAAAACCATGTCATGATGTTCTCAAATCCCAAATCAACCGCACCTATGAAAAGCGCAAAGATTAAAGATGCTACCAACACCAATACTGCTGAATTTTGAAGAAACGAATACTTAGGCCATGTGACCTTGTTTTTCATTTCATCATATGACTCGAGGACAAAGTTTTTGAGATTCATAATGTCTTTCTTACTAGCACGGGCAGAGAGATTCGAACTCCCATCAACGGTTTTGGAGACCGCTATTCTGCCATTGAACTATGCCCGTGTGAATGAACGCTCCGCTAATGGGAACGCAAAATTAGATATAACTGCCTAAAGAAACAAATGCGATCCCAAAAATATTCAGGATCGCATTGTATATTTATTAAGAATCAGTACTGAATTAGTCAAGAATTTCAGTCACCTGACCTGCACCTACAGTTCGGCCACCTTCACGGATAGCGAAACGAAGACCTTTTTCAAGAGCAATTGAGTTAAGCAAGTTAACTTCAATAGTCACGTTATCACCTGGCATCACCATTTCTACGTTTTCTGGAAGTTTGATCTCTCCAGTCACGTCAGTGGTTCTCAAGTAGAACTGTGGTCTGTATTTGTTAAAGAATGGAGTGTGACGTCCACCTTCTTCTTTTGAAAGTACGTAAACTTCAGCTTTGAAGTGAGCGTGAGGAGTTACAGATCCTGGCTTACAGATAATCATACCTCGCTTGATCTGCGCTTTTTCAATACCTCTTAGCAACAAACCTACGTTGTCACCAGCTTCACCTCTATCAAGAATCTTACGGAACATCTCTACACCAGTTACGGTAGACTTCAGTCCTTCAGCTCCCATACCGATGATGTCAACTGGATCTCCAGAGTTGATTACTCCTCTTTCGATTCTACCAGTTGCTACCGTACCTCTACCAGTGATGGAGAATACGTCTTCAACAGGCATCAAGAAGTCTTTGTCGATCAATCGCTCAGGAAGCGGAATGTAGTTATCAACTGCATTCATCAATTCCATTACAGTTTCAACCCACTTCTCTTCACCGTTCAATGCACCTAGTGCAGAACCAGCGATTACAGGGATGTTGTCACCGTCGAACTCATAGAACGAAAGAAGCTCTCTGATTTCCATTTCCACAAGCTCAAGAAGCTCAGGATCGTCAACCATATCAACTTTGTTCATGAATACTACTAGAGCTGGCACACCTACCTGGCGAGCCAAAAGGATGTGTTCTCTAGTTTGTGGCATTGGTCCGTCAGTCGCAGCTACTACTAGAATAGCTCCGTCCATCTGGGCGGCACCAGTTACCATGTTTTTAACGTAGTCAGCGTGACCAGGACAGTCTACGTGTGCGTAGTGTCTAGCCTCAGTTTGATATTCTACGTGCGAAGTATTGATGGTAATACCTCTTTCTTTTTCTTCCGGCGCGTTATCGATAGAAGAGAAATCTCTTAGTTCGGAAAGACCTTTTTTTGCCAATACGGTAGTAATGGCGGCAGTCAATGTAGTTTTGCCATGGTCTACGTGTCCAATCGTACCGATGTTAACGTGCGGCTTGGAACGGTCGAATGTTGCTTTTGCCATGCGTGAAAATCCTCAGTTTAAGTTTAAAGATATGTTTAGAATTATTTTAAAGCCGTTAAGAGCCAACGAGGGGATTTGAACCCCTGACCCCTTCCTTACCAAGGAAGTACTCTACCCCTGAGCTACGTCGGCTTTTACCCGATGCTTTTCAAGAGAAAAGCATTGAGCGGGAGACGAGGCTCGAACCCGCGACCTGCAGCTTGGAAGGCTGCCGCTCTACCAACTGAGCTACTCCCGCTTTTGATCCGGCAAAGCCGAATATTTTTTGCCCTGCAAAACTAGAAAAAAAATTTCACAATTCAGGCAATTTTGTGGGGGAAACAGGATTCGAACCTGTGAAGACATAAGTCAACGGATTTACAGTCCGTCCCAGTTGGCCGCTTTGGTATTCCCCCAACTAGCGTTTCGATCCCTACACTTTGGTGGTGTATCTCTCTTAACGGATGGCAAAATTATAGGCTTTTCTTAAAGTTTCAAAACAAGGATTTTATTTTTAAGAAGATTTTTCATCTAATCACTTCAATCCTTTCTAAATCAGCCTATTAATTTTCATCAGAAAGTGCCTGAAGAAAATATTCCATGTAATTTTTGATCTCTTGATTGCTTTCTCCTGCCACAGCCTTCCTTAATCGCTCCGCTACTCCCGCTTCATCTGCAAAACCTAAGAGCCCCTGAAAGGCACCCAGTCTTACATAAACCTGTCCGCTATTCTCCAATTCAGAAAATAAATATTCAACCGCTTCATTTTTTCCTTCCTCTGGATTTCGCACGAAATATTCACTAAAATATCCTAAGAAATAATATAATCCCTCCCCACTAAGCTCCTCAGTCTTCTGTCGAAACCAGTTTCCTTTTCCTTTCAATTCCTTAGTCAAATAATATTCTGCCAACGGTACAGCCACGCGGTAATTGCTCGATTGGGCAAAACCTTCTATAAATTCGACATCAATCGACGTCGTTTCAGTTTGATTGATTGCCATCAAAGCCGAACTGACGATCAAATAGGAAGAATCATTGGCAAACCTTCGGAAAGCCTGGTAATATTTATCCGCATCAAATGCAGAAAGCACATCAATGGCTCCCGCTCTCACTGAATTTCTCGAGTCTTCTTCGGCAAGTAGGTACACCTGCTCTTCTAATTCCGGATCCATTCCCAACCACTCCGTGTAATTTTGAACTACTCTCAATGCAGATTCTCTCACTGCCCAAAACTCATCCTCCAAGGCCTGAGCGATCAACTCCTTAAGTTGGTCTTCTGCTTCCCAAGCTGACAAACTATCCAATGCTTCGTATCGGGCTACTCCAAATTCGGACTCCTTGAACTGACGAACCATGAACTCCGGACTTAATTCTTGCTGACGAACGGCCAAGAGGTCTTTTTGCTCATCGATATATACTTGATCGACTACTTGCTTATTTTCTAAAGCAAACTGCTGAAAAGCCCGCTCTAAAATAAATGTCTTTTCTTGTCTTTTGCCCTCCGCATACCAGCTCACTTTGAAAGGGATCCGATAGAGCGGAGTATTCTCCAAGTTTTGTTTTTGTCTTACTGTAATCAAGAGATTTTCCGGCACGGAGTAATCGACTTCAAAAGCCAGCTGAGGATGTCCTTTGTCCAAAAACCATTGATTGAAAAACCAATTTAAATCTTCCCCACTGACCTCCTCGAAAGCCAGTCGGAGATCATGTACTTCCACGCTATTCAGTGCATTTTCATTTAAATAATGCTTGAGCCCCTCAAAGAATAATCGATCTCCAAGGTACTTTCTTAACTGATGCAGGACCCAGCCGCCCTTGGAATAACTGTGGGAATCAAACATATCTTCTGCAGAGGCATACTGAAAGCGGATCAAATCGACCTGCTTACTATCCGACTCCAATAGATAGTTTTCAAGCTCGGTCATCAACTTCAGCTTCGCTTCATCCTCGCCATATTTGTATTCATGCCAGAGAAATTCACTGTAATTGGCAAAAGCTTCATTTAGGGTTAAATTGGACCAAGATTCTGTCGTCACATAATCTCCAAACCACTGATGAAACAGCTCATGAGCAATAATATAATCCCACTCCGAATCAATCGCCTCCCGCTCATCCAGCCGAAGTTCCTCCATAAATATCGACGCGGTAGTATTTTCCATCGCACCGGAAACAAAGTCCCTGACCACAATTTGATCGTATTTTTGCCAGGGATATTCTACCCCCAGTAAATCCTCAAAGTATTCAATCATTTCCGGGGTATGCTGAAATACTTTCTTGGCTCCCGCGCCATAGCCTCTCTCTACATAATACCCAAGAGGAATCTCCTCATAGCTGTCTGAGACTTTTTCAAAATCGCCAATCGCCAAGGCAACCAAGTACGGTGCATGAGGCAGATCCATCAGCCAAGTATCGACTCGAAGGCCATTATCCGCTTTTTCCTGATTGATCAATTTCCCATTGCTTACAGAGACCATCGTGTCTGGCACACTTACTTTGATCTGGTGGGTAAACCGCTCATTCGGTTCGTCTATCGTCGGAAACCACTTGGAGTTATGGGAAGTTTCCCCCTGCGTCCAAATCATGGTGGGTTTAGAATCTATCGTGTCCAGCGGATCGATGAAGTACAATCCTTTGGTATCTGTGATCGCGGCACTTCCTTCTCGGGCATTTCGCTCAGGAAATGCCTGATAGGCCAATCGAAGCTGAACCGTATCACCTACCGCCACGGTATCCGGAAAATACACCAGCAACTCCCTATCATCATAGCGGTAGCCAAGAGAAGTTTCTTCATCAGATTCTACCAAGTTTACCTTGCCCCATTCAAAATCCTGGGCATCCAACGTCATCGTAGTCTGCGGTCGGGCATATGGAGTCAAAGTCAAGATCGCATCTCCAATAACCACCTGCTCATCGAAATCAAAACCGACAGCTAAATCCATGTGGACCAAATCCATGATTCGGGGAGCAGCTGCCCGATAGGAATTTAGAGCATACTCCTTATTTTGAGTTAATCGGATCGAGTCCTCATTGACCTCCTCTTCCACCACTTCTACAGGTTCCTGAGGAATGGAAGGTGTCGAGGGAGTCGGCTGGGTGGACTTGCAGGCTATCTGAAAAAAAATCAAGGCAATTCCCAAAATTCTAATCGTGAATTGCAAAATATTCTTTGGCTTCGTAATCATTTATTTGATATTTGGAGTAGAAATAGGCTCATGTCTATGAGCTTGACAACTATAGCGACTCAAATTAGCAGGAATGTTTTCAGTAATCCTCAACCAAAAGACGTTTTCGGTCGAAAAATCCGACAAACGTCTCAAAGTAAACGATCAAATCCTAGATTGGGATATCCGATGGATTTCCGATCGTAAAATCCACCTGATCAAAAACGGAAACTCCATGGAGGCGGAGTTGGTCAGTCTAAACCGCGTGGAAAAATCCCTTCAGATCAAGTTGGCAAACAAGATCGTGGATGTTCAATTAAAGGATAGATTTGATCTTTTATTGGAGGAGTTGGGAATGACTGATCTCAATCAAAGCAATATTCAGGACATCAAAGCTCCCATGCCAGGTTTGATTCTGGATCTGAAAGTGGCTCCTGGAGACGAGGTTAAAAAAGGTGATGTAGTCTTGATATTGGAAGCCATGAAGATGGAAAACATCATCAAAGCTCCTGGGGATGGGGTCGTCAAAGAAGTAAAAGTCTCGCTCAAACAAAGCGTGGAAAAAAATCAAGTCATGATCACCTTTTAATTTTGGCGCAGGAATTGAATCGTACCCTTTTGGGCAAATTGAAATTTTGACTAGCATTCTGAAAGGAACAAATTATATTTGTCCGGTTATTTTTGAAAAACCAGGCATTGCACTCTTTTGAAAAAAAACGACACCTATGAAATACAATAGAATCCTCCTCAAACTCAGTGGGGAAGCGCTGATGGGCGACAAAAGCTATGGAATAGATCCCAACAGACTACAGCAATACACCCAAGAAATCAAGAAAGTAAAAGAAATGGGGGTGGAAATCGCCATTGTGATCGGAGGAGGTAATATTTTTAGAGGAGTGCAGGCCGAAAAATCAGGAATCGATCGAGTGCAAGGGGATTACATGGGCATGCTCGCCACGCTAATCAATGCCATGGCTTTACAAAGTGCCCTCGAACAAGCCGGAATGTTTACCCGCCTGATGTCCGGGATCAAAATCGAATCGGTCTGCGAACCCTTTATCCGAAGAAGAGCGATCCGGCACTTGGAAAAAGGACGAATCGTTATTTTTGGAGCAGGAATCGGAAATCCCTATTTTACCACCGACTCCACGGCGAGTTTGAGAGCAATCGAAATCGAAGCGGATGTGGTCTTGAAAGGAACGCGGGTAGATGGGGTTTACACCGCAGATCCCGAAAAAGATAAAACCGCGACAAAATATCAAACCATTTCCTTTCATGAGGTCTATGAAAAAAACCTCAACGTGATGGACATGACTGCTTTTACGCTTTGCCAGGAAAACAATTTGCCCATTATCGTTTTTGATATGAACAAAGCTGGCAACTTAAGCAAACTAGTCGAAGGAGAACAAATCGGAACACTCATCACCTCACTATAAAATAATCATGGAAGAGATCGAATTATACCTAGAAGAGGCTAAAGAAATGATGCAAAAAGCCGTGGATCATACCGCAGCTGAGCTGTTGAAAATCAGGGCAGGCAAGGCTATGCCTAATATGCTAGACGGGATCCTAGTCATGTACTATGGTTCCCCCACTCCGCTCAATCAAGTATCATCAGTAACCACCCCGGATGCACGTACCTTGGCGATTCGCCCATTTGAGAAAAATCTGATCGGAGAAATCGAAAAAGCCATCATCAATTCGGATCTGGGGCTAGCTCCGCAAAACAACGGAGAAATGATCATCCTGACCATCCCGACTTTGACAGAGGAGCGTCGGATTAACTTGGTCAAAAATGCGAAAAACGAAACAGAAAACGGAAAAATTTCCATTCGTACGATCCGTAAGGACACCAATGATGCATTGAAAAAACTCAAAAATGATGGAGTTTCCGAGGATGACATCAAACGCGCCGAAGACAAAGTCCAAAAACTCACCGATCAGTACTCAACCAAAATCGACGAGCTTCTAGCCAAAAAAGAAGCGGATATTATGAAAGTCTAAGGAGGGTAAAATACCTTTCAAAAGCCACTTTCCGAAAGAGAGTGGCTTTTTTGATTTTGAAAGCTAGAAACCCTATAAACTGATATAGTTTTTTGAAGAGTCTCATACTCCCAACTTCCAGAATTTAGCTAAATTCATGAACTCAACTTCACATATTTAGCTAATTTTATGAAGCTGACTTCTTCCATCTGCCCAATTTAACCCTCAGGTGGTCCGTACCATCTCCGCATTTTCATCGAGTTTATCTCAGTCCGAGTCGAAGGAAACCCGAAGAATATCCGAATGAACGCCGAAGAAAACCTAAAGAAACCAAGGCTTAGCCATGGCATTGAAATAGGAATGAATTACTGAATCTGAATAAAGGTCGCCACTCCAAAGCGGGCTCTGCCTCTCAGGTACTTTCCATTTTCGAAACCTGCCCCAAATTCCACCCGGAATATCCGGAACAGATTATCTATGGAATAGCCCAACTCCACATAATGAGGCGAGTTTTCGGTTTTGAGGTAATTGAGGAAAATATTTTCCCGCAATCCCGAAAACCGCAACATCGGCAATTGAGTCAGGAGGAATTTTCGAAATTGATAGTGGAAAATTCCAGTCAAATAGGTCGAACTCGTACTGTATCGGTAATAATCCATAAAACGGAAGTTGGAAGCTGGACCAAAATTGGAAAAGATCGTCCGATTGCCGCCAAAGTGGGCAAAATCCTGAAAATACACCCGGTCCTGATTGAGGAAGGTACCCGCAGTAATATTGAAATCAAATTTGCCACTTACTCCAAATTTAAAGTCATGCTCGATTCCGAGTTCCACCTGATCAAAATCAGCCGCTTCATCGCTTTGGAAAAGAGTAGGAATGGCCTTATTAAAAGTTGCTCTGATTAAAGGGGAACGATCCGTAATGGGATACTTTCGACCATTCCGGATTCCATAGCGAATACCCGGTCTCCATTCTAAAGAGAGATTGAGTTTGGCTAGTCGATGATTTGCAAAAGCTTCCTGACCCGCTTCCACATTATCGGGCTGATTGGAGGTATAGCTTCGCTCGGGTTTATTGTACCAGCTGAGGTCCGAGTTATTTTGAAGGGAACGCCGCTCAGCCAGCGTGAAATTCATCCGATAGGTCAGACCATAATTCACCCGATGGTACCAGTAGATTTTGGCAAAATCCTGCTCATAGAGTTTCATGTAATTTTGTCGAAATAGCAGGGAATAAAGCGCATTGACTTGTTCATTGATCGGCTCACCCCCGTTAAATTGCTCGATAAAGCGACCGCCTTCTATTCCCCAGGTTTTACCGGAAATGGCCTCCGTAGTTGACCATCTGAAATTCGTTTTTCCATAAAAGCGCTTACTGGCAAATCCATAGCGAAGTTCCGGTTCGATATTGAAACTCCTGCTGAATCTTTCGGTGCTGTCGGTTTGGGCTTGATTTGAAAATTTTCGATAGAAAAGCTTCATTCCCACTTTCCATCCCTCTACGGTGTTGAAAGAAATTTTAGTCCAGTTTTGGTCAAATCCCAAACTTTTCCCTTTCCCAAAACTATAGCTGGCACCATTCAAAAAATCCAGGGGACGGTATTTTCTTCGGGCTTTTTTGGCCACCGAGTCCACCTCACTCATTTTAGCAGCCTCCACGGTGGCCAAGCTATCATCGCGCTGATAGCCCTGGATTTCAGTATCTGTAAGTGGAATAGGCCGAATGCTGTCCCAATAACTCAAATCCCGCTTTTTGGCCATAGAATCTACCTTGTAATAGCGCTCCGTGACTACGGCCTCCTCCTGCTTTTCTTCCAAAAGCTCCTTTTCATAGGCATTGATCAGCTTGCGGTATTCCTTCCGGGTTTTGGGCTCCTCGGTCGTGAGCTTTTCCAAGGTAGAAAGACCTTCAGGAAGGCTTACCGTTGATTCAGGAACGTCCTCCACTTTTTCATCAATAATATCTGGCGTTTGGATAAGGTCAGGATTTAGGGTGATTTCATAATCATTGGTGGAGGCCAGATAGTTGAACTCTCCCTCAAATCCAAAAAACTTGCCTCCAAAGCGATAGGTATGGGTAAAGGGCATCCAAACGTTTTCGGCCACTTGAGCATACTGTTGCTTGGCCTCAATTTGAAAGCCTAAATAAGAAGTTTTCAAATCCAAACTATGAATTGCCCACAAATCCTCAATAATGTAGATGTGGCCTTCAAATACCTGTTCTCCTCTAGAGCGGGGAGTGACTCGGATTTTTGATACCAATACCTCCTGATCAAAAAAGCTGCCTTCATATCGGAATTTATAGTATTGAAAAGCCATCCGAGAAAGTGGAGACACGATTTCATTAATTTTATCTTGGTAAAAACTTGTCTGAATATAAGGTGCCGGTGAGGTGGACTGATTGTCCCCGTTGGTTCGGATCGAAATTACCTCCTCCTCTACCTTGTCGGGTTGAGTAAAAGTGATTTTCGAAACAGACTCCGAAGTGTAGGCTTCATTCAGGTTAAGCCCTTCTTTTTCCAGTGTTTTTTTCAGGAAAAACGGGGCATCAGTCAGTTGTCCGGTTCCTTTGAGATAGACCATCATTGAGTAGGCATCAAGTTGTCGTCGATGATACTTGGCTTTGGTGATGGCTTTGCGCATAATAGTAAGAGCAGGATCCTCTTGACCCGCTCTAACCTCCACCTCCGCTAAAGTGTAATCTTGGGGAATCAGCTTTACATTGAGCGATACCCAATCCTCGGCTACCGTGACTGTCTCGATGACAGATTTGTATCCCAAGTACTGAAATAATACATCATAGACTCCGGGAGGAAGCTTGAGTTCAAAATCCCCCTCTTCATTGGAAGGAACACCTTCACTAATATTCCGGACATAGACAGAGGCAAAGCCCAAAGGATTGTCTTGATCGTCGGTTATTTTCCCTTTGATCCCTTGTGAAAAAGTAACAGGACTGGACAAAAAGAGCAGGCCAAAAACCAAAACAAATTTTAAAAAGGAGATCATAACAATTGAATTTTTCCGAAGATTAACGATTTGACCCAAATCCCAAAACGGGGTACTCAGATTTAAGATGCTTTAAGAAGGCAAAAGGTTTGCTAGCCACCGAAATAAAAGCTGAATTTCAATTTTTTCTTTTATGTATATCTGCTTTCTTACCAGTAAGAATTGTGCACGGACCAAAATGAGGGTTGAAGTTCAATTTAAGCAAACTTCGGTCATCGGTCATCGGTCTTCCAGCCGCTTAAGCAAAGAAAATATGGCTACTGGTATAATTACGGATAATCAGTTTTTATTTAAAAATATTTCATCAAAACAAAAGAACTTCCTTAAATTTTTTAAAAATGTGGAAATCAGCCTAAAAACGAACATTTCGAAAAATGGGTGAATTTTCGAATAATTAATAAATATGATTTTTTTTAATTATCCGTAAATGGAAATCGATTTCCATTAGTGTCTTAATACTTAAATTAACAATTCACTGAGAATTCATTAAAATATACATTATTCTGTTAATTGTCTCTTTTTCAACAATCACTAAAGCCAATTGTTAACAATTGCAAAATTAAAATTAATGCGTCACATTAGGTTTGAAATTAAGTACTCATACCTATTTCGCTTTTTCAAAAACAAAAAACCCTATGAGAAATTATTTACAAAAAGCAAAGACATTGACGCTGGCGATCATGCTCCTTTTTGGAGCCACGTTAGTAGCCAATGCCCAAAGTAGAACCATCACGGGTACTGTCCTGGATGCTTCCTTTGGAGACCCTGTTCCAGGTGCCACAGTTTTGATCAAGGGGACCACGCGAGGCGTTCCTACTGATCTAGACGGAAAGTTCACCTTGGAAGTAAGACCAGGAGATGAAATTCTCGTGGTGTCGTTCGTTGGTTATCTGACTCAAGAAATTGAGATTGGTAGCCAAAGTACATTTACTATCAACCTCGAAGAAGATATCCAAAGTTTGGAAGAGGCGGTAGTCATCGGTTACGGTTCTCAAGACAAGAAAGAAATCACCTCCGCAGTAGTGGGTGTTTCTCCGGAGGATTTCAACCGAGGTAATGTCTCTAATCCGGCTCAATTGCTACAAGGTAAAGTAGCCGGTCTATCCATCACCCGACCTGGTGGTAACCCAAATGCCGGATTCAATATTCGTCTTCGTGGTCTTTCCACGTTCGGAGCCAACTCTTCTCCATTGATTGTATTGGATGGAGTAATTGGAGCATCGCTTGAAAACGTCGATCCCAATGACATTCAGTCCATCGATGTATTGAAAGACGGTTCGGCAGCAGCGATCTACGGTGCTAGAGGTTCATCCGGTGTTATCTTGATCACCACGACCAAAAAAGGAAGCAAAGAAGGAAGAGCGGAAGTCAACATCAACTCATTTGGTACTTTGGACAAAGCTGCCAATCTAATTCCTATCCTTTCTGCAGAAGAATTTGTAGCAAGAGGAGGCACAGACTTTGGCAGTGAAACCGATTGGAGACAAGAACTGATTCGGGACGCTTATTCCTACACGACCAATGCCAGTGTTTCTGGTGGATTTAACAACACCAATTATTTGGCTGCTGTAAACTATAGAAGTAACAATGGTATCGTTCAGGGCTCATCAAATGACCGGATAAATACTCGAATCAACCTTTCTCAAGCTGCTTTTGATAATAAGCTGAGAATGAATGTGAATTTATCCTTCAGTACTATCGAATCGAATTCCATCAATGATGCGGCATTCAGATATGCTACCATTTACAATCCAACTGCGCCAATTTTTGAGGATACTGAGGATGCAAATGAACGATTTGGAGGATATTTCCAGAGAGACCTATTTGACTTCTTCAACCCGGTCGCAATGATCAATCAGCAGAAATTCAGAAATGAAAGAAAAACTGCTTTGACCTCTTATCGTGCGGAATATGATATTTTACCGAATTTGACGGTTTCGGCTCAGTATTCTGAAGACAGAAGTAATGATTTGATCGGTGGTTTCTGGTCAAGACAGGATTTTCAAGTTGGACTTGGATCCAGAGGTTCGGCGGAGCGAATCACCAATGACAGAAGACAGCAAATCTTTGAATCTACCCTTCGATATGAAGTAGATATCACAGATGGCTTGAATTTAGCATTGTTGGGTGGTGTGGGTACTCAAACTACCAAAAACCAAGGATTTGGCGCTAGATCCAGACAGTTCCTTTTCGACACGGGCTGGGACAATTTGGGAGCTGGAGCGATCCGAGTGGGTAACTTTACCAACATGTACTCCTATGCCAATCAGGATCAGTTGAATTCCGTTTTCGGAAGAGCAAACTTCAATTACAATAATTACCTGTTTGTCTCAGCATCTGTAAGGGCAGAAACGTATTCTGGTTTTGGACCGGAAAATCAAACTGGTGTGTTCCCTGCATTCTCTATAGGATCTGACTTTACTCAGCTGTTTGATATGGGCTTATTTTCCCAATTCAAGCCAAGAGTTTCATTCGGTGTAACGGGTAATCTTCCTCCTTCTCCTACCCTTGCTTTAGGTGTCTTCGGAAATGGTAACCGAATTGATTTGGATGGAGATCCGCTTTCTACCGATGACGTATATGTGGGTATCGTCCAAAATTCAAACCCTAACCGATTCCTAAAGTGGGAAACCAAAGAAGAATTTAACGTGGGTATTGACTTCGGGATTTGGGATAATAAGGTAACGGGTAGCATGGACTACTATACCCGAAATATTTCTGACCTACTATTCAACGTACCTGTGGGCGGTGGACCAAACATCTTTGATCCAGGACGATTCAATACGGTAGGAAGTACTTGGGTAAACTTGGCAGATTTGAGCAATGCAGGTTTTGAATTCTCAGTTGCTGTCAACGGCCTTAACCTCGGAGAGGTGATTTGGACTCCTAGTGGTAACTTCACTATCTACCAGAAAACTCAGATCAATAGCTTATCAGCATCAGGTCTTGGTTTTGATGAATTACGTTTTGCAACTCCAGGCTCTCCTGGACAAAACAACAACCCAATTATCTACAACCGAGTAGGTCAGACGTTGGGTGACATCTATGGTCCAAGATTGGAAGGCATCTCAGAATCCGGTGAATACATCCTTTCTACGACCAATCCGGATGAATTCGAGCGATTGGGCAACGGTCTTCCAAAAGGAGAATTTGGATTTGCCAACAACTTTGCTTGGAGACAATTCACCTTGAATTTCTTCTTGAGAGGAGTTTGGGGACATGATTTGTATAACTCTTACCGAGGATTCTACGAAAACGCAGACGGTGCTTCAATTACTTGGAATTCTGTAGTCACTGACAAAACTCCTACCGATCCGTTTATTACTTCAACTCCTACATTCAACAGTTCGTATGTAGAAGATGCAAGCTTTGTCCGTCTGGACAACATGGAAATTGGTTATAACTTCAAAACCAATTCTCCAAATTTGGGTTCTTTAAGGGTGTACTTCGCTGGACAAAACCTGTTTACCATTACCAACTATTCAGGAATTGATCCGGAAGCAAGAGTAACAGATTTGGAAAATGGAGATGGATTCACCACTTCACTTTCTCCAGGTATTGAGCGAAGAAATACGTATTTCCAAACTCGCTCATTTACATTGGGACTTTCTTTAAACTTCAAATAATCAATCAAAATACAGAGATATGTTTAAATCATTTAGAAAAACCTTTCTTTTGATCCCTGCGACATTGATGCTGGGATCATGCTGGGAGTTGGATCAAGAGGTGCTGGATGGGATTACGCAGGAAGAGGTAAATAATAGCAACAATCCGGTATTGATTGATGTCTTGAAAGCCTCTGCCTACTCCCGAATCGTCGGGAGCTGGGGGTCTCATAACAGTATTTGGTCCATTTACGAAATCTCTTCCGATGAGATGGCTATTCCTCAAAAAGGAGCTGACTGGGAAGATGGCGGACTATGGTTAAGAATGCACAGGCACACCTGGCAACCATCTGATGAAGCTTTCAATAACTCTTGGGCTTATTGCTACACGGCAATCGGTGAGATCAACAACTTGATTGTAGCCTATAGAGATGTAGAACTACTTACCGCAGAATTACGCGTGTTGAGAGCTTTGGTTTATTCTTGGCTGATCGACAGCTTTGGAAATGTTCCGATCATCACAGAAGATGATTTGGAAGGAAACCCAACCAACAATACCAGACAAGAGGTATTCGATTTTATCGAAGCTTCAATTTTAGAAAATGTTGATTTACTTCCAAAAGAAGATACCAAAACCACCTTGAATTACTATTCTGCACATGCAGTTTTGGCAAAGCTTTATCTAAACGCGGAAGTCTATACGGGAACTCCGAGATGGGCTGACGCGGAAGCTGCTGCGGACGTCGTGATCAATAGTGGTCTTTATTCTCTTTCTCAAAACTACTTTGCAAACTTTGCGACTAGAAATGGTGGATCGACTGAAAATATCCTGACGCTGCCTTATGACGAGAATAATGCTGGAGGATTCAACATCGCACAGATGACGCTTCACTATTCTAATCAGGCTACTTATGACTTGCAAGAGCAGCCTTGGAATGGCTACGCATCCCTTGAAGAGTTTTACAATTCATTCGATGATGACGATGTCAGAAAGAACTCCTTCCTAGAGGGACCTCAGTTTGCTGCTGACGGCACACGCCTCAACGACATTTCTGCTGAGGACAATGATCCGGACGGTGAGCCATTAACCTTCACTCCAGAGATTAATCAGTTAGCGCCAAACGCGCTAAGACAAGCAGGTGTCCGTGTGGGAAAATATGAAATCGCCTCTGGTGCATCCTCCAATCTAAGCAACGATTATCCGTTGATCCGATTGAGCGATATGTATTTGACCAAAGCGGAAGCTGCTTTCCGTCAAGGAAATGCTTCTGAAGCGCTTGAGCCATTCAATATGGTCAGAGAAAGAGCCGGTTTAGACCCATTAGGAGCTTTAACTTTGGATGATATTTTCAACGAAAGAGGATTTGAGTTCTTCGCTGAAGCTTCTAGAAGAACAGATCAGATTCGATTCGGAAAGTGGACTCAGCCTTGGTGGGAAAAAGGACAATCAGAGCCATTCAGAGCTTTGTTCCCTATTCCATTGCAGCAAATCAATGCTAACCCTACTTTGACTCAGAACCCAGGTTATTAATTTATACCTGAATAAATTGAAAGGAAGTGTACATTGGTGCACTTCCTTTTTTTTACTACCCTTATGAAATACAGGATAATTATCTTCCTGCTTAGCTTCAACGTGTTACTCTCTTGTACTGATGAGAGCGAGGAGACGGCTACACTTTTTTCCCCTATCAACTCAGATCTTAGTGGAATAGACTTTAGAAATGATCTTTTTTACACCGAAGAAATCAATCCCTATACCTTCCGAAATTTTTATAACGGCGCCGGTGTCGCCTTGGGAGACATCAACAATGATGGACTGATTGATATTTTTTTCGCAGGAAATCAATGCTCAAACAGACTTTACCTCAACGAAGGGAACTTCAAATTCAAAGATATAACCAACTCGGCAGGTCTTGAGTCCATTGGGTATTGGACCACCGGAGTGAGTATGGCCGACATCAATGGCGACGGGCTAATCGACATTTACCTCTGCAAATCCGGGCCTCCGGGAGGCGAGAAACGACACAATGAGTTATTTATCAATCAGGGAGATTTGACCTTCAAGGAAATGTCAAAATCCTATGGGCTGAATGATCAGGGGCTTTCTCAGCATGCCGTATTTTTTGATTATGACAAAGACGGGGATCTGGATTTCTATCTCCTCAGCAACTCGGGAAGATCGGTAGGCATCTATGACCTACGAGAGGGCCAACGGGAAATCCGTGATCCTGATGGAGGGAATAAGCTGTATAGAAATGAAGGAGATTATTTTACGGATGTCAGTGAAGAAGCCGGGATTTATGGTAGTAGCATTGGCTATGGTTTGGGCGTGACAGTGGCCGATTTAAATGGAGACAATTGGCCGGATCTTTACGTTTCCAATGATTTTTTTGAGCGGGACTACCTTTACCTCAACAATCAAGACGGGACTTTCAGGGAGATACTACCTGAAGCCATGCCGGAAATCAGTCTGGGTTCTATGGGCGCGGATATTGCCGATTTGGATAATGACGGTCTACCCGATGTATTTGTCACAGAAATGCTCCCCGAGGATCTCGCCCGGGTAAAGACCAAAACTCCCTTTGAAGAATGGGATAAGTTTCAGGCAAATTTCGATGCAGGATACCATCGACAGTTTACCCGAAATACCCTTCAAAAGAACCTTGGCAAACATCCGGAAACGGGTGAACCCATCTTTGCAGAAATCAGCCGACTGACCGGGATGCATGCCACGGACTGGAGCTGGGGAGCCTTGATTTTTGATGCGGATTTGGATGGCTGGAAAGACGTCTTTGTCGCCAATGGAATTGTTAAAGACCTCACTGATTTTGATTTCGTGGACTTCTATTTGGATAAGCAGCAGGAAGTCAAGCAAAACAAATCCGATTCCCTGCTGATCACCAAAATGATTGACGAGTTCCCCTCCAATCCCCTTCAGAATTATTGGTTTAAAAATCTCGGAAATTGGAACTTTGAAAATCGGGCGGCTTCCTCAGGCTTGGACCAATCCACCTTCAGCTCCGGAGCGGCTTATGGTGATCTCGACAATGACGGAGACCTGGATTTGGTCGTAAACAACCTCAACTCGGAGGCTGGAGTTTTTAAAAATATGGCTATCGAACAGGGCTTGGGCAACTATCTAAAGTTTGATCTGGGAAGCGAATTTGGTGCTAAAATCACCCTAAAAGCTCAAAATCAAACCTTCACCCAAGAATATCAAGCGGTCAAAGGCTACATGTCCTCTGTTGACCCATTGGTGCATTTTGGATTGGGCAATTCCACCCAAATCGACTCGATCATCATCGATTGGCCCAATAATCTCCAAAGTATCCTTACTGACATTCCGACCAATCAAACGCTGAAATTAACCACAGAAAATACTCAGCCGCCCAAACCTAAACCAGAGACATTAGCAACTTTACTTTCGAGAGTTTCCCTGCCCCTTGACTACCGACATCAGGAAAGTGATTTTATTGATTTTGACCGGGATCGATTACGGTTTTGGGCAATCAGCAACGAAGGCCCAAAAGGTGAGCTCGGAGACCTCAACTCGGATGGCTTGATGGACTTGCTTTTGCCAGGAGCCAAAGGGTTTCCCAGTCAGCTTTTTTTCCAAAATAGGGATGGCTCATTCACCGCAAATTTTCTCCCCGATTCGGAAAAAAATAAGCTCTCTGAAGACATTGGAGTACACTTTTTTGACGCCAATCAGGACAGTCATCTCGATATTTTGGTGTATAGTGGAAGTATAGAGTTTGGCGAGGGAAGTCCTTTTTATCAGGATCGCTTGTATCTGAATGATGGTAAGGGGAATTTCTCCGAAGTCTCGCAAACCTTCTCCAGTCAATCCACCTCCTTCGCCCTTTCCTTGGATTGGGATCGAGATGGAGATCTGGATTTGATTTTGGGACAGCGAGCGGCTCCTTTTCACTATGGCGAAGCGGTAGGGCTAGGCCTCTGGGAAAACCAAGGAAATGGAAAATTTACCGAAGTCAATACAAAAGCAAATCCGGCACTTTCTCAAATCGGAATGATTACCAGCGGAGCATTGGCGGATTTGGATCAAGACGGCTTGGAAGAATTGATTCTGGCAGGTGAATGGATGGGAATCAAAATTTTCCAAACGGCGAATGGTCAATTTGAGGATATCACTAAGAACTTTGGACTGGTTCAGACGAGAGGACTTTGGAATTCCCTTCTAGTCGAGGATCTCAACGAGGATGGATTACCCGATATTTTGGCGGGGAATATCGGATTAAACAGTCGGCTAAACTCAAGGAATAAATTCATAAACCGAATGTTTATTAATGACTTTGATCAAAATGGATCTTGGGACCCCATTCTGACTCGTCTGGAAAACGGCAGAAATTTTCCGCTGTTGACCAAAAATGCACTTATCCGCCAACTCCCCTATTTGAGAAAACAATTGACCACCTATGCGGCCTATCAGGACAAGACAATGGAAGAGCTCTTTTTTCCCATAGTTCTCTCAAATTCCTTAATTTTGGAGCTAGACTTACAGGAAACCAGCCTTTGGCTAAATAATGGAAAAGGTGGTTTTGATAAAAAAGTACTCCCCATAGAAGTCCAGTTTGCCCCAATCTATGCCATCAATCATTTTCAAGATTCGGATGGAGAGTCCTACCTGGTTCTGGGTGGAAATCAATCCCGCATCAAACCCGAACTTGGCAGTAATCTGGGAAGTTACGGATGGGTATTGAAGCAAACCCAACAAGGAGAATGGAAAGCGCTCTATCCCGAAGCCAGTGGAATGGCAATTCCGGGAGAAATAAGGGATTTTGAAAAAATACAAATTGAAAACAAACCACATTTACTCGTTTTACGAAATGATCAGGAACCGATTTTATTTAAGATTCGCTAAAGTCACCTTTTTACTCATTCTTCTGGCAGCCTGCCAATCCGAATATCAAAAGATTGAAGAGCGGGAGCTTGCCTCTGGCAAAGAAGTGAATGAACTCTTTCTCGGATTGCAATTAGGCATGGATCGCAAGGGGTTTTATGAGACCTGCTGGGACCTGAACAAAGAAGGGGTATTGACTAATGGGCCCACTGAGCTATCTGTGGAATATGTTCCCGAGCTTCCCTCAGGAAAACCTGCCCGTATGCGATTTTATCCCAAATTTGAAAATGAAAAAATCTACTTGATGCCGGTGGAATTCACCTATGACGGTTGGGCACCTTGGAATGAAGAATTGGCGGTAGAAAAACTCAGAGAAGATGTCGTCGGGTATTTTGAAAACTTATACGGAGAGGGATTTTTTGAGGTCAGCAATGAGGATAAAAGTCTGATTGCCTTTGTAAAAATCGATGGGAACCGAAGAATCCGGATTTTCAAAAAAGACCTATCCACCATCCGCGCAGAAATCGTCGATCTCAAAATCCAAAAACAACTCGAAAAAGAAGCTTCATGAAGATAAAGGCACTTTATTTAGCAGCTTTCGTCGGGCTTATGGCTTGCTCCACTCCAAAGGAAACTGCCCCTACTCTTTTTCAAGAGGTATCGCCAGAGAGCTCCGGAGTTTCCTTTAGCAATGACCTTTCCTTTGATGAAGATTTTAACATTTTCACCTATCGGAATTATTACAATGGTGGTGGAGTCGCCTTGGGAGATGTCAATAATGATGGCTTGCTGGATATTTATTTTACAGGGAACCTGACGAGCAACAAGCTTTATTTAAATAAGGGAAATTTTCAATTTGAAGATGTCACTGAGCAAGCAGGCGTGGCAGGAAATCGAGCATGGAGTACCGGAGTAGCCATGGCAGATGTAAACGGAGACGGGTTTTTGGACATTTACGTCTGCAACTCAGGGGACATCTCCGGAGACAATAAGCAAAACGAACTTTTCATCAATCAAGGTGATGGTACTTTTGTCGAAAAAGCCGAAGAGTATGGATTGGCCGATCAGGGCTTCTCTACCCATGCGGTATTCTTTGATTATGACAAAGACGGTGACCTGGACGTTTATTTACTCAACAATAGCTATCAAGCTATCGGAAGCTTCAACAAAATGCAAAATGAGCGGCCCAAACGAGATCCCGTAGGCGGAGATAAATTATTCAGAAATGACGGGGATCGCTTCACCGATGTGAGTGAGGAAGCCGGAATTTATGGTTCCATCATTGGTTTTGGTTTGGGAATCACCATCGGAGATGTCAATCAGGATAGCTGGCCGGATATCTTTATTTCCAATGATTTTTTTGAACGGGATTACCTATACATCAATAATCAGGACGGGACATTTACCGAATCGCTGGAAAACTCCATGCGATCCATTTCCGCAGCATCTATGGGTGCAGACATTGCTGATATCAATGGGGACGGTCTGCTGGATATTTTTGTCACTGATATGCTACCCGAGCCTCTTGCCCGGCTGAAGCAGGTCACGACTTTTGAGAATTGGGATAGGTTTCAGTTCAATAAAACCCATGGTTACCATTATCAATTTTCCAGAAACATGCTCCACATCAACAATGGGGATGGCACATTCAGTGAACTGGGACGAATGGCCAATGTCGAAGCTACCGACTGGAGTTGGGGAGCCTTGATTTTTGATATGGACAATGATGGCCTTCGGGATTTATTTGTGGCTAATGGCATCTATCAAGACATTACAGATTTGGATTACCTCAACTTCATCGATGATGAGGAGACCAAAATCAAGATCATTTCCCAAGAAGGAGTGGATTATAAGGCACTCATCGATCCCATTCCGATCAATCCCATTCCCAACTATGCCTACCAAAACTTAGGGGACTTGAAGTTTGAAAACAAAGCAGATGATTGGGGACTTGGCGAAGCCATTCACTCCAATGGCGCAGCTTATGGAGATTTGAACAATGACGGAACGCTGGACTTGGTCGTGAACAATGTCAACCGGCCTGCCCAGATCTTTAAAAATGCCCAGCGGGAAATCGCTCCCGAAAATAACTTTATTCAATTTCGCCTTGTCGGCAAAGATCAAAACACCTTTGCCATCGGTGCCCAGCTAAAGGCAAAAGCGGGAGACCAGGTGTTTTATTTGGAGCAAATGCCCAACAGAGGATTCCAGTCTTCGGTAGATCCTAAGCTCACCTTGGGTTTGGGAAAAATCACCCAACTCGATGAATTGACTGTGACCTGGCCGGATGGTTCTCAAACTATCCTGGAAAATATTCAGGCAAACCAACTCCTAAAACTCAGTTGGGAAGACGCGCAAGTGTACCAAAACCCAATAAAAAAATCTCCGATGGGCATCAAATTCGCCCGAAATGACCAAAACTCACTCAATTACACCCATCAGGAAAACCCTTTTGTAGATTTTGATCGGGATCGATTGACCTATCACATGCTTTCTACTGAGGGGCCTGCTTTTGCGAAAGGGGATGTCGATGGCGATGGATTGGATGACCTTTATCTTGGTGGCGCAAAGGGAAATACCGGGAAATTATATCTAGGTATTTCAGATGGTCGGTTTGTGGAAAAAGAACAAGCGGATTTCTCAGTCGATGCTGCTTCGGAGGATACTGACGCTGCCTTTTTCGATGCCAATGGAGATGGCTTTCTGGATTTAATCGTGACTTCGGGCGGAAATGAATCCCCTCGAAATGCTCCCGATTTGGCAGACCGAATCTATCTCAACGATGGAAAAGGAAACTTCTCCAAAAACACAAGCTCTGGGCTTCAGCAAATCCGCGGGAGTAGCTCATCTGTGCAGATTATCGATATCAATGATGATGGAGCCGATGACCTCATTATTACCGAGCGATTGGTGCCTTTCGTCTATGGAGCTCCAGCTTCCAGTCAGGTTTGGATCAATGATGGAAAGGGAAGTTTCAGTAATCAAACCGAAGAACTTGCACCAGAATTTAAGGAAGTTGGGATGATCTCGGATGCGGCAATTTTGGACTGGGATCAGGATGGTCTACAGGATCTGGTTTTGGTGGGAGATTGGATCGCTCCGATTTTTTTTAAAAATACTGGAGGAAAGTTTGAAAAGATCGAAATGCCCGAATTCGAAAAACTCAAAGGCTGGTACCGTACCGTGGAAATCGCTGACATGAATGCTGATGGACTTCCGGATATTCTTTTGGGAAATCAAGGGCTTAATACGCGTTTCAAGGCAAGTGCGGATAATCCCATTCGCATGTATTTGAATGATTTTGATCAAAACGGATCCATTGAGCAACTTTTTACCACCACGGAATCCGGTAAACAGATTCCCTTTGTACTCAAGCATGAATTGGAAAAGCAAATCCCGGAAATCAGAAAAAAATACGTTCGCTACACGAGTTACAACAATCAAAGTCTAGATCAGATTTTTGATGCGGAAACGATCTCCAAATCCATCATTCGGGAAGTCAATCATTTTGAATCCGGCGTCCTTATAAATGAAGGTTCGGGGAAATTTGAATGGAAAGCCTTTCCTCGAATGGCTCAAAAAACCTGGACTTTTGCCATAGAGACCCTAGACTTGAACGAAGACGGAATTCTGGATTTAATTTTAGGAGGAAACCTCTATGGCATCAAACCGGAGATTGGGAAATCAGATGCGGGTTTTGGTGAGGTATTACTGGGAAAAGGAGATGGGACCTTCACCTTTATGCCAAATGCGGAGCACGGTTTGAAACTCGAAGGAGACATCCGAGCGATTTCAAATTTGGGAAACAATCGCCTGCTGATCATCAAAAACAATGACTCGGCGGAATTCTGGAATTATGGGATTGAATAAAATAATTGGATCTAGCTGGTTTCTGGCGGTGGGATTATGTTTTTTTTCCTGCAAAGAAGAGCCGAAGAAGGAAACGCTGTTTGAATTACTCCCCGGAAATCAAACTGGAATCACTTTTTCCAATGAGTTAACCTCCACCTCCGAACTCAACATTTTAGAGTACCTCTATTTTTACAATGGAGGGGGCGTGGCGGCTGGTGACATAAATAATGACGGCTTGGTCGACCTTTATTTTACCGGAAATCAAGTTTCCAATAAGCTTTACCTCAACGAGGGAAATTTCAAATTCCGAGACATCACCGAATCTGCCGGCGTGTCTGGGGATGGTGGCTGGTCCACGGGAGTTACCATGGCTGATGTCAATGGGGATGGTCTCTTGGACATCTATGTCTGTCAGGTAGGGAATTACTTAGGCCTAAGCGGAAAAAACAAACTTTATCTCAATCAGGGAGACTCGACTTTCGAGGAAGTTGCAGCGGAATATGGATTGGATTTCGAAGGTTTCAGCACCCATGCGGCATTTTTTGACTACGATCGGGATGGGGATCTGGATCTTTACCTACTCAATCATGGGATCAAATCGCCAGAAGTCTTTGTGAAAGCAGAAAACAGAAATCTTCCCGAACAGAGTGGAGATAAACTCTTTAAAAATTTTGCCGCCGAAGGGGATATTGGGTTTGAGGAAGTGACAGATGAAGCTGGAATTTATTCCAGCATTTTGGGTTTTGGTTTAGGTCTCAGCATTGAGGATTTCAATGGAGATGGCTGGCCGGACATTTATGTTTCCAATGATTTTACCGAAAACGATTACCTCTACCTGAATAATCAAGATGGGACATTTACCGAATCCCTGGAGAAACTGATCGCCCACACCTCCCGCTATTCGATGGGAAATGATGCCGCAGACCTCAATGGAGATGGTCTTCCCGAAATCATCACCACCGATATGCTTCCCGAAGACCCAGAAATCTGGATGAAGTCAGTCGGAGAAGATAAAGCGGAAGTCTACAAGATCAAAAAAAACCTGAACTATGGTGATCAATATGTCCGTAACCATCTCCAACTCAATCAAGGAGCTCAGGGATTCAGTGAAATCGCACTTTACTCGGAGGTATTTGCCTCGGACTGGAGCTGGTCTCCACTACTTTTTGATATGGATAATGATGGACTCACCGACCTCCACATCAGTAATGGCATTGTCAAGCGCCCAAACGATCTGGATTTTATCCAATATTCCCAAACAGTCGATCCTACACTCACACTGGATCAAGTTCGTCAAAAGCAAATCGACATGCTCCCCAATGTCAAGTTGCCCAATTACACGTTTCGAAATACCGGTCAGCTGAAGTTTGAGCAGATGGCAAAAAACTGGGGTTTGGATCAGCCCAGCTACTCCAACGGTAGTACTTACGCCGACCTAGACAATGACGGAGACTTGGATTTGATCATCAATAATATTGATCAGGAAGCTTTTATTTATCAAAATAGAAGCGAAAAACTACTCCACCATTTTCTTCGAATCAAACTCAAATCACCCAGTCTAAACCCTCAGGCAATTGGAGCGGAAGTGCGTGTTTTTGCTGAAAACCAAACCTGGAGACAGCGTCTGAGTACTAGCAGAGGTTTCCAATCCGGAACCCCTACCGAATTGGTTTTTGGACTGGGAAATACCACTAAAATCGATTCCGTTTTGGTGCGTTGGCCAGAAGGAAACCTAGAAAAGTTTGATGGAGTAGCTAGCAATCAAGAACTGAAGCTGAAGCAAGGAAGTGGAACTCCTCGAAATGAAGAAATAAGCAAACCGGAGACTGACGGATATTCCTTCCCTATCGACTGGAAACACCAAGAAAAAACCGAACTCGATGAATCTGCCCGAGAATACCTAATTCCAAAAAGTTTTGCCAACCGTGGACCTGCTGTCGCTACAGCTGATGTCAATGGAGATGGGCTGGATGATATTTATTTGGGCGGAGCCAAAGATCAAGCGGGAAGTCTTTTTTTGCAAAATAAGGGTGGAAGCTTTCAGGAGGTGCCCAATCCGTTTTTTGAACAGTTGGCAAAAGCAGAAGATGTGGTGGCTGAGTTCGCCGACCTAAATGGAGATGGAAACCTTGATCTCTATGTGGGAAGTGGAGGAAATGAAGAAAAATCAGGCAATCTTTTTCTATTTGACCGGATCTTCTTTGGTGATGGAAAGGGTAATTTTATTTTCTCCCCAACTGCCCTCCCTCCCCTCGGAGAAAATACCGCAAGTCTGGCAATCGAAGACGTGAATGGAGATGGAGCTTTGGATATTTTCGTGAGCGTTTCCAATGTGCCGGGAGACTATGGCGCCAATCCGAAAAGCTACTTATTAATCAATAATGGTTCAGGTCAATTTCAAGAGGCCACTGCTGCATTTTTTGGACCCAACACAGAATTAGGAATGATCAATTCAGCCCAATGGGCGGATCTAAATCAAGATGGAAAAAAGGAGTTGATCCTTGCTGGGGATTGGCAGGACATACGGGTTTTTACACTTTCTGAAACCCAACTTCATGAAATCCAACTGGATGGGCTTGAGAATTCCTCAGGTTGGATCAATGCGATAAAAACTGCTGATATTAACGGTGACGGATTGATGGATATGATCGTGGGTAACTTGGGATTAAACTCAAAACTCAAAGCAAGCCCGGAAAAACCGATTTGGTTATACCATGCGGATTTTGATCAAAATGGTCAGGCCGACCCCATTATTTTTCACTACATGCAGGATAAACTAGTTCCTTTTGCTACTCGCGATGATCTGATCAAGCAAATTCCTTCGATCAAACGCCTTCATCCGAGTTATTCAAGCTATGCCCAGATTGATTCACCGGAGTCCCTTTTCGGAGCTGAGCTCATTAATCAAGTTAAGCCAAAAAAAGCAGTGGAGCTCCGCTCAGGAGTGTACTTTCAGCAAGAGGACGGAAGCTTTGAGTTTGAACCATTTCCGTGGGAAATCCAGTTAAGTCCGGTACAGGCTATTCATTGGGATGAGTCAAGTCGCCTCCTGAGTTTAGGAGGAAATGAATCGGGATATCGAGTGGATTTAGGAAAATCAACCGCCCGGTCATTTCACCAACTCAAATGGACAGGTTCCTCATGGGAAAGCTTACTCCACTCAATTCCAATCCCACTCCATTCAGAGGTTCGGGCGATTATCTCACCCAAGCCCAAAAATCAATCTCAATTATTGCTGGTGACGAATAATGGTCCTGTTTATCAATTAAAAATTGAAGAAAATTGATAAAAGTCATTTGTGCGACTCATAAATGAGATTAGCTTTGACTTTTCCTTCCATGGAACAAGCGATAATAATTTGAGCTTTGATTGGCAATGATTAAATTTAAGGCTGTAAGAATCACTGCTTTCTGCCCTTTATCCAAATTTGGAATCAAGCACAAAGCACCCTTAGCAAAATAATAAAATATGAATCGTATTAAAAGCCTGCTTTATTTAGGATTAGTTGCATTGGCAATCTCCTGTTCTGAGCCGGTTGATTATAGTCAAGCCATTACGGATGGACATTACCTAAACGAGGCTCAAGACCGGATTACCGAAGTCATTATCCACGACATCTTTTCCCCTCCGGTAGCGGCACGGATTTACTCTTATTCTTCCTTGGCGGCCTATGAAGTAGCCGCAGCAGTAGACCCCAACTACCAATCACTCTTGGGGCAACTCAAGGGTTCTGAAGAAGTAAAATTCACCGTACCTGAAAATATTTATCCTCCCCTAGCTTCTCTAGCGGCTTATTATACCATGGGTACTCATTTGATTTTCTCCGAAGAAATGGTCAACGCCCATCGGGACAAAGCCTTTGAGGAATTAAAAGAAAAAGGAATTCCAAGAGATGTTTTTGAAGCTTCTGTTGAATTTGGTAAAGAAGTGGCCGAAGCCGTCAAAGCCTATTCCGCACAGGATAATTATCATCAGAGCCGTTCCTTTCCAAAATACACAGTCACTAATCTCCCCGGAACTTGGGAGCCGACACCTCCGGCCTACATGGAAGGGATTGAACCGCATTGGAACAAAATCCGAACCTTCACCTTAGATTCAGCAGGTCAGTACAAAGTTTCTCCCCCACCGCCTTATTCCACCGATCCCGAATCGGAGTTTTTCAAACGAGCCAAAGAAGTTTATGATGCGGTTAATGCTGCGGAAAAAGAGGAATTGGATATTGCCATGTTTTGGGATTGTAATCCCTACAAAATGAATGTCAAAGGTCATGTGATGTTTGCCGAGAAAAAAATTACACCCGGTGGGCATTGGATGAGTATTGCAGCAATTGCTGCAAAAACCGCAGAATCGGATTGGAAAAAAACCGCCGAAGCCCTTGCGCTTACGGGTATTTCGCTTCATGATGCCTTTGTGGCTTGCTGGGATGAAAAATACCGAAGCAAGCTCGTTCGCCCGGAGACTTACATCAATCAATTTATTGATGAAGAATGGGTCCCCTTGCTTCAAACTCCTCCATTCCCAGAACACACTAGCGGACACAGTGTGGCTTCCACAGCAGCAGCATACACCTTGACGCAGCTATTTGGGGAGGATTTCCATTTTGTGGATAGCTCCGAAGTAAATTATGGACTTCCGGTTCGGGAATATAATTCCTTTTCAGAGGCAGCCGAGGAAGCAGCGATTTCACGGTTTTATGGTGGAATTCACTACATGCCTGCGATTGAAGAAGGAGTATGGCAAGGCCAAAAAGTAGGTGAACTCCTCTGGTCCAGAATTAGCACCAAGCCTAAAAATCTTGCACAAAATGAATAAATTGAACAGCCCGAAAGGGCTGTTTTTTTGACCCAAAAATTAAAATAATGGCAAATCCCATTTGGATTATGACTTCTGCTTTTGACCAGCTCAATCTGGATCAAACCATAGAAAAGGCAAAAGAAATCGGTGTGCAAGGATTGGACCTTTGCGTTTTCCGTAGAGACGGTACACGAGATGATTTTGTCGCTACACATTTGAATTATGAAAGTTTTGGTCCCGAGGATGCCAAAAAACTGATCGATCAATTTAACTCAGCAGAATTGAGATTATCCATCGGAGCTTTCGAAAACCTTATCGGAGGGGATCCGGGTCAGCGAGTTAAAAATCAAAATCACCTGTTGCGATTGATCCGAATGGCTTACCTGCTTGGAGGAGATGAAAATGATGTCAAAGTCGGCACATTTGTCGGCTATAATCATGAATTGGGAAATGAAGAGGGAGGTTTTGAAAAAAACCTGTTGGAATTCCAGCGGATTTTCACTCCGATCATCAAGTATGCAGCCGATCTTGGCGTATGCATTCTGTATGAAAATTGCCCGATGGAAGGTTGGAGAAACTCGGGATATTTTGGCACCTACAATAATTTACCCGGTGTTCTTGCTGCCCGAAAATTGATGTACGAACTGATCCCCTCCCCCAATCATGGAGAAATCTACGATCCTTCTCATGACATTTGGCAGCATACCGATCCGGTGGAGGTAATCCGAAATACGGATAGGTCACGCCTCAAACGTATTCACGTCAAATCAACCCGAAATAATCCGGATCCTTTCTGGGGAAATATGTATCCCATGCATCAGATTCCAGAGGACTGGGCAAAAAAAGCAGGAATACCCTCAAGCACCAATCCTTGGGACAGACATCATTACGAAGCCACCTTGCCAGGCTTTGGACTGGGAGATTCAATGGATTGGAGAACTTTTGTCCATGTGCTAAAAGAAAGAGGATTTGAGGGGCCATTTGAAATCGAAAATGAAGCCGTGCTCTCCAAGCAAACGGGGAAAATAGGCGCGATAGTTCAAGGTTGTAAAGCGGCAGTTCAAAACCTCGCCCCATTACTTTACGAACTGACTGAGGAGGGTTGGGTTTATCCAAATTCTGAATATAAATTTTTGAAAGAAGTCTATCGAAAAGACCTCCCATTGATGACAATGAAGGACTTACAAGGATAGAGTTTATATTGACAAAATATAAATGTTTATTTTGTCAATATAAACCTGAATTGATATCCGAAGTCAAGGTTAAAAATGAGCTAAATCCGTTACCAAAAATTCAATTTCCAGACTCATACCCCACGTCCACTTTCAGCCCATGTCCTTCCGCGGCGGCAACAGCTAGCTGATCGCAGCGTTCGTTTTCGATATTGCCGGCATGACCCTTTACCCACACGAATTTCGGTTTGTACTTCAGATGAAGGGGAATATAGCGTAGCCAGAGATCAGGGTTTTTCTTGTCTTTAAAGCCCTTTTTCTGCCAACCCCAAAGCCAGCCCTTTTCCACTGCATCGACCACGTATTTGCTATCCGAATAAATCGTCACCGGGATTCCCGTTAGTTTTAACTCCTGCAACGCCCGAATCACAGCCAAAAGCTCCATTCTGTTATTGGTCGTCAGACGAAAGCCTTCCGAAAGCTCTTTTCGATGTTTGTTGAATTTCAAAACTGCTCCATAACCTCCGGGACCGGGATTTCCTTTGGCAGCACCATCGGTATAAATCGTAATCATGGCACAAAGAAAAGAATAAAAATCGGCACCTTAGATGATATCCATCGGGAAGGCGTTCGTTTTGAAAATTTTGACTGCAATCGAAAGTAGGATAATGCCAAAAATCCGACGCAATACATCCAACCCGGTTTTTCCAAGCTTTCGCTCCAGCCAATTGGTGCTTTTCAAAACCGCATAGACAAAAACCAAATTCAATAGAATTCCGATGGCAATATTGACTTGAGCAAATTCAGCTTTCAAAGTCAAAATCGTCGTCAAAGTTCCAGCCCCAGCTATCAGAGGGAAAGCGATAGGAACAATAGAGGCACCTGAGGATGCTTCCGGGTCAGGCTTAAAAAGCTCAATACCCAGAATCATTTCTGCACCCAAGGCAAAAATGATCAGAGCTCCCGCTATCGCGAAATCCTCCACTCCGATCCCAAAAAGACCCAAAATGGACTTTCCTGCCAGCAAAAACAAAATCATCAACAGCCCAGCGGCCAAGGTGGCTTTTTCAGATTGAATATGACCAACCTTTTTTCTCAAATTGATAATGATCGGTATGGATCCGAGTATATCAATCACTGAAAAGAGAATCAATGACACCGAAAGAATTTGCTTGAAGTCAACCATGCCACAAAGCTACACCAAATAAAATTTGCCAAAAAGCAATTTCATATTAGGCAATTGTGAATTATTGCGAACCCCTTGAAAACATGAATTTTCTAAGCGCCTTTTTTGGAAGGAGAAGCCTTCTTTCCGAATTAATATTTTGACAAAAATGTAATCAGTCGGTCAATCTCAGCATCCGTAATGGCAGGAAAATTCGCAATACGGAATGAAGTCGGCTTCAATGGGCCGTAGCCACTTCCCAGCTGCATCCCCTCTTTTTCTGCTTCTTTTTTGACACGGGAAATCAATTCTTCGGGACCCGTCACACCCAGCACGGTGGTACTTCTGCTCAATTCGTGATCTACCAATAGGCGTAAAGAGGAGGATTGTGCAATACAGTTTTCCAATTTTACCATTCGCTCGCGGAGATTCTGATCGGTATGCTGAATTTCTGGAATATCCTGAAGCACCCGCTTCAGCAAATAGATTCCCAATACATTTGGAGTATAATGCGTTTGATAGCTAGCCGCGTTTTCCAAGATAAAATTCAGGGAATTGTATCGACCACGTTCTCCTTTTTGCTGAGTTTGCTCTTTTGCTTTTGGCCCTAAAATCAACAATCCCAAACCAGCGGGAAGGCCAAAACATTTTTGAACTGAAGCATACCAAATATCAGCCAATTCAAACTTGAGCTCGATCCCGGCCATACTCGAAGTCGTGTCCACTGCGATCAATTTCTCGGGAAATTTCTCACGAATTGCTTCCAGATATTCCATTTTTACCTGAGAAGCATTGGAGGTTTCATTTTGGGTAATGGCGATCAGATCAAACTTCTCGTCTATTTCCAAGCCTGGCACATCGATCACCTGAGTAGGCTGGATTTTGATCCCATCCGTACCAGGCAGAATATACTTGGCAAATTCGATCCACTTTTTCCCAAAAGAACCAGAAAAAATATGGAAACTCGCACTTTCGACGATAGATTGAGAAATGATTTCCCAGTTTTCGGTAGCAGAGGAAGTGAAAAGCAGTTGATAATCCTCGGGAACATGAAGCTTTTCTCTCATCAAACGCTCGGTTTCCTGATAGAGATTCATAAACACCGAACTCCGGTGATTGGCACTCAAAATCCCCTGAGCATAGGCATCGGCGAGGTATTGGGGAAGGACATCGTAGACTTTTGAAGGTCCGGCGGCAAAGGTCAACATGGTCAAAGATTGATTTAAAGAAAATATCGGATAGCCAATTCGTAGCCTTTCAGCCCCAAACCGGAAACCATCCCTACACAGGACTTGGAAATAATACTTTTATGACGGAATTCTTCTCGTTTGTAAATATTGGAAATGTGAACTTCTAAAACTGGGGTAGTTACTCCCGCGATGGCATCGGAGATGGCCACTGAGGTATGGGTGTAGCCTCCGGCATTGAGCAAAATCCCATCATATGAAAATCCAATTTCATGAATCTTATCGATGATTTCTCCCTCAATATTGCTTTGAAAATATTCGATCTGTATCTCTGGAAACTGCCTACGGAGGGAATCCAAATACTCCTCAAAGGTTTGGCTTCCGTAGACTTCAGGTTCCCGCTTTCCCAGCAGATTCAGATTAGGTCCATTTATTATTTGAATTTTCACAAGCGATAGGTTGAAAGCTAAAACTGGATTTCAACCAAAGTTAAAAACTAAGTACAGATATTCAGCTAGGTGCCTGGTAGTATTCAAAGATTTTTAAAATTAACTCCTCTTATTTTTAAAAGAATGGGATTCAGCATTCCACAATCAAATTCGTAGCTTTGCAGCATGGAAGAAATCCAAAAAAGGGACATTCGTAAACTCAGCCAAGCGGATTTGGAAGAATTCTTTTTGGAACAGGGCGAAAAAAAATTTCGGGCCAAGCAAGTCTATGAATGGCTATGGAATAAATCCCTGAAGAATTTTGACGAAATGACCAATATTTCCCTTTCTACTCGGGAAATGCTCAAGAAGTATTTTATCATCAATCACATCCAAGTGGACCTCATGCAGCATTCTCAGGATGGAACCATCAAAAACGCCGTAAAGCTTTTTGATGACAAAATCGTGGAATCTGTGCTCATCCCTACGAGCAAAAGAATTACAGCTTGTGTTTCTTCTCAGGTAGGCTGTAGCTTGGATTGTAATTTTTGTGCCACTGCCCGCCTCAAGCGCATGCGAAATCTCAATGCAGATGAAATCTACGACCAAGTGGTGGCAATCAAGGACGAAGCAGAAACCTATTTTAAGCGCCCCCTGACCAATATCGTATTTATGGGCATGGGCGAACCGCTACTCAATTATTCCAATGTGATCGATGCCATCGATAAAATCACTTCTTCTGATGGACTCGGCATGGCTCCACGGCGAATTACCCTTTCGACCGTGGGAATTCCCAAAATGATCAAAAAAATGGCCGATGACGGGGTCAAATTCAATTTGGCTATTTCCCTCCACTCAGCCATCAATGAAACCCGCTCCCGACTGATGCCAATCAACGACAAGAGCCCTTTGGAGGAGTTGGGAGAGTCATTGCGCTATTGGTATGAAAAGACCAAACGAAAAGTTACCTATGAATACGTGATTTGGGATGGGATCAATGATGACGAGCAACATGCGAGAGCTTTGGCAAAGTTCTGCAAAATCATTCCCTCCAAAGTCAATATCATCCAATACAACCCCATCGACGAGGGGGAATTTCGACAAGCGTCCAAGGCTGCAGTAGAGATGTATGTACGAATACTGGAGAGCCAGGGAATCATCGCAAAAGTCCGAAAATCCAGAGGTCAGGATATCGATGCGGCCTGTGGTCAACTAGCCAATAAAAACGAAGTTGCTGAATTAGTGAAGATTTAAGATTTTTTCACTTGAATTTTAAATAGGTCTTAGTTTATTTACGACTTAATAGAACTAAGCCAATTTATTTATGAAAAAGTTACTTTTCGGGCTATTCGCCTACTTTGCTTTTTTTCCTGCAGTTTTTGCACAAGAAGAGCTTCCTACACAGATTCAGACCTATTTCGAAAATTATCAAAAAGAAACTCCTCCCGAGAAGGCTTATCTGCATTTTGACAAGCATACCTATACTTTGGGAGAAGATGTATGGTTTAGTGCCTATGTAGTGGCGGGAAGCGTACAGATTCCCTCTCCTCTGAGTCAGACCCTTTATGTTGATCTTTTTGATGGGGATGGCTTGCTGCTCGAGCAGAAAATCGTCCGAATTGAAAATGGACGGGGAAAGGGAGATTTTCAATTGCCTGCCTTTGGGAAGCCGGGTACTTACCGAATCAAGGCGTATACGTCTTGGATGAGAAATTTTGGTGAGGATTATTTTTTCAATCAAAAACTCAACGTGATAGATGGTCAGGGTGGGAGTTTTCTTCCACAGCTAAAATTCATTGAAATTTCCTCCACTGAAGGAAAGGTCACCTATCGAGCCGAACTACAGGCGATTGACGAATCCGGAAATCCGCTTTCCTCAAAAAAAATCGGCTTAAAAGCTTTTGGAGGAAATGAAGAAATATTAAACCAAGAATTAGTCCTTAACCAAGACGGACAAGTCAGCTTTAGTTTTTCGATTCCTGAAAAAGCCTACCCCAGTCAGCACGTAGTTTTAGGCTTTTTCGAAAATGAAAATTATGAAGTGACCCAAAAAATCCGCCTTCCATACAGCTTATCACTGGCTGATATTCAGTTTATGCCGGAAAGTGGAAATTGGCTGATTGGCAAAAATTCAACTATTGCTTTCCGGGGAGTGGAACCCGATGGCACTCCACTTACCTTCACCGGCCAAATCGAGGGCGTTGAAAACAGTACCTTCGAAAGTAATTTTGCGGGATTGGGAAAGATTACCCTCATGCCAAATCAGGCGGACTATGAAGCCCAAATTCAAAATGAGTTGGGGCAGTCAATTACTTTACCGCTTCCAAAAGCCCTATCGAAAGGCTTGACCATGCAGGTAGTCAACAATCCTGAGACCAGCTACTTGACAGCATTTGTGCAGGGAACGGAGGAAAATCAAGACCTCCTTCTTGTCAGCCAAACTAGGGGGATAATCAATTACATGATTCAGGGTGGATTGACTAATGGAGTTTGGGGAGTGAGAATTCCCAAGGAAAATCTCCTGATGGGAATCAACCAAATTACCGTGCTTGATGGCAAGGGAATTCCCTTATTAGAACGCTTGGTATATATCAATCAAGAACCTGAACTATCCCTTGAATTATCAAAGTCAGGCACGCTTGGGTCCAGAGATCTTATAAAATTAAGTATCCAAAGTCAGGTGGATGGACAGCCTGCCGCAGGTAGTTATTCCCTTTCGGTAGTCGATGCAGACCAACAAAAAGATGAAAGTGAAGCATCGGGCACCATTTTCTCCAGTCTATTATTGGATTCAGATCTGAAAGGAAATGTCCATTCACCCGGCTATTATTTTCAGAATCAATCCGAAGAAACACAAGAAGCTTTAGACTTAGTCATGCTGACTCATGGCTGGACAAGATTTCAATGGGATCAAGTGACTTCCAACCAACTTCCGAAAATTGATTATTTCATCGAACGGGGGATCAATATCGAAGGTCAAATCACCGATGCAGAAGATACCCGCAAGGGTCTTTCCGGAGGAAAGGTCAGTGCTGTAGTCGGAGAGGGAATCGAAATCATTTCATCTGAATACGGTCCAAATGGAAGGTTTATTTTACGGGATTTGGAATATCAAGATTCTGTCAATGTCACCATCACTGCGGAAGACAATCGACTAAAGAATTTTGTAGATGTCGAGGTAATCCAGCCCGAGCCGGTATTTAAGGGTACCGAGGGCAGCTATCAATCTGAGATAGTCTGGCCCGAAGCCCTGGCAGCCACCTATCAGGAAAGAACCCTGATGCAGCGAATGAATGAAGATCCCGACATTTTGGATTTGGATGAAGTGACGGTAGAGGGACAAACAATTGAAGCCGAAGAAGAAGAAATCAGAAAAATCTATGGAGCTGGGGATGTGACCTTGGATCCCGAAAAAATCCCGGGATCTGTCGGCTTTACCAATGTCTTTCAATTGATCCAAGGACGAGTATCCGGCGTTTCCGTTTACATTGCAGGCACTGATGTCAGTGTTAATATCCGGGGCATTGGGTCATTGGGGGGATCGGGAACGCAGCCGTTATTCCTTCTTGACAATACTCCGGTAGATGCCAATACGCTTCTTCAGGTCAGCCCTCGGGATGTAGCTAACGTGGACGTCTTCAAAGATCCTGCTCGCTCGGCTATCTTTGGTGCACAAGGCGCAAATGGTGTGATCGCTGTCTATACCAAATCCGGAGCTGGAGTTTCACCTAGCGTAGGCGGTACTTTAGTCTCCAACTATGGGGGATATTCCATCCCCAAAGAATTCTATACGCCAAAGTATGACGAAAAGACTCCAGAGAATGCTATTGATGATAAACGAGCAACCATTTATTGGAACCCGCTTCTTGAGATCGGAGAAAATGGTGAAATCGATTTAGAATATTACAATTCCGATGTGGCTAAGCGCCAACTTTTGATTATCGAGGGGATGGATGCCGAGGGAAGATTAGGACGTCTCGTCAGAGTTTTAGAATAAGTTCTTGTTTTAATCACCAAAGCCACCTAATTTTTATGCTTCAACGTTGACGTTTTGCAGTATGAAAAAGGCTTTGGTGATTTGTTTATTTTTAATTGTCTGCAGTGCTGGTGAAATGATGGCCCAGACTCAGGATCAAGGAAACGTGCGAGCTCACGCTTTTGGAAATTACGGTCTTCGGTGGAAAAACTTTGGAACTGGAGTCGGCTTGGAATATTTTTTTGTGGATCAATTTGCCATTAAACCCAGCTATACCCGGATTTTTCCCCGAGTAGGAAACGCATCAAATTTTAGCATGGATCTGAGATATTACGTTTCGGACGGCCCATCTCAGATGTACTTCATGGCAGGATATAGCCAAAATTGGGAAACCCCCAACACCGTTGGTGGCCCCGGGGTCACCCGCTCATTCAAAGGCGCCAATGTAGGCGTTGGTGCTTATATTCGGTTGGTAGATTGGGTAGGTCTCAGCACGGAATTTCGCGTACAAAGTCAGACTCCTAGAGAAGCCGGTTTTCGATTTGGACTGGCATTTCCGCTCTAATTTTACTTTTTGCTGAACTCAAAAAGCTTTCGTTTCTCCTCTTTATTTAAAGATTCATAACCTCTTTCGGCGATTTTATCCAGAATCCGGTCGATTTCCTCTTGACTGGTTTCTTCAGATGATCGCTTTGTAGAGCCCACTTTGGAAGTGGTATCAGTAGGCTTGGAATAAGAAGAGAAAGTACCAGTCTTGGCTTTTGGTCTTCGAAAACTGACTTTGATTTTGGATGGATTTCTGCTGAATAAGTTTTCGAAAAAGATCCCTACTTTTTGAACGGGCACTCCCAAATCCACTCCTCTTCGCAGCTGGATGATATAAAGATATCCAATCAGTGCCCCTCCCAAATGCGCCAATTCTCCTCCAGCATTAGCTCCGGCAGAATTGACAAAGGATAAAATGACATAAAAAATAGCAATGTACTTGATCTTTACAGGCCCCAAGAGCAATAAGAAAAATGTGGTATTGGGAGACAAAGTGGCTGCTCCGACTACTATGGCAAATACACCCGCACTGGCTCCCAACATCAAAGAACTGTCCACCGATGAGCTAAAATACGGTGCTAAGTTATAGATCAACAGGTAAAAAACTCCACCTGCCAAACCTCCTAAAACATATAAGTTGGTGAGTTTTCGACTTCCCAGAAACTGATGGATCAATTGTCCAAACCAATACAGAAAGAGCATATTGAATAGAATATGAAAAAGCCCTTCATGCAAAAACATATAGGTAAACAAGCTCCAGGGCTGAGTCAGTAACCTGGCCAAGGATGCCGGAAGCATAAAATAGGAGATCAGCTGGGCGTAAACTTCCCCAAAACCGCTAATCGTCATAAAAACATTGAGCACGATAAATACCGCCCACAAGATCAAGTTAATCGCAATGAGCTTATAGAGGCTATTGTCTCCGTGCCGAAAGGCATTCTTTAAATTCTCCCAAAAATTTCCGTACATCTTAATAAAAGCTATTTCTATCCTTTTTCCACTTATATACTAGCAATCCTCCGATGATCAATCCACTCAAGTGAGCAAAGTGTGCTACATTATCCAAAGGATTATTGTTCAATACGTTGTAAATCGTGTAAAGTCCGTAAAACAGGACCAAATATTTGGCTTTGACCGGCATGGGAGGAAACAGCAGAAAAAGCTGCGTATTTGGAAATAGCATCCCAAAAGCAATCAAAACTCCAAACAAAGCCCCCGATGCTCCTACCATGGGGATATTTGCTTTTAGATCCATAATAGAATCCAGGGTTTGGTTGGCTTGAGAAACCTTAATTGGATCCTCAGGATTTCTGCTATAATCATCGATAAAATCAAAAACCTCCCGATTAAAGAAATTTCGGTTTTGGATAACTATCCGATTGAAGCTCTCGGGGTCAGGATCTGCTTGAAACTGCTCCACCGTGGATTCAAAACTACTCATCCGGTAAATATTGTAGCCGGAATACAACACTCCCGATCCTACGCCACAAACCATCCAAAGAATCAACAATTTTTTAGGGCCCAAAAACTGCTCGAGAAGCGGACCGAAAATAAACAAGCCAAACATATTACTGAACAAATGCCAAAAATCGGCATGCATAAACATATAGGTCAGAAACTGGAAAGGCTTGAAGTTTTCACTCCCGATATAATATAACGCAAACCATTCATTGAGCTGGGGTAAAACAAAACCACTCACAATGAATAGACCAATATTGATCAATAAAAGATTCTGTACGACAGGTGTAATATTTCTAAACATGCTATTTTCCGAAAAAAGAGTGGATGCTGGTTAAATCCAATTTGACAAAGGTTTTGTTCCCGCTCAGTCCATAATTTGGATTTTGACAGGCAAAAAGCTGTCCCACGAGGGTTTCCATTTCTTGGGGGTTGAGTTTTTGTCCTCGCTTCAAAGAGGATTTTCTTGCCAAGGAGCGGGCCAGATTTTCCCTTTTGTCGAGGGATAATTCATTTTTGAAATTTTTAAATTGTTCAATCAAGCCTTCGAAAAGGTCTTTTTCATTTTTCAACTGAACATCTGCCGGTACTCCTTGAACCAACACTGTATTGTTTCCAAATTCAGAAATCATAAATCCCAGACTGTGTAATTCGGGCATCAGCCCAGAAACCAATTCAAAATCCCCGGGACTCAGTTCCACCACCGGGGGAAACAAGCACTGCTGGGAAGGGCCTTGGGCAAGTTTCAGCTGTCTGAGGTAGCGCTCGTATAGAATTCGCTCATGTGCCGACTGCTGGTCCACGATCAAAAGGCCGGTGGACATTTGGGCCACAATGTAATTTAGCTCGACCTGAAAAGTAGTTCCTGTTGCTTCCTCCTCCGGGGATCTTGACAAAACAGGCAGATCCGCTTCAGCATTTGCTTTACTTTTAAAAGTCAAAATCTGCTCATCATCACTGTCAGCCTGTCGGTCTCCAGGAGTTTCCGACACCGGTTGATTCCCCTCAAATAATCGCTCCCAGCCACTGGCACTTGATCTTTTAAATTCCGGGGTATTGAAGGTTTTATAACTGTACTCTCGATCTACTGCGGCTTTTTTCTCGGGATCTTTGCTCCAGTTTTCGGTGAAATTGACATCAATACTGAAGTCCAGGGCCGGTACCACATGATGGGCGCCAAGGGCTTGCTTGACCGCAGATCGGATTACGGCATAGACCGTCCGTTCATCTTCAAACTTAATTTCAGTTTTAGTTGGATGCACGTTGATATCAATATGCGAAGGGTCAATTTCCAAAAACAACACATAAAAGGGGTGCTGATCATTTTGAATCAGCCCTTCAAAAGCGGTAGAAACCGCATGATGAAGGTAATTGCTTTTGATATATCGATTGTTGACAAAGAAATACTGCTCGCCCCGGGTCTTTTTTGCACACTCGGGTTTTCCGATGTACCCTTTGACATTGAGATGAGGAGTAAGTTCTTCACAGGGCACGAGATTACTTTGATAATTTTTTCCAAAAAGCCCAACGATCCGCTGGCTCAATTTCCCCGGCTGAAGATTAAAAACCTCCAAATCATTTTGCATCAGTACAAATCCGATTTCGGAATAGGACAAGGCTACCCGCTGAAATTCCTCCACAATATGGCGCATTTCCACAGGATTGGATTTGAGGAAATTTCTGCGTGCAGGCACATTGAAAAATAGATTTTTCATGGCCACTGAGGTACCCGGACTGGTGGCGATGGGTTCTTGCTTTTTGACTTCCGATCCTTCGATTTGAATCAGCGTTCCGAGCTCTTGATCAGCTTGTCTGGTTTTGAGCTCGACTTGTGCTACTGCTGCGATCGAGGCCAAAGCCTCTCCCCGAAAACCAAAGGTTCGGATGGCAAACAAGTCCGCACTCGTCCGGATTTTTGAAGTAGCATGCCGCTCAAAACTCATTCGCGCATCTGTGGCAGACATCCCTCTTCCATTGTCTATGACCTGGATCAGCTGCTTTCCGGCTTCCTTGACTATTACTTGAACTTTGCTCGCTCCAGCATCAATAGCATTTTCGAGCATCTCTTTGAGTGCAGATGCTGGTCGCTGTACGACTTCACCCGCAGCAATCTGATTGGCGATGGCATCGGGTAA
The DNA here is from genome assembly GCF_900113375.1 of Algoriphagus hitonicola. Lineage (GTDB taxonomy): Bacteria > Bacteroidota > Bacteroidia > Cytophagales > Cyclobacteriaceae > Algoriphagus > Algoriphagus hitonicola. The sequence goes on along the minus strand of NZ_FOPC01000007.1, from coordinate 80,347 downwards.
AAGCTGTATAATATCACTCATTGCGGGATTTTTTGAGCTTAGTGAAATAAAAGCCCGCAGCAACGATTATTCCTAGGTATAAAAGATATTCAAAAATAACTGGACCGAGATAAATATATCCACCCATACCCGTCAAAAGGAAAAGAAAAATCAACGTCCTGATCAAAGCAGTGGAGTTCATCATGCTGCTTTCCTTTTCTCGAATCCCTTGATATTGGGCAAAAGCTCCACGTATACCGGATTCGTATCGCTTGAGTCTTTCCTCCTCAGTTATTTCTCCAAGTTTCCCTTCTGCTTCGAGTTCTTGTTTAATCCTTGAAGTACGCTGATCTAGCTCCTCTCTAACAGGATCATAATACCTAGGCTTTATATCAAATCGAGCCGGATTTGCAGTCCGAAATATGGATGGGAATTTCATTTTTTTACAATTTTCTTCTTCAAAGGGCTAAATATCCGGATCGAAATCAAACCGGATCCTGCCCACTTTCAGTTTTGGAATTTCATTGGACAACCCCATTATCTCTAAAGGCAACGGTTGAATCATGTCAATTCTCCAGTTGGATTATTTTTTAACCACAGACTTACCGACCTCAGGGGTTTTGGAAGTAAGCTACAGCCGACAATCAAATTTATACCAATTTTAACCCGAAAAGGAACTCATTGTTGTCCTTTCTTTACTATCTTCAAATTACTTTTACCTGAAAAGGAATAAGTAGAATGACCTCTCGGGAATAAGCATACCAGAATGAATGAATAAACGTTCAATGGTGTGCCTCACAAATTTATCTCAAATTTAAGGATTATAATTAACTCAAACATGCATGTTACGGTTCGGAGGGTTTTAGGCATCTGCTTGGTTGCCCTATTTTTCACCTCAGGAAAAATAGACAATGCCCTTTTAGTCGAAGACCCTTTAATCGCTCCAGACCCCATTGCCCAGCTCAACTGGGTAGATTCAGTTTATCAAAACCTCAGCTTAGATGAACGACTCGGCCAACTATTTATGGTGGCCGCTTATTCAAATAAAGACGAATCTCACGTCGATGAGATTAGCCAACTGGTAAAGAACGAAAATTTAGGCGGATTAATATTTTTTCAGGGCGGTCCGGATCGCCAAGCCAAACTGACCAATTATTATCAGGCACAGGCCAAAACTCCACTATTCATTGCCATGGATGCCGAATGGGGATTAAGTATGCGCTTGGATTCTATTCCTGATTTTCCAAAAGCCATGACGCTCGGCGCCATTCAAAATACCGAATTGATCTACACTATGGGCACCGAAATGGCCCGCCAATTCAAGGAAATGGGTATGCATATTAATTTTGCTCCGGTCGTGGACGTCAATTCCAATCCTGATAACCCCGTGATCGGCTATCGCGCCTTTGGGGAAAACAAACAACTTGTTGCCAAGCGTGCAGTTGCTTACATGAAAGGGCTGCAAGACCATGGAGTTATTGCCAACGCCAAACATTTCCCCGGACATGGAGATACCGAAGCCGACAGCCACTACGCCCTGCCGGTCATCAAGCATCCCGAAAATAGAATTTGGGACATCGACTTATATCCGTATCAGGAGCTTTTCCGCGAAAACCTCATGTCGGTCATGGTGGCCCATCTCAATATTCCCTCACTGGACAATACCGCTAACACCCCGACTAGTTTAAGCAGAAAAGTCGTCACGGACCTGCTCCAAAACCAAATGAATTTCCAGGGCTTGGTCTTCACCGATGCGCTTAATATGCGTGGAGTATTGCAATCCAGTAGTCCTGGAGAAGTGGATCTGAAAGCCCTTCTTGCAGGAAATGACGTCCTCCTCTACTCTCAGGATGTCCCTAAAGCCAAAACCCTAATCAAAGAAGCTATACAGGACGGAAAGATCTCGGAGAAAGAAATTGAACGCAAAATCAAAAAAATCCTCAGAGCAAAATACCAGGTAGGACTTAATGACTATCGCCCCATCAAAACTTCTGGACTAATCGATCGCCTAAACACGCCCGAGGCCGAAGTGATTCGGGAGGAATTGTATGCAAATGCTATCACTGTAGCCGCCAACAAGGACGAATTGATTCCTTTCAAAGGACTGGACATGAAGCGATTTGCCAGTCTGACCATTGGTGGGGATGGGCAAGAATTTCAGAACCAGCTTGGCAAATACACGAAATTTGATCATTTCGACATCGAAAAAGCCTCCAGTGAATCTGAGCATTATAAGCTCATGAAAAAACTGGAAGATTACGATGTCGTAGTCGTCGGGTTTATGGGAGTGACCAATCTTCCGAGAAGGGCTTTTGGAATAGCCCCTGGAGATGTGGAATTGCTGCGAATGCTTCAAAAGCGCCAAAAAGTCGTCACCGTACTGTTTGGAAATGCTTACGCCTCCCAGTTTTTGGAGGGATTGGAGCATGTGGTTTTTGCATTTGAAAACAATGAATTAACTCAAAAACTAAGCCCCCAGATTCTTTTCGGTGCGAGACCGGCACAAGGAATCCTTCCAGTATCCGTGAGCACCCAATTCACCTATGGCGTCGGAGGATTTTTGCAGGGGATGAACAGACTTTCCTATGGCACTCCTGAGAGTGTGGGGCTTGACAGCAAGACACTGGACCAAATTGATGAAGTAGCTGAAAAAGCGATTCGCATCCAAGCTACTCCGGGAGCGAGCGTACTCGTGGTCAAAGATGGGAAAGTAGTGTTTGAACGCTCCTATGGGCAACTCGAATACAAACGCTCCCCAAAAGTGAATTCTGAAACCGTTTACGACCTGGCCTCGATCACCAAAGTCCTGGCCACTACCCAGGCTGTGATGTTTCTTCACAGCCGAGGTGAATTGGACATGAACAAAACTTTGGGCGATTACCTCCCAGAGCTAAAAGGCACCAACAAAGCAAAGTTGATCCTTCGGGATGTGATGGCACATGAAGCAGGATTAAAAGCATTTATTCCTCATTACGTAAAAACAGTAGAAAGCGGACAGTGGCGTAATGAGTATTACCAGCCAAACCCTGCGCCCGGTTTTTCAAGTCCCGTTTCCAACGACATGTTTGCGGTAAATCACCTTCGGGATAGTATCTGGCACTGGACCGTAACATCCGATTTGCTTCCAAAAAGCGGGGGCCGAAATCGCTACGTCTATTCCGACCTGACCATGTATTTTATGCAGGCCGTGGTCGAGCGAATCGTCAATCAACCCTTGAACGAGTTTTTGGACCAAAACTTCTATGAGCCGCTAGGATTGTATAGCCTGACGTTTAAGCCATTCGAAAAAATGCCGATCGACAACATCGCTCCTACTGAAAACGATGTTGCCTTTAGAAAACGACAAGTTAAAGGCTATGTACACGATCCCGGTGCGGCCATGTATGGTGGAGTAGCTGGACATGCAGGCCTTTTTGGAAAGGCAAATGACCTTGCCGTCATGATGCAGCTTATGCTCAATCAGGGTTATTATGGCGAACTCAGTTTGCTCAAACCTGCTACAGTAGCAGCATTTACCCAGCGGCAATCCACCCAAAGCCGTAGAGGGTGGGGCTGGGACAAACCCGAACCTGAATTGGGAAAAGGGGGTTCGGCAGGAGATTTGGCTCCCAAGACGACATTTGGGCATACCGGATTTACCGGAACCTGCGTCTGGGCGGACCCTGAAAACAACTTAATCTATGTTTTTCTATCCAATCGGGTCTATCCTGAGGCAGAAAACACCAAGTTGCTCAAAGAGGGGATCCGAACTGAAATCCACGATATTATTTATAAGGCCCTGGCAAAAAACTAAAAATCGCTAAAATATTTTTCAATATCTTTTCGGATAATTATATATTTAATTCTAGAAATACCTTAAGTAAAAGTTATCTTAGGTCATTAAAGTTGAATGTGTGAAAAACTAATTCATCCTCTTTGAAAGATGGATTATCAGGATGCATAGGGAACAAGTTTAGTCCGTTTTTATCAATAAAGTAATGGTGGCTTAAATACACATTTCTAGGAAGAACAAACTCCTTTATTAAGGAAAAATCCTCCAGATTATATATACTGATGGTGAAAAACCTTGGCGTATATCCAAATTTCATAGCATCCTCATCGCCTGAGATATCTTCTCCCGGCCAACCAAAACGAAATAACAAGTTATTATATGCATCAAAGGATATACCCAAATTCGAAGAGCTCTTGTACAGAAGATTGATATTTTCATTAGGAGATTGGGACATTCTAGGAGAATTCCAATATTCATTAGAAAAATTCCGAATCAAATTAGATTTTAACTTATATTCTTCAAATCTATTTCCATTAAAATCAATTTCAAACATGGTATTACTTTGATCATGGAGTAGGAGAAGTGAATTCGAAGTAGCAGAAAGACCAAAATCTATCGCATCATTAAACTTCAACAAAGACTCAGGCGCCTTGAATGCCAAGTAATCAAATTTTTCGCTTTTTTGATTGAAGGAAAAGATTGGAGGATAATCTTTTAAAGTCTCTTCATTTAAGTCAGAAGGGAAAATATTCTGAAGATCTCCCATTAAAAAGAAATATCGGCCTTTTCCATCTTTTTGAATAGTATTCGAAAATCTAGTCATTGAGACAAAGACTCCTCCAAGTTTAGATTCATTAAAATAATCATATTCAAGAAGCTTATTTCCATCTGAGTCAATCAACACAAATTGGTACGCCATAGTTGGAATGTAAATACTATCCTCATTAGCCACGTAGAAACCAAGAGGCATACCTAACCCATTTGGGCCCTCCGTCTCTAATTTTATTGATTTCTTTAAGGTTTTGCTGGTAAGATTAAAAACTGAAATGGTTTGCTGATTTGCATTCCACCAATAAAGATCACCATCAAAATACTGCAGGGTTCTAGTGTAGAGATCTATTTTTGGATCAATGGAAATTGTAGTCGTGTCTACAATGAAATCTAAAGGATTATCAGAATTTATTTTCCTTTCATTACATGAAATGTGAAAAAGAAGAAGTAATAATACTAGTTTTTCTTTCATCTGTATATAATTGATTTTCAGAGGCAACATTAAACCTTGTAGGTTTGATAGTCATGCCAATAGGTGATTTCCATGTCATTCTCGATTTGATAGATTTTATTATCAAAATAAAATCAGGCCTAGCCCTATTGTGGCTAGACCTGATTAGAGAATTTAACCCTTAAAGCTCGGATGCCTCAACTACGGGATAGGTTGTTGAACAGTCGGCACCTCCATAAGCACATAATCCATCAGGGGCTGTAGTTAAACAAAACTGAACCTCCTCAGACCATTTACAATAAATCACATCACTTTGTGCCATGGTGTTACTGGATATAGCACCCAGGAAAAGTAATAGACTTAAAGCCAAAACGAGTTTTTTAATTGAATTTTTCATTTTGATAAATTGATTGTTTAGAAATAATATAAAAGCCCTCAGCGCCGAAAACTTAAACTAAACATACTGCCCCCCCCCATGAAAAAGTCAAGTGTTTACTAAGAAATTTTTGTCATTTTTTTTCAAAACAGCCTCAAGTTGCTAGTTAAAGTCCCTTTAGGATACGGTTTGATCGTTTACTCGATTTTCGAATTCCTGGTTTCAGCCCAAATTGCTGAACATTTGGCGGCTGCGCTAAACCTTTGGGGTTTTATAAACCCCGAAGATTTTTATTCTTTTATAAACCTTCGAGGTCTAAAAAGATCTCAAAGGTTTCGCTAAAATCTACCTCACCAGAATCAATTCCTCTTGAGGCTGGATCAAAAATTCAGCCCCATATTCTGTCACCACAGCCATTTCCTCCACAGAAATTGTTTTGAAGGTGCCATCGGTTCGTTTCCAAGAATGGAATCCATCGAAAGCGAATACCATTCCTGCTTTTAATTCCTTTTCGGCAGCAGGCCGCACAGATGGGCTTTGGGCTCCGCCTAAATTAGGACCTACATCATGAGCTACATAACCCACCGGATGACCGGTACTCCACATGACATATTCCGAACCGGCCTTTTCCATCAGTTCCCGTTGTGCCCGATCTACCTCCACGCCCTTGACTCCCGGCTTCATTGCTGCAAAGGCTGCTCGAGAACCTGCTTTGCCATGCTCCCAGTAAGATTGAATAGCTGCAGGAGCTTCCGTCTCCCCTTCGTTCAGCACATAGGCGAAGCGCTGAATATCACTGACCCAGATATCATAAAGTTTCACCCCGAAATCAATCTGAATCACATCCCCAGGCATGATCACCTTTTCTGTAGCATGCGAATGTCCCCGATCGGGCCCGGAATTCACATTGGGATTTTGATCAGGGTGCCAGGCATCTTTTACGCCATATTCTGACATTTTTTCTTTTAAAAATTGAGCGACTTCCGCATCGGTGGTTTTTCCAGGCTCTATCATGTCATAGGCTTGATACTGAAAATCTGAAGCCAATTGGGCGGCTTGACGCATGATTTCGACTTCAGCCGGAAGCTTGATCGAAAGCCATTCATAAACTAATTCGGTGGAAGAAACCATTTTATCTGCTACCTCGCCTAAAGCTTCTTCTAGCTCCATACGCTGGCTGTAGGATAATCCATCAGCCATGGCATTGGATTCGGAACTATTCACCGCGATTTTCCCAAAATTCTTTTCTCCAATAAAAGCGGCTGCGGCCTCCACTGCGGATTCTCCACGAGGCACTCTCCTCACTTCTTCATGAATATCCAATTCATCCAGTGCGGTGGCTTCGCCATCTGGCGAAAACACCAAGGAATGAAATCCCCCTTCATCGAGGTAAAATAGAAAAACGGCCGTTCCACCGGCATTTTCTCCCCCAATATGAGAAGCGATGGGATCATTGTGATTTTCCCGACAGATACTGATCCAACAGTCCACTCCTGCCGCTTTCATCGCTTCTGGTAAAAGGCGGTTGATTCGCTCTTTTCGGATTTCGGGCCAAGGATTATCCGACCAATCAGGAAGTGAGTCTGATGTACTCTCGACCGGAGGGCTGCATGCCGCCATAGTGGCGATTAGGATAAATAAAACAAGAATGGATTGAAGCATAAAAACACATTTTTGATATCAAATTTTAAAATAAGAGTAAATCCCAAATAAATCCCTTTTCGATTTCAAATATCCTATAAATCTCTTCCCAAGTCAAAAAGCAAAACCAAAGGTATAAACCCTACAATTTCTTGATAATCAGTTTATCTTTACTTTATATTAAAAATAACCTCAAGAGGAGCCAACATAAATACCGCCTTAATTGAACAAATTTAACAGGTATGCGTGTTTAAAACAGATTAGCCAAAAAGGCGTAAATCAAAGCTATGAAAATTGGAATTGTATGTTATCCTACCTTTGGTGGGAGCGGGGTAGTGGCTACCGAGCTGGGAAAAGGCTTGGCCAAAGTCGGTCATGAAGTTCATTTTATCACTTACAGTCAGCCATCCCGTCTGGATTTTTTCAGCGAAAACCTCTATTATCACGAGGTAGATATCAAAAGCTATCCTCTTTTTGAACATGCTCCCTACGAATTGGCTTTAGCCAGTAAAATGGTCTCTGTGGTCAAATATGAAAACCTGGACTTGCTGCATGTACACTATGCCATTCCTCATGCTTCTGCGGCTTATATGGCCAAGCAAATCCTGAAAGACCAAGGCATTCAGATCCCTGTAGTCACTACGCTCCACGGAACGGATATTACGTTGGTCGGAAAAGACCCAAGCTACGAACCGGTAGTCACTTTCAGCATCAATAAATCCGATGGAGTTACTGCAGTTTCCGAAGATTTGAGAAAAGAAACCTTTGCATATTTTGATATCAAGCGAGAGATCGAAGTCATCCCGAATTTCATCGACTTGGAGCGATTCAAAAAACAGAAAAAAGAACATTTCAAAAAAGCCATCTGTCCCAATGATGAAAAGCTACTCGTCCATACGTCCAACTTCCGAAAAGTAAAGCGAGTGGAAGATGTCGTGCGAGTATTTTATGAAGTACGAAAGGAAATCCCAGCCAAGCTACTTCTGGTCGGAGATGGCCCAGAGCGGGACAAAATGGAGCGTCTCTGTAGAGACCTGGGTACCTGCGAAGACATTCGGTTTCTGGGCAAACTCGATGCTGTGGAGGAAGTGCTGTCGGTGGCGGATCTATTTATCATGCCTTCGGAAAAAGAAAGTTTTGGCTTGGCGGCACTGGAGGCCATGGCTTGTGAAGTACCAATTCTGACATCAAATGCCGGAGGTATTCCGGAATTGAATATCGACGGAGTTACCGGACATGTCTGCGAAATTGGCGATATTCAAGATATGAAGGTGAAAGCCTTGAGAATCCTTTCGGATGAACATTTTGCAACATTTAAAGCCAATGCATTGGCTCGCGCAAAGGAATTTGACATTTCTCAAATTCTGCCACGTTATGTGGACTATTACCAGAAAACCATAGAAAAAACCCTGGCTACCATTTAAAAAACTAAAATAAACTGACAAAAATCACAGTGACACCAAACCTTAAGGGCTATTTTTGCAGTACTTATTAAAACCAACTATTTATTTTACCTTTGATTAATTCACGAACAATATGAAAAAGATTGGAAGACTCGAAAGACCGGACAATTTTGGTTCAGTTAGAATGTTCGATAACCCAATATTAGAACGTCTATCTCGGACACATATCAGTATCCCGATTACGATGTTTGGCGTTTTGTCGGCAATTTCATTCTATTACGCCTTGGATACCACGATTCCTTTTGCAAAAGGATTAGTAATACTTTTTGCTGGATATATATTCTTCACTTTTGTAGAATACATGATGCACAAGTATTTTTTTCACATGGAACCTGATACCCCGATGAAGGACAAACTCCAATATTCTGTTCACGGCGTACATCATGATTACCCAAAAGACAAGGATCGATTAGCCATGCCTCCTTTTGTCAGTGCGGCCTATGCGGCGATTGCTTATTTGGTTTTTAAATTGATCATGGGTGATTTTGCATTTTATTTCCTTCCGGGATTCTTAATCGGATATGCCAGTTACTTGGGTGTCCATTACATTGTCCATGCCTACAATCCTCCAAAGAATTTCCTGAAAATACTCTGGGTCAATCATGCCATCCATCACTACAAAGATCCTGATGTCGCTTTTGGGGTAAGTACCCCGCTATGGGATATTATTCTCGGCACTATGCCAAAAAGAGATTAAATCAAAACCTCTCTCACGGGAGGTTTTTTAATCATGAAGCCCATGAATAAAATTTCAATCATCGGACTTGGTTGGATCGGATTGCCCTTGGCAAAATTGCTTTTAGAAAAAAATGTTAAAGTAATCGGAAGTTCGACTACTTCAGCAAAAGCTTCTTCACTTCAAAATTTGGGAATTCCCTCCATTCATTTTGCGCTAGATCCTCACCCTATAGGCTCAGGATTTCATCAACTTTTCCAAGGAGATGTCATCGTACTTAATATTCCTCCCCGTAGTCGGCAGGACGGCGGAGAAAAGTATTTGGAGCAGTTGAAGTTCCTTACCGCCTTGCTTAATAATTCCCCCATCCAAAAGGTCCTATATGTGAGTTCGACGGGAGTTTATCCAGAGGATTTTCGCTCCGAGGAATATACTGAAGAAGAAGCCATCAGCCTTAGTACCGCCGGTAACCCTGCGCTATGGAAAGCAGAGCGCTACCTTCTTGACAATCTTGAGCAAGACTTGACCATCGTCCGATTTGGAGGATTATTAGGTGATGATCGCATTCCAGGAAGATATTTCTCCGGAAAAGAAAATGTGATCGGCCATACTAGAGTCAATTACATCTACAGAAATGACGCGGTGCAGATGATGCATTTTATTCTAGCAAACGAGTTATGGGGCAAAACCTTCAACGGAGTAGCTCCGCTTCATCCACTGCGAAAGGAAGTTTATGAGAAAAATGCTCAAGATCTTGGAATTGCTCCTCCTGCTAGCTTCGCTCCCGAAAATCCAGCCGAACAGCGTCTCGTTTCTTCCCAGAAAATTATCGATTCCGGATTTGAATTTACATTTCCGGATCCTTTGGATTTTCCATACCAACAATAGTTACTCTGACTAAGTAAAAATTTTTTAGGTCACCCAACTGATTTTTGCATCTCAAAGGATTTTTAAAAGAAAATGCGCATATTCTCGGAATAATTTAAATCCCAATAGAATGTGCGCCATTCTCCCCTTCCTCAAAGCTACATTTCCTTCATTCTTTTCCCCTTCAACAGGTACCATTCTACTTTTATTGGGCTCCATTTTGGCCCTTTCCTGCCAATCTCCCAATTCAGAAATTGACTACACGGATTGGTCTCATTACGGAGGCCCTGAAGATGGGAGCCGGTATTCTAGCCTTTCCCAAATCACCAAAGAAAATGTCGCTCAGCTCGAGGTAGCCTGGACTTATCGCACGGAAGATGTCACCGAACGATCTCAGATACAATGCCAGCCGATTGTCAAAAACGGATTGCTCTACGGCAGCACACCTTCACTGAATATTTTTGCTTTAGATGCATCAACGGGGACTGAAATTTGGAGATTTGATCCATTCGAGATTTTAGGAGGGGAAAACTCCTGGGCTGGAACAAATCGCGGAGTATCCTACTGGGAAAAAGGGGAAGATAAACGCATACTTTTCGGTGCTGGCAATTGGCTGATGGCTGTGGACGCTGAAACGGGAAATCCCATTGAAGATTTTGGTGACAATGGAAAACTGGATCTGCGTAAAAATTTGGATTCAGAGCGGGAGGATTTTTTAATCGTGGCCAATGCCCCAGGAGTAGTTTACCAAGACTTGGTAATTATCGGCATGCGCCTTTCTGAGGGACTTGACGCTGCACCGGGTCATATTCGAGCCTATCATATCGAGACTGGAAAACTGGAATGGACCTTTCACACCATCCCAAAAGAAGGGGAATTTGGATATGAGACCTGGGACCCAGCATACATTCGTCAAATCGGCGGTGCAAATAATTGGGCGGGGATGGTTGTCGATTATTCGAGAGGAATCGTCTTTGTACCCACCGGTTCGGCTACTTATGACTTCTGGGGTGGATATCGACATGGAGACAACCTGTTCGCCAACTCCCTGATCGCTCTTGATGCCAAAACAGGGGAAAGAATCTGGCATTTTCAAGGGGTTCATCATGATATTTGGGATCGGGATTTTCCTTCACCTCCAACCCTGATACGGATCAAAAAGGAAGGAAAATGGATCGATGCCGTCGCTCAGCCTTCCAAGCAAGGATACACTTTTGTACTAAATCGGGAAACCGGTGAACCTGTTTGGCCAATTGAGGAGATGCCCGTTACTCAAAGTACTCTTCCCGGTGAAAAAACCAGTCCCACTCAGCCCGCTCCGACACTTCCAGAACCTTTTATGAATATGATTTTTGAGGAAAAAGACATTTTGAACCTCAAACCTGAATGGGAAGCTGATATCCGGGATCAATTAAAAAATGCGCTTTACGGAGATATGTGGCTCCCTCCCAATGCAGAAAAGCCGATTGTTTTATTCCCTGGAATGGACGGCGGGGCCGAATGGGGTGGATCGGCTTTCGATCCTGAAACCCAGACTTTTTATGTCAACGCCAATCAAATCCCCTGGATCATCGAGATGACACCCAATGCGGATTTTGAAAATGTAGGAAAATCCGCCTACACCAATTACTGCGGCAATTGTCACGGATTGGAGCGAAAAGGAAATCCCCCTGCTATTCCGGGCTTGATTCAAATTCAGGAAAAATATACCCCCGACTCCTTGGATCAACTCCTCCAAAAAGGTCGTGGAGCCATGCCGGCTTTTGACTATTTGACTCAAGAAACTCGAAAAGTCTTGGTCGATTATCTGATGGGAACTATTGAGGAAGGGGACAAAGTAGAACTCGAATCCACCCCGAGTAATCTCAATCCCCGCTACTACATGAATGGCTACAAAAAACTCCTCACCAAAGAGGGACTTTATGGATCAAATCCTCCATGGGGCCTGCTCACTGCACTCGATATGCAAACTGGACTGAAAAAATGGCAGATTCCATTGGGAGAAATAGACAGTTTAGCCGCTCAGGGATTCACCAATACTGGGACTGAAAATTACGGCGGACCAGTCGTCACAGCCGGCGGACTACTTTTCATAGCGGCCACAAAAGATGAAAAAATCCGGGCATTTGATAAGGATACTGGGGAATTACTCTGGCAAGCCAACTTACCTGCTGCCGGACATGCGACGCCCGCGATGTATGAAAAAGACGGTAAACAGTTTTTGGTCATTGCCTGTGGAGGTGGCAAAGGCACCAAAAGCGGAGATTCCTATGTGGCTTTTGCCTTGCCGGAAAATGTCGAAAATTGAATTTCTAATCCATGAAATTATTCACTCTTTTCGCTTTCCTCATTTTATCATTTCTCATTCCTATGCAAGTGAATCCAGAATTTCATGATGCATTGGTAGAGGAGTTTGACTCCGAAAATCTCCAACACTTTGAGTACGTTTCCAGGGGATCTGATTCCCCATTTAAGTGGCGATCAGGGATTTCTTCAAAGCAAGAGAAAGAAACCTCCATTCTTTCTTTCAAACTAGACCCAAAAGATCCTGTCGGTCCCGGAAGAGGTCCTGAAATCAGCTCTAAAAAATCAGTTCACTTTGGTCACTACGCAGCTCGGCTCAAGGTGCCCGATGCCAGATTTAAGCAAGCTAATGTGGGAGCAGTAGTCGGATATTTTACCTACACCAATGACTCTATTTTGGGACTGAGTGAAATCGATTTTGAATGGCTATTGGCAGATCCAGAAGTCATTTATGTAGGTACCTGGACTGGCAAAAGCGGGAATTTGAAGCGGGTGGGCCGAACCATCAACCTTGCCCAGGGATTGATCTACACCAGTGAATACCGGGAAGACGCCCAAAAAATCAGAGAAGACATCACTCATGAGCAGCATCAGCCTACGTTTATAGAAACGATTCCCGACTTCGACGCCTCAGCAGAGTTTCACACCTATGGCTTTGACTGGTATCCTGATCGCATCCGGTGGTGGATGATTCATCCGTATCGGAGGGATACCTTGGTTCTTTGGGATTATCGGGGAACGCGCGGGATTCCTCAACACCCGAGCAAGTATTTGATGAATTTTTGGCATACCGATAATTGGGCTGTGGAAACCAACCCGCAAGCTTTGGAGAAACCTAAGCATCGATTCGAACTGGAAGTAGATTGGATGTCCTATCGACCATTAAAAAAATAATCGGAAAACAAGATTGCATCTTTCAATGAAAAAAACTAGCTCTTTTTCCGAAGCTTCACCAAGTCCAATTTTTCACTTGCTTTTTCATTGATTTGGTTCAAGGTTAAGTTAATTTCTAAAATTTGCTTTGACCGAATTATTTCTTTGTCAATGATTTTCTCCAAATCCGTGATCCGCTTATTTTGAATATGTTTTGATTTTGAAAATTCACAGTAGAGAAAATAATACAGCATTAAAAAGCTTCCTAAGATCAAGGAAATAATCACTTTCAAAAATATAGGCTGAAACAGGAATTCAATCATAAGTAGCCAATTCGGATTTATTTTTATAGAAACCAAAGTTAAAATCAATCCATTTCCAACTCCATACGACAAAAGGCCTATTTATATCTCCATGTAGTCTATCGGTCCGAAGGATTTTTTCCAAAAGATTTTCACCCATTCAAACGAAGGAATAATTGGCTTTTCTCTTCAGGTAAGAAATATAATTGATCGATAACCCCGATTCTCTTGGTTTTTGGAAAGAGATATTCAATGGTATAAAAATATAGTCCATCGGATTCGGATTTGCTGAAACCAAACTAATTGCGAAACTTAGGGTTTGATTCACAGCATATAAACCCAAATAGTAACAAAATGAATTTTAACCTCAACGAAAATCAGCAAATGATCGCTGAGATGATTCGTGATTTCGGAGCCAAAGAAATCACCCCTTTTCGTAAAGACTGGGACGACAAGCAACATTTCCCGATTGAAATTTTCAAAAAACTCGGGGAACTCGGTCTCATGGGCGTCTTGGTGCCCTCCGAATACGGGGGCTCGGGCTTCGGATATTATGAATACGTGACTGCCATCGTGGAGCTTTCCAAATTGGATCCCTCGGTAGGACTTTCCATGGCCGCACACAATTCGCTTTGTACCGGACACATCATGATGTTTGGGAATGAGGAGCAAAAGAAAAAATACCTCCCCAAACTAGCCACTTGTGAGTGGCTGGGGGCTTGGGGCTTGACCGAACCAAATACCGGTTCGGATGCCGGAAATATGCGCACCGTAGCCAAAAAAGAAGGCGAATACTACATTCTGAACGGTGCCAAAAACTTCATTACCCACGGCTATTCCGGAGATGTAGCGGTGGTCATTGCCCGGACAGGCGAAGTGGGAGATTCTCATGGAATGACCGCTTTTGTGGTCGAAAAGGGTACTCCGGGCTTCAAAGGAGGCAGAAAAGAAGATAAACTCGGCATGCGAGCATCCGAAACAGCCGAGATGATTTTTGAAGACTGCAAAATCCACGAAAGTCAGATTCTCGGTGAAGTAGGAGAAGGATTTATTCAATCCATGAAGATATTGGACGGGGGTAGGATTTCGATAGCTGCACTTTCCCTCGGTATTGCTGAGGGTGCGCTGGAAGCTTCCATTCAGTATTCCAAAGAGCGTCAGCAATTCAATCAGCCGATCAGTAAATTTCAAGGGATTTCTTTCAAATTAGCCGAAATGGCTACACAAGTAGAAGCGGCAAGTCTATTGACTTTCAAAGCAGCTGACCTGAAAAACCGGGGTGAAAAAGTGACCTTGGCTGGAGCGCAAGCGAAATTGTATGCTTCTGAAATCGCTGTTTCAGTCGCCAATGAAGCAGTTCAGATTTTCGGTGGCTATGGCTTTACCAAGGACTATCCCGTGGAGAAATACTATCGAGATGTTAAATTGTGCACGATCGGTGAAGGCACTTCGGAGATTCAAAAATTGGTGATTTCGAGAGAGGTGTTGAAGAAGTAATTTTGCACTGCAACTTTTCCAAAGTTTAGAACTTTGGAAAAGTTTTTTTTAATATGGATATTCTAAAAGCCAATCCATAAAGTTTTCTCGGTGAATCACTTGTACCGGTGCTGTTCTGTAATTTTCGATAAAAGCTTTAGGAACTTTCACTTTCGCCTTTGGATTCCACTTGAATTCAAACGGATATAATTGACCATCAATCTCTTCTATATAGTCTATTTCTCCGCCTCGAGCTAACCTCCAAAAATAATTTTTTCCATAAAACCCATGGTAACTGAGCAGTTTTATTCTTTCACTAATTAGAAAGTTTTCCCATAAAGAACCGATATCCTGTCTATTCCCGAATGCAGCGTAATTCCCAACCACGGAATTTCGAATCCCATTATCAATAAAATAGATCTTTCGGCTGCTGCTTATTTCAGTTCTCAAATTTCTAGAAAATGGCTGGAGGCGAAAAATGATAAAAGCCTTTTCTAATAAGTCAAGGTAATTTGAAACTGTGTTTTTATCTGCCTGTACTGTCCTCCCTAATTCATTCAAACTTACCTCCGAGCCAAGTTGCCAGGCTAGAGCCTGAAGAATTTTTTGGAGTAATTCCGGCTTTCTAATTCCCTGGAAATTTAATAAATCTTTATAGAGATAACTTGATGCTAAATTCTTTAATAGTTCTACTTCATATCCTGAATTAGTGACTACCTCAGGATATGAACCAAAAACAAGGGTTTTTTCCAGCTCCGAAAGCATGGAAGGAACCCCAAAAGCATTGACAAGTTCGCCCCAACTCATAGGGAAAAGCTGAAACTCCCATTTTCTACCAGTCAAAGGTTCATGAATTTGATTCGCTAATTCTAAAGATGAAGAACCCGTCACAATCAAATTCAAGTCTTGAAAATTATCCGTAATCAATTTGAGTGTAATTCCAACATCTGGAATTCTTTGCGCCTCATCAATGACAATCGTCTTCGTATTTGCCAAATAAGCTTTGAGAAAAGGAAGTGTCGGGCGGGTAAGTGAGGCAATAACCGTCGGTTCGTCTGCATTGAGATACAAAAACTCCCCCAGTGAACCTGCCAGTTTTTTTACCAAAGTTGTTTTTCCAACTTGCCTGGGCCCTAAAAGAATAATGGCTTTTCCAGAGCCTAATTTGGAAAACAGTTTTTCGAATATTTTTCGATTTATATGCATATTTGGTGAATATAATCACCAAATATACGTATATTCAGTGAATATGATCACCAATTATGCGTTTTTCTGATTTCTGGGATGAAAATCCGTCAAAACCTGACGCAGGTAATCCCGATCCAAATGCGTGTAAATTTCGGTAGTCGTGATGCTCTCATGTCCAAGCATTTCCTGGACGGCACGAAGGTCAGCCCCTCCTTCGATCAAATGTGTCGCAAAAGAATGCCGAAAAGTGTGGGGGCTCACATTTTTTTGAATTCCTACCTGCGATACAGCTTCTTTGATAATCATAAAAATCATCACCCGACTCAGCTTTTTGCCTCGTCGATTGAGAAAAACATATTCCTCATGTCCACGGGCGATATCCTGATGACTGCGTACTTCCTGCTGATAAATGTTCAGGTACTTAAGCGCATCTTTTCCGACAGGAACCAAACGCTCCTTATTTCCCTTTCCCACGATTCGCAGAAAACCGATGTCTTCAAAAATCTGGCTTTTTTTCAAACTAATCAGTTCCGAAACCCGCAAACCACTGCTGTAAAGTAATTCCAACATGGCCCGGTTACGATGACCTTGAGGCTCGCCGAGGGGAATGCCTTCGAGGATTTGATTGATTTCGTGAAAGCTCAAAGTATCCGGAAGTTTTCTTCCTAATCGGGGAGCTTCGAGCAATTGGGCGGGATCCTTTTTGATCTGGCCTTCATACATCAGAAAGCGATAAAATGCTTTAATCCCCGAGATCATCCGAGCTTGGGTAAATTCGGAAAGCTCGAGCTCGCCAATGGTTTGGACAAAAGTCTGAAGCTCTTTGGAGCTTAAATCCAAGGGACTCAATCCGCCAAAGGTAGACTCCACAAATTGTCCCAATCGCTGCACATCCCGACAATAGGCTTCAATCGAATTTTCGCTCAGCGAACGCTCGATTTTCAGGTAGTGCCGAAATTGTTTGTTATACGATTCCCAGGATTTGGACATGAATTAAATTTTCTGATTATTCGCAATCATGCCAGTTGACATATTTTCTTTGCTTGACCGATTGGAGGACCGATGACCGAAGACCGAAGCTTCCGGGTTCTGATCTATTGGGCTAATGATTGGCCGTATTTTCCTCTTACTGGCAGGAAAGCGGAATACCTAATGAGTTTTATGAATAAGGTCAAAAATGGGGCCATATAAAAAAATAAGATCGCTTCGCAAATAAGAAGATAAGGTAGACAAGGCTTCCCAGATAGGGCAAAACCTTAGAATTAGGCGTTTATCTTGAATAGCATATCTTAGCGACCAAAGGGAGCCCTATCTGCAAGGCTATCTTTCAAATTTTACCTCCACTTAAAACTCTTATCATCCATCGCCCGCATCGTACAAAGCACACCATCGAGATGATCGTATTCATGCTGGATCAGTTCGGAAATTGCTCCATCTACTTTCCAACTTTGTTTTTGCCAGTTTTCATCCCAATATTCCAAAGTCAGACTTTGATGTCTTTCTATTTTGACAAAAAGATGGGGAAAGGACATGCAATCATCCCAGAGTTCGAATTTTTCACTACTTAGATTTTTCAGTTCCGGATTAATTACCACATAGGGCCGGTCGAGATTGAGGTAAAATAGCCGCTTCATAATTCCCAACTGTGGAGCAGCGATTCCCCTTCCAAATCCATAAACCCGGCGGATATCCTCCATCGCCTCATGAAGCTGCTGAGTCCATTCGGAGACTTGGGGAAGTTCAGACTGAAGTACCGGCTCACAAGTTTGATACAATCGGGGGTCGCCGAGCTTGAGGATATCGTGGATGGTTTTCATCAGGGTATATCGGGTAAGATGCTTCGAAGATAATTCGCAATGCCATTTTTTTAAAGTTTTCGACCTAAATGAAAAAAACTTCAAAGGTGATTAGCGAATTATGGTGTCTTGGGAAATCACTGCCAGAAATCAAATCTTCCTATTGAGCCTTTTTTTTACAGACAATTCCTTAGTTTTGAATATGCATTATTTTAGAAATCAAAACCATTATCCATTTCTTCTAATCCTATTCATCGCCTTTGCATGCACGGAACCCTCAAAGCATAGCGAAAGCAGTAAGCTCGAAGCCAGCGGAGAAATCCTCCGCATCCCCATTGACAGCATCACCGCCAATATCAGTACCGGCTTAATCCGCTACGAAGACTATTTGGTCAATGTCAACTGGAATTCCAATGCGCTGCAGTTTTATGATTTGAACACAAAAGAACTTCACAAAGAAATCACCTATCAGCAAGAAGGCCCGCAGGGAGTGGGAAGCATTTTAGGTATTCACATTCAAAACTTAGATAGTATTCTTCTTTTTACTCAAACCGTTCCAGTCATCACGCTAACTGACACTACCGGCCTAGTTAAAAACCGCATCAAATACGAAAACCCGGAGGGCCACACCAATGCCTTTGTACACAATGCCTATTTTGGGAGTGCTCCCCGGTTAATCAATAATCAACTTTGGGCCAAAACTCACATTCCTGTCCAATATTCCAAGATGACGGCTGACTTGATGAAAAAATCAGTGATGGGATACAGAATCGATCTGGAAAGTGGAAGCAGTTCTAAAACTGGTCTCAATTATCCAGATGATTATTTAGACAGGGGGCTTAAGTTTTATGAACCTAGCCTGGTTTTTCAGCCCGACTTTACGGTATATTCTTTATTTGGAGATCATCGCCTCTTTAAGCAAAACCAGGACGGAAGCTTGGAAACCTTCGAGGGTCAAAGCGAATATTTGGATGAATCCTTACCGCTTTTTCCTGTGGATGGCGAACGCTTTGACACCCAAAAGTACCTCACTGCTTCCTCCCGTTACGAGACGTTGCTGTTTGATGAATATCGGGAAGTGTACTATCGATTTGCCTATCCTACGCTGCAAATTGAAAAAGAAGAAGATTTGATGCCTTTGCGGGAAAACCCCGGACCTTTTGTCATTCAGGTATTTGACGAGGATCTCACCTTGATCACCGAAAGCTATTTCGAAGGGGGAATCTATTTCCCAAACAATCACTTTATCACCGAAAAAGGGCTCTATCTCTCCGCCAACAATCCCGAAAATCCAGAGGCCGAGGAGGATGCTTTTCGATTTGAGTTGATCGAATTAAAAGATTGAAATCATAGGATTCGGCTTAATACCTCTGAATTTTCTTTAAAATACGGCTCAATTTGCGTCAAGAATGAGCCGTATTTCCAAGCATTTTGAGCCGAATCCCCTATTTCCATACTATTACCCGACAAAAGATAGTATATTTCTATCGTCCTTCCATTGTATTTCTCCTTCCTTTAAAGGATCTATTTCTACCGTATTTCAATTGTATTTCTACCTTATTTCCACAGGATTTTCCCGTACTTTTGCGCCATGAATTACCTTTCGGTTGAGAATCTCAGTAAAGCATTCGGCGAACGCAAGCTTTTTTCCAATATTTCCTTCGGCATTTCCCAAGGTCAAAAAATAGCCCTAGTCGGCATCAACGGTGCCGGAAAATCAACGCTCATGAAAATCATCATGGGCCAAGAGATCCCCGACAGTGGGGAAGTTGCGCTAAATAATGCGGTCAAAATCGCCTATGTGCACCAAAATCCCGTTTTTGACTCCAACCTGAGCATCTATCAGACGATTTTTGATCAGAGCAATTCGGAGGTGCTTCGGGTTATTGAAGACTATCACAAAGCCATGCTGGACTCCGAGCGAGGCATCGACAATTCGGACAAAATGTCCAAACTCTTCGAGCAAATGGACGCCTTACAGGCTTGGGACTTTGAATATCAAGTGAAAGAAGTATTGGGAAAACTAGGCCTTCACGATACCGATTTACCAGTTGGCAATCTTTCCGGAGGTCAGCGAAAGCGGGTAGCCTTGGCCAAAGCTATTTTGGAAAAACCTGATCTTCTCCTACTCGACGAGCCAACCAACCATCTCGATTTGGAAACTATAGAATGGCTGGAAGATTATTTAGCTAAAGCCAATCTCGCACTTTTTATGGTGACGCACGACCGCTATTTTTTAGAAAAAGTCACCAATGAAATCCTCGAACTCGATCAAGGCAAAATCCACCGCTATCAAGGGAATTACGGCTATTTTCTGGATAAAAAAGCTGAACGGATGCAGATCGAGGATATTGAAATCGAGAAAGCCAAAAGCCTTTACAAAAAAGAACTGGACTGGATCCGTCGCCAACCCAAAGCACGAGGAACCAAAGCAAAATATCGGGTGGATGCTTTCGAGGAAACCAAGGAAAAGGCCTTTACCAAGCGGGAGGAACGGGATATTGAATTGTCTGTCTCGACTCAGCGACTAGGAAACAAGATTCTGGAAATCGAAAAAATCTCCAAATCATACGATGATAAAATCCTGATCAAGGATTTCTCCTACATATTCAAAAAGAAAGACCGGATAGGAATCATCGGGCCCAATGGAGCAGGAAAGACGACTTTTTTGAAAATGATTACCGGACTTGTTGAACCTGATCAAGGAAAGGCCACAAAAGGTCAAACCACCGTTTTCGGATATTACAGACAGGAGGAAGATCGCTTTGACGAAGAGAAGCGTCTGATCGATGTGGTAAAGGAAATAGCCGAGGTAGTTACGCTCAACAAAGGACAAACGATCACAGTCGGGCAATTCCTCAATCAATTTGGCTTTCCTCCAAAGCAGCAATTCACGCCCATTGGAAAAATGAGCGGAGGCGAACGCCGTCGATTACAATTACTCATGGTCCTGATCAAGAATCCCAACTTCCTGATTCTCGATGAACCGACCAATGACTTGGACTTGATGACGCTAAATATCCTGGAGGAATTTTTGGATACTTTTCCGGGTTGTCTGATCATCGTATCGCACGATCGATACTTTATGGATCGCTTGGTAGAGCATTTGTTTGTCTTTGAGGGTGAAGGAGCGATTAAGGACTTTCCTGGGAATTACACCGACTACCGAGAGTATCTAGAATCAAGTAGCAAGAGCTTAGATCCTAAAATCGAGAAATCAGAACCAAGAAGCGAGAAACAAGAAAAAGTTACCCAAAAATCAGAAGAACAACCCAGGCTAAAGGCCAGCTACAAGCAAAAACAGGAATTCCAGAAAACCAATGAATCCATCGCCAAACTGGAAACGGAAAAGGAGGACATTACTGAAAAAATCTCCGGTGGTATAAATGATCATGAGGAGCTTTTGAAGCTATCCAACCGAATTGCCGAAATCGATCGTGAGTTGGAGGAATTAGAAATGACTTGGTTGGAACTGAGCGAGCTCGATGGCATAGAGAGTTGATATTCTCTTCCTTCAGGCCATCACTTCAAATTCACCATTTAGCATTTTTTTTAATCCCCTTAATAGAAGAAATAGCAAATTGTGCGGTTTACGTTTGTATATTTCGACTATGAGTAGTCGCTTTTTTTTGATTTTTCTTTCTCCCATTTTGCTCCTATCTGCTTCAATCGGCGTCGTCCAGACTGCGGAAGATAGCCTCGCTTTTGCAACAGAGGAAGAGTTGCAACAGCTGTTGGAGGATGAACAAATCTCACCCGAGGATCAGGAAAAGGTGTATTTTGAATTGTTTGATCGATTCAGAAACGAAAAACGGATTGACGAGTGGGCAGACCTTGCTGCACGGTATTTTCACCATCCCATTACCCGTCAAGGTATCAATGAGGAAAAATTGGACGTTTTGCAGGAAGTCCTCCCTTTTGAATCAGAAATTAAGGACAGCAAAATCCGTGGAAATCTCCATTTGAAAACCGGCGGGGCCTGGTTTAATCTTCAGCAATTTGACTCGGCCATAGTCGCTTATTCCGATGCGATCAGCAGTTTTGGGAGCAATGACTCTATTTTAATAGCCGATTCGTACTTTTTTCGGGGACAGGCGGAGGATTACCGGGGAAGCATGCTTCGGGCGATGGAAAATTATCAGCAAGCCCGAGATATTTATGAAGCACTCGGTGACAGCGAATATGTAAATTATGTCAATGGAGGAATTGCCATCCTGTATAGCAAATTCGGAATCTATGAAGAATCCCAAAAAATCAGAATGCAACTCATCGAAGATGCAAAGGAAAAAGGGCTGGTTACCGACCACCGGATTCAGCTGTATAATATGGCAGAAACCTATAGAAAACAGGGTCTAAAAGCTGCGCAACTCCAAGCTTTAAAAAACGCAGAAAGCCTTCTTGAAAAAGAACCTCAAGATCCTTATTTGGAAACCATGCTTTACCTTTCCCTTTCCAAATATTACGGGGATGCGGACGAGCCCGAACTCCAAAACACCTACTTTGAACTGGCAGAGGAAAAGCGAAAAACCGATCCTCGGATCAGTGATGAAAACGGGGCTTATCTGATTGCCAAGTCTCAACTATTACTCGATCAGGGTCAATTTCGAGAAGCCAGGGATATCGCTACCCAACTAATGGAAATCGCCAAGGTCAAGGAAAACATGGATCATCTCCTAAATGCCTACAGACTGATCGTCCAAAGCTCAGAAAACCTCGGAGATTATTCACGTGCCTTTGATGCGAGTGAAAATTTGATGCAATACAAAGATTCTATTTTTACGGTGAATCAGGCTCAATCCTTTGCTTTTTACCAAACTCGCTACGAGACAGAAAAAAAAGAACGGGAAATCCTCAGAAAATCAGTAGAACTCGAAGAAACCAAAACTGCTTCAAGGCAACGAACCCAGATCATGCTGGGAGTCATCTCATTTTTGATCATTTTGGCAGTTATGTTATTTCTCACCACTCGGCTGAGACATTTGCGCAAGCAAAAACTCCTCGAGCAGGAATATGCCCAGCAGCTGCTCAAAATCCAAGAAGAAGAACGGAAACGTATCTCCAAGGACCTCCACGATGGCTTGGGCCAAAGCCTACTTTTGATCAAAAACAAAGTTGCCCTGAATCAATCCCAAAATGCAGGTGAAATGCTCGATACTGCGATCAGTGAGCTTCGTGCCATCGCACGTTCCCTACATCCCATGCAGCTGGAGAAGTTGGGCCTAGCCAAAGCGCTGGAGCAAATGCTGGATCAGATCGACCGGGAAACCGATCTATTTGTGAGTTCGGAAATCGAAGATATTTCCAATGCCCTCAGCAAAGAAAAAGAGCTCCAACTCTATCGCATTGCACAGGAATCAATCAATAATATTCTAAAACATGCTCAAGCGGATGCCATCCGAATGATACTCCGAAAGGAAGGCAACCGTATCTTTATGAGTATTGAAGACAATGGGATTGGATTTGATTTTTCTGAGAAATACCAAGACTTCCAAAGTCTGGGACTGAAGACCTTAAAGGAACGAACAGCAGCTATTCAAGGCACAATGAAAGTAAGTAGTGAAAAAGGAAGTGGGGCAAAATTGAGCTTTATTGTAAATGTCTAAGCAAAAACCAACCGTAATTATTGCCGATGACCATCCCATTTTGCTGAAGGGTCTGGGAGACCTTTTGCGGGATATGGATCTAGATGTCATCGCAGAATGCCCCAACGGGGGAAAAGCCATCACGGCTATTCGAACTCATCTTCCCGAGTTGGCCATATTGGACCTGGAAATGCCAGAATTAACTGGGCTTGAAGTAGCCAAAATTTGCCAATCAGAAAATATTGCAACCAAGATTATCCTACTCACACTTCATAAGGAGCTCTACCTCTATCATCAAGCCAAAGAACTCAATCTATCCGGCTATATATTAAAGGAATTTGCCTTAAATGATCTCTCTATTGCTATCCATCAGGTACTCGGGGGGAAACAATTTTTTAGTGAAAAAATCTTTGATGAAGCTGGAGAAATATCTTCTCAACCATCCGATGAAAACTTGCTCACTCCCTCCGAAAAGAAGATTTTGAGACTGATAGCATCCGGCAAAGCCTCCAAAGATATCGCCAAAAAACTCTTCATATCCGAACGCACAGTAGAAAAACACCGCTCCAATATGATCGCAAAGCTGAAGCTCGAAAAGAAGCACAATGCGCTTTTGCTTTGGGCTCAAAAGAACCGAGACATTATCGATTGATTTCCATTTTTTTGAATTTGAAAGAGAAAAATACGTGTTTCTACGTATTGCCCAGTCTCCGATCTGTGGATACTTTTACCCTATAAATCATTCAAAAACTTTTTCTTATGAAAATATCAAGTGCAATAGGCGAATTTAAAATTATCCAAACGCTCAAAAACAGAGATGAACTGTTGATTTTGGGTAGCTGGAAAGACCTGGTCAAATTATTTGACAGCAGCAGGACTTTTTTGGTCAATAAAAGCGAAGGATTATTCGGAATCTACCTCTGCAAGCAAGAGTGCGCGGAGTTTTTGACCAATATCCTTAAAAACATTGACTACCACGAATGGGAGGACTTCCGAATGGAATCTGTCTTCAAAGAAAATCGATATTTAGCGTAAGGGTGATCAATTTTTAGCAACGAAACACTCCAAAGCTGCGCGGATCAGGCTATCCACGGTTTTTTCAGCTTTTTTATCAAACTTTTTCAAAGGTCGATTAGCCACAATCGCATTCAAGCTCAGCATTTGATGTCCGAGCAATTCCCCCAAAGCATAATATCCGGCCGTCTCCATTTCAAAATTGGTGAGCCTCCCCGATGGACTTTCAATGGCCGCCAAACGCTCGATCATTTGATCAAATTTTGGCTTTAGCCGTACTTCCCTACCCTGTGGTGCATAAAATCCCGGACAAGTCAGGGTATTTCCTTTCAAAAATCGCTCATCCAATTGACTCAATAATTCCCTAGAAGCGGCAGCCTGATACGGACCGAAAGTCAAACCCAGCTCTTTCTTCACCGCCTGGGCTAAATCGGACTCTCCCTCAAGCGAGGGATAAAACTCCATCAAGGTATCCAAACCGACCCCAACAGCCGATCCCAAAAATGATCCTACGGGAATATCTTCCTGCATACTACCAGAAGTTCCCAATCGGATAATTTTCAGACTGCTTTTATCTTTCTTGATTTGTCGAGTTTCCAGGTCCACATTGACCAAAGCATCGAGCTCGGTCATCAGGATTTCGATATTATCCGTGCCCATCCCTGTACTCATCACGGTGACTCGCTGTCCACGAAGCCATCCCGTGTGGGTGACAAACTCCCGCTTTTGCATCTTGATCTCTATCTCATCAAAATGGCGCGAAACCATGGCCACCCGATCTGGATCACCTACGGTAAAAACAAGTGAAGCCAGATGCTCTGGCTTCAGATGTAAATGATAAATACTACCATCGGAATTGATAATCAACTCAGACGCAGGAATGATTGGATTCTCCATGGAGTTTTTGGATCTGTTCTTTGTTTGGTTTTCGTTGCAAACCTTTGTAGGGATTGTATCCGTTGGTCTTCTTTTGGTAATACCCCGTGCCGTCGTAAGGTCTTTTTTCAGGGTTTTCCTTGCATTCTATGGAGCAGGCACCTTCCATTTCCCAACCGCATTTTTCGCAAATAGGGACATGAATGTTACACGTAGGATTGGCACAGTTGACCATTCGATCTGAAGGAGTGTCGCAAATATGACATCGAGAAACGATGGTCGGGTTTACTTTATTCACCTCGACCGCGATTCGATTGTCAAAGACGTAGCATTTACCTTCAAAATCTTCGCCTCCCGCTTCCATTCCGTATTTGATAATGCCGCCGTGAAGCTGATATACATCCTCAAAGCCTTGCTCCAATAAAAAAGCAGAGGCTTTTTCACATTTGATTCCGCCGGTGCAATAGGTGAGCACCTTCTTATTTTTCAAATGCTCCAGTTCTTTGACTTTCTCCGGAAAGTCTCTGAAATTATCAATATCCAGCGTCAATGCATTTTTGAACCGACCGAGTTCGTGCTCATAATTAGAGCGAACGTCAAGAATGACGACATCCTCTTGATCTTTTAGCTTTTTGAATTCCTCGGGTTCCAAATGCTTACCTGTTTTGACATTGGGGTCGAGATGTCTCAGTGAAGAATGCACGATCTCGGGCTTGTAACGCACATGAATTTTGGTGAAGGCATGAGCTTCATGCGAATCAATCTTAAACTCAGTCTTTGCAAATCGCGGATCGGCATGAATGTAGTCCATGTACTTTTGGCAGTCTTCCCTCAGACCGGAAACAGTTCCATTTAAGCCTTCGTCCGAAATGATGATTCTTCCCCGGATGTTGTTTTCCACACAGAAAAGATGGTGCTGCTCTCTGTACTCTTCGGGGTTATCGATTTTTGCGTAGCAATAGTACAGGAGGATTTGGTAATCTTTGTTTTGTTCCATAACTGAGGCCCTGTTTCGGCAGGGTGTTAGAGGATTTTCGATATTCGAATTTTGATTTACGCGTTTATTTTCAATACATCATTACTTTACTTTCGCAGCAGGATTTCCGAATACCGTTTCATTCGCTCCTACAGAGGAAATCACCACAGAACCGGCGCCGATTCGGGCATTCTTCCCAATGGTCAAGCCAGATACGATCGTAACTCCCGAACCGATAAAGGCTCCTTCCTCCACGGTCACTTCTGCATTGATTATCGTTCCTGCACCGACCTGTACAAAATCTCCCAACTTCGCTTTATGATCGACAATCGCTCCGGTATTTAGAATACAATGATGTCCGATCTCAGCAGCCGCTCCAATCGTGACTTGAGCATTGAGAAAATTACCATGTCCCAGGTGCGCATCGGTGGAGATGTATGCGGATTGATGAATCGCATTGATCGGCTGAACTTTTCTCCGTTCATTGAGCATCTCAACTAGAAACTTCCGGTATTTATTGTCATCAACGGCCACGAAGGCCTCGGTTTTTTTTCCGATCAACTTGAGAAATCCGTCGTCCTCGGGATGTCCCAACACTGAAATCGTATTGATTTCAGTTCCGTGAAGACTTTCATCCTCTTCCAAAAAGCCATAAACGATGACTTGGTTGCTATTGAAAATCTCCAAAGCGGGATGGGCAATTCCCTTTGCGCCCAAAATAATAACTGGTTTGTCCATAATGAATCTGAATTCAGTCCGCAAAATTACGGGAATTCACGGGCTTAGCCAAAAATCATTTGCTCTCGGACTTAATCAAACTTTGAGCGATTTTGCATTGCATGCATTTTTTGGGCTGGCAGTAGCTTTTAAACAAACCGATCATTCCCTGACTATCGAAACTGTTTTGCGCTTTCCAGCTGTGGTCAGAAAATTTCCGAATAATAAAATTATTCTCTGCATTGATCTCTTGAAGCAGGTCAAAACAGCGCTCCTGCCAATCTGGATTTTGGAAATAGCGTCCATAGGCAAACCAAATCGGGATGACAAAATTGATGATCAGTAACTGCAAAACTGTACTAGAAATGCCTTTAGAAGCCATTTTTGAGGAGTTTTGTCCAAAAGAATAATGGTACAGCCAGTAATCGGAAGGCTTGACTTGAAGAAGGTTTTTGAATCCCGAAAAATCACGATTATCCTCTAAAATTGCCTGCAATAAATTGGGTGCTTGAGCCAGAATAGCCGCAAGCTGTGCAATCCGAAGGGTGGGAAAATTACTCGGTCGCGCACCCATAAAATTCCAATGCTGTCGGGTCAAATCATTTTCCCAGGAGAATTTTCTCTGATAAAAATCATACTCCCGAATCAAATGTTGCACATAAGGTTCCTCTGAATTCATCGGTAATAATCCAGCTCTTCCAAAAAGGTTCGCCTCCAATACCGGCAGCTGATTTCGATGCTTTTGTAATATTTTGTAGGGAACTCGGCTCGCCAGTTCGGACATAGGAATGGCGTTGATTTTAAATCCAAAACATTGAAATAGCCAGCGATAAGCCGTCTCCTCCCAATCCCCCTTGGTCTCCTCGAGAATCTTCAAAATATGCTGCGATTTCTCCTGAAGCCGCTCTACCAGGGACTTTTCCAACGCAGAAAACCGAATGATCTCCGGCACCTTCTCCAATACATGTGCACAGGGCAAATCCTGATTAAAGTCTAGCGTCCGTTCGTAATTACGCCAGATTTCAAGGAAAATTTTCCCATCCAGCTCCAGTGTAGGCATGGCCGTGCCATCGTTTCTTTTCACCAGTTGGTCATTTTTCCAAACCACATGAAGAATCACCGAATTGTAGGCGGGATCGCCTCCATGAGCATGCTGTTTCCATTCTGAGGCCAATCGATGCACTTCTACATGACCATGAAACGTCACTCCATCTAGGGCAATCGTGGAGTCCTTAAAATCCGGCCCTTCGGTTTGATTATGAAACCCTACATTCAAAATCTGTATTTCCTGCCCATCGACAGTTTGGAGATTTTTGCGGTCAAAATATTGATACTTCCAGACGAGCTGTAAAAAGTCTTCTCTGAAATTCATCGGCTTTACGGTTTACTCCTTGACTACTAAAAGCTTATGAATTTAAGAAATTCTTTAAAAGAAGGCAAATGGATCTCCCTATGAGTTCAAAATTCTTTGTCTTTGGAAGAGTTTTTCCTTAAAAACGTTGAGAAAGAAACTCTCATCTGGATACTAGAAATTAGCACCAAATTGAGAACAGGTTTTTATCCTTTGTTTTCCTCCAAATTCCAAATGAATGGGATAGATGATATCTAAACTTTTTTCTTAATTTTGATGTACCAAAAAGGTACACAAATTCAAAATTATGTTAGTGATCAGCTCAAAGGAATTCAGAGATAATCAGAAAAAATATTTTGACCTAGTAGATCAGAATCAACAAGTTATTGTTCAAAGGGGAAAAAATAGATCTTATGCTTTAGTGCCTATCCATGAGCAAGATCGTTTTTTTCTGGATCCAAAAGTAATTGAAGAAGTACGTGAGGGAATTGAAGAATATAAATCAGGAAAGACGACAAAAGTAGAAAAAAATGATTTAGACCAACTGTTAGGATTATGACTTATGAGTTAGTTTTTACTCCAAAAGCGCTCAATGGAATAGAAAAACTAAAACAATCTGGAAGTAAACCACTGTTGAAGAAATTAAAGAGACTTTTGAGTGAATTAAGTGAACACCCCTTTTCCGGCACTGGCCAACCTGAACAATTGAAACATAATCTTGCTGGCTTTTGGTCAAGAAGATTGAATAGGGAACACCGAATAGTTTACGCTATTGATCAAGATATCGTCACGGTAACCGTGATATCCGTGATTGGACATTACAAATAAAACTAATCACTGGTTCCTGTGCCGCTGTGAGTTCTTGCCTTATCCGAAGAAAGGTCACCACTCACTGCCTATTATAAAGAATCGAAATTTAGGATTACGAATCATCCAGTCCGCTCCTTGAAAAACGTGAGTGATGACACTCACGTAGCCAAAAAAAAACCACTCCATGGGAACTTAGCCATTGGAGGATATGGGACATCATTTACAAATACTTCTCCAACAAGTCCTTCATTTCCAGTTGTAGTTTTTCTGCTTCCCGCCTTGCGGCCTGAGCAAAGTCCTTCTCCGAGGAGGCATAAATGATTCCACGGCTCGAATTGACCAAAAGTCCACAGGAGGAATTCATTCCAAACTGGGCTACTTCTGACAAACTGCCTCCCTGCACGCCAACCCCCGGCACCAAAAAGAAATGATCGGGAGCCAATACTCTCACCTTCCCAATAAGTTCTCCTCGAGTCGCGCCGACGACGTACATCAGATTTTCAGGACTGCCCCATTCTTGACTCTTTTCCAACACAGATTGATAAAGCGGCTTTCCGGCTTTGTCCTCGATCAATTGAAAATCCATTGAACCGGGATTGGAAGTCAGGGCCAGCAGAATAACCCATTTGTTATCGAATTCCAAAAAGGGAGAAACCGAATCCTTACCCATGTAAGGAGCCACTGTCACCGAGTCAAAATTCATGGACTCAAAAAATGCTTTTGCGTAGAGTTTGGAGGTATTTCCGATATCTCCTCGCTTGGCGTCTGCAATAGTGAAAATATCCTTGGGAATAAATTCAGCTACTTTCGCCAAGGTCTCCCAACCCTTTGCTCCCAAAGCTTCAAAAAAGGCTATGTTAGGTTTGTATGCTACTGCAAAATCTGCAGTTTCTTCAATAATGGCTTTGCAAAAGCTAAAAATCGGGTCCGGTTCGGAAAGCAGATGCCGAGGAATCTTCTCCAAATCCGGGTCAAGACCTACACAGAGAAAGGAAGATTTTTGCTGGATTTGGGAGAAAAGCTCGGATCGGGTCATGGGAAGTTTTGGGGGTTTTGGCAAAAATACAGAATCCAAGCGAGTTCGAAAACCCCTGAAAAATACCCAGTACTGGGTATTGTTTTTTAAAAATATTCTTTTTCTCAGAAAATAATTTTGCGAATAATAATAATATGTTGTGTTGTCTTTAGTTCTCAGGAAAGTCCTAAGGATGAGAGATAACCTTGGCCAGGGTTTTTTAACATTTATCTTAAAACAATATGAAGAAGCTAAGTTTAATTTTTGCGTTTGGATTTTTAGGTTCACTCGCAACCGTCTCAGGACAATCCTGCGACATTAGGCCAGAAACTGGTAAAACCTACGTCGCAGGATTCTGCTTCGAATTGACCAATACCTGCTTTGAACTTGGGCCCCCAGAACCTGGGGAACAGCCTTTAATTGGAGATTGTTTTGTGGCTAAGGCTGAGGAAACTGATCCAGGCATAGGTTAAATTCCTTGTCCCCTCCAAAATGGAGGGGACATTATTATTAAATCAAACCATTATGAAGCTAAAACTAAGAAGTTTACTTCCCTTTTTTCTACATTTCTTTTTGATATTATCCTGTAATGTAAAGAACTCAAAGAATCTAGAAAACGAATCAAAAACTTCAATAAGTCTCACATTTTCAAAAGAAATAAAAATTGATCTATCCGATGGTTTCCCAAAACTCCAAGGAAACCCGCTCTTTTTCTCGGACAAAAATGGATCTTATTTCTTCATTCAAAAACATAAAGGAATTGGAACTTTTGATTTGGAAAAAGGTGGAAATCCGATTTCAATTTTAAAATTAGAAGAAATCGAAAATTTTAGAGGAAATACTTCTACGGGCCAAAACCAATTTATTCCCTATTCAAAAGACGGCTTTATTTATTTCGATCGAAGAAATGACGAAATCTATCTTTTGGAAAACTCAAGAATCGTAGCAAGTCAAAAACTATCGAGGTTATTCGAAAACGAACCAAAACCATTATCAGGCTTTCTTAAGTCAGCCGTCAAAACCGAAAAATTGGTTACATCTTTAAATATGGCAGAAAAATACGGAGGACCGCCCTATACTTATGGAGCACTAGCTAATACTTTTGGAATTTTTGATCAAGATCTTCGTGAATTCCAATCGACCTTGCCTCTTCCAGATAAATACCTTGGTAAAAAGGTGAATATCTATGATCTACTCATTACTATGGATTATAATCAAAATACAAAAGAATACATTATCAATTTTCCTATTTTGGACAGTTTAATATTCACAAAAGACTTCAAGTATTACAATAAAATTTCAGCCTCCCCGAAGCAAAATTTTGTCAATTTGGAGAAACGGACTGGGGAAAATGTAGGGGAATGGAGTAAGGAATATTACACAGAAAACACTTTTTTCACAGTTTATTATGATCCTTATCGAGATCTATACATAAGACATTATCGCGAAGCAATTTCAGAAAGTGAATTTGAGTCTTTAAAATCAAATTCTTTTAAAATGCTGGACTCTAAAAACAAAAACTATCTTTTATTTCTTG
This sequence comes from Algoriphagus hitonicola, assembly GCF_900113375.1. Taxonomy (GTDB): domain Bacteria; phylum Bacteroidota; class Bacteroidia; order Cytophagales; family Cyclobacteriaceae; genus Algoriphagus; species Algoriphagus hitonicola. Next base: position 48,534 of record NZ_FOPC01000007.1, on the reverse strand, counting down.
ACCGAAACGGAAAGCAGTTTCATACGATGGATGTATCGGAATTCAATCATCTATATGTCCACTTTGGAAAAGAAGGAATGTATATACTGAATGATACTGAACTTGAAAATGAAGATTCGCTTACCTTTAGCTTGTTCACCATTGAGAGAAAATAAGGTTTCTAAAAGCATTCCTTTTTTTGTAAAATTTCAGTCAGTCCAATAGCACTTGCTGGAAAATCCGCCATTAATTCTTCAAGTCTATGAAAAAGCAATCGTTTAATCATCCTTGTAGATTTAAAATCACATTTTAAATCTACAAGGATGATTTTTATAAAAGATATTGAAAAACAGCTACTTATGATTTTTTTCCATATCAACTTTGACAAAAGCCCCAACCAAAGAAACCCCTGCTGTAATCAGAAAAAAGATCAAGCTGAAAGCCACCGCAGCGGTCTCTTCAATTCCCGCGTATTGATGCGCATAGACAAAGACGAGTTCACGCGCTCCCACTCCCCCAATCGTCAGCGGAAGGACAGCCACAATTGAAGAAAGCAAAAATACCAGTTGATAGGCTAGGATTTTCTCATTGATCCCCAAAGCCATCAAAATAAACCAGGCACAAATCAGTTGTGTAATCTGCCCAGCAAAAGACCAAGCATTTGCCGACCAAAAGGAAGGCAAAAAGTCACGAAAAAGAAACTTTTGAATCAGCCAAAATACAGGAATCGTCAGCATCAATCCGAAAATCATCAGCATATTCCATAGGTTAGTCTCCAAAAAATCCAGTTCTACCTCCACGATCAGAAACAGGCCAAAAAGCAAAAACATAATTGCCACCAAGCCACCTAGCCGATCCAGCAACGCGGCTTGGAGTAACTTTTTGACTGTGGTTTTGAATTGCTTATTGAGCAAATACACTTTATATCCATCTCCTCCGATTCCTCCGGGCAGAAACAAATTGTAAAACATGCCGACCAAATACAGTCGAAGGTTTAGCTTTTCGGAAAGAATGAGTCCGATATTCTTAAAATACTGATTCAGCCGAACAGCCGTAGCCACTTTACTTAACATAAAAAACAAAACCGCAGGAATCAGCCAAACCCATTGAATGGTTTTTACCAGTTCAAAAAGTTGTTTGGTATCGATTTTCCGAAAAACCAGATACAATGCTAATCCTGTCAGGATCAGTTTAAGCAGGGTTTTGAGCTGGTTTTTGTATTGGGTCAAAAGAGGATGATTGGTTATTAGTTATTTCGGTCTTCAAAAGGGCTTCGACTCCAGTCACCCTGAGTCTTAAATATTCTTCGAACATACAAAAAGGAGATGACGAAAATTATGGTTTGAATCAAATTTTTGGTCAGGCTGAGCACTTGAGAGACGAGAGTCTCGAAATCGAAGGGTCAGGCTGACCTAAACTATACTTCAGTTATCCTGCTTCTCCAGAAGCAGGATTTGCACTATTTTCTTCCTTAGCTTCCTGCTTTTTCCCTTCAAAAACCGACCTGATCGTATATGTCTTCTTGTTCTGCGATTCGAAATATGTTCGAACGATGATCTCTGCAATAATCCCCGTGGTGATCAATTGAATCCCTCCCAAAATCAAAATAAAGCCCAAAATCATAATCGGCCTGCCCCAAATATCCTCTCCGAAAATTTTCAGAATCAGCAAATACACATTGATCAAAGCGCCCAAAAAGAACGAAATCAGACCCAATCCGCCGAACAAATGAATCGGGCGCTGAAAATATTTCTGAAAAAAAAGCATTAAGATCAAATCTGCCAGCACCTTGAAGGTTCGGCTCAATCCATACTTGGAAGTCCCATGAATCCGGGGATGATGCTTCACATCCACTTCTGTCATTTTTGCCCCTTGCTGCTTGGCCAACACCGGAATAAAACGGTGGAGCTCGCCATACAAGCCCATATTTTGTGCGATTTCAGCCTTGTATACCCGAAGCGTGCAACCATAATCATTCAGATAGACTTTGGTGGTATTTCGGATTACCCAATTGGCGATTTTGGAGGGGAATTTCCGAAGGACAAATCCATCCTTTCGCTTGGCCCGTCTTCCGGCGACTACATCCCATTCTTCAGTTTCAGCCTTCTTCAACATGGCGGGAATATCGGTGGGATCATTTTGTAAATCTCCGTCCATCGTGGCAATGTATTCACCCCTTGCCATATCAATTCCCGCGGCAAGAGCGGTAGTCTGTCCGTAGTTTTTATTAAAGATGATCAGCTTGGTACGCTCATTGGCGTATTTTTTCACCTCTGCTACTGTCGTATCTGTAGAGCCGTCCTCCACTAGAATAATTTCATAATCGATGGTCTCCAGTGCCGCATAGGTTTGTGCTAAAAGTGGCTGAATATTTTCTTCTTCATTGTAAACCGTGATGACGACGGAGATTTTTGGCTGGCTCATGGAATAAAATTTCGTCAAAAATACTTTAAAATCCATCGAGGGACAAAAAAGGATGTCAAAGCTCCTTAAATCGCTAGAATTTTAGTCCTTCAATTTTTAAGATCGGCTTATCTTTACGCATGCTTTTGTCCCAGTCTACCCCACTCAAAATCAATCCATGGATACTGATGGGTGTTTTTGTGCTTTTGGTAGGGCCTTTTACCTTGGATTTTCACATGCACTATCCCGATGAAATCTATTATCGGGATGCTGCCATCCGCATGCTCCAAAACGGGGATTACTTGACTACCTATCTGGGAAATGGCGAATTACGCTTCAAAAAACCCATTCTGACTTATTGGTCTGTACTAGCAGGTTTCAAACTTTTCGGGGTGAATGCCTTTGCCTCCCGAATTTTCTTTTTGCTGGCTGGTGCTATTACGGTAGGATTGACACATCGAATGGGTCGAATTTTATTCGAAGATCGAAAAGTTGCTGACATTTCGGCCTTGATTATGGCATCCAATCCGGTTTTGATTTTATCGGCAGGCAGGTCCATACCAGATGTACTTTTGGTCATGACCTTGGCGATCGCTTCCCTTGGCATTGTCGCATTGCTCAAGCATGGAGATTCTGCTCCAAAATGGGCCGTTTGGTCGCTTTATTTGGGTTTGGCATTGGCTTTCGAAGTCAAAGGTCTTCCCGCGGCAGCCTTGGGAATTTTGGCCATACTTTATCTCTTGTTGAATCCTTGGCAGCGGATTCATTGGAAAAAAATCCTTCATCTACCTGCTATTCTGGTCAGTTTATTCATCGCCCTCTTTTGGTTTGTTGCCATGTGGCAAATCCACGGACCGACCTATTTCGCAAGTTTCTTGGAGGATCAGGTCGGAGTTCGGGTGGCTTCCCGGGTTTGGTTGATCGTTCAAAACGGGATTTTAGCCACAGCGGTCTTGCTATTGATATTCATTCCCTGGATTATTTTCCCTTTGGGAAAGCTCAGAGAAGGAATCATAAGAATCAGCCGGGAAAATCCCCAATTTCTGGGTTTTATTATCCTTTGGGGATTAGCTATTTTAGGAATGAGTGCCATGACCAGTAAATTTTACGAGCGATATCTCCTGCCTGTAGCTCCGGTTTTGGCTATTGGTTTGGGTTGGTTTTTAGTTCGGATTGATCTAGAGCACAAAACCCGGGGACAAAAAATTGCCGCTTGGATTTTTGTTTTGTTGTCGGCGTTGATTTGGGGAGTTTCGATGTGGTTATTTTTCAAGAGTCCCGTAGAGGCAATGACTGGAATAAAGCTATTTCTGGGAGCTTTGATTCTGATTTATTTGGTTTCACTAATTCGTCGGCGGATCAAATTTCCAAAAGTGATCGCTTATGCATTTTTATCCATTTTTCTTTTGCTCAGTACGATTACAGATCATCTTTCCTTTCCACATCAGGGGGAGCAGTTTAGAAAATCTTCACGCGAAAAATCTATCAATTCGAATAGCCCGGTGGCTTTTTTCGGAAATCTCCATGTAGGAAGCAAAATTCGAATGAGTCTCTATCCTGAGGTAGATTTGATTGATTTGAAGCGGGAAGATTGGAAATCTGAATTGGAAAATTATGATCAAATCATTACAGAAGATCATTTTTTGCAAGAAATAGACCGGAATCAATTCGAGCTTATATCTGAATCTATCAACGGAAAATCCAGTGCAATCCCATCACTGCTGTTGACCTTGGGAACAGAGGATTATCAGAAGGTACTCGGGAAAAATGCCAAACGCTATATTTGGCTGAAACGAAAAAGCCCCCGATCTCTCGGAGGCTAAAAGACTTATAAAAGCTTTGGGGTTTACTGTTTGGCCAAAACCACTTTCTCTTTGTACTTTTTGATCTGTCGTCTCAATCCTTCTATAGCTTCGTCTGCTGCAGCTTCAAAAGAATCTGATTGACTCTTGGCAAAAAACTGCTTACCGGGAACGTTCAATTTGATCTCAAGAAGTTTGTTTTCATTCTTTTCGTTTTTATCCAGTCTCATAAAAACTTCCCCATCTATGATTTGATCGTAATAAGTCTCTAGTTTGTCGGCTTTTCTCTGAATGAAATCGATCAGCTTTTGGTCAGCGTCGAAATGGATTGAGTGCATCTGCAGTTTCATTTTCTTTTGCATTTAGTGGTTGAACAATCTATTAATTATGCTTTAGGATGTGCCTGTTCGAACACAGCCTTCAGTTTTTCCATGGAGTTATGCGTATAGACTTGGGTAGCTGCCAAACTGGCGTGACCAAGCAAATCTTTTACCGCATTGAGATCTGCTCCCTTATTCAGCAGATGGGTGGCAAAGGTATGCCGGAGGACGTGAGGGCTTCGCTTGCTGGTCTGAGCAAATCGATCTAAATACTTCCTCACAATCCGATAAATCATCATGGGATAGCTTTTCTTTCCCGTATTACTGACAATAAAATAGGAACTTTGCGGGGTATTTGAAAACCTTTCTTCATATACTTTTTGATAAGAAATAATATTCTGCAAGAGTCCTTTTGAAAGCGGAATTATTCGTTCTTTCTTTCGTTTTCCGAAGACTTTTACCTGATCTTGGTGCAGATCGAGGTCAGCCCATTTGAGTCCGATCAACTCTGACAATCGGATTCCTGTCAGGTATAAAAACTCCAAAATCATCCGATCCCGCTGGCCTTCAAAACCTACTTCGTAAACGTCTTCATTTAAAACGTCCTGAATGCTGCTTTCCTGTAAAAATTCGGGGAGTTTCTTCGGATTTTTAAGGGATTTTAACTTATAGGTGGGATCAGTTTTTACTAAGTCACTGCGCATTAGAAACTTATAATAAGAGCGCAAAGTGGCTAGTTTCCGATTGACAGAGGTAGTGCTCATACCCTGCTCGACCAGGTCAATAATCCAGGCCCGAATCTCAGCATGTTCGGCTTTTTCGGGTTGAGATTTTTCAAAGGAAAGCTCCAAAAACTCAGCAAATTGATTCAAATCCCGCTCATAAGCCTCCACGGTATGCGGGCTGCTTCGCTTTTCAAACTGTAAATAGCTGATAAATGAGGGGATCATTTTGTCTTGGTTTGTGAAATGAAGATACATCAAAAATCCCAAGTATTTTGATGACAAAAGTCACAAGAAGAGATGAAATCGAACATAGCTTATATTCGGTACACATGGGTATGATTAGTATCTGAGCGATTCCATCTGACCGATAAAGCAAAAACAACTGATCAATTAGAGTCGTTTCAAAAAAAGTAACGAAACTAAAAAAAGGCAATAGAGCTAAACGTAATTTTAATCCTCCTTAACGAAAAAAGCAGCTACTCTTTCGAATAGCTGCTGCTCTATTTTTATTCTAAACTGGATTACTTCGCGTCTTCAGTCTGAAGTTTTTGCTTGTAAGCCGCTTTGATTACCTGATCTCTTCTTTTGACGGAAGGTTTGGTGAAAGCCTGACGGGCTCTGAGTTCGCGAACCGCACCGGTTTTGTCAAACTTCTTTTTGAAGCGCTTTAGCGCTTTTTCGATGGATTCGTTCTCTTTTACGTTTACTATGATCATGTATATACACCCCCTTTCGTGGGGCAAAGGTAGGGAAATAATTTTATAATTATAATATTGGGAAATTAAAAGTGTGAATCCTCAGAATGATGTCAATAAGCTAATTTCTACGGTTTAAAGGGATAAAAACCAACTTCCTGCACTTAAAATAAATTTCTACCCAAAATTTTAACTGAATTATGTTGGATAGATAAGATACCTTTCCCACTTTTAGATCAAAGCTGGCTTTTTTAATTCTTTCTTTTCACTTCATAAACAACTAAAAAGATGAAGAAAACAATGATTTTAGCCCTTGCCGTATTAGGTATGGTATTGGGCAGCTTGGGAACTACTCAACAAGCTAGAGCGGCCGAAGATTGTGAATTTGTCGGCTCCGACCAATATGACTGCGAAACATATCTTTGTCCAAGCGGATGCATCATCGTGGTATGTCCTGAGCAGGAAGCCTCATTGGAATGTGAATAATAAAGGTATATGAAAATAGTTCAATATGCTTTTATTATAATTATGATCTGGGCTTGTGGAGAAAAAGCGGAACTTCAACTTAATTCTCCGCAAATCCTAGATCTGGTTATTTTAGATTCTTTAGAAATTAAAGAATCTAATGGTTTTCTTACAAGGCCTTCAAATGCCACACTTATCAACGATACCCTAATGGGAATTGAGAGTTTCAATAGTCAGGGGATTTGGGTAATAGACCTTCGAAGTGGAAAAGAAGTAGCTTCTGTATTAAGTGATAAAGAAAACGGAATCAATTTTAGACCGACTAAAACTGAATGGAGAGAATATCCTATCATTTATGTTTTCGACGGGTTCACAAAAAAAATACATCAGTTTGATGTATCAAAAACCAAGGGGTCTGGCTATCGGCATATTAATTCTATCACGCTGAATCCTCCTGAAAATATCAGATTCAAACCCTTGATGTTGGCCATATTTTTTAAAGAAAACAATAGGTTTTATCTAGAGCACTCAACAAATGAGGTTTCATTTACTTCGAATCAATACTATAAATTAACCAAGGATTTGATAGGGTCTTATGATCTGGAAGGAAAGCACATTAAGAGTTTTTTAAAATTTCCAGATGAATTATTGGAACAACAAAAATTCATATATCCTGGAAAAATTGTCAGCTCATCTTATCCTTTTCAAGATACGTTAACGGTAACATTTCCATTCACAAAAGAAATCAATACCATTTCACTCAATGACCTTACTAAAGCAAACCAAAAAATCAAATTTCCTGAAAGCCTACATTTTAACTATGATATTCCTTATTTGGAAAAAGAAGTTGACAACACAGTTGGGGCACCAAAAAATGAACCAAAGCCTGATTATTTCGGGGATGTAATTCAAGGGCAAGATGGATATATTTTACAATCATTTATCAAAAAAGAGCCCGAATCTATTGGCTATCAGACCCATATAATGAAATACAATCGATTAAAAAAATATTGGAGTGAGACCAAAAATACATTCGACTTTTTATCCATTGGTTTACTTTCTGGAATAAAAAATGACACGCTTTATTTTGTAGAGGCAAGTATGGTCAATAAAGATCAAAAATACATCAAACGCGCAGTGCTTAGAGCGGTAGATGATTAAGGCATTTTTACCTTTTCCAAAGTTTTGAACTTTGGAAAAGGTATCCTCAAAAACCCAAAAAGTCCAACCCGAACGAGTTGGACTTTTGTTTTATTTTCTATTTATCTGCTTTATCCGACCACCTTTTCGGCCAAAACTACGATAACATTATTTTTTACTTCCACTACTCCACCGTCTACGATCATGGATTGCTTTCCTTCCGGAGTAGTAAAGGAAACAGTTCCCTTTGCCAAAGCCGAAACAATGGGCGCGTGATTATTGAGAACCTGAAAGGCACCATTCGCTCCGGGAAAGCTGGCTTCCGAAACTTCTCCTTCAAACACCTTCTTGTCTGGTGTGACGATTTCTAATTGCATGCTCATTTGATTTTAATCGGCTACTCAATCGATATCAAGCAGCCTAAAGATTTAAGCTTCGCTGATTATTTGACGTCAGCCAACATTTTCTCTCCCTTGGCAATTGCATCTTCGATGCTTCCCACCAAGTTGAAGGCACCTTCAGGCAAGTGATCAAGCTCTCCATCCATGATCATGTTGAATCCTTTGATGGTATCCTTGATATCCACAAGTACCCCTTTCAAGCCGGTAAATTGCTCGGCTACGTGGAAAGGCTGAGAAAGGAATCGCTGCACTCGTCTAGCCCGGTGAACGACCATTTTATCTTCTTCAGAAAGTTCTTCCATACCCAGGATCGCAATGATATCCTGCAATTCTTTGTAGCGCTGAAGAATCTCCTTTACACGCTGCGCGCAGCCATAATGCTCTTCACCCAAAATATCCGGAGAAAGAATTCGAGAAGTTGAATCCAAAGGATCCACCGCTGGATAAATTCCCAATTCGGCGATTTTACGAGAAAGTACTGTAGTCGCATCCAAGTGGGCAAAAGTCGTGGCCGGAGCCGGGTCAGTCAAGTCATCGGCAGGCACGTAAACCGCCTGTACCGAGGTGATAGACCCATTTTTAGTCGAAGTAATTCGTTCTTGCATGGCACCCATTTCGGTCGCCAATGTAGGCTGGTATCCTACCGCAGACGGCATACGTCCAAGAAGTGCGGACACTTCAGATCCTGCTTGGGTAAATCGGAAGATGTTGTCAATAAAGAATAGAATATCCTTACCAGCACCGTCACCTTCCCCATCACGATAGTATTCTGCCAACGTCAATCCGGTTAAGGCCACTCGAGCACGTGCCCCAGGAGGCTCGTTCATCTGACCAAACACAAACGTCGCTTTAGACTCTTCTAATTTTTTCAAATCTACTTTAGAAAGATCCCATCCTCCTTCAGTTTCCAAACTGTGAATGAAATCTTCTCCATAAGTCACAATCCCGGATTCGATCATTTCACGAAGCAAGTCATTTCCCTCACGGGTACGCTCACCCACACCGGCAAATACAGACAGACCTGAATAAGCCTTTGCAATGTTGTTGATCAATTCCTGAATCAAAACGGTTTTTCCTACACCGGCACCACCGAACAATCCAATTTTACCCCCTTTTGCATAAGGTTCGATCAAATCGATTACCTTAATTCCGGTGTAAAGCACTTCGGTAGAAGTCGAAAGATCTTCGAATTTAGGAGCAGATCGGTGGATAGGAAGACGCTTTCCAGCAGGAACCTGCGGAAGCCCGTCAATTGCCTCACCTACTACATTGAAAAGACGTCCTTTGATCGCCTCCCCGGTAGGAACAGAAATAGGCTGACCTAGGTCTTTTACTTCCATGCCGCGAACCATCCCCTCGGATGAATCCATTGCAATAGTTCTTACTCGGTCTTCACCAAGGTGCTGCTGAACCTCCATCACGACTACTTGGCCGTTTTCTTTGGTTACTTCCAGCGCGTCAAGGATGTTGGGTAGTTTTCCGCCGTCGAAGGCAACGTCCACTACGGGCCCAATTACCTGGGTTATCTTTCCAATATTTGCCATTTGATTGTATGAAATGTAAAAAGGATGTCTTTTTGAATTCGAGCGCAAAATTAATCAATAAAGACTAATACCAAAGGATATTTGGAAAATTAAAGCTCGATTTCTATGGATTCCCCTTCTGACTATCAATTTCTAAGCCTCAAGCCAATTTCCTTTTAAACATTATAGTGGTCCTCCTATTGAGTAAGTCGATTTTTAGCCAAATCAATCAGAATTAATGATGATCTAAATCAGAAAATTTGATTAATTTTTATTTGGATTGATTCTAATTAGGTATAGATTTGCATCGTTATTTCAATTCAATCTAAATAAATGAAGCGACTTGTTTTTCTATTCTTCTTGATTTTATCTGCATCCTGTGGCACTTCCGAGGAAGCAAAATCCAAGGCTAGCCAAGAGCGGAGAATCATTACCGCAGGAGGAACGATCAGTGAAATCGTGGCTGCACTTGGCCTTCAGGATCAAATCACCGCAACTGACAGGACCTCTACTTTTCCAGCAGAATTGCAGGAACTTCCCAGTATAGGTTACCGGAATCAAATTAAAGCTGAAGGAATCCTTTCACTCAACCCCTCCCTGGTTCTAATCGAAGAAGGCTATCTTAATCAGGAAGTCATAGATCAACTCCAGTCTGCGAAAATCGAAATCCAACAGTTTCAAAAGCCTAGCTCTGCCGAGGAAACGCTGGTCATGATAGAGGCTGTCTCCAATTTTTTTGACCTAAAAGAAAAAGGTGACTCTATTATTTCTTCAGTAAAAAAAGATCTGCAAAAATTAGAGGAATATAAACAAGCATCTACCAATTCAGGCACTGCGCTTTTTGTAATGGCAAGAGGTCCGGAATCTCTTTTTATGGCCGGAAAAGGAAGTTTTGCCACGGCTATGTTTGATTTGGCAGGAGTCAATTCGGTAGCCGCCGATTTCGAAAACTTTGTTCCGCTCACGCCGGAAGCTCTGATCGCTATGAATCCTGATCACATCGTTCTCTTTGAGTCAGGGCTCGAAAGCCTGGGGGGAAAAGCGGGGTTAAATAAAATAGCTGGAATGACAGAAACTATCGCTTTCCAAAAAGATCAAATCCTAGCCTTGGATGGCCTCTATATTTCAGGGTTTGGCCCTCGGGTTGGAAATGCCGCGTTGGATTTGGCTAAGGCCATGCGAACTCCAAAGACTACTCCATGATCCTATCGAGTACCATAGCGAAAAGTAAATATAATGGAATCGTCCTGACCGGGATGAGTATGGGCTTGCTTATCATCGGCATCCTCTCCTTATCAGCTGGAGCCTATTCTATTTCATTTTCACAAACTATACAGATATTGTTGGATCAAGTCGGGCTTGCAAGCCAAGAAATCAATACGAGTGCCTCCAATGTCTTGCTCCAAATCAGATTACCACGTATTCTGATTGCTACGCTTATCGGCGGAGGATTGGGTATTTCAGGAGCAGCACTTCAGGGGATGTTTCGTAATCCTCTCGTGGAGCCAGGCCTCATTGGAGTCAGTAGCGGAAGTGCACTTTTCGCCGTGATTTTTATCGTTTTCTTCTCTCAGCTACTGAATAATTTCCCTTTAATCAATCAACTAGGACTTCCGCTTTTTGCATTCATCGGGGGATTGATAAATGTGTTGGCTGTTTACCGATTATCAAGAGGTCAGGGCAAAACCGATACGGCCACGCTGATCCTAGCCGGAGTGGCGATCAATGCACTAGCGGGTTCTTTGATAGGGCTATCCTTATTTTTTGCAGACGATTCTGCACTTCGCAGTTTTACATTCTGGAGTTTAGGGGACTTAGGATCATCGTCCTGGACCAAATTCCCAACGGCACTTCTATTAATCGGTCTTCCGGCCATTTTGCTTTTGACCGAGGCAAGAAACCTCAACGCCCTTTCACTTGGCGAGCGGGAAGCTTTCCACATGGGCATATCTATTCAGCGGGTCAAGCTTCGGCTTTTGATCCTATCAGCACTCATTGTAGGTATAGGGGTTTCTATCGCGGGTATGATTGGTTTTGTAGGTTTAGTGGTTCCTCATTTGATCCGGATTGGATTTGGTGCCAATCACCGGATCGTCTTACCGGCTTCATTTTTATTGGGGGCCATTTTGCTCAATCTTGCTGACTTGATCGCACGGACGGCCGTAGCTCCCGCCGAATTACCAATTGGCGTATTGACAGCACTTATCGGAACACCATTCTTTATTTGGCTCATCTTCAAACTTAACCTGTCAAAAAACTAATGCTACAAGCCACACATATTCACTTTTGTATTCGGCAGCGACCGATCGTCCGTGAAGCGAGCATGGAGGTGAAGCCTGGGGAAATCATGGCGATATTGGGCCCAAATGGAGCAGGAAAATCCACACTTTTCAGACTTTTGGCGGGAGAGCTCAAATGCACACGGGGGAAAATTAATTACAATGGAGCCTCGATTGAAGGCCTTAAACCCAAAGAACTTGCTACAGTCCGTGCCGTGATGCCACAGCATTCTACTGTTAATTTTCCTTTTACAGCCCAAGAAGTCATCGAATTGGGAAATAGCAGCCATCAAGCTTCACACCCGGAGAAAAATCTCCAAGAGGTGATGAAACTAACTCAAACCAGCTTTTTCAAAGATTCTCTCTATCAGAACCTTTCGGGAGGTGAAAAACAGCGCGTTCAACTGGCTCGGGTCCTCTTGCAGATCTGGGAGAAAAAACCCTTTCCGAGATATCTCCTGTTGGACGAACCAACCTCAAGCTTGGATATTTCCCAGCAGCATTTGGTATTGAATATTCTCCAAAAGCTCAAAAACCAAAACATCGGCATTTTGGTCATCCTGCATGATTTGAATCTAGCGGCTCATTATGCAGACCGGATTGCCCTGCTCAAAGACGGCCAAGTTGCTGCTATTGGTAAAGTCAAAGAGGTTTTCAAAGAATCCCTACTCAGTGATGTTTTTGACCATCCCATTCGATTGATTCATCATTTAGAAAGCGACCAAGTCCTTGTCAGCAGCAATGAATTCTACAATTACCCATTGAAAACTACAAAACAAGCTTAATATGAATTCGACAATTTCATCAGCCAATACGCTTAAGCTATCCTGGGAGCAGCTTAAAAATCACGAGCCCAAACTCCGAATCCGGGATGCTGCCAAAAAGCTTGGCGTATCAGAAGCCGAGCTTTTAGGCACCGGATTGGGAGAAAACGTGATTCGCCTTTCTACTGATTTTGCAGAGCAAGTACAGAAATTTCCCAACCTCGGCAGAGTGATGGCCCTCACCCGAAACGAGGGTTGCGTACTGGAGCACAAAGGCACATTCCAAAAAATCAATCTACACGGCAGCATCCCCAATCAAATCGCCACAGTCATCGGTCCTATCGAACAACGCGTGTTTTTTCGATCTTGGAAATTCGGATTTGCAGTCCTGAACGATACGCCTCAAGGACCGAGATTCAGCCTTCAATATTTTGATAAATCAGGTGAAGCAGTAATGAAAGTCTTTCTCCAAGAAGATTCTGATTTTGATTTCTCTGAAAAATTGGTGGAAGCGCATCGCCACAGCGATCAAATTTCGGCACTTGAAACAGAACCTTTTGAAGCAGTAGATTACAGCTCACGGGAGGATTTAGACTTCAAAAGTTTTCAAAGCGACTGGGAAAACATGCAGGACACGCATGATTTTTTTGGAATGCTACGCAAATACAATCTCAATCGCCTCAACGCCGTGGAGTGGATCGATGATCGGTGGGCTTATGAAGTCGATCGGCTTTCAACGAGGAAAATCTTAGCATCCGCTTCAGCGACCCAACTGCCGATAATGATTTTCGCTGGCAACAAGGGGAATATTCAAATCCATCAGGGAAAGGTAAAAACCATCCGTCAAATGGGGGACTGGCTCAATGTCATGGATCCAGAATTCAATATGCACCTCAACGAGGCCGAAGTAGACCGCGCCTTTGTCGTGCACAAAAACACCTCAGAAGGATTGGTTTCTTCACTGGAGTTATTTGACCTCAATGGGGAAATGGTGGCCCAGTTTTTCGGCTTGCGGAAACCCGGTATTCCTCAAAAAACAGAATGGAAGGACTTATTGGATAGCTTAAACTAAACTCCAAACGGCGGAGGTAATTCTCCGCTTAAATTTTATCTCCATGTTTAGATTCAATCTAATTAAACTTATACTTCTCCTCTCATTTACAATTTCTGCCGAGGCCCTTGCGGCCATTCAGGGAGATGAAAAAATGATTTTGGATCAGCAGGGCAAACCTATACCCTTTGCTTTAGTCAAAGTAGATCAGCAAAAACCGATGCCCGTGGACCAAAGCGGGCAGATCCAAACGACAGTCTCAGGAGATCAAGTGATCATTTTTGCCATGGGTTACGAGACCATTAAGCTTTCTTGGGAAGAATGGGTAGCACTAGATGAGATTATCTTGGAAGAAAAAACCGAAAATCTAGATCAGGTAGTCGTGTCGGCCACCCGAACGGAACGAAGTGTCGAGGATCTTCCCATGCCGGTCACGGTTTTAAACTCTCAAAAAATTCAGGAAACGGGGGGAATGAGGCTCTCGGAAATCCTTCGTGAACAAACCGGTTTGCAGATTGCCTCAGACCATGGGGCTGGGTTGCAAATGCAGGGATTGGACTCGGATTACATTCTGATTTTGCTCGATGGAGAACCCCTCATCGGCCGAACTGCTGGTACATTTGATTTGGATCGAATCTCGGTTTCCAATATCGAACGAATTGAAATTCTCAGAGGTCCATCAAGTGCCATTTACGGCAGTGAAGCGATGGCCGGTGTGGTCAATATCATTACCAAAAACAACAAAGAACAAAGTCAAGCCACTGTCGCACTTCGTCATCGCTCTTTCAACAGTTGGAATCCTTCTTTGGAGGCAGGCATTACCCAAAAAAACTGGAGTTCGGATATCTTTATTGATCACTTCCGTACTGATGGCTTTGATCTGACCCCGGAGACTGTAGGACAAACTCAAAACCCTTATCAAGCGACTACTGGTCAACTTAAAATAAGAGGAAAAATTTCTCCAAAATTGGATTTGAGCCTTTTTGGACGAGGATATCTCGAAAACTCAACTGGTCAGCTCCAAATTGGTAGAGATGAAAACACCGAACTTTTGGACCTGTCCAATAACCGGGAAGATTTCAATTTTAATCCCACGCTCCGATTCAAGCCACATGAAAATTGGCTTTTTACCCTCCGGGGAATGAGTTCTTGGTTTACAACCCAATCCTCTTCACGATATCAATCAGATGGTTTGCTTTTTGACCAGCAGGATTTCAGCCAATTCTATCACCGTACAGAATTTCAGACGGATTATCAAATCCGCCCAAATCAACTGCTCACGCTAGGACTTGGTCAGCTTGTAGAAACAGTCGAAGCTACCCGATACGAGGATAAAAACCGATTTGACGCCGGCTACTTATTTCTTCAGCATCAATGGGATCCGGGGCAAAAAATTAATATCGTCTCTGGGCTTCGGGCCGATTTACACAGCCAATACGGGAAGCGCCTGAGCCCAAAAATCTCTGGTCAATATCGGATTTCAGACAAATTTAGCTGGCAGGCTTCGATTGGTGCGGGATTCAAAGCACCGGATTTCAGGCAGCTCCTTCTCAATTTCAATAATGCAGCATCCGGATATTATGTCTTTGGTGCTAATCTCGCCGAAGAGGGAATTGCCAGATTGGAAGAACAAGGCTTGGTTGCCCAAATCCTTTTTGCTCCGGAAAACCTAGGACAACTCCAAGCCGAAACTTCCTGGGCTCTTAACAGCGGATTTCGTTGGCAAATCCAAGAAAAAACATCTCTCCAACTCAATGCCTTCCGAAACACCATAGACAATTTGATCGAAGCCGCCCCAATCGCTCAACTAGTAACCGGCCAAAACGCCTTTTCCTATTTCAATATCCGAAGCGTAGTCACTCAGGGGATAGAGCTTGACGCCTCTTTCCAATTAGCTCCAAAGGTCAGCCTTAGTGCCGGATATGCCTTCCTGGACACCCGAGATCAGGAGGTGTTGGAAGGTATTGACAGTGGAGAATTCTTCAAGCGAAACAGTCAAAACCAAACTCAACGGGTAGTCCGAAGTGACTATGGCGGACTGTTCAATCGCAGTCGCCATAGTGGGAATTTTAAAATCAACTACCAAGAAAACCTTACCGGAACAAACTGGGCTCTTCGAGCAATATACCGGGGTAAGTTTGGATTTGCTGACCGAAATGGAAACCTGATTCTGGACGATAAAGGTGAATATGCCGATGGATGGGTGAGTCTGAATCTGACCGTTTCCAAAACTTTAGGCAAAGGAATATTTATCGAAGCTGGAGGCACCAATCTGCTCAATACAGCCACACCAGCACAACCCAACAATCCCGGAAGGGTTCTTTTCGTGGGAATGAAAGTCCCTTTAATACATGCAAACAATTAATCCTATCTCATAAATCAACAATTCAAAAAATAGTACACAAATGAAAACTATCCAAAAACTCCTGCTCTCCACCGCTTTTGCGCCGCTTCTATTTGCTTGCGAAAGCAACAACAATCCCGATCCAGTTATCCCACTTGAAGCCACTCTTGTCGAGGACCTAGCCGCTCCAAATGACGATATCGACCGAAGCACCGGAGAGATCCTGGAAGAGCGGCCTTTTCAATTTTTTAGTCTGGAGCAAAATTCCTTAGTCACTGAACAACAGGATTGGGATATTGCCTTCAAAGGGACCACTATCCGAGTCAACAGTACCAAAAATGTACAAGCTGCTGTGGTAAATGGGATTTTTGAAGAGATCACCGAAGTTCCGGCTAATGCCACATTCGAAAGTGATACCGAAACCAGTTTTGCTATTCCTACCGGAAGCGGCAATGGCTGGTACAATTACAATTCGGCTACTTTCACCGTTACGCCAATACCAGGTAGAGTTTTATTGGTCCAAACGGCAGATGGAAACTACACCAAAATCGAGATTCTCAGCTACTATCAGGGAAATCCTCCTGTGGAGGAGATTGACCCCAGAACTACCCCAAGCGGTTATTACACCTTTCGGTATCTTCTGCAGCCGGATGGCAGCACCCGTTTCTAATCAAAATCCGGGTCTAGTTTAATGGAAAGGAGCGCTTCGGTGCTCTTTTTTTGTATTATTCCAAAATTCGCCTGCCAAAAAGGAATGCCTTATTCCAATAGCGATTGCTTAAAAAATCCTCAGTTACCCCTAGGGAAGTGGAAGCGTGAATAAACCGAACATCACCCTGATCTATTTCGGTTACAATTCCGGCATGGGTGACTCGGTTTTTTCTTCTTCCCGTAGCAAAAAACAGAATATCCCCCGGTCTAAATTCCCGAGGACTGACTTTCTTTCCCATACGGGCCTGATCAGCTGATATTCGAGGCATCGTGACTCCCACTGAATAGTAGGCATGAAAGATCAAAGCCGAACAGTCTATTCCTGCTCGCGTAGTCCCTCCATATTTATAGGGAGTTCCAGTATATGATTTTGCCGTGGAAATGACATTGAAAACCGGATCGTCTTTGGATATTTTTTTGGACTTACAGGCTCCAAGAAATAGGATCAATACTCCTATGAGAAGTATTTTTGATTTGAAAATGGAATAAACCCTCACACCTGTAGAAAAATCCAACATGGAACCAATTTTAATGGGAAGACCGTTCAAATCCAAAGATTATTTACTTTTAGAAGACAAAATTATTTTCTGTTTCATTGATCCCTGATCTCCTTTTTCTCCAAAAGTGATAAGTATCACTGAAACTGACTTTTACCAATATGTACCTTTGTTCTATCAAAAATGAAAATCCATAGAAAAATGAATATTCAACAATTTTATGACGAGGGTTTAGCCCATGCAAGCTATGCCATTCTTAGCGAAGGAAAAGTTGCTTTGGTAGATCCAGGAAGAAATCCACAGCCTTATTATGATTTTGCCGAAGCTAATGCCGCCAAAATCGTTGCGGTAATCGAAACGCACCCCCATGCAGACTTTGTAAGTTCGCATTTAGAATTTCACCAAAACGAAGGAGCGACTGTTTACATCTCCAAGCTAGTCGGAGCTGACTACCCGCATACCGGTTTTGATGAAGGACAGTCATTCCAAATGGGAAAAGTAAGCTTTCATGCCCTTCACACACCCGGACATTCTCCCGATTCGATCAGTATTTTGCTGAAAGATGAAAATGGAAAAGATCACGCACTTTTCTCCGGCGACACCTTGTTTATCGGTGATGTAGGTCGACCTGATTTACGAGAAAAAGCAGGAAATATGACTGCGCAGCGTGAGGAGCTGGCCAAAATGATGTACTTCACTGTGCAGGATAAATTGAAGCCTTTGGCGGATGATGTCATTGTCTATCCTGCTCATGGTGCGGGTTCACTCTGTGGCAAAAACCTCAGCGACGCCCGTCAATCCACTATCGGTGAGCAAAGGGCCAGCAATTGGGCTTTCGGAGATTTGGACGAAAAAACCTTTGTCAAAGGGCTCTTGGAAGGCCAACCCTATATCCCAAAATACTTTGGGTACGATGTGGATTTGAACAAAAAAGGCGCCCCAGCCTATCAGCGTTCGATCTCCCAGGTAAGTATTTGGCCGGAAGGCTCCAAACTACCTGAAGGTGCCTTGGTCATCGATAGCCGAGAGCAAGACAAATTCAGAAAAGGTCATCTCCCCGGTGCTATTAATATCATGAACGGCGGAAAATTCGAGACTTGGTTGGGCTCTATCGTTGGTCCGGAAGAGAAGTTTTTCTTAGTAGCGGACTCTGCTGCCGAACTTGAAATCTTGATATTCAAGGCTGCTAAAATCGGATATGAGCAATTGATCAAAGGTGCCGTGGTCAATCCGGCAGGAATGACCGAAACAGAAAACCGATTTGAGGTAGACAAATTCAAATCCAATCCAGACGCCTATACCATTGTGGATATCCGAAGCAAAGACGAGCATAAAAACTCGCCAATATTCGAACAGAGCTTGAATATTCCGTTACATGAACTTCGTGAACGAACAGGAGAGATCCCGACACAAAAACCAGTAGTGGTGCACTGTGCGGGTGGCTATCGCTCTGCGGCAGGTTCAAGCATTGTCGCTGGAGCTTTGCAGAATGTAGAAATACTGGATTTCAGCGAAGCAATAAAGGATTTCCAAGAAGAAGTGCATTAAGAAAATAGAAAAGTTGACCAATCACCACAAGCCCCTGAATTTTCGGGGGCTTTTTTTTTGATTTCTAGCCCAGAAGAACCTAAAAGTGCGTTCCACTTCGATCAATAATTTGGATTTCTTTATTCAAAGGCTGATCGAAAACCGAACCATTTTGGCTAATTTGTAGTCAATGTAGAAACGCTTCCCCCATGAGCCAAGAGGAATTTAAGAATATGCCCCTTCATCAAAAGATCAAAACCCTCTATGTAGAGGGCACTTTTGTCGTGGCTATTCGCTACTATCGGCACAAGGTAAATCTGTATCTTTTGGAAAATGAATACGTGGAAGTTTTTTACAATCACAAAGAGGATAAAATCGACAAAATCGACTTTTTACCTCGAGACCACAGTCGGATGAAATTCTACCTGGATCAGATAAAATTAGTGAATTGAGAAATGGAAAAAATGACGAGGATTGGCAATCCGCTAATCAAGGGTAATCTTTTCCCATTTCATAAATCACTGAAGGAGAGATTCTGATTCCTGCCTTGATCAATTTTTTAACAAAAGGTTTCAGTTCGGGAATAACTCCCATTCTCTTAGCTTTTACCAAAACACCTAATGTACCAGTAAATTTTAAATTAAGCTTGGCTGCTACTTTTCTTCCTTTCAAATCATCCAAAACACTTAAAAAATCTGGATTTTCCTTACCAAAACAAATTACGGAAGATTCTCCCGGATCAAGAATGTCCCTCAAATCTGAATATAACTTTTTATCTTGTGGACTGACAATAACAAATTCCTCTGGAAGAACCTTATTGTATTCTTTTAGGACAACTTCAGTGATGTAAACTTGGCCATATAACGTTTGTAATAAATTTAAGGCACCTATTTTATTCAGTAAAATCAAACAACTTGTATCTGGAATTACATTAGGCATTATTCAAATCATTCAAAAAATCTTCAGCAGACTCGCCAAAAACAGATATTTGATATTTGCCCAATAATTCAATAAACTCTTCTTTAGTGATATGAAGCACATCAGCACACTGACCTGCTGAAAAAATCTCATCTTGATACATCTTAGTCAAAAGATATTCGACTAAGTTCAATCCCTTTAACTCAGGCTTTTCCGGAAACTCCAAAGTTACTTTCATATCTTACAATTTTATTAAATATACGGATTCTCAACTTTAAGTTTCAAAAGTTTAAAATCAGCTTGAAATAAAAAAACCGCAGGACTTTCATCCTGCAGCTAATCAATCTACAGCTTTCTTTTTAAGAAATCCGTCATCTGCGTGTACAAATGCCAGGTGGTATTTCCACCGTAAATCCCATGGTTTCGATTGGGATAATAAAAGGTCTCAAACTGTTTGTCCGCAGCGATCAGGGCATTGACCAGATCTACGGTGTTTTGAAAGTGTACATTATCATCTCCCGTCCCGTGAATCAACAGGTAATTTCCTTTGAGCTTGTTGACATGGGTAATCGGACTATTGTCGTCATATCCGGCAGCATTGAGCTGGGGAGTTTGCAAATAACGCTCGGTATAAATCGTGTCGTAATACCGCCAGGTCGTCACCGGAGCTACTGCAATGGCGGTTTGAAGACATCGCTCCCGATCATTAAAGCAAGGGAAGACATGTATCCACCATAAGACCAGCCCCAAATTCCGATCCGCTCGGGATCTACAAAGGATTGCTTGGCAAAATACTTGGCGCCCTCGATCTGATCGACAGTTTCGATTTTGCCCAAATTAGCATAAGTCGAATGCTTGAAATCCCGGCCTCGTGCTCCAGTACCCCGATTGTCCACGCAGGCAACGATGATCCCTTCAGCCACCAAGGCCTGATGCCAAAAGTCACGCGTACCGCCCCAAGAATTCAACACATTTTGAGAACCCGGACCTCCATAGACATACATTAACACAGGATATTTTTTGTTGGGGTCAAAGTCAGCTGGCTTGATGAGGTAGCCATTGAGTTCGGTCCCATCCACCGTCGGAAACGTAAAAAACTCTTTCTGCCCTAAAGCAAAGCCCTTCATCCGCTCTTTCAATTCGGTATTTTCTTCCAAAACTTTAAGCGTCTTGCCAGTATCGTCATTTAGCGTAACCACTTGAGGATTTTCCGTGGTAGAATAATAATCGATGAAGAAGCTGAAATCCGGACTCATATTGATCCGATGCGTTCCGGCTAGAGGAGTAAGTTCTTTTTTGTTTTTTCCATTTAGATCAATCGCATAGAAATTCCTTTCCAAAGGAGAATTCTCGGTGGATACAAAATACACTTTCTTGGCTTTCTCATCCACACCCACCAACTCGGAAACTTCCCAATCCCCCGAAGTGATCTGACGGATCAAACTCCCATTCATCGCATGATGATAGATATGCTTAAATCCGTCTTGTTCGGAAGTACGGATAAAGCTCTTCCCATCACTGAGGTACTGCAAATTGTCATTGTAATTCATATCCACATAGGTCTCAGATTTTTCTGAAAGAATCAGCTTGCTCTCTCCCGTGCTGGCATTGGCATGAAAGAGGTCCAGTTGGTTTTGAAGGCGATTCAATCGGATAAAAGCCAGCTGATTGGCATCCTGGGTCCAATAGATTCTGGGAAGATAAATATCTGACTCCAATCCGGTATCTATTTTTTGTATTTCCTCAGTGGCAACATCAAACACGTGAATGCTTACTTGGGAATTTTTCTCTCCGGCCTTGGGGTATTTAAATCGGTTATCCTGGGGATAAAGTGATCCCCAAAGCTGCATATTAAACTCCGGTACTTCTGATTCATCAAATCGGATAAAAGCGATCTTTTTACCATCAGGAGACCATTTAAATGCTTGAGCCATGGAAAATTCCTCTTCATACACCCAGTCTGCCGAGCCATTAATGATTTTATTCCACTCCCCGTCTCTGGTAATTTGAGTCAAGACATTGCTCGCCAAATCCACCAAGTACAAGTTGTTTTCTTTGACAAAAGCCACTTTATCATTATCCGGAGAAAGGGTAGCATAGGAAATCTTCTCCCCCTCCATTAACTGTTGCTTTTCTCCTCTTGCCATATCGACCACGTAAAAGATACCTTTGCTGGATCGTCGATAGATCGACTCCACGTCAGTGGCAATCAGTGCTTTGGATTCATCGGCATTGAAAGAATAAGATGTAAAATTCACCCCAAGTTTTCGTCCATCTAAGAGCACCGCTTCTTCTTCACCCGTGGCTAAGTTGATTTTCACCACAGTAGGCGAACCCCCACGATTGACCAGAGAACTGTAATATTGTCCATCTTGCATCCAATTGATCCCATAGACTGACTTTTGGCTGAAGGTGTTTTTCTTAAAAACATCCTCTAGGGTAATCTTTTTCAACTCCTGAGCTTGCATCGTCTGCATACTCAAAGCCAGGATGAGTATCATCAAACCAGCTATTTTCCCACTTTTTATCATCAGTTACTCAATTTTTGGATTTTCAAATTTAAAGGGCGAATATAAGAAAATAAGGCACTGAGGACATTACCTTCCAAAAGCTTCTCTTCTCCGGATTGATTTTTTTGGTAAACTTTAAGAATTCAAGGCCTTTCCTTTTTCCAAACCCTCGAGGGATTTTGGAACCCTCGGAGAGTGAAGATCAGTATCCTAGGGAATTAGAAGAAAGGGGTTAATCCCCAATGTCTGGAGTATGGCTAATTACCAGCATGAATCAATCCTGACGGGATAGGCTTATCTGATTTTTTTGGGGAGTGCTAGAAACAGTTCCCAATCCTGTTCTCCTGTTGCTTTACCGAGCTTTTCCACAATAGGGCAATGATGTAAATCAACGGAAATAGCCCGAGTCTAAACAGGCCCCAATGTTGAAAAACAGTATAATGAAAGCTGGATGAACCGCTGTACCGGGTCAACCAATTCGAAAACTTTCCTTAAGATGTCACTGAAAATCCCCGTGATATCCATCTTATTCACTTCAAAAAGGCGATAGGCAGCCGCCAACCTTTAATAGTGCAACGTCCCATAAAGGAAAGCACTCCATTAATCCGAATTGCTGCTCTTTACCAAGTATAAAATCGCCTAATGCAGGATTGGAATTCTAAGTAAATTCTTTCCAATACTCACTTCCGACTCCTCCGGAAGATTTTCTTTAAGGTCTGAACCAGACTGATCACCATACTTTAAAACCAGTCTCTGGTGGTCGTAGATGATCTACTCCACTACCTCTTCCTGCTGGAATTCGATGTCCATGGCATCGGCAACAGGAAAATTGACAAACCATTCCTAATTTTTTGCTCTATTGATCAGCTAGACTTTAGTTGGATAACACATATCTTGAATTAAACATGAGAGGATGAAATTGCAAATTCCACTCAGCGCTAACCTTAATACTAGGACTACTAAAGAGACGCTACGTTCATAGGGGGCAATATGCCTTTCCGTATCACAAATGATCCATTTAAAAAAAATAGGTATCTTCTTAATTATCCGGCAAATAATTTTTTTTACAAAATAATTATCAAGAAAAATTAGATTCACATTTGGTCAAGAACAATAAATAATTTATTATTAAAACAATTAATCAATAGATATACCGGTATCCCTTAAATTAATTTTAAAAATGAAAGGTTCAGTTTTTTTACAGTCAAATCTTAATAAAATGCAATTATGAAAATCAAATTATTTTTATCCCTTTCATTAATTCTTCTTGGTTTTGGATCTATTGGAGTTAGAGCTGAAAAAGAAGTAGTGATTAAATGCCCGGATGGCGATAAGTATAAATGTTACGAAAAAGAAGGACTTGCCGTTTTTAAAGGTGAAGGAGTGACTGAAATCATAATCCCAGTAATTACTCCATAACCTTTTAACTACTGACTCTAAAAAATAGAAAAATATCGAAAAATTATGAAAAAAATATTGTGTATTATATTTATGGTCATTGCATTTGCTCCATATACATTCTCCGAAGAAGATACAAAAATCATTACAAGTTGTCCAGACGGTGACGAAAAAACTTGTATGACTCTTAAGACTAATGGTGTAGTTTATGGAGTGGTCTATATAGGTGACGGCCCAAATTCTGTAATTATCGCTGATTAACTTAAATTAATGAGAATATTTAATTTTGTGGCAGTAATTAGGTTATTGCTATTTACTGCCACAATATCATGTACAACTCTTGATGAAAATCCAGAAAGGATATTTTCAAAAATAACATTCATTGATAGTATAGAGCTCGAACTTCCACTTAGGAGGATTATGTATCACGAGGAAAATTTTTTTTCATATGATTATTATTCAAAAAGTCTTTTAAAGCAAGATAAAAACTTTGAAATAATCGATAGTTTAGGAAAATGGGGGAATGGTCCAAAAGAAAATCTCCTCGTAAGGAATTATCAACCAATTCAAAATAATAAAATAATGATATTTGATACCGAAAAACATTCTTTTAAGGTTCAGGATTTTTCAGATTCGGTATATTTGTATCATAAATTTACTAGCCCTGTGGAAAGAGGTGTCGCATTAAATGACTCATTATTAATTACAATAGCTTCCCGCCCAGATTTTAAACTAGGTTTTTCATATTACGATTTAGGTAAATCAGAATCACAATCAATCGATGAATTAAATATTCTATTTGATGAAGTTAATTCAGGATTGATTTATGAAGGAAAGTTACAAATAGAGGGTGATTTTGTTGTTCATACTTCATATTTTGCAAATCATTGGTTTGTATTTAATTATAACACTAATGATTTAAAGATTGGTTCTTACAGGTATGAATTTGAAAACCCCAAAGTTTTGGATTTTGGCGGTGGTATTATGTTAGATAATGCTCCAGAATTAATTAGTGATACTTTCCTACATGATTCAAAATTGTTTGTTATTTCCAATGTCGGTGAAAGAGACTTTCCTGAACAGCGTGTATTGGATATTTACGATCTTAAAACCGCCAGTTATATTAATTCCTATATTCTTCCAAAATTTCAAGATTCAGCTCCAAGTGAAGGATTCTATATACAGAATGATCGGATAGGATTACGCTATGAAGACTTTTTATACATTTTCCAACTCGAATAAACGATCTTATTAATTGATTAAGCCAAAGATTAAAGAACATATTTAAAATAAATTTCATCTTTACCGGATAACTTCAGTTATTTATTACGAATTTTAAATTAATTATTTATGAAAGCAAAGATAATTTTATCACTAATTTTAGTTTTGTTGGGATTTAGCTCAGTTAAAGTTAAAGCGATTGGAGATAAAGAAATAATCATTCAATGTCCTGATGGAGATAAGTATAAGTGCTATGAAATCCAAGGAGCAACTATTTACAAAGGTAGTGGAGAAACTAAAATCATTCAGGCTATAGGATAATTCATCCACCTAAATTAGTTATGAGCTTGGGAGGAAAAATATCTGTATGGAATTTCACCTGATTACTCATATAGCCTTTAACAATAAAACAAAGGAAGGCTTGCTGGTATTTAAATAATATGAATTGATTAGATTATTAGCATTACATGCTCAAATAATAAACTAAATTTCCATTTCATTGTAATTCTTAGATAAGGTGAGAATAGAATAACTAATTGTATCACAGGTCGATAAAAAAGGAAGACTTTTCATCTCAATTATCAAAAGAAAGAAATAGTAGGTGACTCGAATTTCTCCTGGTGTAATAGGTTTATTACTTGCATCTATCATAATCCAACTCATCATGGATTTAAAATAGATTTTCGTAATTGGCAATACAGTTCTCGGACAACAATCACCTCAAAAAAGCCAACAAAAATTGAAAGAGATGCAGTTTTAGCATGGTTTGGTGGATTATCAGGATTTCAAAAAGATCATGAATTGATGTCGGGAATAAATGAAGAACTGTTGTTTGGAAAATAAACATCAAACTCTTTCAGGAATTTTCGGACCTGCTGAAAGTGGATAAGACTTGCAGCATCCAAGGTTTTTCTTCTATTTTGCTTGAGAAATTTTTCCCCATCATGAAGAAAAAAATTGCCTTGGTTACCGGTGGATTTACCGGAGAATCTGTCATCTCCCTAAAAAGTGCTGCTGTCGTCGAAAAAACCATCGACCGAGACCGATACGATGTCTATAAGATCTTGATTTATCCGGGAGAATGGTACTTTGAAAGTGCCTCGGGCGAAAAAATACCAGTGGACTTAAATGATTTTTCTATCAGCATCGGAGATGAAAAGATCAATTTTGACGGCGTATTCAATATTCTTCACGGTTCCCCGGGAGAAGACGGAAAAATTGCCGGGTATTTCGATATGCTCGGGATTCCCTACACCACCTGTGATCAGTTGACCTCGGCCATAACCATGAACAAAGGCTACACTAAAGCCATCGTGGATGACATTCCAGAACTTCACATTGCCAAATCTCTCCAGCTTTTTGGAAACACCCCCTCAAATCTAGACCGAGTACAAAAAGAATTGAGTTTACCACTTTTCATCAAACCCAATAATGGTGGCAGCTCCATAGGAATGAGCAAGGCCAAAACGTGGAAAGAGTTACCCGAAGCCTTGGATAAGGCATTTGCCGAAGACAAACAGGTCCTTGTCGAAGAATTTGTATCCGGCAGGGAGTTTTCAATTGGGGTATTTCGGGGGAAAGGGGAAATTAAGGTCCTGCCTGCCACCGAAATTGTGAGCAGCAAGGAATACTTTGATTTTGAGGCCAAATACACCGCCGGGGTCACCGAAGAAATCACCCCGGGCCGAATGAACGAGGAGGAAGTTGCACGAGTTGCCCGAATTGTGGAAAAGGTCTATGAAAAACTGAACTGTAAAGGAGCCGTTCGGGTGGATTATTTTCTGGAAAAAGAAACTGGCAAATTTTTCTTCATCGAAATCAATACTGTCCCCGGACAAACCGAAACCAGTTTGATTTCCCAGCAAGTACGGGCCATGGGCATGGAAGTGAAAGACTTCTACACGCAGCTGATTGAGGAGATGTTTGAATGAGTGGGAAGACGGGAGACCGGAGAAGGAAGTTTTATTTCGCAAGATGAAGCTGAACTTATTTCACTAAGCGAATTGCAAAGAACGAAGTGAGTTATATTTCCCCCGGATTTCCTTCCTCAATGAAAGGGATTAATTAACTTTGTCCATTGGTAACCAATCCCAAAATCCCATGAACGAGCGCTACATGCAGCGCGGTGTCTCCGCCTCCAAAGAAGATGTCCATCAGGCCATCGCCAACCTTGATAAAGGACTTTTTCCCAAAGCTTTTTGCAAAATCGTCGAAGATACCCTAGGTAATGACCCGGACTTTTGCAATATCATGCATGCCGACGGAGCCGGGACCAAATCTTCTCTAGCTTACGTCTACTGGAAAGAAACCGGAGATCTCAGTGTATGGAAAGGAATCGCCCAAGACGCCATCATCATGAATATCGATGATCTGCTCTGCGTAGGTGCAATCAATAATATTTTGGTATCCTCCACCATCGGAAGGAATAAAAATCTAATCCCCGGCGAGGTGATTTCGGCGATTATTCAAGGTACCGAAGAAGTACTCCAAATGCTTCGGGACAATGGAGTCAATGCGATTTTGACTGGAGGAGAAACCGCCGATGTGGGAGACTTGGTTCGGACCGTCATCGTAGACAGCACGGTCACCTGCCGAATGCCCAGAGCAGAAGTCATCTCCAATGATAAAATTCAAGCGGGTGATGTGATCGTAGGATTGGCCTCCTTTGGCAAAGCCAACTACGAAACCGAATACAATGGCGGAATGGGTTCCAATGGCCTGACCTCCGCCCGACATGACGTTTTTAATAAGCTGTTGAAAAGTAAATACCCCGAGTCTTTTGATCCAGCTGTGCCAGAGGATTTGATCTATACCGGGAAATATCACTTAACCGACCCTGCCCCGGGATCTCCGGTGGATATGGGAAAATTAGTGCTTTCTCCAACCCGAACTTACGCCCCTATCATGGTCGATGTGCTAAATTACCTCAGACCCCATATCCACGGATTGGTGCATTGCTCCGGCGGAGCTCAGACCAAAGTCCTCCATTTTGTGGAAAATGTTCATGTGATAAAGGACAACCTTTTTGAAACGCCTCCCCTTTTCCGCATCATCCAAGAGGAAAGCGGAACGGACTGGAAGGAAATGTACAAAGTCTTCAATATGGGCCACCGAATGGAGGTTTATCTCGACGAGCGCTATGCCGAGGAAATCATCGACATCGCAGAATCTCATGGAGTAGAAGCTCAGATAATCGGACGGGTAGAGCCCTCAGATAGCAAGAAAGTAACCATTCAGAGTCCATACGGAACTTTTGAATATTAATCCATGAATTGGAAATCCACCTTTTTGACTTTTGGAAAGATCCTGCTCGGGATCTTTCTGTTTTTGGTCTTGGTGGTCATTTTTACCCTAACCAAAGTAGACCGAAGCCCAATAGATGAACAGGATTTTTATCGGGAGACATTCGAAAGACTAGAAAATCTATCGTTTGAAAGCGGAAAAGGCGAGGCGTGGCTGGCCGGTTGGGGAAAGGCAAACATGACCCCAGATGAACCTGCGGATTTGGTAGGCTATGCTCCCCGTGGCAAGTACGAATTTGTCGAGGACAGCAGCTTTGTCAAAAGTATCCTACTGGGAAATGGTCAGCAGACCATCGCTTGGTTGAATTTCGAGCTTTTGATCGTTCATCCGGTTTTGGCGCAAACCATCACCGAACGGGTTCAGGAAAAATTTCCGGAGATCAACCAATTGCATTTCACGGCAACCCATACCCATTCAGGAATGGGAGGATATATGCCTGGGCCCTTAGGCGAATTTGCTTTCGGAGGTTTTGATCAAAAAATCGTCGATTTGATCTCTGAAAAAAGTATTGCAGCGCTTCAAGACGCTCAATCCTCTATCGACACGGTTTCCCTCAGTTTTAGAAAGTCAGATGCGGGCTTGCTTGTTGCCAATCGCTTCGTTAAGGACGGGCCGGTTGACCCTTTTGTCCGGCAACTCATTTTTACCAAAAAATCCGGAAAAAAAGCCACCCTGCTCACTTTTTCAGCACATGCTACCTGCTTGAGTTCCAAATTTATGGGACTTTCAGGAGATTATCCGTACTACCTGATGCAGGAGATGGAGAGAAAGGACTATGATTTTAGCATGTTTGCCTCAGGAACTGTCGGCTCCCATAGGCCCATCCCACAGGGTAATACTCCCGAGCATATTAGAGCTTATTCCCAATCCCTTGACTCTTTAGCTCGTCTCAAGATGACCCAATTTGCTACGGTCAAAAATCCGAGAATAAAAACGGGAACTTTGGAAATAGACTTACGCGAACCACATTTGAGAATTTCGGATAATATACGCATTCGACCTTGGCTTTTTGACAAGCTACTCGGGGAAACCAATCCACATTTCGACATCACCCTGCTTGGCAATACGTTGATTATTTCTTCCAGTGGAGAGATCTCCGGTGTGTTTTATGAAAAATGGGAGGAATTAGCCGAAGAAAAAGGACTCAATCTTTTGATTACCACGTTCAATGGAGGCTATATCGGATATATCACCCCTGACGAGCTCTATGATGAGCATTATCATGAAGTGAGGGAAATGAACTGGTACGGCCCTGGAAATGGTTACTATTTTGACCAGATGATCCAAGAAATCATCAAACGAATCAGTCCCTAACCCACCAAAAATCCAATATGAGTAATTCTGCGAAAGGATTCATATTAAAAAGTATTTTCGGATTTAAATATCCCCGATGTCAATCCGGTCCACTTTTCAAAGAAGGCTCTTTGCTCAAACCTGCCAGCTTGCTTCAAATGTACAAGCACTGTCCAAAATGTAATCAATCCTACGAGCCAGAACCCGGATTTTATTTTGGGGCGATGTTTGTCAGTTATGCGATTAATACCGCACTATTTATTGCTGCTTGGGTCGCCCTGACTGTTATTTATCCCGATTA
Organism: Algoriphagus hitonicola; assembly: GCF_900113375.1. Lineage (GTDB taxonomy): Bacteria > Bacteroidota > Bacteroidia > Cytophagales > Cyclobacteriaceae > Algoriphagus > Algoriphagus hitonicola. The sequence continues at coordinate 18,964 of NZ_FOPC01000007.1, read as the reverse complement.
TTCGCTAGGGCTATTATTGGGGATTTTAGTGCTGGTCGTGATCTTGGGTTTACCTTTGACCTATCGATTGAGTCGTTCGATTTGGCTTGCCATTTTTGTTCGTTTTGATCCCAATGCTGGGAAAACCTAATCCTTTCTAGTATAAACTTGGGCTTTGATCCAGCCTTTTTTCCAGGATTTTTCCTCCAAAAGCTGAAAACCACATTCGTTCATCAGCTCCTCCATCTGAGGCAAATCTCCTCTGGAATGACTGGTGAGTAATTGGAAAAATGTGATCATTAGCCTTTGAATCAGCTTGTGCTTTACGGATTGGCTTTGATAAAAATCAGAAACAAGTACCTGTCCGTCGGTACTTATTTTCATTTTTAATGAATTCAAAAACTGAATGATTTGCCCATCTGTCATCGTATCCAACACAAAAGGAAGGATGGCCAATTGAAACTTTTGACTATCCTCGGTCGAAAAATCCCCCAATCGAAACTTCAAGTCACTTTTTGACAAATTCACCCTTGCTCGGCTTAGCATACTCGACGACAGCTCCCAATATTCCCCGTTCAACTCTTTTTGATAGGGGACAAAATCCATCCCCTTGCCTCCTCCGATGATAATTACCGATTTGTTTGGTATCTTGGAGAGATAACAAGTTGTCGCCTGATGGATTAAATCTCCAAAAACCAATCGGGAAATCGTTGTATAAACTGGTGCCAAAAGGCGATAGCGATCTTTCACTTTATCAAGCGTTCAATAATTAACCCCTAGATACGACATGAAAAATCTTTTTAAAAACATCGCAGGAATTAGACAGCTTTTAAAATCGGTGGATCTGGATCAAATCTCCAAACTTTCGGAGAAAGTCGATCTTTCTAAAATGGTCGGTTTGGTTTCCCAAATGAGTGAAGAAGACCTATCCAAAATGATGGGCATGCTCAAAGGAGGTGGAAAACCCAAAGAAATCCCAGCGATCAACGGGGATTTTTATGAACTGGGAAAAAGCCTTCCCAAACACGAGCGGGAAATCCAATTGCGTGTCCGAGAATTTATGGAGCGAGAGATCAAACCCATCGCAAATCACTACTGGAACCGAGCCGAATTCCCCATGCAAATCATCCCTAAAATGGCGGAACTTGACATTGCCGGCTTGACTTATCAAGGCTACGGCTGTCCCGGACATTCCTTTTTACTTGAGGGATTTATTGCCATGGAAATGGCACGGATTGACACGTCGATCTCCACATTTTTTGGCGTGCAAAGCGGTCTTGCCATGGGTTCCATTTATCTCTGTGGATCAGAAGAGCAGAAACTAGAATGGCTTCCCAAAATGCAGAAACTAGAAAAAATCGGTGCTTTTGGCTTGACCGAACCTGAGGTGGGCTCCGGAGTAGCCGGTGGATTGACTACTACCTGCAAGCGGGAGGGTGATACCTGGATATTGAACGGGCAAAAGAAGTGGATTGGAAACGCTACTTTCTCGGATATCACCATTATTTGGGCTCGGGATCTGGATGATCAGCAAGTCAAAGGCTTCATCGTACGGAAAGAGAATCCCGGTTTCAAAGCCGATAAAATGGAGGATAAAATGGCCCTTCGAACCGTTCAAAATGCAATAATAACGCTAAGCAATTGTGAAATCCCTGAAGCAGACCGACTGCAGGAAGCCAACTCATTCCGAGACACTGCCAAAGTTCTGAGAATGACTCGGGCCGGAGTTGCCTGGCAGGCGGTAGGTTGCGCACGGGGGGCCTATGAGCTGGCCTTGGCCTACACCAATGAGCGGAAACAATTCGGAAGACAAATTGCCTCATTTCAACTCGTACAAGACCTGCTCGTGACTATGTTGGGAGATTTAACTGCCATGCAGACCATGGTTTTCCGGCTATCGCAGATGCAGGATGAAGGCGAGCTGAAAGACGAACATGCTTCTTTGGCCAAAGTTTTTTGTACACTCAGAATGCGCTCTATCGTGGATCAGGCAAGAGAATTATTCGGTGGAAACGGAATATTGCTCGAGCATGATATCGCTCGGTTTGTGGCCGATGCCGAAGCCGTCTATAGCTATGAAGGCACCAAAGAAATCAACTCCCTGATCGTGGGAAGAGCGATTACAGGACACAGTGCTTTTGTGTAATTTGGAAAAAAGGTCATTGTGAGTGTCATCACTCACAACTATGCTTATCCTATGTCTGCTTTTATCACCGCTAAGGATCAAGGCCTTTCCAAACGGAAATTCAGCATTCATAAACCTAGTTTTATGAGAATGCATATTCCCCACTAAAACAAAAGCAACACCCATGGAAACACAAAAGCCCATTCCATCCGGATTCGCTTTTGCACCGGATCAAGGTCTTTTTTCATAAAAACCATCACATGAACCAAAGTCATAAGCAAAAGTATCAATCCAAAAATCTTAAAGTAGGAGGATAAGAACACGAATAAAGCGAGTTGAAAAACCAGCAAGGAAAAACCCAGATTTCTCACCCATTGGTGAAGTTTCTGAGGAGAGATATTTTTTGTTGCCGAAAAAAAACCGGCTTTCTGATCCTCTTCCGCATCGAGTTGGGAGAGCATCAGCAAATTAAGCAAGGCCAGCATCAGGTACAATCCCAGAAACAAAACCAACTCCATCGATCGATCCAAAGCATGAGCTCTCAAGATAGGAATCAAAGAGATCCCAATGACATAAAACAGGGCGATTGAAAATTCTTTCATCCAGCCTCTTCCAAACTTCAAGACAACAAGCCTAATCCCGACAATCAGAATCCCCAGTCCCAGTGTCAGCTGCAATTCCAGCCCCCAACCAAGCCACCAAAACCCTCCGATCAGACCCAGAATTCCAAAAAATACAATGAAGACCGGAATTACTTGGTTGGTATTTTGATGAAATATTCGACGAGGGGACTGAAGCTCCACTTTTCGAGCATCCAAGTAATGGTCCAGATTATAAATACACCATACCGCCAAACCTAAAAGTACGAAAGGTGGCCAAGGTAGATCGACATGGAGTAATTTGGAAAAAAACAACATTCCCGCCATTGCTCCTAGCACCACGTCCAGTGCTAGCCAAGAGATCCAGCAAATTGATTTTTCGAAGAAATGCATTTCGTAAAAATAGATTCCCAAAAGCGGGAAACAAGGGCTTTTTCTCAAACAAAATTTCCTATTTTCCCAAAATCAATCAACCCATCATTCCAATGAAAAGACAGCTGCTTTCTTTCGCCTTAGTTTTATATAGCTTTTCCGTTTTTGCTCAAAACCCGATCAAAATCGCCTGCGTGGGTAATTCAATCACCCAGGGCCCCGGTCGGGAGCATCCCGATAGCTATCCGCTTCAACTGCAGGAAATTCTGGGTGATGCTTACGAAGTCAAAAATTTTGGAGTCAGTGGTCGAACCCTGTTGAAAAAAGGAGATTTTCCCTTTTGGAATGAGCCGCAGTTTGGAGAAGTAAAGGAATTTGCCCCGGATATTTTGGTCATTATGCTGGGTACTAATGACTCCAAGCCACAAAACTGGGCTTATAAAGCTGATTTTCGTACAGATTACTTGGATATGATTGCTGAGTTTCGGGAATCTATGCCTGCCGATGGCAAAGTGTATGTCGTCATGCCAGTCCCGGTGACTAAGGATAATTTTGGAATTACCGCTGAGGTAATGAACAATGAGCAGCGGATGATGATCATTGATATCGCCCAATCAAGCGGCTCCGAATTAATCGATCTCTATACTCCTCTGATGGATAAGGCTGAGCTCCTTCCGGATGGAGTCCATCCCAATACCGAGGGACTGGGAATTATGGCAGCTACGGTGGCAAGGGTGATTAGATTGTAATGATCATAAATTCAGTATCAGAAAGTTAATTTCAAAAGAATTTGCCACCGCTTTATTACAAATAGGTTGATATTTTACCTCATCTTTGTTACAAATAACTAGATATTTTACCCCCTCTTCATTACATTTGAATAATCATTTTATTCAAAATATATAATCACAAACACCATGCTCCCTAGATTAGCTTTTGAAAAGCTTTTGAAATGGAAGGACCTTAAAAACAGAAAACCTCTTGTGATTAGAGGGGCAAGACAAGTGGGTAAAACTACCCTCGTTAGGGAATTTGGTAAAGAATTCGATAATTTTATCGAACTTAATTTAGAACGGCCTGAAAACACCCGGCTTTTTGAACTAGAAAACACTGAAAAAATTCTTAATGCAATTTATCTCCAAAAAAACATCAAAATCAAATCGGGAAACACCTTACTTTTTATTGATGAAATCCAGGAAAACCCTAAAGCAATTCAGCACCTTCGATATTTCTTTGAGGACCGTCCGGATCTATTTGTTGTGGCAGCCGGCTCGCTGTTAGAATTTGCATTAGCAAAGATTCCGAATTTCCCTGTTGGGAGAGTTGACTATTTATTTTTACATCCCATAAACTTTGAGGAATATTTGTCGGCACTCCAACTGGAAAACTTACTAGATGCTATTAAACAAATCCCTGTCCCAGATTATGCTCATCAAATAATCAAAAACCATTTTCATGATTATGCTTTGATTGGAGGCATGCCGGCATTATTGAATGAATATCTTGAAAAACAAGGGGTGATTTCTCTACATTCCGCATACTTAAAACTCTGGCAAGCTTATAAAGATGATGCTGAAAAATATGCAAGAAATAAAACAGAAAGACGAATAATCCGACATGTAATTGAAACAGCACCATTCGAATTTGATCGAATAAAATTTGAAAGATTTGGCAACTCCAATTATAGAAGCAGGGAAGTGGGAGAGGCATTAAGGGCACTGGACCAAGCAAGAGTTATTCGAATTATTTACCCAAGCACGAGCGTTAAACTCCCCCTATCTATTGATTTTAAAAAAAGACCAAGACTTCAATTTTTGGATACTGGACTTTGGAATCACGCGATTGGGATTCAAGCGGAAATGATTCATGTTTCTGACCTCGACCAGATCCACCGAGGTAGAATTATTCAACATCTAGTAGCACAAGAAATCGAATCAAAATTCCTTGATTCTCAGTTTAAAACCCATTTTTGGGTGAGGCAAGAAAAAGATAGCAATTCCGAGGTGGACATTCTCTATCCATTTGAAAAGTATCTTATTCCCATTGAAGTAAAATCTGGAAGTTCTGGGACTTTACGTTCACTTCATCAGTTTATTGACCGCTGTGAGCATTCATTTGCAGTTAGGTTTTATTCAGGTCCTTTTAAAATTGAACAAACTAAAACAACTACTAAAAAGCTGTTTACCTTAATTAATATTCCTTACTATCTCGCCACTCAACTCGATCATTATTTAACCAAATACATTCCTGCCTAATTATTAAGGCAATTACACACGAATCATCACATCACCCTCGATTCTGAGTATAAATCATAGGCGGCTACGAGCATCTGCCGTTCAGGGGTAGTTCCATAGCGGGGGTAGCTTTGGATTTCTGAGCGGCTTTGGACAAAAACCGGTAAATATTCTCCCTCAAATTCATCCCAAATCACCAAAAGGTAAGCATACGAAATCTTGCTTTCCCGACCTTTTTCGAGCCAGGTTTCAAAAAGTGATTCTTCAAGTGACAAGGGGAAATCGGGACTGTCAAACATCATAGAAACTAGAATTTGCTCAAAGATAAAACAGAAAACGGGATAGCCCGTTCCCCATTTTATCCAATGAAACGTTCCTTGATTTTTTTGTAATTTTAATTCCAATGAACAACTTCCGATTTACCCATTTTCTGACATCAAATGCCCAGCTGGATCAAGAGCTTACCGACAAAATCCTATCGCATTGCAGCCGAAAAAAAATCAAAAAGGGATCATTTTTACTTCTTGCCGGAGAAAAAATCCAGCATTCCTTTTTTGTAGAAAAGGGATTACTCAAGCAATATTCGGTTGATAAAAAAGGGAAGGAACATATTTTGCAATTTGCCCCCGAAAACTGGCTGATGGCCGACCGGGAAAGCGAATATTTTGACAAGGCTTCTTCGTATTTTATCGAGGCAGTCGAAGACAGCGAAGTCTTTTTCATCAATAAAGACCTGATTATACAGCTTTCCAAAACCGATGAGCGGTTTATTGCTTTTAACAATCTCCTCCTTCACCGCCATATCCGGAGTCTGCAAAAACGCATCACGCAGCTGCAGAGTGCAAGTGCCGAGGAACGCTACCTCGACTTTATTCAGACCTATCCTGATCTCACGTTGAGAGTTCCTCAGACCCACATTGCTTCTTTTCTGGGCATCACGCCTGAAAGCCTCAGCCGCGTCCGAAAAGAACTCGCAGATCGGCATCGAGGCCGTTCTTAACCTACATCAATGTACGGGATTTTGTCAGGATCTAACTTTGGAGAAAAATAGGAGAAACTATGACAACCAAACGAATTGAACTGATCGCCAAACCCAATCCACCCCATTTCGTCGGAGATGGATTTCGGGTGCACAATTTCATCCCCAGCTATCCCGGATTGGATATGAAGCGGATGGATCCTTTCATCATGCTGGACTACAATTCCAACCATAATTTCCCGCCCAGCCAAATCCCAAAAGGAGTCGGTGTACATCCGCATCGCGGATTTGAGACGGTGACCATTGCCTACAAGGGAAAAGTCGAACATCACGATTCGTCTGGCGGTGGCGGAGTCATCGGAGAAGGCGGAGTCCAATGGATGACCGCAGCAAGTGGAGTCTTGCACAAGGAATATCATGAGCGGGAATGGAGCAAAACCGGAGGAGAATTTCAGATGGTCCAACTCTGGGTGAACCTTCCCGCCAAAGACAAAATGAGTCCGCCCAAATACCAGGCTTTGGAAAATGAAAATATCGCCAAAGTGACACTGCCCAACCAAGCGGGAATCGTCGAGGTGATCGCAGGAGAATATAATGGGACCCAAGGAAGTGCCAGCACCTTTAGCCCACTGAATATGCTTAATGCCAAACTGGAAAAAAACGGCGAAGTGGAATTTACCATTCCCGCGGCCCACAATACGGCAATCCTGGTTTTGGAAGGAAGTGTACAAGTCAATGGAACTGAAAAAGTCCCTACCGATCATTTGGCCTTATTTGAAAACAAAGGGGAGAAGTTTACCCTAAAAGCCCTGGAAAAATCGGTAATCCTGATTCTAAGCGGTGAACCTTTGAATGAACCCATCGCCGCCCACGGTCCCTTTGTGATGAATACCCGCGCTGAACTGATGGACGCTTTCCGGGATTTTAACGAAGGGAAATTCGGGTACTTGGAAGATTAAGAACCGAAAAACATCATTTGATCAAAAAGGCGGAACCCAGTTTTCCGCCTTTTATTTTGTTAAAAACAAACCTTAGAATATTATTCAAGCGACTCATTTTTAAGACCTTAAGACTAGTGAAAAAAAATCTTCACCTCTCAAAAAATCAATCAGAATTTTAGAATAGCTTTGGCGGAAATTCGACCGATGATAAAGAAATTCTTTTCTTTTTATCCGCTCTTTTGTGAAAGGTGTTCAGCATCTTCGATCCCAGGATTGGTAATTATTTTTGCCATGGGGGTGAGCCTTTTTTCAAATCCTATTCGGGAAGTTTTTGAAACTCAAAAAACCGATGCCACGCTCATCTTTTCGGATTTAAGCCATTCGGATGTTGGGTATTTGCCCGGATCCAATCCACAATCTTCCCTGACCAAAAATCAGGAAACTCAGCCCTTTGAAAAAATCTTTTTCGGGCAGAGTTTTGAGCATTTAAGTATTGAAATGAGTATCGGCTTGGTTTCTGATATTGATCTTAACCGCCATTTTGATACGATTCTGTCCCATATCCACCCTTCTCATTTCTATTTCTAAAAACTCACTTTTTATTCCTTTCGGCTCTATTCGATTAGCCAACCAACACACGTTTTTCAATTTCTGAATACCACAATTAATTTATGGAAAAAACATCTCTGCCCAAAGAAGCCTGGGGCTCTAGGCTTGGACTTATTCTAGCCATGGCCGGCAACGCGGTCGGTTTGGGAAACTTCCTTCGATTTCCTGTTCAAGCCGTCCAAAATGGCGGTGGCGCATTTATCATTCCTTACTTGGTATGCTTCTTTCTTTTGGGAATTCCCCTACTCTTTATCGAATGGTCATCCGGTAGATTTGGAGGAAAATTCGGAAACCACAGCACGCCCTTTATTCTCGACAGTATGGGTAAGCGGGCCGCTTGGAAATACATTGGGGTTTTTGGAATTTTCACCAATATCGGCGTAGTCGCCTATTATACTTACATCGAATCCTGGAGCTTTTCCTATGTGCTTCACGCCTTGATAGGAACTTTCGAGGGAATGTCCCAATCTCAAGTTGCCCAGTTTTTTGACGAATATATTTCATTGGGAAGTAGCACTTTGGGGATTCCCTTGGAGCCACTGTTTTTTTACGTTTTGGTGCTTTTCCTCAATGTGTATATCCTTTCGAAAGGACTGGGAGGTATCGAAAAAGTCGCCAAAATCGGGATGCCACTTTTGATATTATTTGGGATCCTCCTGGCAGTCACAGCCTACCAATTGGGCGATTCGGGGAGATCTGCCGAATTTCCCGACGCCAACGCCTGGGACGGTTTTAATTTTCTATGGACTCCCCAGTTTGATTCCCTGCTCAATCCGAAAGTTTGGCTGGCTGCGGCTGGGCAGATTTTCTTTACCCTTTCTGTAGGTATGGGCACCATTCAATGCTACGCCGCCTACCTCGATTCAAAAGACGATATCGCTTTGAATTCGGTATCGGCTGGATTTATGAATGAATTTGTCGAAGTGGTTTTGGGTAGTGCCATTGTCATCCCAATCGCAGCGGGATATTTGGGGATCGATTGGGTTTTGGAAAATGCCGGATTCGGTATGGCCTTTCAAACCATGCCTTTTCTCTTTCAGCAATGGGGAGAATTTTTCGCCGCCATTGCCGGAGTCTCCTGGTTTGGTTTGTTGTTTTTTGCGGGGATCACTTCCTCACTAGCCATGGGCACCCCTTGGATGGGATTTATGAAGGACGAGTTTGGCTGGGGAAAGAAAAAAGGAGCCTATTCTTTTGGACTTTTAGCCTTGATTATGGGTCTTCCTACGGTGCTTTTCTATCATCAAGGAGTCTTTGAGGAATATGATTATTGGGCCGGAACAGTCAGTTTGGTGGTTTTTGCCCTCTTGGAATCCATCCTATTCGCCTGGGTATTCGGGATGAACAAGGGCTGGAACGAAATCACCACAGGAGCAGATATCAAGGTGCCTCAAGTCTATAAATTTATCATCAAATACATTACTCCTTTACTTTTGATCTTCGTGTTTTTGGGAGCTTTGATTACTCCGGAGGGAAACCAATGGGCATCAACTATCCAATCGCTATTCAGTGGTCAAGGATGGAATCTCGATCCCGGTTCTATTATCGAAAAACTCTCCCATGCGGACATTAAAATTGAGCTGGCGGCAAGCCAAAGTCAGGAAGAGATTCGGCTTTTAGAAGAAAAAATCCGCTATTCCAATTTTGCCCGAATTCTATTAGGCACGCTGTTTCTCCTCATCTGTTTGCTGGTATTCTATGCCAATCACAAACGCAAAACCAAAATCTCATGAATCCATTAGCCCTTATGCTACTTATTCTCACCCAAGCTTTTGTCACGGGTGCTACAGTTTACTTTCTGATTAGAGTCTTGAAATCTCCTGAAAAGTCGGAAAAATCCTAGAAATCAACGATTGACATGCGGGTTATCCAAAATGATTATCCCATTAAGCCATTCAAATAGCTTAATGGGAAATCTTATTTAACTTAATTCATCCATTGCGATTGCCTGCATGTCTGCTAAAATTCATTTTTGATAAATCTCACTAAACCGGAACTGCCTCTGAAATCGATCTCTTTACCTTGGTTTTCTCTTTCTTGCTTTTCTTTTTCCTTCCCCACCAAATCAAAAATCCAGTTACCGGCAAGGACGCAATGATCGCACTTAGAAAAAATGCCAGTACTTTCCCAGGTAAGCCGGCAATCGCCCCGACATGGATGTCATAATTCATTCGCTGGAGTTTATCCCCTACGCTGGCTTCGTCAAAACGGTTCCACACATGATCGACCGGGAGTTCCTCTAGGGTATACTGGTCAAAATAGCGATAGTCCATTTTCCAATAAGTCGAGGCATCGGGATTGGCATTGGCAGCATAGGAACCGTGCTCATAGTCAGGGGGATGAACCTCAATCCACTCTGCATGGGGATATTCGGAGCGCATTTTCAGCCAAACCTGATCAATACCCGGAATATCTCCGGTGTACTGCTGGGTCGAATCAGAGGCTGGGGCATAATATTCGACAAAATCTTTCCCACCGGTAGTTGCGGCATAATAAGCATCCCTAAACCAAGTAAAGCCCCAAACCAAACCGGTCAGGGTGAATACTAAGGCAAAAATCATCACATAAAATCCCAATACCTGATGGAGATCGTAATTTTTCCTTCTCCATCGGGCATCCCAGCGGATTTTAAAGCTTTTACTGCTTCCTTTCTTCTTTTTGGGCCACCAAAGGACCAAACCCGAAATCACCATTACTAAAAAAACCAAGGTGAACGAAGCTACTACCGGCTGCCCGATCTCAGGAGGTAACCAAAGATAAAAATGCCCATCCAGAACTACTCGGAAAAAATCCGCATACTCGTCATTCAGCTTGAGAATCTCGCCGGTATAGGGATTGACGTAGGCAATTTTATAATGATCATTGCCTTCTCCGTAGCTAAAAAATATCGCTTGAGCTGAGCGCTCCGCAGTTGGATAAAGAATCCCGTGCAAGTGCCCTTCGGGAAAAGCATCTTGCGCAATTTCACTAATTTGACTGGGTGGAAGGACTGCTTTTTCCTTTGGCTCCACAAACAAAAAAGAATAAGTCAAATCCTTGATTTCGGTCTGAAATGCATAAATGCAACCCGTCACCGCCACAATAAACACCACTAGCCCGGACGAAAGCCCGAGCCAGAGATGAATTTTTCCTATCCAGTGTTTAAGCTTCATTAAAATCGATAGTTAAAACTTAGGGCAATGTTTCGCAAAGACTGAGGGGTCACTGTGGACCAACCTGAGAAATAGCGTTCGTTGCTCAGATTATTGACTTTCAAAGCCAACAAGTATTGACTGCTGGTGTAACTAACGGCGGCATTGAATACCTGATAGGCCGGAATCGCAAAGCTACCATTGGCACGATTAAGGGTCAGGTGCTCGGAGGCTGCATTTCCGCCAAATCCCAAACCAAATCCCTTTAGGCTGCCAGTGGGGATGGAATAGCTCAACCAGAAATTAACCAATTCCTCCGGACCTGCCTCTTCCGGTCTCAATCCCAAGTAGCCATTGACCGGATTGTCCTCGGTTACTTCAGCGGTATTGTTGGAATAGCCGGCGATAATGCTCATCCCTTCAAAGGGAGAAGCGACCAGGGAAAACTCAACTCCTTTGCTTTCCACCTCGCCTGCCTGTAGCGTATTGTTGATATTATCCGGATCGTTGATCAAGCGGTTTTTAACTCGTATATCGTAATAGCTCAAGGTGGCAGCTAATTTATCCTCCAGCAAATTGGTTTTGACTCCAAATTCCATTTGATTGGCTTGCTCCGGATCAAAAGCCTGCAATCTTGGATTGCTGCCATCAGCATTGGCCACGGTACGCGGTGCCACATTAACGAATCCATTCATGTAATTGGCAAAAAGGGAAACTTTGTCCTGAACTGGTTGATAAACTACACCAAGCTTGGGTGAAAGAGCTGTTTGACTTTCCACCTCTTCCTCAATCCAGTAATCCGTCTTTCCCTCAAATCGATCAGCTCGCAAACTCGCCATTACGGAGAGGTTGGACCTCAGATTGATGACATCAGAAATGTAGGCACTTAATACGGTGCTTTTTCCGGTAGAATTGCCTTCAAAAGAATCGCGAAGCAATTCATTTACTCCTGCCTGAGTGAGCACTCCGGTGTCACTTCCGTCAGATAGTTTGACCGATCCGTTGGCTACCCACCCTGTGCTTCCATTGAAAATACTCTGATCGTAATAATCCAACCCTACCACCATTCGGTTTCGGAATTGTCCGATATTAAAATCACCTATGAAATTCTGCTGAATATCCGTGGTGATTGTTTGTCCGCTTCGGTCGGAAATAAAGCGGGTAAATGAATCTCCATCGCCCGCATCAAATAGGTAGTGATAATATCCACTAGTCTCCGTGGCACTTCTGGAAATCACGGTTTGAGAGGTCCAGTTTGGAGAAAGCTCATACAAAGCCTGGGCTTGAATGCCATAGCTCGGATTTTGTATACTAAGGTCATTTCCGGTAAAGCTATTTTCATAATTGGCTAAAAATGGATCGATGCGATCAAATTTCAATTCAGCATTTCGGTTCAGAAAGAGCATCGGGGCATTGACCGACTGAGATTGCAAAAACTCAGTGTTGATGATAAATATCAAGCGCTCAGAGGCTTTGAATTTAAAAGAGGGTGCGATGAAAAAGGAGCTTCTGTTTCCAGCATCTTGAAAGGTATTTTGCGATTGATAAGCCGAATTGACCCGAATGGCAGTAGTCTCACTGATAGGCACATTGACATCGGCAGTCAGTCGGTTCATCCCGAAACTTCCGGTAATAAATCCAACCTCTCCTTTAAAGAGGTCAAATGGTTTCTTGGTGGTGATATTAATCAAGCCTCCATAAGAGATGACTGCACTTCCGAAAAGTGTCCCGGATGGACCTTTGACCACATCGATGGTTTCGATATTTGCCGGATCCAATGCCCCGTTATTGACGTTAGGCATCCCATTTACCAAAGTCGGTTGGATAGAAAACCCACGCATTGCGTAGTACTCCGCGCCATCTCCACCTCTTCCAGTAGATTCCCAAAGGCGGGTAACTCCAGTGGCATTTTTCATGGCATCGTTCATCGTGGTTACGACTTGCTCGCGCAATAGACGACCGGAAATCGAATTGTACACCTGTGGGTTTTCAATATCCTTAAGCGGAAGTTTACCCACAGTGAAGCTTGAATCGGAATAAAATCGGTTGGACGAAAAATCAGTCACCACAACTTCAGAAAGTTCGGTAGAGCTTTCCTTCACAGAAAAATTCAAGGTAAGCGTTTGATTGGCTGCGATGCTGATACTTTGCTCCTGTTTTTCCAATCCTACAAAAGACGCAAAAACGGTATAAGTACCAGGTTCGATATTTTTGATTTCATAATTTCCAAAGCGGTCTGTGGTAGATCCTTTGGAAAGGCCTTGGATTCCCACGTTGACAAATTCCAGGGGCTGATTATCGGAGGTAGTGACTTGTCCTTTAAGGGTAGCTGATTGGGCAAGGACTACGAAATGAAGCATCCCAAACGCCAGGGTGAAGAGTAGAGATTTGATATTCATAAATCGGATTGATTTGACGCTGTAAACTTATTAACTGGATTAATTCTAAACAAACAATTTAGAATTAATCTCGATAAATAAATTTATTCTTCAAGTCATGGCTTAATTAATGTTCTATTAATCAAGATCCTGTTAAAACTCTCAATAACTTGAAAATTTCAGAGTTCAAATCTTTGGATAAAGTTCATTTAATAAGCATTATCCCTAAGACAATTTAGAGACTAGGAATAAATTCATTCTTCGGTAAGATTTTCTTGAAAATCCTATGATGATTATCCACTTTTTTTACAAATCAAATCCCCTTTGCACTTTATCAGATCAGAAGACTGAAATCCACCTATTGGACCAAATCCCGTCTATTGCCCGCCAATGAACAATTTTGTCCGATTCATGCGGCAAAGGACTCATTAAAAGGCCTCTTTTTGCAGTCTCTGATACTTTTTCTTTGGCATTATACTGGATAAAAAGTTAAGAAATCGACGAACCATGATTAAGAACTATTTTAAAATAGCCATTCGTAATCTTTTCAAAAACAAACTCCATACGGCCATCAATCTCATCGGGCTGTCCATAGGATTAGGTGTGGGGATTTTGATTTTTTTCTTTATTCAGTTCGAACTTAGCTTTGACCGCTTTCATTCGGACAGTGAAAAAATCCATCGGGTCAAAAGCCACGAGGTCGTGGATGGGGAGATGAACGAATCTTTTTCATCGCCCATGATAGTAGAGGAAGCATTTCGGGAAGAATTCCCACAAATCGAACACATTTCCGGCTTAGTCACCTCCAACGTTCAAGCCAAACTCCCCGACGGCACCAAGCAAATCCAGAGTTTTCTGCTCGTCAATGCGGATTTTCTCCAGCTCTTTTCTTTTCCCTTGGTCCAGGGCGATCGCTCCTCCCAGCTCAAAGACAAATTTTCCATTTTGGTCACGGAAAAAACTGCCCAGCGCTATTTTGGAGATGAAGATCCAATCGGAAAAAGTATTCAATTGGAAATGGGTGAAGAAGCACAGGATTATTTGGTCACTGGTGTACTACGGAATATTCCGGCCAATTCCTCCATTCAATTTGAAATGCTGATGCCTATGGACAATATGGATTTTTTTGCTAATGAGCAAAGAATGAACTCCTGGTACAATGTCTGGGGCCAAAATATTGTCAAACTCCGAAATCCGGAGGATGCCGCAACCATGGAAAGTCAGATGGAAACTTTCATGCAAAAAGTCCTCGGGGAAGATTATGCCCCGGGCCAATTTTACTTTACTTTCCATCCAATCTCGGAAATGCACTTTTCAGAGGGAGCAGGAAATGGCGGACTCCAAACAACCCGAAAATCATTGCTTTGGATCCTAGGAGGCATTGCCTTTTTGGTTGTCCTGATCGCCTGCATCAACTTTACCACGATGGCCATCGGAAGGGCTACCATGCGAGCCAAGGAAGTAGGCGTGCGGAAAACCATGGGTGCAAATTTCAGACAGCTCATTTTCCAGTTTCTGACCGAAGCATTTTTAATCACGCTTTTCTCCACCTTATTGGGCGTGTTGATTGCAGAGCTCCTGCTTCCGACATTCAATTCACTCTTTGAAAAGGAACTGGGCTTAGCCTATGGTCCGATCCAAATCGGAATACTCATCACGCTCATGCTGCTCATTACCCTTTTGGCCGGAGCTTATCCCGCATTTTTCCTCTCTGGACTCAAGCCTATCCGCGTGCTCAAAGGCAACTTATCCATCCACTTTGGGAAACAGGGACTGCGAAAGGGACTGGTAGGCTTTCAGTTTTTTATCTCCTTCCTACTTCTGGCCGCCACACTGATTATGGTCAACCAAATGAATGCGATTCGCAATTTCAATTTAGGTTTTGATCAGGATCAGGTGCTGGTCATCGAGATTCCGGACGTCCCGTCCAACAGTTTTGTCAAATCCCTCAAGGAGAGTTTTGCCAAAGCCGAAACCTACCGTCAGGCTATTGAGGGGAGATCAGAAATTGCTACCTCAGGAATCACCGTGGGAACTTACGGAGATGATGCCTATTGGGAACTGGGTTTTCCGCTCGAGGACGGAACTCAGTTTGACTTTTATGTCAATTTTATCGGAGGAGAATACCTCAATACACTGGGATTGGAACTGGTCGAGGGACGCGGCCTCAGTCCGGAAATCGGTTCGGACAGCAGTGCTCTTCTGATCAATGAAGCCTTTGCAGAAGCCTTTCAATGGGATGATCCCACAGGGGAATTGCTGCCCGGGACCGAGTTTAATCCCCATCAGATTGTGGGTGTGGTAAAAGATTTTCATCACGAATCTCTTTACCGGCCGATTGCTCCGATCGTATTTGCGAAATCACCGGAGACTATCTTTAGCGGAATCAACAATCTTATGATTCGCTCCAATACCAACCCGAGGATTTTGGTGAAAAATGCTACTTCCAATTTCGATGCTTTCCTATCTGTGCTGGAAGATGAATACCTGAAGGTATTTCCAGGAGAAAATTTTGAATTTAGCTTTCTCGATGAAAGTATAGAAGCCCAATATCGGGCAGATGATCGTTTGGGAAAAATGGTACTAGCCGCTTCCTTGATTGCGATTTTGATCGCTTCTATGGGGTTGTTTGCTTTGGTTGCGCTTTCGATTGCGGGACGAACCAAAGAAATCGGCATCCGAAAAGTACTTGGCGCAACGAGTTGGAGTATTTCGTGGATGTTTGGAAAGGAATACATTTTATTAACCCTTTCCGGGATTCTGATTGCCTTCCCGCTGAGCATTTATGTGATGCAAAACTGGATCTCCCAATTTGCTATTCGGGAATGGCCGTCTTGGCTCAGTTTTATCATTTTGGTACTGGGAGTCCTGATTTTCACCATTCTGATCGTTTCTTCTCAATCTTTCCGAGCCTCCAAACTCAACCCGGTGAAAACCCTAAAGGATGAGTGACAACCTCTAATCCACTACTAGTCTCATTTCTAGATTTTTCACCGCGACAAAGTTCAATTTTTATTGAACACTGGATTTACCTATACAAAAAAATCTAGTCTAAGCGGTTGGCCAGTTTTTAGTAATTTAACCCCTAAACCTCATTTTTTAATCCAAAAAATACGGCAAACAGCGTATGGAATCCCGAGCTCATTCCTCCGTCCTTTAGCCTTGGAATTCAACCATACGCAAAACCATGAAAAAGTATTTATCCTTAGCCTTTGCCGCATTATTTGCAGGCAGCGTCTGGGCTCAAACACCCCCCACCTATTCCTACGATATCGGCGGTAAAATCGAAAAAATGACGTTGACCGATGCCGGTGTTCTCCTAGTTAATGGAAGTGACGGACTGTTCGGCATCCGGCCCGGTGCAGCTAGCCCTCACTTTAGCTTTGCCGAATACGGCAAAATCAAAGAAGAGGAAATGGAATTCGTTCCCCTTAGTCCGTATGTCATTTTGACCCAGGGCGGAAAATCCCAAATCCCAGGAACCATCTTTGCCAACTCCAAGCGCACAGTCATCGATGTGATTACCGGAGAAAAGGTCTTTGTCACCGAAGAAAACGGTTGGAAACAAATCGCCCAACTCAAAATTTTTCTTCCCGAAAACAAACTTGTAGTAGTGGGAAATCGGGAAAAGAGCGAAGGTGAAATCCTGGCAGTAGGCATCTACGATATGGCTACAGGCAAGCAGGAGGGTTTTGCTAACCTGGACCCCAATGCCGGCAAAGTCCGAAGTGCCGCCGCCATTCCCATGAGTTCGGGTGCCCCATTCCTGCTCAATGACCGGGTTTTTGTCCCCACCACCAAAGGCGTTGTATGTGCTAATGTGAAAGACGGAAACATTCTCTGGGAAAATGAAGTGAAAAACCTAACCAGCATGGTCGCCGATGAGACAGGAAACGATATTTATGGTTTTGAGCAGCGCAGCAACGGGGATACCCGGATTTTTAAATTTGGAAAAGACGGGCAGGACCTTTGGGAGGATGAGCGCAAAATCAAGGGAAGTATCACCCGATTCCAGATTCTTCCCGGCGGTTTGGCAGTTGTCAGTGATGTGTTCAAAGGAGGCAGCAGTCTGGTGAGTCAGCTTAGTGGTCCCGGTGAATCGAAAATTGCTTTCTTAAATGCTTCCAACGGAGAAGATCTTTGGGAAAAAGCCCCCAAAACCAAGGGATACGTGCAGCATTTTTACGTAATGGAGGATGGAATTCTATTTGGCCTGCAGGAAGGTGGGATCAATAAAATCAAATTTGACGGCACTCCCCTTTTCAAAAAACCGATTGATACCGGTGCCAATATTCACACCATGGCCACCACGCCTCAGGGGATGATTTACATCACCGATACCGACGCCAATATCATCAATCTCAGTACCGGAGATGCGAAGTGGAAGAAAGGAATTCAATACAAAAAAGCCACTGCTGTATCAAGTGCTTACGACAAAGCCAATGGGCGCTACTTGATCAGCACTGGGGAGGAAATCATGGCTATCGATGAAAATACGGGGGATGTGAGCACCTTTGCGAAGCTTAAATTTGAGGGAAAAGAAAGCCCTTATGAGATTGGAACCCGTGCCTCGGGCATCTTTTTGGCCTCAGATCAAAACATGATGATGCTAGACGGTGGCGGAAAACAAAGTTACCATGTATTCCATAAGGCGCCTGGTCAAAGCACCTTTGCGAAAGTTGCCTTGGGCGCACTAACGTTGGCCTCTGCCACCGTTTCCGCTGCCGCAGCTTCCCAGTCTACCTATAGCTATCGAATTGGCGAATACAACAGTGCCGACGCCCGTCGAGCCAATGATAATGCACGAGCCGCAGAATCCTTTGCCAATATTGCCTCTGTCTCCTATGGGGAAATGACCAAGCGATTCAAAGCCACCATGGCTACGGAAAATGCACGCTTTATTTTGACTGATCTCAGTGATGGTGTGGGTCTGGTGAAAGTCAACAAGGATACCGGAAAAACCGAAAAGGAAATTGTCCTTAAAGACAAAAAGCCGGTTTATGAAGTGGATGATATTGAGGGCTACCTCTATTATTTAGCCGGTTCAGGTCAAATCAACTCATATGATTTGAAGAATTAAATCAGTTTTGAATGTGAAAAGAGCTCCTTTGGTTTTGGCCGAAGGAGCTTTTCTATTTTAAGGCTGATCCTAAGAACCAATGGTTGGTGTTTAGATCAAAAAGCCTGAAGGCCTGCCCGACGCAGGCGGGGCTTTAACCTTGAATAGCCCCGTATGAAGCAGCGACTGAAAAGAGCTGCTAAATGCGGGGTTTGGTGAATTGGAAAGACCCACATCTCGGCCCGGGGATCCGCCGGAAACCAGCAGCGTCATGCCGAGGAGGTAGACAAAAATTGATAGGTAGAAACCAATTCTTGAAAAAATCATTTCTGAATGCACCCTCCGAGGGATTTGGCCTGATAATGTATTGTTTTAATTGAAAATCATACTTTGGATTACGGAGAACCCTCGGAGGGTTTGGATTTTCCAAAACCTTGGAGGTCTGATCTCAACCAATATGGATAATTTGGATCTGCTACATTTGATTGGACAGTAAGTTAAGCCCCTTAACTTAGAACCAATGAAAGAAGGAACAAGAAGAAGTTTTGACAAGGAATT
>NZ_FOPC01000005.1 GCF_900113375.1 Algoriphagus hitonicola | reverse complement strand
TATCTTTCACCGTATTTTAGTTTGCAACCTTAAAATACAAAAAAGGAAACCCCGAAAAAAGCTGGAAACAGCCGATTTCGGGGTTTTTATATTATGTTTTTGTTATTAATATAGCTGAATATCAGCTGATTATAAATACTACAAGAAGCCCTACTTAAATTTCAATCAATGAGGGAAATGCGTATCACTAATCTTAATACAGATAGAAAACTTCCAATTGCGACTTAATTGGAATACCACTGGGATCTGTGAAAACTGATATAATAAATACCGATTTCAAAACCAAACCGTCATCTTTTATTAAAGTGGACTGACACTCTAGTACCTTCCCCAATTTTTGATTCCACAAATATCTCACCTTCATGTCCTTCTATCACGTTTTTTACAATTCCCAATCCCAATCCTGAGCCTTGAAATTCCGAGCTATTGCTAGCTCTAAAAAATGGAGTAAAAATATAAGTGATCTCTTCATTAGGAATCCCAATTCCAGCATCTGACACAGAAAAACCGTGGGTTTCTGGAGTCCCGAATATTTCAATTTCCACTTTTCCATTTTCAGGATTATACTTTATCCCATTCGCTATGAGGTTTAAAACAGCTCGCTCCATCAGAAATGCATCCCAGTAAACCGTAAAATCTTCTAAACAGAAATTTTTAAATGAAACCGAATCAGTAAAATCTTTTCCGTTAATCAAATTATTAAAAAAATCCACAAATGAAATTTTTGATTTACTTAAAATCGAATCCTTTGTTGCAAAACGGTTATAATCTAACGAATGCGAAACTAAATTCTGCAGAATATTAATTTCTGAGCTCATCTTATTAAAATGACGCTCCAATTTTTCTTTTATCACAGTATTTCCGATTTGATTTAAATAGTGCATCCCTATATCCAGACTGGAATTGAGAGTAGCAAGAGGTGTTTTAAAATCATGTGAAACCAAACTTAAAAAATCGCTTAAAAAATTTTTGAACTCTATTTCTTTTTCTAATGAACTTTTCAAACTGATCTCTTGCTGCATTTGCCGAGTTACATCTCTGATAAAGGCTATAGTTATTTCACCTTGTTCTCTTTCTACCACATTGATTGAAGTTTCCAGCCACATCTCTTCTTGATCATAGAGTTTGACTTTCAATCTTGACCTATAATTCCCTTTGAATTGGTGATACTTAGGAGTATGTGTTTTTAAAATTAAATGCCGAATTTTTGACTGAATTAATTCATCTCCAAGCCCAGGCCCTAAAAGCTTTTTATAGGCAGGAGTAAGTAATTGGAATCGATTAGCGCTATCAAGCACTGCAATAGTATCGGGAGAATGCTCACCCAATGTTGATAGAATAAGTGATTTTTCCGACGACTCCCGACGAAACTCCTCGCTTCTAACCTCTGTTTTTATGGCATCCAAAATCACCGAATATGTAGTGGCAAATGGACTTAAATCATCCACATCACTTTGAGAAAAACCACCTTCTTTATTTCCCAACCCGATAAGCCCGACTACCTCCTTTCTCTTTAAAATGGGAATACCTAGGAAATTTTCGATAATCGGATGGCCAGGCACATGAACATTTTTGGAATAAGGACTTCGCTTTGGATTATTTTCACAAATCACTTTCCCCAGCCGAATACTTGCTCCAAACAAATTATCAAAATGCCTAAAAATAAACTGATCATTTTTTAATTTTTCCAACAAATCAACAGCATCTTTTCCCTCAAAAGAAAAGTCGGTTACCGCATGAATTTTCATCAGTCTGGCACTGCCTTCGGACTGACTCACCTCACCTACAAACCCATATTTGGCTTTAGAAACATCTAAAATCGCATCTAAAAAATGTTGGTAAGGATTAAAATATTTGCTTTTTGATAAAAAAGAAATTTGAACCTCACTTAGCCTTGAAAAAATCAAGTTTCGTTTTTCCTGAATCTGGGAAAGGCTGACTTGTTCATCCACATCCTTTAGAATAGCCAAAATACAATAGTCTTCCTCTATTTTTATTTTCGAAAAAGAAACATCAAACCAGCACCCTCCTTTTTTCTTTAAATCAAGCTTACTCCTTAATTGAATACTAATCTCATTGGAATAAACCCAGAATAGCAAAGACTGATAATCTAGTTTTTCTAAAAAAAAATCACTCACTTGAAATCCTTTCCCCAGCTCAGATAATCGATTGTTCAAACAGGAAATCAAGTTGTAATTTGTGACAATCACGTTGCTCATCTCCCTGTTAAATAAAACAGCGGGATCTACTAGCTTATCTAATAAATCAACAATTAAATCATGCGTGAGATTGAAGTTACTCTCCACAGCCACCGGGAATATTAAAAGATGAATTGTGTCAGCTTTGGGATTATACCAACCGTACTCTACCACCTTAAGCCGCTTATCCGTATCCGTCAATTCATAACTTACTTTTAAATCCATATATTTTGGGTAAGCAACGAGCCGACTATCTAAATCAGGTGAAAGACATGCGATACCTTCATAAGAATTTAAGTCTAAAATTTTCTCCCAAAATTTTGCTCCGAAAAGGGTTTTAAGCCTTGACGAAATTTTAAGTAATTCCCCACTAGAAAGTGAAAAAATTAAATCCTCATTATCAGTATAGGTAATTAATTGATTCTTCATTTCTTGGAAAATAGGACTAGAAATCTAATTTTGTTGAAAATTTAATAAAAAATATACCTTTTTTACCATGGTTCAAGAAATGGTATCGCCTAAAATACTTTTAGTTGAAGATAACCCTAATTTATCCGAAAATATTAGCGAATTGCTAACCATAAACGGGTTCATTGTTACAGATATTCTGGATTCAGCCCATCTTGTTGAGGAAAACCTTAAAAAAAACCCGGCAAATCTAGTACTGATAGACATTAAACTCAAAGGTAAACAAAATGGAATTGAGCTTGCTACTCAAATCAGAAGGCACTTTACTATCCCTATCGTATTTATCACCTCTTCATCAGGGAAAGAAATAATTGAAAAGGTCAAACACATCAAACCTGATGGATTTATAGTCAAACCTTTTACCAAAGAGTCATTAATTACATCCATCCAACTCGCAATTGAAAATTTCTCATCCTTAGATCAGGCAAAAAGTGGCACCCAACTGATCCATGCCCCAAAATCAATCGATGAAATATTTATAAGGGACAATGGATGGCTTAAAAAAATCGAAATTGATGAAATCGAGTTAATTAAAACCGAAGGTACTTATTCCCGCATTATCACTGAAGGCAAACAATTCACCCTCAGAAATACCGCAAAAGAAGTACTTGGGAAGCTACCGGATAATCAATTTTTGAGAGTACACAAATCCTATATCGTCAATCTGAAAAAAATAGAAGCGTTTAATTCCACAGTCATCAAAATAGCCCAACATGAAATTCCGATCGGAAGAAATTTTTACAAGGACCTGGTTAATCATGTAAATAAAATCAATAATTAATTTTGCCTGTCAAAACATTACTAATCAACTGTAATTCAATATTTTGTATAACCCTAAGAACTGCCAATATTCCTCAATAATTCGAATTTTCTTTTTTTCCAAATTTTAAGTAAGCCTATTTGCCAAAGATTGATTTGAAATTAACCTAGGAAAAAAATATGACTACAAAACTGATTCTTTGATAACTAGTTGGCTGTTATTTTTTCCTTCTATAACTAATTTTTCATTAGATCTACCTATACTCCGGATTAGGATGTTCATGATCGCTTTCATCCCATTCCTTTCGGATATTTCCATGAGCTGGAAAGCCATTTTTTAGGATAAAGGCTAAGTGCATTAGATTCCAGGTCATAAAAGTGGTATTTCGAGTAGTAAAATCATTTTCGATTCCTCCACTCCCTTCATCCAGATAACTCGGCCCAGGACCCGCCTCCCCGATCCAACCGGCATCTGCCTGAGGAGGAATACTATAGCCCAAATGCTGCAAGCTGTATAGCAAATTCATCGCACAATGCTTAATTCCATCCTCATTTCCAGTGATCAAACATCCTCCGGCTTTTCCATAATAAGCATATTGCCCATGTGCATTCAGTTTACCCGAATAGCCATAAAGCCGCTCAATCACCTTGGTGGCGATGGAGGACTTTTCGCCGAGCCAAATGGGAGTTCCGATGACCAGAATATTCGCATCCATCACTTTTTTCTGAATTTCCGGCCACTCGTCTTTTTCCCATCCATGCTCTCGCATATCAGGGTAAACTCCGGGGGCTATATCAAGGTCTACAGCCCGGATCAATTCAGTTTTCACCCCGTTGGCTTGCATAATCGTCTCAGCCATGGACATCAAACCCTCGGTATGGGACTGCTCCGGGGATTTTTTTAGCGTACAATTAATCAGCAACGCTTTTAAATCAGAAAAATCAAAGGGGTTGGATTTATTCCATCGGTTTTGGATATCGTTGAGTTTGAATTTCATGGGGATTGAGTTTGGGTTAAGGAAGAAAATTAAATTATATGATTGTCCGCAATGATGCCAGTAGCCCAATTTTCTTTACTAAAAAGACGGATCCGCCTCTGCGGACAGGTGTCCGATGACCGATGCCTGCATAAATCTATCATTTTCGCAGAATTTTAGCTGTTCAGTTTTGCTACTGGTAAGAAAGCGGATATCCATATTAAATTATACCAGACTGCCCGATGGTAAATCGATGGACAGAATTTGGTATCTCTTTACACGCTCAATTCCAATTTAATAAAAAAACCGTCCCTAACCGAGACGCTCATTTTCATCTGTTTATAATTTGTTTTTTAGAGGTCATAACTTGTCCCGTCCCGATTTATCGGGATACGGGATGGAATCCCTGCCTGGCAGACAGGTCGCAGAATTGATCGTTATCGCAGTGTGTGACTTTTTAGTCATGCTTGTCTGCTTCAGGCAGGCTCGATTTCATTCCTTCAAAAACAATTGTCAATTTGATCCTGCAGCCGATTGCTTCGGCAACGTTTTTTGCAGATTCTTTTCCATAAATACCTGGATGAGAGTATTTTTAATCAATGGAAAAGTTTGGCGGTATATTCTAAAAGTTCTTTTGTCCCGGCCTTTCCATGCCCAGGAACTACCACTTTAAGCTCAGGGAAATTCTCTTTGATTTGCAATGCCGTTTTGCTCCAGGAGAGGGTATCTGCATCCGCCAGATTTCCTTTTCCAGCACCCATTTCCTTGATCAGACAGCCACCAAAAAGAACTTGATCTTTCTCCACAAAGCACACGGTATTGTCTTCGGTGTGCCCTTTCCCAAAAAACTGAGTTCTCACTTCAAGGCTTCCCAATTTCAAACTTAACAAACGATCAAAACCCAGCTTTGGAGTTGGAAATCCATTTTCATCTGCAAGCGAAATTGTCAATCTAGATCCATAAGAGGGGATTTTTTGGCGATGAAAAGCTTCCAAACCGCCTACGCAATCTTCATGAAAATGAGTGGCGATCACTCCAGAAACTTCAAGATCCATTTGCTCCTGCACCCAATCCAGTAAAATCTCCGCATCCCCTTCCTCAGCAGGAGAATCCACCACTATGGCTTTCCCCTCATTTACCACTACTATCCCATTACAGGGAACTTTCCCAAAGGAATCTGTCTCCAGATACGTTATGTGCTGAAAAGTATGCTCGCTGAGTTGAAGGATTTCCAAGCGCTCATTTTTAAAGACTGATTTCTGAGCCAAAGACACATTAAAAGACAAAAACAGAGTAAAAAATGCGAGGCTAAGAAGTTTCATAGTTTCTGGGTTTTTGAATGCATCCAAAGACAAAAAACCAGCCAATCGGACTAGTCACCTTGAGCTGAAGAAAAATAAATTTTTAAAATCCCAAAATGATGAAAAACCAATTTAATCCCTACATTTGCATTCCGATTCAGCAAGACCAGTGCTTGATTAAATCGTGATCTGATACGAAGTTCAAAGAAACTAAAGTTCGGGGTGTAGCGTAGCCCGGTATCGCGCCTCGTTTGGGACGAGGAGGTCGTAGGTTCGAATCCTGCCACCCCGACTAAAAAATCCAATCACGGAAGTGGTTGGATTTTTTGTTTTCTAGCCCTAGTACTGAGAAGTACTTAATGAAAAAAAAGACTTGCGGACGGTAATCTGTTTTGGAATTTATTGAACATCAGCTTCTATCGGGGATCTTCGGTGGGTACTGTTGCTACCCAGACTATTTTTTTGAGTTTTATCTCTTCTTCAAGGCTATTGATTTCCAAATGAAAGCTGATATCCAAATCACTTATTTTCTTTTGGGGTTCGCCGAAAAATCCGCGAAAAACTCCAGCCACTCGATTGACTTTTTGGCAAATCATCACTCAACAAATATCCAAAAGCCTCCAGTCCGACCGTTCGCTCCAGCGTGATTTTGAGTACACCGACCAATGGAATGAAAAGCACCATTCCGGATATTCCCCAAAGCCAGCCTCCCAACAAAATCGCCAGAACAACAGCCAATGCATTCACTTTGACCTGAGATCCTACAATCAAGGGAGTGATGATATTATTTTCCAAAAGCTGAATTCCCCACAGTACCCCAAAAGTCAACAAAGGGTAAATCATACTATCCGTAGTCAAGAAAACGTAAAGAATTCCGAAGAAAGACGAAATAAAAACACCCACGTAAGGGATCAAATTCATTACCGCTATAAATGCCGCAAAGAGTAAAAAATACTTCACATCGATCAAATAGAAAAACAAACCTGCTAATACCGCTACAATCCCAGTTACTCGGATCATCCCACTGAGGTAAAGCTGAATGACCTTTCCCGAATCCACCGCCCAATCCAGCACCCGGTCCTTATTTTTGGACGAAAACCGAATCAAAAACTCGACGAAAAAATCCTTGTAATACATTAACAAGAAAATATACAAGGGAATGATTCCTGCCAAAGTCAGAGATTTTCCTGTGGCAAAAAGTGTATTGTTTAAATTCTCAGGTTTGAAATAATTCAGCAATTCCTCAGAATTAGCGTCAGTTAAAATTTCCTTCCCGAGTAAAAGCGAGACTTCTTCCAAATAAACATTGAGCTTCGTTTCCAAGCTTTGACCGATCTCAGGGATATCCCGGATCAACCCGACCATTTGACCGAGTAGCGCATAAAACACCCCAAATGCAACTAAACTGACCAACAAAATGCTTAAAACGATCGCCAAACTGCGCGGCAATTTCTTTCTCTCAAACCAATTGGAAATCGGATTTAACGCAAAGGCAAAAAAAACTCCCCAAACCAACGGAACTAGCAAAAAGGCTCCTTCCCGCAAGGTAACGGCTCCCAAAACTATGGAAATCAAGAAATAGGCGGTTTTCTGCATTGTTAGTCCTGCTTTAATTGAAAGCAGGAATATACAAATTTGCCGGAAGTCCTATATTCCCGATTGTAAAACCCCTGAGAAAAAATTTACCATTAATCCCTATTTTTCCTCTTTCTAAACCCAATCTCAGACCTATGAAAAAATCCCTCTTTCTGATTTTCCTTTTCCCCATCATGGCTTGGTCCCAAGTCAGGGTGGATACGATTCAAGTTTACAGTGACTTAATGGAAAAGAACCTGAAAGTTGCCGTTACCCTTCCTCCCAGCTACGAATCGGGCAATGACAGCTATCCGGTACTCTATCTTTTGCATGGTGGATCAGGAGCATTTAATGATTGGCATCAAAAAGTCACCGAACCAGGTCTGGTCAATCGAATGGCCGCTGCATACAACCTCATCATCGTCAGCCCCGGAGTAGGACCATCGAGCTATTATTATGACAGCCCGACGATGGACAGTGTGCAGTATGAAAGCTACTTCACTCAGGAGCTGATCCCTGAAATAGACCGTCAATACCGAACCTTGGCACAGAAAGAATCCCGAGCCATTACCGGCTTGTCTATGGGAGGACATGGTGCATTGATGATTTCAGCCAAACATCCGGATTTATTCATCGCCGCCGGCAGTATGAGCGGAGTAATGAATATCGATACCCGAATGTGGAAAGTCCCGGAGGATTTCAGAAGTCTGAGACAAAAAGGACAAAAAGAAATGCTGGGAGAAGGGCTGAATTACGAAGCACCAGACTTTAATCCCTATACTGTTGTAGGTCTTGTAGATCAAATGAAAGCCAATAACATAGCACTGATTATCGACTGTGGAGTAGATGACTTTCTGATCGATACCAATCGTCAAATCCATCAATTGCTCCTCGAAAATGAAACGCCCCATGAATACATTGAGCGGCCGGGTGCGCATACCTGGCAGTATTGGACAGAGGCTTTGCCTGTCCATCTTTTATTTATTAATAAGTACTTGAAACGGGACTAATTAGTCTCTGATCAACATAGCTTAAAGCATAAATCTTTCACTTTTTGAGCGATTTTTTGCTTTTTGCAAACAGTTCATCCCCATTTATGTCAAAATTCGATTCCATCAGACCATTCTATGACGCCGAGGCAAATCAGGCGATTCGTCAGATTATTGACGATCCCATGCTGGAGGCCATGATGAGTTTTTCCTTTCCCAATGACAGCAAAAAACATTGGAAAGAAAGGCTGATTCATACCCATTCGCTTCGGGATTTTCAGATCAATTTCATTTATCCGGGATTGATGCGGGTTTTGGAGAAAAGTTCGGATGGATTAAGCACCGGAGGTTTTGAAAAACTAGAACCCAATACCGCCTACCTTTTTGTCTCCAATCACCGGGATATCATTTTGGACACTTCTCTTTTGAATGCTTGTCTCTATGAAAATGGCTTGGTTATGACGACTTCAGCCATCGGGGACAACCTGATCCAAAAACCCTTTCTCCATACCCTATCCCGGCTCAATCGGAATTTTGCGATTCGCAGAGGATTATCAGGAAGGGCACTTTTAGAGAGTTCTCAATTGGTCTCGGCCTACATTCGCAAATCTCTGGTTCAGGAAAATCGCTCGGTTTGGACGGCTCAGCGCGAAGGACGAACCAAAGACGGCAATGATATCACCCATCGAGGAGTGCTCAAAATGCTCACCTTGGCAGAAGAAGGAAACAACCCCTTTGGTTTTTTTGAAAAAATCAAACTCGTACCCATTTCCATATCTTACGAATACGATCCCACCGATATTCTAAAACTGCCTGAACTCCTGGCAAAATCTCGCCAGGAAAAATATGTAAAAGGGGAAAATGAAGATTTTCTCAATCTCCTGCGTGGAATCATGGGCACCAAAAAACGGATTCATATCGAGGTCAATGGCATACTCGATCAGGAAATCCGACAAATCGCCCAAGATGAGAGCAATCAAAGCGAAAAATTATCTCAACTCGCTGAAGTCATCGATCACAGCATTTGGAAAGGCTACAAACTGTGGCCGAGCAATTTTATCGCTTATGACTTGCTGGAAGGCAATGAAGCACATCACTCCCACTACACCGAATCTGAAAAACAGGCTTTCCAAAAAAGAATCCAAGAAAAACTCAATAGCGAAAGCCCGGAGGAATTACAAAATTTCCTATCCATGTACGCTTTTCCAGTGATCAATAAGCAAAAGGTCAAGCTCAATTAGCCTATTCTTTGATCGGGATGGTGATCTTAAACTTGCTCCCTTCCCCGGGTTTTGACTCGATATGAAGTTTTCCTTTGAGGCTTTGGATCAAATGGGTAACCAAATTCAATCCAAATCCAAATCCTGTCTCATTCCCAGTTCCTTGGGTGCTTTCCGCCCTACCTTCCAAAATCTCAGTTATTTTCTCCTTACTTATGCCGGTACCGGTATCTGCCACCTCAAAGCGTAGGATTTTTTCCAAATCCAAGACTTCCATTTCCATAGTGACATTGACCTTTCCTCCAAGCGGGGTGAATTTCAAGGCATTGGAAATCAAATTACCCAAGATTTGCATCAATTTATTTTTGGGAAAAGGGATATCCGCATTTTCATCTTTGTAGGTTACTTCTAGCTTGATCGATTTTGAAATGGCCTGCGGAGCATACATATCACTGAGCTTAGCCTTTAAGGTTTCTAAAGTCAGCTCTTGCGCAGAGGGCAGTTTCTTTTTCTCTTTTCCATAGTCTTGAGAAAGAATCTCATCAGCCAGCTCAAGGACCGACTTTCCGCTCCTTTGGATCAATTTGATAAAATCCAAAACCTCCCCCAATTTGTTGCTATCGCCCTGCATCTGGATGATCTCGGCCAGTCCGATAATGCCCCCTATCGGCCCTCGGATATCATGGGCCACTTTATTTTTTACTTGATTGCTTTCCGAAATTTTGGATTGGAGCTGACTGATGGCAAAGTGAATTCGAATCCGATTGACCACCTCACCGGCAATTAATTCCAGCATTTCCTTTTTCTCAGGGGTGATTTCCTGATATTCTTTATCCAAGACACAGAGTGCTCCCAAGTTGATATGATCACTTATTTTGAGCGGTACGCCAAAGTAATAGGTCAAATTCGGATCTGATTTGACATAAAACTTATCCTTAAACCGCTCATCTGACGCCAAATTTTTGATTTCAAATCCCTGCACATCATCGGGAACTGCGATGGTATACTGGCAAACGGAATCCTCCCGGGGCATTTGCTCCAAATCTATCCCAAATGAAGACACACTCCACTGCGTATACGAATCAATCAAATTGATCAAAGAAATCTCCGTTCCAGCTACTTTTGCGGCCAGCTTAGTCAAATCTTTAAAGGACTCCTTAAAATCCCTGTAATCAAGATCCAGCTCTGACAATTTCAGCAGCCTTTCAAGTTCATTTTTAGGTAAAGGATTTTCAGAAAGCATAGTGGTTTTTTAAAATAAGATTGATTCTGATTGCAATGATTTATCTTACTTAAAGTTTCAAATTATTTAGCTTGAAGTAAATACTTTCTTTGCTCGCATAAAAATATAAATCAGTAAAAAGATGCAAATACCATGACAAAAATCATCCAGACCTTTATCTTATTTCTAATCACTTTGTTATCAGGGATTTGTCAAGATAAATCACCCATTGGCAAAATCACCACTCCAATGGGTGAGATCTATCTATCGCTTGATGAGCGTACTCCGGCGCATCGGGATAGCTTTATCCAAATGGCCGAAGCCGGGTACTGGGATAGCCTCACATTTAACCGAGTCATCCCTGATTTTGTCGCGCAGGGTGGGTGTCCCGATACTCCAGAAGGATTCAATGATCCGGAATATTTGCTGGAGCCCGAGTTTCACCCCGAGCTGAAGCATGTCTATGGAGCTCTAGGTGCCGGCCGGGACGACAATCCGGGAAAGCGATCAGCACGCTGCCAATTTTACATTGTCCAAAATAAAAATGGGCTTCATCGGCTCGATGGAGACTATACCATATTTGGACATGTCATCCAAGGGATGGATATTGTGGATAAAATTATCCGCTTAGATCGAGATGAAAAAGATGAACCGCTTCAAGCTGTGAATTTGAAAATCGAAATCTTATATTTAGACCAGTTGGCTATCGAAAAATTAAAAAATCAGTAAACCTCTTTTATGAAAAACCCGATACGGATCCTCATCGTGGGTTGTGGAAATATGGGTGAATCCCATGCTACTGCCTATCATCATATGCCTGAATTTGAAATCTGCGGTTTAGTAGCTCGTGGCGAAAGCAAGATGAAGCTCAATAAAAAACTAAATGCGTCCTATCCACTTTTTGATGATTTTGAAACTGCGCTAAAATCTACCCATCCAGAGGCCGTTTGTATTTCTACTTATCCCGATACCCATGAGGATTTTGCAATCAACGCGCTGGAGGCCAATTGTCATATTTTTATCGAAAAACCCCTTGCCGATACGGTTATTGGCTGCGAGCGAATCATAGCCAAAGCAAAAGAAAAAAACAGAAAAGTAGTCGTAGGCTATATTCTCAGACATCACCCTTCTTGGATCCGATTTATCGAAGAAGCCCAAAAACTAGGCAAGCCACTTGTCATGCGAATGAATCTCAATCAACAAAGTCATGGCTACATGTGGGATGTACACCGAAATCTGATGAAAAGCCTTAGCCCTATTGTGGATTGTGGCGTGCACTACATTGACGTGATGTGTCAGATGACCCGATCCAAGCCCTTAACCGTCTCGGCAATCGGAGCAAGACTTACCGAGGATATCGCAAGGGATAACTACAATTACGGACAGCTTCAGATTCGATTTGAAGACGGTTCGGTTGGCTGGTATGAAGCAGGCTGGGGACCGATGATTTCGGAAACGGCCTTTTTCGTCAAAGACGTTTTTGGGCCAAAAGGAGCTGTCTCCATCGTCGCAAAAGACGCCGGAGCGGCAGGAAAATCAGATGATGTGGACAGCCACACCAAAACTGAATCCATCCGAGTTCACCATGCCGAGATAGATGACAAAAACAATTTCACAAAATCTGACCAATGGATAGACATGAAAGATGAGCCAGGTCATCAGGAGCTTTGTGTCCGTGAGCAAGCTTATTTTCTACAAGCGATCACAGAAGACATCGATCTCACCGATCATCTTCAGGATGCGCTCAATAGTCTGAAAATTGCATTTGCCTGTGATGAATCCGTAAAAACCGGTAAAATCATTTCCATGGACTGATTTCCATGCCATCCTCACCCCACACCCCGACCTTTTAGAATATGGCAATAAAAACCGAGTCCAAAACACAAGAGAACAAGTCAATCCAGGAATTGAAGGAGCTGATCCAAGCTATCGAAAAAATAGCCAAAGTCGGACATTGGGAAGTAGATTTGCGCACGGGAAAAAATCATTGGTCTGATGAATTTTTTCACATTTTAGGGCTCGACCCTGAAAAAAACACCCCTTCTACTGAGCTCGGCCTTTCCTGCATTCATCCCGAGGACAGAGATCGGGCATCAGAGGCTTATGAGGCTTCGTTAAAAAATGGGCAAGCCTATAAAATCCAGAAACGGATCATTCGCCCATCAGGTGAGATTCGCCATGTGATATCAGAAGGGATTGTTGAAAAAGACCAAGAGGGAAATTTCATTAAACTTTTTGGGATTTTTAAAGACATCACTTCGGAGATTAATCTTGAACTCGAAGCCATCCGAAAAACCAAAGGGCTAACCAGTATTTTTTCGACCTCCAAGGACCTCTTGGTTGAGTTGGATTGGGAAGGAAAAATTTTAAATATTTCCAATTCTTGCCATAAAATCCTTGGATATGAACGGGAAAAGCTGATCGGTACTTGGATGAAAAATCTAGTCTTTCCCGCAGATTTGGAGAGAACATTACAAACCTCTAAAAAAGCCAGAGATGGAGAAGAGGTCGGGGAATTTGAAAATCGATACGTCCACAAAAGCGGCAAACTTGTTCATCTCAACTGGTCAATCACCGTGGATCAGGAAAATAAACTCCTATTCCTCGTGGCACGGGATATCACCGAAAAAATCCAAAAAGAAGATCAAACCCAAGAAATTTTAGACCGACTGCATCGAGCTCAAGCGATCGGAAATATCGGATATTGGGAACTTAATCTGGACAGTCATGATATTTTTTGGTCCGATGAAATCTACAATATCTGGGAAATCTCAAAAGATATTCAGCCCAACTTAGAATTATTTGAACAAACTATCCATCCGGAAGACAAAGAGGAATATGTCAAGCATCAAAGTGTAGCCCTCACCGGACAAATTACCTTGGACAAAAGCCATCGCATCCTTTTAGAAAATGGTAAAATAAAACATGTCCACGAGCGGGGTGAACTTCACATTGATCCCATCTCAGGCAAAAAAATGCTCCGGGGTACCGTGCAGGATATCACCAAGCAACGGGAAATCGAAATTCAATTAATTCAACGTAACGATTTTATCGAATCCGCTCTTGAAAATATTCCTCTTGGAATCGCGGTCAATAAAATCAGCACAGGAGAGGCTACCTATATCAATCCGGCATTCAGTGCGATCTACGGTTGGCCAAAATCGATCTTCGAGGATGTGAACACTTTTTTCAAGGCCATTTACCCAGATCCTTCCTATCGCACTCAGATGGTAAAAATGATCACTGATGACATCAACTCCGGAGATCGGGATCGAATGGAATGGAAGGAAATCAGCATTACTACTGAAAAAGGCGAAAAACGAATAGTTTCTGCTAAAAACATTCCGCTTTTAGATCAGGATCTGATGATCTCTACTGTCATCGATGATACGGATCGATATTGGGCTGAGCAAGCGCTAAAAAATAGTAACGAGCGTTTTCATTTGGCCACGAAAGCCATCACCGATGCCATTTTTGATTGGAATATTTTAGGAAAAAAAATCTTTTGGGGAAAGGGCTATCATCATCTTTTTGGCTATCCCGAAAATATGGAATATGTCAACGAGGGTTTTTGGGAATCATGCGTTCATCCAGAGGATCTTCCGCATACCATGAAGACTATTCTCGAAGCCCGAAAGGATCCTAATGTCAATAAATGGGAAGGAGAATACCGATTCAAAAAAGTAGATGGTACCTACGCCTTTGTCAAAGAAAATACCACCATTCAGCGTAATGAACTCGGCGAACCCATTCGAATTGTCGGCGCCTTGCAGGACATCACCAAAGATAAACTAAGGGAAGAAGAACTGCTTCGAAAAACGCAATTTATTCAAACTGCTGCGGAGGCTACCCAATCCTTTTTGGAAGCCAAAAACTGGGAAACCATCATGGACAAAACCCTCCAATTGATGGGGGAAACCATCAAGGCTGACCGTGCTTATTTCTTCCGGATTTTCAGTAATGAAGCCGGAGAATTATTTGCCCGTCAGGACAATGAATGGACCAACGGTAAAGTCAGTAAGGAAATAGATAATCCCGATTACAAAGCCATTCCCATCAAGGATCATCCGCTTTTGGTCAAAGACATGCTTCAGCGAAAGCCATTTATGATTTTGACCAAAAATGCAGAAGGCCCCACCCGCCTAATACTGGAAGAACAAGGAATTAAATCCATCATTCATATTCCGATTTATGCCAATAATCGCTACATAGGCCATCTAGGCTTTGATGATTGCTGTGAAGAGCGTATCTGGAGCGAGGATGAAAAAGGATACATTCAATCCATAGTTACCAACTTGACTTTTGCCATGGAGCGAAAAGAGAATCTTGATCGCTTGGCAGATGCGCTGGAAACCAATATCAATATTCTAGAAAGTATCGGGGATGCTTTCTATTCGGTCGATCGGAATTTTAAAATCACCTACTGGAACAATCAAGCCGAAAACCTCACCCATTTAAAACGAGATCAGGTACTAGGCGAAAACCTATGGAAAGTTCTCAAGGATGAACTTAATCCGGTTTTTAAGAAAAACCTCAACGCAGCACTTGAATCCCAAACGCCCCTCAGTTTCGAATCTTATGAGCCTTGGCTGAATGCTTGGCTTGAAGTATCGGTATATCCCCGAAAAAAAGGGCTCTCGGTATTTATCCAGGATATTTCCGAGCGGAAAAAATCGGAGAAAGAAATCGCCGAATTCAATGAGCGTTTTACAATCATTTCCAATGCTTCACATGATGCCATTTGGGACTGGAATCTCGTCAAAAAAGAACATTATTGGGGTGTAGGTTTCAATCGATTACTCGGTGGGGAGGTAGCCGGCCTGCAAAATGATCACAGCCAATGGCTTAAGGCCATTCATCCGGAAGACAGGGATCGAGTTCAAAAATACCTCTATGAAATCTTGGACGATCCAAATCAGAACTTTTTCGAATCGGAATATCGAATCGTCAACAAAGATGAAACGATCTACGTCATCGATAAAGGCACCGTACTTCGAGATGAACAAGGCAGTGCTCTCCGAATGGTAGGGGCTATTCAGGATATTTCACATCGCAAACGCTACGAAGAATCCCTCAAAGCACTAAATGAAAAACTCTTAAACACCAATCATGACCTAGAAATTTCCAATCGGGAACTGGAACAATTTGCCTACGTCGCCTCTCATGATCTTCAGGAACCTTTAAGAATGATATCCAGCTTTTTGGGATTGATCGAGCGAAAATATGATGGAGTTTTAGATGACAAGGGAAAGCAATACATCCGATTTGCAGTGGATGGCGCCAAACGGATGCGAGATATCATTTTGGATTTGCTCAATTTCTCCAGACTAAGAGATAATTCGGAAGCAAAAACCTGGGTATCCATGCCTAAAATCTTGGAAGAAGTCACCTTGCTCAACAAAAAATCAATTCGGGATACACACACCAAAATCACCAGCCAAAACCTTCCCGTGATTCACGGACATGAAAGTGCCCTGATTCAACTTTTACACAATTTGGTATCTAATGCGATCAAGTACCGAAAAAAAGGGAGTGTTCCCGAAATCCATATTAGCGTGGAAGAAGATCGGGATTTTTGGTCTTTTCGTGTCCAAGATAACGGCATAGGAATTGAAGATGTTTATTTGGAAAAAATCTTTATCATATTTCAGCGCTTACACCTCAAAGAGCAATATCCCGGGTCTGGAATCGGCTTGGCAATTTGTAAAAAAATCGTTGAAATGCACGGGGGCAAAATTTGGGTAAAGTCTAATCTAGGAGTGGGAAGTACTTTTTGTTTTACAATAAAAAAACTAGGTGAAGTCGATGAGTGAGGCAAATAAAAATCCAATTCTTTCTAATTTTTATTCCAACCCAAAAGCTGTAGGGATTATTGTTTTTCTGATTTTTCTATTCATTTCAGGAAATATTATTTTCAAAGAGCACCAACTCAAAGTCTCCACTACCCAACAGCAAATGAATGCCAAGCTCACGGAACTCAGCGGAGAGATCAAGACGGCCTTTTCAGATGCAACAGGAGCAATCAAAACCTTGGCGTATTTTTCACAGAATTATCAAATCGAAAGCAATTTCGAGGAAGTAGGAAAGGAAATCCTAGAAAGTCATCCCTACGTGGACGTGGTGCAGCTTCTAGACAGCGGGAAGATTATCGCTGTCTATCCCATAAAAGGAAATGAATCAGTTCTGGGATATGACATATTGTTTGACGAAAACACACGTGCTGAAGCACTAGAAGCTATCGATCGTAATGATATTTATTTTGCAGGCCCGATTGACCTAAAGCAGGGTGGAAGAGGATTAATTGGGCGATTGCCAATTTATGATTCCACCGAGTTTGTAGGCTTCGCTGCTGCAATTATTTACTTGGATGACATTGTCAATCAACCTTCTTTTCAGCAATTAGACATTCCCAATACACTTATCCAACTTAAAAAACTGGATTCTGAAACCGACTCGAATGGACAGATTTTTTTCAACTCCCACCCCGAAATCACCGAAGGAAAAGGAATTATAGAAAAAGAATTTATTCCTTCAGCCAACTGGGAAATCAGCATATCCCAAATAGACCAATTTCCGATTTTAGAATTTTCTCCCCTGTTGATCATTAGAGTTTTATCGGCTATTTTGTTTGGTTTTCTTGCTTACAATTTTGCCGCCCAACCGGCTAGACTCAATAAAAAAATCAAGGAACAATCCAAAGATCTAATCAAGTCAAACGAGCGGTTTCAATATGCCACCTTGGCCACCTCTGATGTCATTTGGGATTGGGATTTGGTCGAAGACCAAATTTATCGGGCGGATAACTTTGAAAAAGTATTTGGATACACCAAAGAAGATCAGAAATCCCGACCGGATTTTTGGCCAGAATTGATTCATCCCGAAGAAAGGGAAATCGTCCACGCCAATCTACAGAATACATTCGACAGTGACTCCAGCTATTGGCAGTACGAGTTTAGAGTCCGGGACAAAGAAGGTAAATACCGTTTTATCATCGACAGTGGTTATATCATTCGGGATAAATCAGGAAAACCCATCCGGATGATCGGGGCCATTCAGGAAATCACCACCCGTAAATTGGCAGAACTCGAACTGGCAAAAGAAAAAAGTCAGCTCAGTCGAGTCATCGAGGGAACTGGTGCCGGGACTTGGGAATGGAATGTACAAACCGGCGAAACTGTATTCAACGAAGAATGGGCTAATATTATCGGGTATCGTTTGGAGGAATTGGAGCCCATCAGCATTGACACCTGGGTCAAGTTTGCTCATCCCGATGATTTGAGAAAATCAACTGTCGCCTTAGATGCACATTTTGAGGGCAAAACACCGTACTACCAATGTGAAGCGAGAATGAAACATCGCGACGGTCACTGGGTTTGGGTTTTGGATCGAGGAAGGGTTTTCAACTGGACCGATGACGGCAAACCGTTGCTGATGTTTGGTACTCACATCGATATTTCGGAGAAAAAAATCAGAGAGGACGAACTGGAGCGATTGAATGAAAAACTACAGGCCACCAATTCCGAACTTAAGGTTTTTGCTTCTGTAGCATCTCACGATATGCGTGAACCCCTGAGAATGATCAGTTCATTCTTGGCTCTGATCCAAAAAAACTATTCCGAAAAACTGGATGCCAAGGGAAAGCAATACATTGATTTCGCCGTAGATGGCGCCAAACGACTGAGTGTGTTGATCAGTGATTTGCTGGATTACTCGAGAATGGGTTTTGATTCCGAAAATAAAACGCTGCTCAATACACAATTGATCGTCAACAACGTAATCAAACTCAACCAGCAGCTAATCGAAGAAAAAAAGGCAGAAATCATAGTCCAAAAATTGCCTAAGATTTTTGCCATTCAGGTCCCTATTCAGCAGCTTTTTCAAAATCTCATCGGAAATGCGTTGAAATTTACCAAAGCAGACACTAAGCCAATAATTCAGATAAAAGGTGAGGAGTTTGAAAAATTTTGGCGATTTTCGGTCGAAGATAATGGGATAGGAATCGAAAAAGAGTACCACGATACTGTTTTTCAAGTTCTCAAGCGCCTGCACTCCAAAGAAAAATATTCAGGGAGTGGCATGGGACTCGCTATCTGCAAAAAAATAGTCAATCAACACGGAGGAGAAATTTGGATTGAATCCACACCTGATATCCGAACGGAGATCTTCTTCACTATACCCAAAAAATGAAACCACATTTGGTAAAAATATTGCTTATAGAGGATAATGAAGGGGATATCGTCCTGACCTTAGATGCGCTGGAGGAGGCAAAACTCAAAAACGAAGTCATCGTACAGCGCGATGGCGACGCAGCAATCAAATATTTGGAGAGTACTGCTAGGGAAAACCCCGAACTCCTTCCCGATCTGATTTTATTGGATATCAACCTTCCCAAAAAGAATGGTCATGAGGTACTGGAAATTGTAAAAAACAAAGAAGAAATTAAGCACATTCCCATCATCATCCTGACCACCTCCTCCTCAGAAATGGATATCTTTAAGGCTTATAGCGAGCATGCCAACTGCTACATTATCAAACCTATAGATGTACATGATTTTCTACAAATCGTCTCCAAGATCGAAGAATTTTGGTTTAGTATAGTGAAACTCCCTAAAAGCTAACTGACATGCGTAAAGACTCCAAAACGTATAATTTTCTAATTATTGAAGATAATCTTGGTGACTATGTCTTGATCGAGGAGTACCTGTCAGAGTATATTCTTGACCCCCATACCACGCACGTAGTTACTTTTGATAAGGCCAAAGAAAATCTAAAAGACAATGGGGAGTTTGATCTGATATTTCTAGATCTTTCTCTTCCTGACCATTCGGGCGAGGATCTGATCAAGGACGTCATCAGCCTCTCAAAGGGAATTCCAGTGATTGCCTTAACCGGCTTTTCGGATCTGGAATTTAGCATCAGATCGCTTTCTTTGGGTATCTCCGATTATTTGCTGAAAGACGAACTCACCCCTCCTTTCCTGTATAAAAGCGTCATCTATGCCATAGAACGAAACCGCTACATCGAAGACCTTCAGGATTCAGAAAAACGATACAGCGAACTCTTTCATCTCAATCCTTCTCCGATGTGGGTTTATGATGAAAACTCCTTGGCATTTTTGGACGTAAATGAAGCAGCGATCAATAAATATGGCTATTCTGAAAAAGAGTTTAAAAAAATGACCGTTGAGGATATCTTGGCTAAAGGGCAGCTTCAAAAGCTTGAGGAAATAAATAACGGTGAAAACAAGAAAAAAGTAGTCTATTCAAACCTTTTCCGGCATCTTACCAAATCCGAAAAAATCCTCGACGTAGAAATCGAATCCGCCCCGATTCTATTCAATGACCGAAAGGCAAAAATGGTCGTGGCCAATGATATTACTGACAAAATCAGGCATATTCAAACCATAGAACAACAAAATAACACCTTCAAAGAAATCGCCTGGATCCAATCCCACGTGGTGAGGGCACCATTGGCACGAATGATGGGGTTAATTAATTTATTGGAATCAATGGACGTGGATTTAAGCGGTGAAAACAAACAAATTCTGGAATATATCCAAAAATCTGCCGAAGAACTGGATGTGATTATACGAGATATCAGCAAAAAATCAGAAAATATAGTCTATGCAGACGAAAAATAAACTCGAACTTTTATTGGTAGACGATGATGAGGTATTGCTTATGATTCTTCATCGGATGTTTTTAAAAGCAGATCCGAGCCTTGATATCAAGAGATTTGAGTCTGGAGATCGGGCCCTTCAATATCTGTCTGAAAACCCCAACGGAGATAATCGATTCATGCTAGTCGATATTAATCTTAAGGACATGACAGGATGGGACTTTTTGTCTGTCATCGAAGAAACCAATGATCCTTCTAAGATTATTTTGATTACCTCTTCTGTGGATTCAACTAATCACGGGTTGGCCAGCCGTCACCCCAATGTGATCCATTTTTTCGAAAAATCCATTACTTTTTCTATAATCAAGGAAATCCTAGAAACTATAGAGGAAAAAATCGAAAAAGAGTAAATTCCATTCATCATTTTTTAAATTGAGAATTGGTTAATTTCGACTAGAATCAAGCCTATGAAAAACAAAACCATTCTCGTAACCGGTGGCGCAAGCGGAATCGGTGCGGCTATTGTTCGCAAATTTGCTGAAGAAAAAAGCACGGTATATTTTATTGATACCAATAAAGAAGCTGCCTCTCAAATCACCGAGGAGCTTCAAAAATCCGGATATGAGGTACACTTTTTATTTGGAGACATTACTAATCTCACCGTTGTCAAAGAATTGATAGAAAAAATCCCGGGAAAGCTCGATGTCTTGATCAATAATGCAGGAATTTCTCATATCGGAAATGTAGAAAATACCAGTGAAGACGATTTTGAGAAGATTTTCCAAGTCAATGTCAAGGGAATTTTCAACTGCACCAAAGCAGCCTTAGACCGTTTGATCACTGGAGGTGGTGGTTCTATTCTCAATATGTGCTCAGTAGCGGCCTCTATCGGAATTCCCGATCGCTTTGCCTATAGTATGTCCAAAGGAGCAGCTCTGTCTATGACGCTGAGTATAGCGAGGGATTATGTGGACAAAAATATTCGCTGCAATTGCATTTCCCCGGGAAGAGTCCATACTCCCTTCGTGGATGGTTTTTTATCAAAAAACTACCCCGGTAAGGAAAAAGAAATGTTTGAAAAGCTGGCTGCAACTCAGCCCATCGGCAGAATGGGAAGTCCTGAGGAAATCGCCCAACTTGCCTACTTTATCTCCAGCGACTCCGGGAGTTTTATTACCGGGGCTAACTACACCATTGATGGGGGATTTATGGGTTTAAAAATGTAAATGCCCTACTAAACAAAAACCTATACCTATGAAATTATTACGATTTGGTCCAGATGGCCAAGAAAAACCCGGAATACAAACTTCTGAGGGCAAAAATCTCGATTGTAGTGCCTTCGGAGAAGATTGGGATGAGCAATTTTTCACTAATGGGGGATTGGATCGACTCCAGATTTGGTTTGAGGCAAATCAATCCAAACTCCCCGAGGTTCCGGTAAATGCCAGAATTGGCTCCCCAATTGGCCGACCTTCAAAGATCATCTGCATTGGGCTGAATTATCTCAAACATGCCCAGGAAGCAGGAATGCAAGTTCCCGAAGTACCGATCATCTTCCTGAAGGCCACTTCATCGATATGCGGGCCTTTTGACCCAATTTTTATCCCAAAAAATTCCAAACAGACCGATTGGGAGGTAGAGCTTGGCATCGTGATCGGAAGGCGGGCAAAATATGTCAAAACCGAAAATGCAATGGATTATATCGCCGGATATGTCCTGCATAATGATGTCAGTGAGCGGGATTTTCAGCTTCGCCACGGAGGCCAATGGGTCAAAGGAAAAAGCGCAGATCATTTCGCACCATTGGGTCCTTTTTTGGTCACCAAGGATGAAATTCCCAATCCACATGGACTTCGCCTATGGCTCAAACTCAACGGAAAACTGGTCCAAAACAGCGATACATCGGATATGATTTTCGATATTCCTACGATAATCTCCCATCTCTCCCATTAC
This sequence comes from Algoriphagus hitonicola, assembly GCF_900113375.1. GTDB lineage: Bacteria > Bacteroidota > Bacteroidia > Cytophagales > Cyclobacteriaceae > Algoriphagus > Algoriphagus hitonicola. The sequence goes on along the minus strand of NZ_FOPC01000005.1, from coordinate 296,958 downwards.
ATGACTCTATTCCCCGGCGATGTCATCAGTACCGGAACTCCCTCTGGAGTAGGAATGGGATTGAAACCTGAACCAAGATATTTGGAGCATGGAGACGTAGTGGAGCTTGGAATAGACGGACTGGGAACATCCCGACAGGTAGCCATGAACGATCCTGAGTCATGAATATCGATTCCCATCAGCACTTTTGGAAATATGATCCCAAACGTCACGGGTGGATAGATGAACGAATGAAACAAATTCGGAAAGACTTTCTTCCCGGAGACTTAAAACCTCATTTAGACTCCAATCAAATCCATGGGTGTATCGCCGTTCAGGCCGAGGAGAGTTTAGAAGAAACTGATTTTCTCCTAGACCTGGCGGATAAACACAGTTGGATAGCTGGAATAGTGGGATGGACCGATCTTGCAGCTTCTGATTTGGATTTGATATTGGATCAGAATTCCAAGCAGCCAAAATTGAAAGGTTTTCGAGAAGTCCTTCAATCCAGAGATGTGGAATATTTTCTACGACCGGAATTTATCCAAGGCTTAAAAAAGATCTATCAAAAGGGGTATTCCTATGATTTGTTGATTTATCCAAACCAACTCTTGGATGCACTCCAACTGATTAAAAAATGCGGGGAAAACCGAATAGTGATAGACCATTTGGCGAAGCCCAAAATCAAATCAGGGATCTGGAGAGATTGGAAAAAGAATTTAAAACCCTTTTCAGAACGAGAATACATTTACTGTAAGCTTTCAGGAATGGTTACTGAGGCAGATTGGAAAAATTGGACTTACGAGGATTTGATTCCCTATATGGAAATTGCCTTGGAGCTTTTTGGTCCGGATCGGCTGATGTTTGGCAGCGATTGGCCAGTGTGTCTCTTGGCTGGCGAATATGAGCAGATTTTTGAAATCGTGAACACCTTTACCGATTCCCTTTCCAATTCCGAAAAAGCGCGGATTTCAGGGCAAACTGCCCAAGAGTTTTATCAGATTTCTAACTTCAATACTGGCTATGGACCTCTTGTTAAAGAATAAAGTCATCCTCATTTCCGGCGGTGCCAAGGGAATCGGGGCCGCCATTTCTGAGACGCTCCTACAGGAAGGTGCCATACCGGTCATAATCGATCCGTCGGAAAAAGAGGGTCAAATGATTTTGGCTAAAGGAAAAGGATTACAAATTCCCATTCGTTTGGAAAAACCCGAGGATTCCGAAAAGTCGGTAAACCAAGCCAATGCAGCTTTTGGCCGAATTGACGGTCTGGTAAACAACGCAGGTGCAAATGATAGTGTCGGCTTAGAAAATGGAAATCCTGCAGCCTTTGCCCAATCCGTTCAGAAAAACCTGATGCACTATTATGACTTGGCGCATTTTGCCCTTCCGCATTTGAAAAAATCAAAAGGGAGCATCGTTAATATTTCTTCAAAGACCGCCATTACGGGCCAAGGAGGGACATCTGGCTACGTAGCTGCAAAAGGCGCTCAGCTGGCACTGACCCGGGAATGGGCGGCAGAACTCCTCCCCTTCCACATCCGCGTCAATGCCGTGATTCCGGCGGAAGTCTATACTCCTCTGTATGAAAATTGGCTGAAGGCTTTTCCAAATCCCAAGGACAAACTCAAAGAAATCACCGATCGTATCCCCTTAGGCAATCGCATGACCACCGCCGAAGAGATCGCCAATATGGTCGTTTTTCTTCTATCAGATAAAGCCTCACATATCACCGGGCAGCATCTCTTTGTAGACGGTGGCTATACTCATCTTGACCGAGCATTATGAAAACAAAAGCTCCACTAGTCCCCAGAAAGCTGTTGATCCCATTTATCTTGATCACGTCTCTTTTTGCACTTTGGGGTTTTGCCAATGACATCACCAATCCGATGGTCGCCGCATTTAAGCGGGTATTGGAACTCAATAATGTGCAGGCCTCTTGGGTTCAGATGGCCTTTTATGGAGGTTATTTTACGATGGCTTTGCCTGCTGCGTTTTTTATTAAAAAATATTCTTACAAAACCGGAGTTTTGTTGGGCTTAGGCTTATATGCATTTGGAGCTTTGCTTTTTTATCCCGCCGCATCTTGGGAAAGCTATGGGTTCTTTCTCGCCTCACTCTATATTTTGACCTTCGGTCTGGCTTTTCTGGAAACGACAGCCAATCCCTATATTCTATCGATGGGACCTGAGGAGACGGCTACTCAGCGTCTCAATTTGGCACAGGCATTTAATCCTATGGGGGCTTTGGCGGGACTTTTTGTTGCCAAACAATTTATCCTCAACGCACTCCAATCCAATAATGTAGATGACGAAGGTGCATTGATATATTCCACTTTGGATGAAGTATCCAAAGCCGTCATTCGAACCAATGATTTGATGGTCATCCGCAATCCTTATGTCATGTTGGGATTGGTTGTGATCGGTATTTTAATCGTCATAGCATTGGTCAAAATGCCGGAAAACAAGGATATTTCTGTCAAAATTGATTTTTGGCCGACGATGAAGCGTCTGTTTTCCAACCGTAATTTTGTAGAAGGAACTTTTGCCCAGCTATTTTATGTGGGTGCGCAAATCATGGTTTGGACTTATATTTATCAATATGCCGAAGCGATCGGAATTGATAATGCCACTGCCGTCAATTATGGATATGCTGCATTGATTGTGTTTTTGATCGGAAGATGGATCTGTACTTTTCTACTCCGGTTTATCGCCGGACCAAGACTGCTGGCCATTTTTGCTGTGTTGGCTATGATTTTTACCATTGGAGCCATTTTCCTCCCAGATATGATTGGTCTTTACAGCTTAGTGGCGATTAGTTTTGCCATGTCGCTTATGTTTCCGACGATTTATGGGATTGCCCTTGAGGGATTAGGCGAAGATTCAAAGTTTGCCGCTGCATTTTTGGTAATGGCCATTGTAGGAGGAGCGGTTATGCCGACTTTGCAGGGGATGATCCTAGACTGGGGTGGAATCGGATATACAGATGTCACTATTCTTGGGGTTTCCGAAGTGAAGTTTTCTTTTGTACTTCCCCTTGTCTGTTTCTTTTTCGTCTGGTTGTTTTCGATTAGGGTAAAATCTCAAATCACTAACTAAGCCATGCAAACTTTTGTATTGATCTGCGATTTGAAAGATGAACCTGAAGCCATCGAAGCCTATGTCGATTGCCATCGGGAAGTGGCACCGGAAATTTTGGAAAGTATCCGAGTGGCAGGAATCCTGAAAATGAGTATTTATCGATGGAAAAACCGATTGACCATGATTATCCAAGCCACGGATCAATTCAGTTTTGAGCAAAAAGCTAAACTGGATCAGTCCAATCCCAAGGTGCAAGAATGGGAAAAATTTCTAGGTCAGTTTCAAACCAATCTTCCCGGCACTCCTCCCAATTGGCGATGGGCTTTGATAGAGCAGATCTTTGAATTTAAGGCTGACTAGAAGAAAATATTCTGGGTTGATTAAAAACCATTATTATGGCAAAATATCGGTTCTTTAAATGATATTTAAATTTATCGTTTATTTATACAATAATTCTCCAGCCCAATTACCCTGAACCTTTCCGATTATGAAAAAATATTTTATTCTGGCAATTTTCTTTAGTATTCCACTTTTAAACCTTGCCCAAAACCATACGCTAAATCTCTGGCCCGGCACCCCTCCGCTTCAAAAAGAAATGAATCTACAAGAGGAAGCTGTTCAGGAAGGTATTCTCAGATTATCAAATGTGCAGAATCCCCAAATCGAAGTTTACTTTCCCACTGCGCAGACGGCAACCCAACAAGCCGTCGTGATTTTTCCTGGCGGGGGTTATGGAATTTTGGCCTATGATTGGGAAGGAACCGACTTTGCCAAATGGTTAAATTCTCAGGGAATAGCGGGAATCGTCGTCAAATACCGTCTTCCGATTTCCAAATCTTTGACCGATCCAAAGGAAGTGCCCTTACTCGATGCGCAGCGAGCGATCAGACTGGTTCGTCATCATGCGGAGGATTGGAATATTGACCCGAAACAGGTCGGAATTATGGGTTTTTCGGCTGGAGGGCATTTAGCCTCTACCCTGAGCACCCAGTTTGATCATGAACTGGACCGGGAAAAAGACCCAATCGATCAGTTAAGTGCCAGACCGGATTTCTCGGTATTAGTTTATCCGGTGATTTCATTTAGTGAGCAGGTTACACACGGTGGGTCAAAGAAAAATCTCATTGGAGAAAATCCAAGTCAGGACTTGATTGATCGATTTTCAAATGAATTAAATGTCGATAAAACTACACCTCCCGCTTTCCTCGTTCATGCACAAGATGATCAGGCCGTTCCCATCCAAAACAGTATTCTTTATTATCAAGCGCTTCATGCCTCGGGGGTAAAGGCTTCGCTCCATATTTATCCCAAAGGTGGTCACGGATTTGCTTTTGGAAGAAATCGTGGAGCAGTTGAAAACTGGACCGGGGTCTTGTTGGATTGGATCAAAAATTTAGAATAAATGCCAATAAAAGTAATTGCCTTTGATGCCGATGATACCCTTTGGGTAAATGAACCCTATTTTCGGGAAGCGGAAGAAAAGTTTTGCTCGCTTTTAGAAGATTTCATGCCATCTCATGCTATTCTCAAAGAACTTTACCATACTGAAATCAGCAATTTGAGGCTTTATGGATATGGAATCAAAGGGTTTATGCTGTCGATGATCGAAACAGTCCTGCGGGTTTCAGACCAGAAGATGCCCATTTCTTTGGTAGAAAAAGTGATACGGATCGGCCAGGAAATGCTCGAAAAACCAGTGGATCTTTTGCCGGGTGTAGAAGAGGTACTCCAAAAGCTGAATGGGGATTTTCGGATGGTTCTCGCCACCAAAGGGGACTTGGTCGATCAGGAGCGAAAGCTCAAAAAATCGGGACTTGAGCGGCATTTTCACCATATTGAAATCATGAGCGAGAAGCGGGTAGAGGATTTTGCCAAATTGATTCGACACTTAGATGTAGACCCCGGAGATTTTGTCATGCTGGGGAATAGCCTAAAATCAGATATTCTCCCAGTATTGGAACTCGGAGGCCATGCCATTCATATTCCCTTTCACATCACGTGGATACATGAGGAAATTCAGCATGAAGTCATGCATGAGCGTTTTGTCAGTGTCGAAAATATCACCCAAGCTGCTGATTGGATCCGTGAAATGTGAACTGAAAATAAGGCAAAAAGTGGAGCTAATTTGATCCAACTGAATCAGAGTTTGACGAATATCACGTTTTTCTCATTCGTGGAGCTAGAAATAATCAGAGTTTTAAAATCAGACGAAACCCCCTCGCTCCATAGTAGGAATCAGCCCCATTGTGATAGGTAAAAACCCGCCCAAACCGTCGGTCTCCAAACAGTGCTCCACCAAGTTTGCGGAGGGAATCAGGAGTTTTCAGCCAGGAAGAGGTCTTGAGATCAAACTCACCAAAGCCTTGCAAATATTGGTACTGCTCCTCGGTAAGGAGTTGTACCCCCCAAGACTCGGCAAGCTCCTCCGCAGAGTGCTCAGGAGGAAATTTTTTTCGGTTAATCCGAGCTTCCCGATCATAGCAGCAGCTTCTCCTTCCCTTGGGGCTTTCGGGACTGCAGTCATAAAAATGAAAAGTATCGCTCTCCTGATCATAAACCAACACATCCGGTTCGCCTCCTGATTCTTCCATCTGATAAAGTGCCCTTAATTTTTCAGGCTGTTGAGCTAGTTTTTTTGCGACAGCATCCCAAGAAATTTCCGGATGTCGTTTCTGATTCTTCTTAAACCGTTCCTGCAATTGGCTCATCAAATCTGTCTTTTGCTTGGGTGTGAGCTCCATTTTAAATTAAGTAGTGATAGATAAAAAAACATCAATTTCTGCATGATTCCAGTTTTTACTTTTCTCCCCATAGATTTCAAAATCAACAATATAGGCTCGGGGCAAATCAGATTTCCAAATTTCCTTCCATAGCTCCGCAATGCAGTCCGGCATGGGACCCTCGGCTTTAAGTTTTTGATAGGTTTGGGCAGGAATAATCAATCGATCCAAGCCATCCGGTAAGGTTGATCCTGGAGCTACCCGGCAGCCTACAAAATAGGAAAATGGATCACTGTGATCTCCCTCATAGTCAAAATAAACCGCATAGATATCCTCATTGAATTTTTGGGGGATTTGTGAGGCGATTTGCTCCTGCTCAAATTTCTGCCAAAGCTGCCCACCGTCCCGATTAGATTGCCCATCTTGATTACGGGTCTTATGCGGAAGCTTCAGCCCAATCAGCTCAAAACTGGGAAGTATTTCTATCATTGCTGGGTTTCCTTTGCTCATTTTTATCCGGCATTTTGATAGGCCCACTGAAGCCAATTCAGGACTTCATCATCGATTTGGGCCAGGTCATTAATCTGAATTTTGTGCGAACACATGGCATTTGGTTTTTCGGCAAGGAGTCTTTCCGTTGCATCTTCTCCTTTCAAATTAAGCCCGATTTCAAACCGTGTTTTAGTCGCCGGATTTAATAAGGCAAATTGCTTTTTTCGCCGAAGGCTTACATAAGAAATCTTTGGAGCTACCTCCACATCACTGCCGAATGCCTGTATTTTGGCAAGCAAATAGTCATAAATAGGCTTTAAGTGTTCCTTTCCTTGATATTGCTTTTTGATCAGTTCGTCCTGATCATTTGCTGATTCGGCATCGCTTCCTTTGGATTTATGCGCTATCAAATTGGCAAAACCATACGTCAGACCATGGGAGTTCTTAAGCCAATCGATGATTTCCTTGTGTTTGGCGAAATGCTGCTTTTGAACCATTTCAATCCATTCTTCCAGATTTTTGCCAGTATTTTTCTCCAGATTGGCGATCATTGTTTGGGTAGCTGCATCCATAGGTTTTGGGATTAAGATTTCAAATACCTGAAATTAGGAAATTTGGATCAACAAAAAACTGGGAATAATAACAAAAACCAATGATTTTAAAACCAAACAGCTATTAAAACGGTCGATGACGGCCCCGCCATAAGCCTATCAAAATCAACAGGCATACACAAAACATAGCAAGAGTCAGCGAGATCAGACAAAAATTAACCAATGCTTCTGCCGCATCCGAACCTCTCTTCCCCTCCGCAGCTACAGTCAAATTGGCCCCTGCATCAAAAACGGCTGCGATGAGTATCCCTAACCAATTGACAAAAGTCCCGTATATCGCCAGCCAAAAGGTAATTGTGATCCAATTTTTTGACAAATTGATCCGGGGCCAAATCAATCCCAATACAACCAAAAATATTCCGTTCATTATTCCTTCCAAATGACTGGACAATCCCATTCGTGGGTTGGAAAGGAAAGGAATAACTATGCCGACCAAAAGGCCAAGCAAAAACAGTAAAATCCCAAGGAAAATTAATCGATCGGACTGTCTGAAAGATAAATCAGAAGTGGACATGGCGCTAATTGAATTAAAGTGAATAGAAATCATTAACCGCCCCTACAGTCACAAAAAAACTGAATTACTACGCTTTTCTGGACTTTTCGCCTTTATAATCACCCTATAATTTAATGTAAATCAGTGGATTAATAAAATTCTTACAAAAATATCCTCAAGATCATCCAGTAATTCAATTTCAAAAAATCTGAAAAATATAAGTCTGAGCCACTATTTTTTAATCAATATTTCCACTTGGCACCATTTTTCTCCACGTCCATTTTTCGGAAGGCGGCTATCTTTTAGATTAATTTAACCGGCAAATCACGGTCATAGGGAAATTAAATAGAGTCTTTTCCCAATTTAAAGTCTGACAGTTCAGTTAAAAAAGGCTTCAATGCGGGTCCCGTCGGAAAGAAACTGAGATGAAACCGATGTGCCGAATAGGCAAAAAGAATTACCCTCGACTCTAATACCGGTTTACCCCATTTTATTTTTTCCTCCGACTCTGGCGCAATTCGCTTTAAAATTTCCCTTAGCTCCAAAATCTTACCTTGGCAATGAGCTGGTAATCGGGAAATGTATTCCACTACTGATTCAGGTTTTGATGCTACTGTCATTTTCTTGCGTTAAAAGGAGGGGGAAGTAATTGCTATTTTAAATCAAACCAGTTGACTGAATTTTTTAAATAACAAGTATGACAAAAACCACTCTCTTCTTTAATTCTAAGATCAAACACCCTTCAATTCATTATGTCCCCGGTATCAACTCTATCGAACCGCTTCCCGGCTTTACATGATATAAGACAAACTTTCCCTTTTCATCCTGATTTTGTTGGGCCTCAAGTTGATCTTCTCCCTGTCTGACAGAGACTTCAGTCCAGTCATCTGGAACATAGGTTTTCAAGGTCAAGGGAACCTGATACACTTCCGAATCCAATTCTGAAACCAAACGGACCTCAATGCGATTTGAACTGACTTCGGTTTCGATTTCAGTTCCTTTTCGCTCCCGGAGATATTTGGTCACTTCTCTGAATGGAGCTACCCAAACTTTGTCATCCTGAGATTTGATAAAGGAAAAATATTCGACCAACTCCTGCCGAGTTTTGGGCTCCCAGCCTAAATTCTCAACCCCATGAAACACCAAAACCAACCAGGTGTGATCGTGATTCCCCAAGGTATCCACCCAACTTTTCATTCGATCCATTTCGGTGCGGGTAACTGGGCCTCGCTGCCACTGCACATATTCTTTTTGAGCTTCTCCCGGAGTCATATCGCTTCCTCGGTTGATTTCCTCAAGCCAAGCTTCGGGCATTCGGTTACGAAGCGCAGGATAGATTTGATGAGCGATTTCCATGACCCGCTCATCCTCCGTGCCGTATGGACCCTCTGCAGTGAAAGTTGATTCCGGTCCAATAAACTTTAATAAATCTGCTTTACTCTGCTCGAGCTCGTACCGCATATTCACCTCATCTAGCACGGCTAGCCTTGGATGGGTTACCGTATGCGAGGCGATCTCATGTCCTTGTTCAGAATAAGATTTATACTGCTCCCAAGTAGTCGTATCTTCCACATTGTTGTGAAATACGACTTCATCGGTATCCTGCATGGTGCCGTTTCGGATTTTTTCAAATCCTTCATCGATCAGTTTGTACGCATCCTCTATTCTCCCCTGCTCAAAAAGCGACCCCGCTTGGGCATGATAGTTTTCAGCTTCGGAAGTACCGGTAAAAGCGATCAAAGATGCCCGCTCAAAAAAATTAGTGGAATCCGTCGGGATAGAGGCTGTCTCATCGATGATTTCCTGAGGATCTCTCCCAATAAATTTTCCTTCCCCAGCACCTTCGACTTTTCCAGTGATGATATAGAAAGTAGCCAGCAAATCGAGGCGGTCCAGAATCGGTTTGGCGATGGTCAGCTGATTGACAATCCCGTCATCGAAAGTGATGGATACGGCGCCAGTTTTATTGTCGAACCATTTGGTGATTTCGGTTTGGCCAATTTGAGGATCAGGACTAGCGCAGGCGACTGATAGTAGGATGAAAATCAAACTTGGAATTAACTTTTTCATAGTGGGTGAATTGTTCAATCTCTAATTTCCTGAAATACAAGCGAAAGATAAAACCGCTAATCAAATTTCATCGCTGGAGAAAAAAATGCTTTTCAAGTTCAAAAATAAATTGTGAAAAAAAGGTGCAGAATAGCTTCATTCAGCCATTATTCGACAGCAAACGACTACTATCGGATACTATCGACTGTCTCCCGACTTGGAAGTAGCCGCTTCCCCAACTTTGGATCATCAAGTTATCGAAAGCAGAAAACAACAATCAATTTCTCACATAAACAATTCTATTATGAATGCTTTAAGAAACAGAGTTCAACTCATCGGAAATCTCGGAGACAAAATCGAAATCAAAACCTTTGACTCCGGTAAAAAAGTCGGTCGGGTCAGTTTGGCAACCCATGAAGCCTACAAAAACAAAAATGGAGAAAAGGTCGAAGAGACCACTTGGCACAATCTGGTACTTTGGAACAAGGACGCCGAAATCCTGGAAAAGTACACGGATAAAGGATCTGAAATCGCCATCGAAGGAAAACTGACTAATCGGGATTACACGGACAAGGATGGCGTCAAGCGCTACATCTCTGAAGTGGTGGTGTCCAATTTTTTGCTGCTAGGCAAAAAAGGAGACTGAATCAAAAAACGCTCATCCCTTATTTTCAAAAGGATGAGCGTTTACCTTTTTGGAATCAAATCAATGAAAAACCACCTTTTACCAATACTTGTCGGTCAGAATTGATATCTTTTTTCGGATTGACTTGAGTATAGCCCTCTTGGGTCGGACCTATTGTCACTTCGATTTTTTCAAGCTCGTATCCTTTTTCATTTTCTTCAGATAAAATCAAAATATAGCTTTTATCATCTTCACTCAGTACGGCTGTTTCAGGCAGACTCATCCCCTCTTCCGGTGCGAGCTGAAGCTTTCCTTCGACATACATCCCGGGAACTAGCTTTTTTTGATCCACTTCATCATTCAAGTGGGCGTGAACCAAAATCTGCCGGTCAAGATTAACCGCTTGACCAATCACATACACCTCGGCTTCAAAAGTAGATTCTACTTCTTCAGGAATTCTCACTTTGATCTTCTGTCCGACTTGAAGTTTAGAGGCGTCCTTTTCAAATAATTTAAATTCTACATGAAGATGATCTTTGTTGAGCAAGGACAGCGCTCGGTCGGAAGCTTGAAGATAAGCGCCGGGCACGACAAAAATTTCCTCCACAAATCCCGAAATTGGCGCGATAATGGGAGCCCGAGAACGGATATTTTCTGGTTTCAATTCATCAGCATCGATATGAATCATTCGTAGCTGCTCCTTGAGACTAGCTTCCTTTGCAAGTGCTGACTGGTAATCTGCTTTTGTCTTGAGCAAGTTCTTTTGGGAGGCGATTTGCTCAGAATATAAAGTCTCTTGGCGCTCAAATTCAGCCTTTAAAAATCCAATTTGGCTTTTCACTTCGAGGTATTCTTGCTGCAATCTGACAAATTCGGGATTCTCCAAATAAAATAGCACCTGTCCTCGCTTGACTTCCTCTCCCTCGATCAATTTTAACCCAGAAACATATCCTCCATAATACGCCGTAATATCCTGCATCCCTTCGACTGGAACTTTTATAGAGCCCTGAATCGAAAGCTCCTCAGAAAAGGTCCGGCTATCCAATGTCCCCCATTCCATTTTCATAGTTTCAAATTGATCTTTGGTTACAAAAATACCGGGATTTCCGGAGGTAGATTCCGAAACCTCAATTGCATCTGATTCAGACTTTTCTCCGCCACAAGCAGACCAGAATACAAGACCAAGGAGGATGAAAAGATGAGGTATTAATTTAGTGAAGTAAGTATTCATCAGAAGGTAAGGTAAGTGAGTTCGAGAAGATTCTGCTGGTTTTCCAGCTTACTCTCCAAATATTGGAGCGTGATGTTACGGGCATTTTCGATCAATTGGACGAATTGGAGAAAATCTATTTCCCCCTCCCTGAACGAGCGGTGAGCCTGATTTTGAAGTTGATCTGCGAGATCCCTCCCCTCTTCACTATAGTAGTCGAGCACGTTTTGACTTTGGGCGAGCCTTTTATTTAACTCCAGTTTTTTCCGTTCCAGTTTCAGCTCAAAAGCATCAGCCTCGAATGCCACCTGTTCTTCACGAAATTGCCCCGAAGAAATTCTTGCCTTCTGGGCCCCAAAAAACAAAGGAATTCCTATTCCAGCCTGAAATCCCGGATAAACTTGAGCATCTGGCCCGGGGTTGGTTCCCCTGAAAACCTCCAAACTAACATCCGGAAGCAGCTTTCTCCGGTCTTGCTTGGTCATCAGTTGAGCTTCTTCTTTTCCGGCCTGATACCACTGAGATAAGGGATGAAAAGCTTCCGCTTCTGGCATGGGCAAATCGATGGGTTCAGACGAAATGATCAAATCTCCTTCCCAGTTGAGCAGTTCTTTTAATCGAAGTAATACAATTTGGTATTCTTGTTCGGATTCATTTTTCCGAAGTTGGATTTCGCGCTGCTTGCTTTCTGCTGTCAATTTTTCCAAAAGATTACTTTCCCCCAGTTCAAATCTCCGATGAGCTGCCTGTGCAAAAGCCCCATACAAACTGTCCAAAAATTCCAAATTCTGAAGTGACTCACGCCAAAAGGCTGCTTCTACATAGGCGAGACTGACATCCTTTTCCAGTTGTCGCTCAGCAAGGCGAAAATTAGCTTGAGATTTTTCAGCCTGAGCTTGAAACACACCTCGGTTGGCAGTATAGAGTGAAGGAAATGCAAAACTCTGCCTAATACCCGCCACACGGTTGAAAATACCATTTTCTGCCAAGTCATTTTTGTCATAACCATAAAACACCTGAGTTTTTTCCAAATCAAAACCCGATTTTCTGAGCTCCTCGGCCGCTTTGAGCGATTTTTCCACGGACTGAATCTGCAAGTTTCTTGATTTGGCGATCACTAGAGCCTCCGAAAGTGAAATGGGATCTGAGCTTTGTGCCCATCCTGGAAAAGCAAAAACCAGGAATATCATTCCCAGTGCGATCTTTTTTCCCGAGCCTTTGATCCTGTTTTTTTTATTGTGAAAAATCACATACAAAACCGGCAAAACCACCAAAGTCAGCAGCGTAGCCGAAATCAATCCGCCTACCACCACCGTCGCCAAAGGACGCTGAACTTCCGCTCCTGCAGAGCCTGACATTGCCATCGGCAAAAACCCCAAGGCCGCAGCTGACGCCGTCAAAAGTACGGGTCTCAATCGTTCTTTGGCACCGGAAATCACCAAGTCCTGAATCGAATTAAATTTATTTTCCATGGATTTGAAGTGTTCGATAAGTACGATCCCATTGAGTACGGCGATTCCAAAAAGCGCGATAAACCCAACACCTGCTGAGATGCTAAAAGGCATATCCCTCATCCAAAGCAAAAGGACCCCACCAATAGCAGAAAGCGGAATGGCAGAATAAATCATCAAGGCATCCCGAGCAGATGAAAAAGCAAAATATAAGAGAACAAAAATCAAAATCAAAGCCACTGGTACAGCCAAAAGAAGCCGGTTTCGTGCTTGACGGAGATTTTCAAACTGACCGCCATAATCTACCCGATATCCTTCCGGAAGGTTGATTTTCTGACCAATAATCTCCTGAATGTCATCCACTACTGACTGAAGATCGCGATTTCTGACATTGACACTGACGACAATTCTCCGCCGGGTATCATCACGGGAAATTTTAGCCGGACCTTGGGTATAGCTGATTTTTGCCAACTCCGAAAAAGGCACCGATCCTCCATCGGGTAGTTTTACGGAAGTATTTTCTAAACTTTGGAGGTCTTCCCGGAAGGGTTTGTCAAATCTTACCACCAAATCAAACTGTCGCTCTCCTTCAAAAACATTTCCGGCGGTTTCCCCGGCAAATCCCATCGTAAGAATAGCATTAAGATCGGCCGTATTCAGACCGTATTTTGCGATTTTGACTCGATCGTATTCGATTTTCATCTGAGGAAGCCCGTCTACTTTTTCCAAAATAATATCAGCCGCTCCCTCTACTCCTTGGATAGCAGAAGTGATCTCTTCTCCCAATCGGAGCAATTCGTCCAGATCCTCTCCAAAAATCTTAATCGCCAAATCAGCCCTTACCCCCGTGATCAATTCATTAAATCTCATCTCGATAGGCTGAGTAAACTCATAATCCAATCCCGGGATAACGGCTAAAGCTCCCTTAAATTTCTCTGCCAAATCATCTTTGGTGGCGACTGTCCATTCGGAAGGCGGATGGAGGGTGACGATCACATCACTCTCTTCCATGGACATCGGGTCTGTGGGAATTTCAGCAGCACCGATTCGGGTGACCACTTGTTTTACCTCGGGAAACTCCAATAAAATCTGCTCCATTTGGGTGATGGTCTCTACCGTACTGCTTAGAGAAGTTCCCGTTTTTAAGACAGGCTGAATGACAAAATCACCCTCATCCAGTGTCGGGACAAACTCAGAACCCATCTGAGAAAAAATCACTGCGGCGGCCACCAAAGATCCGGCAGCAAAACCCAAAACAGCTTTGCTGTGATTCAAAGCCCATCGAATCGTAGGATCATAAAAACGGTTTAAGGTATTGATGATTCTTACCGAAATATTCTTGGGACCGGGTACAGTGGATTTGAGGAATATGGAAGAAACTACCGGTACGTAGGTTATTCCCAAAATCATCGTACCAATCAGGGCAAAGCTGAATACCTCCGCCATCGGTCGAAACATTTTCCCTTCCACTCCCGAAAGCGACAGAATAGGAATAAAGACGATGATAATGATAATCTGTCCAAAAACTGCGGAATGCATCATTTTGGAAGCACCTTCAAAGGCTATTTTATTTCGCTCTTCTTTGCGCTCAGATCGCGTAAGCGCGGAGAGCCTTTCGGAAGATTGGGTAAATCGAAAGGCGATAAACTCTACGATGATCACCGCTCCATCGATAATAATCCCAAAATCAATGGCTCCCATGCTCATCAGATTAGCATCCACACCAAAAATATACATGAGCGATAAGGCAAAAAGCAAACTCAAGGGAATCACCGATGCAACGACCAAGCCTGAACGGAAATTTCCCAAAAGCAAAACCACCACAAACACCACAATCAAGCATCCCAAAATCAAGTTTTCGGCAATGGTAAAAGTGGTCCGACCGATCAACTCGGAACGATCCAAAAATCCATTGATAAAAACTCCTTCGGGGAGCGAGCCTTCGATTTCGGCAATTCGATCCCGGACCTCATCGATCGTCCGTTTAGAATCCGCCCCTCTGAGCATCATGATCTGACCGAGTACTTTTTCACCTTCCCCATTGGCAGTGATGGCACCAAATCGATTGGCCGCACCAAAACCTACTTTTGCAATATCCCGAACATAAACAGGAGATCCGGAGCGGTTTGTCACTACGATATTTTCGATATCCTGAAGGTTTTCGGCAAGCCCTTCTCCTCGGATAAAATAGCTTAAATTGCTCTTTTCGATATAGGAACCACCCGCGACAGAATTATTTTTTTGAAGCGCTTCATAAACTTCTTGGATGCTGATTTCCATGGCGCGAAGTCGCTCGGGATTGATCGCCACTTCATATTGCTTGAGAAATCCCCCCCAGGTATTGACCTCCACCACACCGGGAATCCCCGATAGTTGACGACGCACTAACCAGTCCTGAATAGTCCGCAAATCAGTAATCGAATACTGCTCCTCATAGCCCGGCTTGACATCAATGATGTATTGGTAGATTTCCCCTAGACCAGTGGATATCGGCCCCATAAATGGCTTGCCAAATCCTGCGGGAATCCGTTCCTCGGCGATTTTGATTCGCTCGGCGATCAACTGTCTCGGAAGATAAGTCCCCATGTCATCTTCAAAAACGATGGTAACGACCGAGAGCCCAAATTTTGAAATGGATCTGATTTCTTTGACTCCGGGAAGGTTGGCCATTTCCAATTCGACGGGATAAGTCAAATATTTCTCCACATCCTCAGTGGCCAAATTTCGCGAAGTGGTGATGACCTGAACTTGATTGTTGGTAATATCGGGAACGGCACCGATCTGTATATTCATCAAGGAATAAATCCCAAAACCTATCCAAATCAGGGTGAAAATTCCTACGATAAGTTTATTGGAAATACTCCAATGGATAATCCGGTCAAGCATAACGTGTGGGTGTTTTGCCCAAAGGTCTTAAACCTGTCTTAATCCAACCTTAGTTCTACCTTAAGATTGCCTTAAGATCTCAGCGGAAAAATTATTGAAAAGATACTTCCTTTGCCCAAAGCACTATCGACATTGATTTTTAGACCTCCTTCTTCGACGAGTTTTTTGACGATGGCCAAACCCAAACCTGAGCCGGGGATCATGGACTCGATTGCACTTTTCTGTCGATAAAATGGATCAAATATTTTGCTCAGGTTTTCTGCAGAAATGCCCTCACCCTGGTCAATTACCTGAATTACCGCTCCCTCCTCCTGTTTGTCGATTTTCAAAATCACATCCGTTTCTTTGGGAGAATATTTGATGGCATTTTCCAGCAGATTCTGGATTATCATTCTTAGCGATTTTTCATTGCACTGTACAAAAATCGGCGCACTGACCTCACATTCGAAACGTACTTTTCGTTCCTTCTGCTTGGTCAATTCATCTGCGATATCTTCACAAAGTGTAATCAACTCCACCTCTTCTTTGACTTGGCTAGTTCCGCTTTCTGTCCGTGCCAAAGCCAAAAGCTGATTAATAATCGCAGACATTCGATCAATGGACTTGAGTGATTCCTGTATTTTACTTTCGTATTCCTCTGCGGTCCTCGGTTTTCGAATGAGCACTTCCAAAGTCCCCCGCAAAACCGCCAAGGGCGTTCGTAACTCGTGAGAAGCATCAGAAGTAAATTGTTTTTCGCGGAGGAGGGCTTGCTCCAATCGACTCAAAAGTCCATTGATGGAGTCCGTGAGCTGGCCGATTTCATCATTCAATTCGGTCGGTGGAATCCGTTCATTTAGGTTGGATTGTGTGATTTGATTTGCTTTTTGGATGATTCTCCTGATGGGCTGAATACTATGATCTGCATGATATCGCATGGTCAGAAAAAGTGATATCAGAATCAACGGATAAAGGACCAAAAGAGTGTTTCGCAGGTTGGTGAGTGTATTTCTCGGGTCTTCAAAGGATTTGGCTACCAGCATATAGCCTTCCTTTGTGCCTTGGTTGATGAGAGGAATCTGCATTTGTCGGAGCTCGCGCGAACCTGTCTTTAAGGTCCAGGCTTCTCCGCTTACCGCTCGATCGGGATAAAAACTCAGGTGATTATTCTGCAAGTTTGGCGAGCGATCCATGCTTTTGCCTTCCAAATCCACAATTTCAATAAATATCGGGTTGATTTGAAGCTGGGTGTGTTCTTGCTCTTCCCATTCGTCTTTATGTGCAAAACGAATTTCCCCATCCACCAAAAAAATCTGATTTCTATGCTTATCTGTTTCTAATTTGAGATCACGATCTATCGCATTGATGACCGTCAAATAAACCACGGCATAAATAATCCCAAAAACCAACAAAATGATCAAGGAAGTCACCGCAGTCAATCGGCGTGCAATGCGCTCTTTGTAGGAAAGATTCATAATTCCTTTGCCATATAACCCACTCCTCTGATCGTTTGAATATAGTCCTCATCCTTGTGGAGATTCAGTTTTTTTCTCAGCGAATTGATAAAAACATCAATCACCCCGGTATTGTATTCGAAATGGATATCCCAAACCGATTCGATTATTCGGGTCCGTCGACAAACCTTATTTTTGTTTCGGATCAAAAACTCCAGCAGAGCAAATTCCTTTTGGGTCAGCTGAATCTCCTCAGAACCCTTAAAAACCTGAAAACTCTGAGGCAAAAGACGAATTGAACCTAAAGTCAGTACCTCATTTTCTTTTTCTCGCTTTCGAAGCTGCACACGTATTCGCTCAAGCAATTCTTCAAAATGAAAGGGCTTTTTGATGTAATCGTTGGCTCCGGATTGCAAGCCAAAAACCGTCTCATCCACTGTGTCTTTGGCAGTAAGAAAAATGATCGGCGTATCTGGAAAATTCATCCGGAATTGTCTCGTCAATTCAATTCCGCTTATTCCCGGTAGCATCCAATCCAAAAGCAAAAGATCGTATTCTCCCGAAAGAGCAAGCTCAAGGCCGGATTTACCATTATCCGTAACGTCCACTGCATAATTTTCCTCCTCCAATCCCTGCTTGAGAAAACTGGAAATTCCCGATTCGTCTTCGACCACCAAAATTCGCATAATCAAGTTTCAGAATTTTTGTGGAAAAAATTGATTTCCCAGCCTTAAAGTTTACTTAATATTTGGATGCAGGAGCCGAAACCACCCCTACCATACTGTCGGCTGTTCCGTAATACAACAACCATTTTTCATCCAAATAAACCAACCCCTCCAAAAAAGTCGTGCCTTCGGGATATTGACCGGATTTTTCAAAAGGAAGTTCGGGTTTAATAAAAGGCTCCTCAGATCGATCCAACAGCTTCCAAGGCTTATTCGCATCAAAAAGTGCTTGCCCGGCAGAATAGACTCGATTTCCCATTCCTTCCATACCGATGTCTCCAGTATTTCCAGCATTATATAAAACGACGATTCCCTCCTCGGTAAGCAAGGGCGGCGGACCAGCCTCTACCAACCAAGAATCAAAATACCCGAGACGTGGACTCAAAACTGGCACTCGGTTTCCTTCATGATTTTCGACCGGGATCCAGTTGATCAAATCTTCCGAATGAGCTAACCAAATATTCGGCACCCCATAATACATCCAATATTTCCCGCCAATTTTGGCTGCCACCAATTTTCCATTTTTCAGTTCGGTGACGATCGCACCGGATTTGGATTCGACCTGATGGTATTTTCCATCTTTCCAGTTTTCAAAGATTGGCCCGTGTTTTTCCCAAGTCCTCAAGTCTTTCGATGTGGCCAAAGCCAACCTCGGTACCTCCCGATTCCACTGGGTGTAAGTCAAAACATAAAGTCCATCTGCAGTTTGGACAATTCTTGGATCCTCTGTTCCACCCGGCCATTCGTATTTTTTCTGATCATCGGATTGAGGAAAAAATACTGGCTCCTTTTCCCTGAAAAAAGAAAAGCCATCCTCAGATATCGCCATTCCCAAGCGAGAAGTATGCCCTCCTATTTCCTTTTCACCAAGCTTTTCCTCCGCCCGGTAGAGCACATGAACTTTTCCATCTTTCACTATTGCAGCAGGGTTGAAAGTGGCCATAGACTCCCAATTCACCACTGCTCCAGAAACCGGATCCTGAAAGGTAGTGTTGGATTGTGGGCTAATAATCGGCTGTGCATTTTCTGGACGGACAAAAGGTCCTAGCATCCAAGCTTTTTCCTGTGCCTGGGCACAAAAGGAAATAAAAACCAGAAAGAAAGAAAATTTCATCCGGATAGAAATCAAATCATTATTCATTCACCATTCCATTTTTCAATAGGAAAAATACTCGGAATATCTGGAAATTCAACCCAAATAATGGGATCTACTCTATTCTGAAAATGCAAAAAAGCATTCACTACCGAAGTGTCAATACACCTAGGACACTAGCCCCAATCTTGATTTATTTGGATCAGTGGATCCACAGAATAGCACTTCTGCACCAATTCTTGTTTAAAAAAATTGAAATATCATTCATTTGCTACAATTAAATTTTGAATAGGATAATTCAAATCAATTTTTCGATGAATCAAATTTGGAGCAAGAAGCTGCTCACCCTTTGATTTCTTCAAGATTTGGAGAAAGTGAAAGTATGATAAAAAACAAGCCTCAGATGCACGCAACAGCCCACTGTTTTTGAGCAAATTACATATCTCCGGGGCCGATAGGTTGGGGCACCACATTGTCCACAGGCGTAATACTTTGGAGGTATTCAAAAACAGCCTCGATATCAGCATCCATCATTCCGACATAATTCTGCCATGGCATCGGAGGCAAAAGCATTCGATTGGTGCGAATCCCCTTTGACTTGCCTTCCTTTAGAGCAATAGTAAACTGCTCCAAAGTCCAATTTCCCAGCCCGGTTTCATGCGGCGTAAGATTGGCGGCAAAGGAAAGGCCCCAAGGACCGGCAGCTCCGGTCAAGTCAGGATACATCATGCCAAAACCTTCTTTGATCAGTGGATCGTCAAATTTTAAAATCTGCCCGTCTGCCGGAAAACCCGATAATGCAAGTTCGGGAATAATCTCAGGCCCCCTTTCGCCCATTCTTTTCGGAGAATGGCAGTCATTGCAGCCCATGATTTCGACTAAATACTTCCCTCTTTCTACGAGTTCTTGCCCCGTAGGCTCTTCCTCGGTTTCCATAGAAATCGTTTCGGTTTTCTCCTGATTTTGGCATGCGAAACTAAAAAAGCCCAAAATACCAAGGGCTAAAATTGAAAATAATCTGAGATTAAAATACATAGCTAATCGTTTTAGTTTGAAATTGAATTCAAGCTAAACCAATATTTCACCCCTCAGATCTTTTTGAAATTAAGTGCTAAAAAAGCGTGTTAAAGTGCCAAAGAAAATAAAACAACGGAACGAGTGCTTTCAGAAAATGAGCTTCCCTCCCGTCCGATACTTATCCTGCATTCGGAATCCTTGAATGATTTAAACCTTCATCTTCTATAAAATCAAGCCATCTCAGCGACTTGCTTCTTGACCTTGGATGAAGTGGGGCGCTTTTTCTTCTTGCGCTTATTCCACCAGATCAAAGTTCCGGTGATCGGAAGCGAGGTAGCGATCAAGCACGCCAAAAACCAAAGAAATTTAGTAAATGGGCCAAAAATATCCCCCATGTGGAGACTTTTGACTGAGCGACCGATTTGCTGTCTTACCGACAAATCCGAAAAAAGTCGCGTCTCCGACACCGAAAGATCGGCTTGATTCAAGGAGATTTGATCAGCACCTGATCGGGCAAAAAAACCTGTTCGGTATTTGGTCAATCCGATGGGACTTAAACCGTCTTTTGGGAGAGAAATACGCCAATTGCCTGGATAAGTCAATGTTTCATTTCCTTTGGCAAGCGCCAACTCCAGCGAAAATTCTTGAACAGGACCAGGTTCGACAGTTGGAGTTTCCTCCTTTACTTCATTTTTAGAAGTTGGTGCCTGATAAGTATCCCAGGTTTTTTGCCAACCTTCCCGATACCATTCAAACGACCAGAATAAGCCTGTCGCGGACATGATAAAAAGTGCGATCAAGGAATAAAATGCCATGGTATTGTGTAGGTCATGATTGACCCGTTTCCAGTTGCCAGACCATTTAACTTGAAGACCTTGTTTCCATGTTTTGGCTTTTTGTGGCACCCAAATCACTATCCCTGTAATCACCCCAAGCAAAAACAAAGAAGTGGCGATGCCATTGATCAGCCTTCCGAGTTGCATATTACTCATACTTTCAAAAATAGGCTCTTCGATTCGATCCAAAAGTAACCATCGGTGAAGTGAAAACTGGGTCCGCATAAATTTTTCAGTTGCTGTTTGCTCAGTATTATCAGCCAAAATTTCCCCCGAATAGGGATTCACAAAATAGGTCGTTCCTCTGCCCTTTTCGCCATCCTTGAGCAAGGTCATTTGAACAGATCGGTCCTGCCCGTTTTGAACAAAAACTCCAGTTACCGAACCTTGAAGATCATTTTCTAAGGTTGACTTCAATTCATCAAGAGAAAGTCGCTCTCCAGATGCCTCCACAAAATACCGCTCAGAATCTGCCCATTCTTTGATTTCGGTATTGTAAACATAGATGGTACCGCTCAAGCAAACAGCGATAACAATCAATCCTGAGATTAACCCAGCATACAAATGAATCTTATCAAAAACTTTCCGGGTGATTTTCCAGGCAGAAGAGCGTGCGGCCATAAGCTTCTTATTTAGATTTGGTCAAAATTAACAGAAAAGATTCTTATTATTAAGATCAATTCTAAAAAAATATAAGAACGGCTAATTTTTAGGCCGACCTGATAGAGATTGCGCTCAAAACCCATCCCAATTCCTATCTTCAAACTCTCTAATCACCCAAGCCATGAAACATCAAACCCAACGTGTCTTTTATTCCCTTCTTCTTTTGATTTTGATCTCCTGCGGAAAAACAGGTCCCGATCCTCGAATGGAGCAGCCGGAAGAGTTTTTGGAAGTACTGGAGGCCCACGGAAACTGGCAAAAATGGATCGAATCTGAAGGCATGTCTTACACGCTATTTCACGAAAGTAATCTTCAGCAGGAAAATCACTTTTTCAATTTGACTGATCGAAAAGCGAGAATTGATGCGGCTGGATTTCAGGTGGGAAATGATGGAGAAGGTATTTGGGTCGCACCAAACCGACAATCATTTGGAGGTCAGTCGGTGGATTATTATCACAATCTATATTTTTACTTTTATAGTATGCCTTATATTTTGACGGACACTTCCATTCAAGTTTCGAAGATGGAAAACCGAAGATTCAATGGAAAAGAATACGAGCGATTAGAGGCAAAATCAAATTTGGAAAGCTACCGAACTCCCGCTAATTCCTATGAGGTCTTGATTGATCCGGAGACTCAGATGATCGAATGGGTGCTCTATCGGGTGACGTTTTTCAATCCTTCGAATCAAATCATCAGCGGAATGAAATATGAGGACTATCGGGAAACAGATGGAATGAAGTTTCCACGATTACTCACCGGATATCTAATAGATGGAGATACTGCGGTCAGAGTTCAAAATCAGGTTAGTCTGGCTGGTGTCACGCTGACGGAGAATGAGTTGGATGAAGATATTTTTGAAATGCCAGAAAAAGCCGCCGTCAGAGCAAATTGAAAAAAATTTAACCTAACAATTTCAAATCCACAAAGGTCTTCAAAATCGAATCCGCTTTTCCTCCAAAAGTCCCCTGAACGGGCAATGTCAAAGCTGGATCAGGATGACAGGCCAAAGGTATGTACCGATGATCCGTCAGTAGGCCCAAGCTGGGATCCAAACCGACCCAACCTGCTCCCGGAAGGAAAACCTCCAGCCAAGCGTGCAATTCATGCCCCTCATCCAAATCGGGATTGAAAGCATATCCACTGATAAAACGGGTAGCCAATCCTATCGAATTCAACATCTGCATCTGCATCAGAGCAAGATCTCTGCAAGATCCACTTCTCCCCGAGAAAGTAAACTCTCCTTCCCAGACATTTTGCTCATGCCGGATTTCATGGGACCAGTTTTGATAAATCTCCTGAGTCAGATTGACCAAAAAGTCAATCAATCCAGAGGACTTCGCTTTCATTCCCAACAGAAAATCAGAAAATGTCTCTCTTTTCTCCATTGTGATATAAGGAGAAAGAAAACTGGATTTTTCCTGATACGAAAACTGAAAATCGGGGTTTTTCCAGCCTGTTTGTTCAAAATTAGGTTCGATAATGAAAGCAAATGGATTGAACTGATGAAGGGTAAAAATCCATTCGGTTTTGATGGTTAGACTTTGGGTGGGAATGGAAAACCAGGCTTGTTTAAACCAGTTTCCAAAAAGGTCCTGTCTATAATTTTGTCCCTCGGCTGTTGGAGAAATACTAATATTTTCCTGTTCTAAACTAAAATAAGGTCTATACTGAGGCAGAAGGAAAAGGTGATGGATTCCAAGTTGGACTTCAGCACTGTACTCATATCGGGAAAGATGATTTACATGAACACGCATGATTTAATTTCCACCTGAATAAACGTCCAGATCCTCCTCCATAGCGCTTCTCAGAACATCGGATGGGAGCTCGGCAATGGCGCTTTTTATCCGCTCATTCCAAAAAGCAGAGACATGCTCCAATTCTTTTTGCTCAAACCGCTTTTCTTTGATGTAGTATTCGTTGTTTCTTAATATCACCGTATCTATGGGGAAATCCACATCATTGGCAGAGATCCGGGTCGCATCGAAGGCTAAAAAAGCACATTTCAGGGCATATTCCATCGAATCATCAAAATGAAGTGAGCGCCTCAACACTGGATTTCCAAATCCGGAATTTCCAATAATTACAAAAGGTGTTCCTCTACGGATTTCGATCCAATTGCCCTGAGGATAGAGTAAATAGAGTTTCGGTTCAGTGTCTTCATTCAACTGCCCTCCAATGATGGAGAAAAGATTGAAATTTAATCCAGCCTCCTCCAAATGGACCTTGTCTTCTTTGGCGACTATTTTTACCTGATTCCCAAATTCATTGACTGCCTGATAAAGCTTGGAAAAAGAATCATCCTGTCGCTCGATCACTTCGGAGAAATAGGTGATTGCCTTGTCTCTGACAGAGCGAAGACCTGAGGTCATAATAAAAAAGGAGTGCTTTTGCTTGTTGACCACATAGACTTTTTTGGAAGTGGTGGTTTCGCTTCCAGAAGTTATTCTAGTGTCAGATAGGCCTATGAGACCATGTTTGGTTTTTATGCCGAGGCAGAATGTCATGCTTGTGATTGAGATTGTGAGACATAATTATCCTTGATCCGGAAATAATTGATGTCAATGAGATCGGAAATATGGTTGATTTTTAGCTGAAGTTTATCTAAATATTCATGAAGACCGACAGAAATTATATCATCGACCTCCGAATACTCCAAGCGGGACCGTAATTCTCCCATTGCTTTTTCAGCCGAATTATTAAAGCCTTCCGAATTACTGCCTGAAATACAGTGCAGGCAGCGCTCAGCTTCTTTAATGCAGTAGAATATAGATCTCGGGAAGTATTTATTAAGCATAAGAAACTCCACGACTCCGGAGGGATCAATATTCCCATATAGCCTCCGGTACGTATTGAATCCAGTGACTGATTTCAGTAAAGCCATCCAATGCAAGAAATCCATCGGAGTACCTACCTCGAAAACCGAGGGTAAAAGAATGTGATACTTGACATCAAGCACCCGGGAAGTCTTGTCTGCCCGCTCGAGCAGCTGACCTAGCTGTCTAAAATACCATCCCTCTGTCCGAGCTACCGTAGCGTCGGCGAGACCATAAAGCAACAATATTTGATTTTTCACCTGCTCGTAAAACTCTCTGGGATCTTCTTTCTTCCACACTTTTTTTTCCAAACCCAATTGAAGCATGTAATAGAGCTCATTGGCTTTTTCCCAGGTTTCTTTGCTCAGGTTTTCCCGGATGATCCGGGCATTTTCCCGGGCATTGGTGACTGCTGAAAGCATAGAGTTAGGATTATCTGCATCGAAAGTCAGAAAAAACATCACCTGATGACGCTCAAATCCATCGTACTTTCTTTGGTACAGTTCTAAATCTCCCGTGGCCATGACTAGAGGTTCCCACTGTTCTTTGAGATCCGCAGGGAGATCCTGCATCAGGTTAAAATTGACATCGATAAATCGGGCATAGTTTTCGGCTCTTTCCAGATACCTCCCCAGCCAATAGATATGACTTGCTACTCTACTAAGCATTTTGATTTGATTAATTGTATAACACCCAAGTATCCTTACTTCCCCCACCCTGGGAGCTATTTACGACCAAGGACCCCTTCTTTAATGCGACTCGAGTCAGGGCACCCGGGATTACCTCGATCTCATCCCCGTACAAAATGTAGGGTCTTAAATCGACATGTCTTCCGTCGATTCCATTCTCGGTGAGACAAGGCACGGTCGAAAGCGACAAAGTCGGCTGGGCAATGTAATTATTAGGATTGTCCTTGATCAGCTGGCGAAATTTTTCGTGCTCCTCCTTGTCGGATTTTGGACCGATGAGCATTCCGTACCCACCTGCCGCATTAGTTTCTTTCACTACCAACTGGTCAATGTGCTCCAACACATACTTTCTGTCTTTTTCCTCACGGCAGAGATAAGTCGGCACATTATTTAAAATCGGTTCTTCGTCCAGGTAGTATTTGATAATCCGGGGAACGTAGGCATATACGGCTTTATCATCCGCAACCCCTGTTCCCGGTGCATTGGCAAATGCAATATTTCCAGCCTTGTAAGCTTCAAAAACTCCCGGTATTCCCAGCATAGATTCAGGATTGAAAGTCAATGGATCAAGAAACGAATCGTCGATTCTTCGATAAAGTACGTCGATTTGCTCTAGCCCTTTGGTCGTCTGCATGTAGACTATTTTATCCTTTACGATCAGATCGACTCCGTTTACCAACTCGACGCCCATCTGCAGCGCCAAATAGGAATGCTCAAAATAGGCTGAATTATAAATCCCCGGAGTCAACACCCCCACGACTGGTTTTGATTTGTCGGACAAATATTGAAGCATCTTCAAGAGTTTGGCCGGATAATCAGACACGGGCATGACCCCTTCGTCATTAAATAACTGAGGATAGGCTCGCTTGATAATTTCCCGGCTTTCGAGCATATAGGAAACTCCCGACGGACAGCGAAGATTATCTTCCAAAATATAATACTCGCCGTTTTTGTCCCGGATCAAATCTGTCCCCGTGATATGACACCAAATCCCCTTGGGAGGAGTCAATCCGATACAGGGTTTGAGAAAATCCTTGGAACCCAAAATCAGTTCAGCGGGCACGACTCCGTCTTTGAGTATTTTTTGTTCATTGTAAATGTCCTGCAGAAAAAGATTGAGTGCATGGATTCGCTGCTTCAATCCTGCCTCGAGTTTCTTCCATTCTGTATTGGAAATGATTCGCGGGACAATGTCCAAATGCAGGATTTTTTCCAATCCCTGATTATCATGGTAGACATTAAAAGTCATCCCCATCGCCTTCTGAGCCTTATTTGCAGAATGCTGGAGTTGCCTCATTTTTTTATTGGAGGCTTTGCTGAGGTAGTTGAAATACTCCTCATAATGTCCGCGAATTTCCCCATCTGAGGTGAACATCTCGTCAAAGTGCCCCTCACTCGAATACCCTTCTGTCTTCATATTTTTTATTTAAAAATCATCTTTAAGATAAAAAATTAACTTGGAATTCAAATTATTTTGAGAAAATGGTTTCTTTAGGTTCAAATTAAAATCAAAAAATCATTTATCCATTTTTTGCCCTAAAAGGCGATTCAATCCATTTAATCGGTCGAATGAAGCAATCTATTCTTCCGAAGTTTAATACTCAAAAGACTATCAAATAAAATGAACCCTGATCTCAAATAAGAAATCGTATTTTTGGAATATGGTGAAACGAATTATAACTATTCCGGATACGGCCTGGGCCCAGCGAGTCACGGTGTGGAGACAGGTCAAAGATGTGATTTTTATCGGAATCGGTGTGGTGATGGCAAGTATCGGATTGAAAGGCTTTCTTTTACCCAATGGATTTTTTGACGGTGGGGCGATGGGTGTTTCACTTTTGCTGGAAATGCTCACTCCCCTCAATCTATCCGTGTTGATCATTTTGGTCAATTTACCTTTTATATATTTAGGATATCGTCAGGTTTCCCTTTGGTTTGCCATTAAAAGTACGCTAGCCATTTTTGCCTTGGCGCTTTTGGTCCATTACATCGAAATCCCCGCGATCACAGCTGATAAATTATTGATCGCCGTCTTTGGCGGATTTTTTTTGGGAAGTGGAATCGGCTTTGCAATTCGGGGTGGGGCCGTGATTGACGGGACCGAGGTCTTGGCGATTCAGGTTTCCCGGAAATCGAGTCTTACAGTGGGAGATTTTATCACCGTTTTCAATGTGTTGCTTTTTATCGTAGCGGCCATATTTGTCAATTTAGAAACCGCCATGTATTCCATGCTGACGTATTTCTCGGCATCTAAAATGGTTGATTTTCTCATCAATGGTGTGGAAGAATATATCGGGGTAATGATTATTTCCAATTATTCAGATGAAATCAAAACGAAAATCACCTACGACTTAGGACGGGGTGTGACGGCATTTAAAGCCGATGGAGGTTTTGGTGAGAAAGCTAAAAATCCGGATCGAAATGTACTTTTCTGTGTCATTACCCGATTGGAAATCACCAAAATCCAAACCGAAATCGACAAAATCGATCCCAAGGCTTTTGTCATCCAATATCCCATCAAAGACACCAAAGGCGGTATGATTAAAAAGCGGCCTTTGCATTAATCAAACCAGGCAATAAAATCTATTTCTCGAGTTCCTTGGGCAAAATAGAAACAATAGCCTCGACTAAAGCAGGGAATTCACCAAAATCAGATGGTTTGGTGTAAAAAAGTTTAGGTTGAAATTGACCGGCTTTTCGCCTGTCTTCCTGATTGGAGGAGGTAGATAAAATCATCACAGGCAAGGCAGCCGTCTTGGGATTATTTCGGATTTCCCTCATGACTTCAAATCCGTTTTTTACCGGGAGATTGATGTCTAAAATCACCAAATCTGGCAATTCACTCTGATCAAATTGGTTAATTTTATCGATGGCTTCCTGCCCTGTTTGCAATCCAATCAACCGAAATGGAATACCGGATTCTTCAAGAGCCTCTGACATTAACAGCACATCCCCTTCATTGTCTTCTATCAAAAGGAAAGTATAGGTTTTCATCGTAATTTATCAGGATTCTTATTGTGAATTTTTACTCTTCAGATTTTAATTTTCCCAAATCAATTTTGCTCAAGCCCTATCTTTT
This sequence comes from Algoriphagus hitonicola, assembly GCF_900113375.1. Taxonomy (GTDB): domain Bacteria; phylum Bacteroidota; class Bacteroidia; order Cytophagales; family Cyclobacteriaceae; genus Algoriphagus; species Algoriphagus hitonicola. Next base: position 269,011 of record NZ_FOPC01000005.1, on the reverse strand, counting down.
TTTACTAAAACCCAATACAGTGCATTCTCATTAAAGGTATTCATTGTTTTTTAATAGTAAAATAAACCGTACTGCCCTTACCAAACTCGGATTCTATCCATATTTCTCCACCGTGCTGATATACAATTTTCTTGCATAATGAAAGTCCCAAGCCTGTTCCGGGATATTCTTGATTGGTGTGCAACCTTTTGAATAGGCTAAAAACATCCTCCAGGTATTTTTTATCTATTCCTATTCCATTATCTGCGATACTGAATTTCCAAAAACTCCCCACATCCTCAACTTCAATAGAAATCAAAGGCAAGTTTCCCGGAGCTTGATATTTCAAGGCATTCCCAATCAGATTCTGAAACAACAGTTGAAGGGGTAATCTTCTCCCCTGGATAACAGGTAAGTTTCCGTAGCGTAGCGTGGCATTTTTTTCATCAATCAATTCTCCATAAAGCCCCTTAATTTCGCTAAGCAAATCAGCGACAGAAACTTCCTCCAAAGGGGTCAGATCATTGCCTAACCTGCTGTACCGAAGCAAATCCTCAATCAAATTGCCCATTCTCCGCGTGGCACCGACCATCATATTGATGTATTTGATTCCCTTTTCATCTAGCTTTTGGGAATAATTTCGCTGCAGCAATTCCCCAAAACTTTTCATCATGCGAAGCGGCTCACGCAAGTCATGGGAAGCGATAGAAGTAAATTGTTCCAATTCTTGATTTTTTTGAATTAGCTCATTCCTCGTCTCTACAATATCCTGAATCAACCTTCCCTCTGCGATTAAGGCCAAAACATTATTCTCGGCATTAAAAACCGGCTTTAGATTGAATACAATCGTCGAAGGAACCTGATTTCTCCCCCAAACTTCCACTTCGTAGGCTACAAATTCACCCTTGGCGGCTCTTTCTACGCTGTACTTAAGTTTCTCCTGCGTCTCCTTGGAAATCTGCCACCAATAACAATCCCAAAAATATTTTCCTGCCACATCCTCCAACTTGATGCCTGCAAAATCAAGTGCTGTTTGGTTGGCTTCTTGTAAAACCCCATCCTTGTCCAAAAATCCTATAAATTGAAAGGTAGAATTGAAGATACTTCGAAATAACCTTTCCCGATCAGCTAGGCGCTCAAGGGCCTCTTTTCGCAGTGAAATATCCTGAATTTGGGCGATAAAATATCGAAAACTCCCGTCTTCATTCCATATAGCCGTCCCAGTCAAATTAATCCAAATCGGCTGATCTGACTTTTTGATATACCGTTTCTCGATTTGATAAGAGTCGATTTCTCGATTAATAAGCTGTTTGGCAAACTCCAAGTCTTTTTCTAAGTCATCTGGATGGGTGATGTCCTGAAAAGTCAAGGATTGGAGTTCTTCTTCGGAATACCCAAGGATTTTACACAAACTTGTATTTACCGCTATCCATCGGCCGTCTTGATTGACCAAGGCCATCCCAATAGCCGCAAACTGAAAAGAATTACCAAATTCAGAGTTTAATTCAATGGCCGGCTTGAGCTTATGTTCAGTGGAAAGCTTCTTTGACATAGGAATTATTTTGGGTGTGGGTGTTTCCTGTAGCTATGACTACGATGGAAGCTTTCTTAGTATGAAAAGAGCCAACCAAACCGATTCGGAATTTAGATTTTGATCGGTGATTGAACCGGATTTTAACCTGCTTGAATATAAAAAGAAAACTAAATTAAGGGGCACTAATCCTATGTGACTTTTGTCACAAAAAAGCATTTTCGAAAACTAAGTTTTATTCTAAAATAGCGACTAATAATTCATCTATTATTCCTATAAAAAAAATTACTAAAAGACACGATTAAACAATTCCTTAAATTTCTAAATCTAAAAAATTAGACATAAAAAAACCTGTCAAATCAAGCTTTGACAGGTCTTAAATGAAAGAACGAATTTTTCCTTTCCCAATTGCAGCTTCCAGAATTTTAGCTTATGATCGACCCACTTGCTGTAGCCTCATGCGGCTGAAGCAATTTGAGCTTTCCATCCTTATCCTCGGCCATCAAAATCATTCCTTCCGAATCAATGCCCATCATTTTTCGTGGAGCCAAGTTGATCAGCATGACTACTTGCTTTCCAACCAAATATTCCGGCTCGAAATGCTCCGAAACTCCACTAAGTACGGTTCTCTCTCCCACTCCTGCATCAATTTTCAATTTGAGCAATTTTTTGGATTTTGGCATTTTCTCAGCAGCCAAAATCGTCACTACTCGCATATCGAGCTTTGCAAAATCATCGTATGTAATAATCTCTTTCATCGGTGTGACAGGAAGATTAGCAGCATCATTCATTTTTTTGGCTTTTAATAGTTTTTGTACTTGATTTTCTACGACTTCATCTTCGATTTTCTCAAAAAGGAGTCCCAACTGACCGATGGACTCTCCAGCATGGAGCAAATCCGCCTGTCCGGCCTGATTCCATTTGCTGTTTTTCATTCCAAACAAATCATATAGTTTCTGTGCTGTAAAGGGCAGGAATGGCTCAGAAACAATCGCCAGATTAGCGGCAATATTCAAGGCAATATTCATAATGGTAGCAGTGCGAACCTCATCGGTTTTGATCATTTTCCATGGTTCGGTATCCGCCAGATATTTATTGCCCAATCGAGCCAAATCCATCATAATCCCCAGCGCCTCTCGGAATCGGTATCGCTCTACCGAGGCGGCAATTTTGGCAGGAAAATCCGCAAGGGTTTCCAATACTTCCCGATCGTAGCCAGTCAGTTCACCTTTTTGCGGAATCTTCCCTTCGTAATATTTGTGAGTCAGGACCACAGCCCGGTTTAGGAAATTGCCATAGATAGCCACTAATTCGGAATTATTTCGGGCTTGAAAATCCTTCCAGCTAAAATCATTATCCTTGGTTTCTGGAGCGTTCGCAGTCAATACGTACCGAAGGACATCCTCTTTTCCGGGAAACTCCTCCAAGTATTCATGAAGCCAAACCGCCCAATTTCGTGACGTCGAGATTTTTTCCCCTTCCAAATTTAAAAACTCGTTTGCCGGCACGTTGTCAGGAAGTACGTATCCGCCATGAGTTTTCAAAATTGCCGGGAAAATAATGCAGTGAAATACAATATTGTCCTTTCCGATGAAGTGAACCAGTTTGGAGTCCTCACTTTGCCAATAAGGCCTCCAATCTTTTCCGTGGGTGGCCGCCCACTCTTTGGTAGAAGAGATATATCCAATCGGTGCGTCAAACCACACATAGAGGACTTTCCCCTCGGCATCCTGAAGCGGCACTTGTATGCCCCAATCCAAATCTCTAGTCATCGACCGCGCCTGCAATCCATCTCCAGCCTCTAGCCAAGATCGACACTGCCCGAGTACGTTGTTTTTCCAATCAGCTGCATGATCTTCGAGAATCCACTTTTTTAGAAAATTCTGATAGCGAGCCAAATCCAAAAACCAGTGCTTGGTTTCTCTCAAAACTGGTGTTCTACCACTCAGTTTTGAGCGGGGATTGATGAGATCAGAAGGACTGAGGGATGAGCCACATTTTTCACACTGATCCCCGTAGGCATGTTCAAAACCGCATTTTGGACAGGTTCCCTCTATGTAGCGATCAGCCAAAAACTGGCCAGCCTCTTCATCAAAATATTGGTCATTTCGCTGCTCGAGAAATTCCCCTTTCTCATATAAATCCTTAAAGAATCCCTGGGCGGTTTCATGATGAATTTTGGCAGAAGTACGAGAATAGTGATCAAAACTAATCCCGAATTTCTCAAAGCTTTCCTTCATCAATCCATGATAAAAATCTACCACCTCTTGTGGAGTTTTGCCTTCCTTTCGTGCCTTGATCGTAATCGCCACACCATGCTCATCAGATCCGCAGACATACAGCACGTCTTTCTCCAATAACCGGAGAAATCGCACATAAATATCAGAAGGGATATAGCATCCCGCCAGGTGACCAATATGAAGCGGACCATTGGCGTAGGGCAAAGCAGAGGTAATTGTATATCGTTTGAAGTTTTTACTCGTCATTGATTGAACGTATTTTCTGGGAAATAACAAGGGGCAAAGATAGGGAAATCAAGAGAAGCAAGCTTTATGCATTGATAAATTCATTTCGGGCTTCTTCGGTCAAAATTCCCTCATAAAGGATCGAAATCGCTTGATCGTAAATATCAGAGGCCGGGATGTCCATTCCTTTTTGAAGGCCCGGAGGAAACTGCGAGCGAAAGTTTGGGTCGAGCAGTGATTGAACAGCCGCCGCATATAACATCACCACGAGGCTAATATTCAGATTGGCCTTAACCAGTCCCAATTCTACTCCCTCAGCAATCAGTTTCTGAAATCGCAGATACGCAGATTCATTAATATAGCTGCGCAAATCTTCCCAAACTTCAGGAGCTAAAATTTTCAAATCCTCAAAAAGCTCCGGACTGATCGGCGCCAAATAAGTAGCGACTACGGAGAGGGTTGACTTTAATTTGAGCGGAAAACTGATATATCGATTATCCAGAATTGCTTCAGTTTTGGCGGTCAGCTTGGTTTTCAGCATTTCAAAGGATGCCGAGAGCAGCTCAAATTTCCCCGGATAATATTTATACAGTGTCTTTTTGCTCATTCCCAGATCTTGGGCGATTTCTTCCATGGTCGTTTTTCGGAAGCCTTTTTTCAAAAAAAACCGAAACGCAACATCTAAAATCTTATTCTCTACGGTGGCTTTGGATCCCATGGATTAATTTTTAAACAAATATAACCAAGGAATCTCATGCAGCCGCTGATTTTTGTTTGTCCTTTTTGTCCTTGTGAAGCCAAATTCCTTGGGTATTTTTACCGTCAAATCTTTTGAAATTATCCGACAATGACGCATCAGGAAGCTGCCGATCGAATCGCTCAACTCACCCGTGAAATCAATTATCACAATCATCTTTATTACCAAGAGGACAGAATTGAGATCTCGGATTTTGAATTTGACAAATTACTGGAAGAATTGATTCGATTGGAAACTCAATTTCCCGATCTGCTCGATCCCGACAGTCCCAGTCAGCGAGTTGGTGGGACCATCACCAAGGAGTTTGAAACTGTCGCCCATGAGTACCGCATGCTTTCACTGGGTAATACTTACACCCTAGAGGAATTGATGGCATTTGACGAGCGGGTAGCCAAAGGATTGGGTAGTAGAGATTATGAGTATTTCTGCGAAATGAAATTTGATGGAGTAGCGATCAGTCTGGTTTATGAAAACGGAAAACTGACCCGTGCAGTCACCCGGGGAGACGGCACCAAAGGCGACGATGTCACGGCCAATGTCCGAACCATTCGAAATATTCCACTGACCGTGGTAGGTGAACAGATACCCGAAAAATTTGAAGTTCGTGGAGAGATTTTCCTCCCGCTCAAAGAGTTTGAAAAAATCAATGCTGAGCGGGCTCAACGAGGTGAAGCATTGCTGGCCAATCCCCGCAATGCCGCATCAGGCACCCTGAAAATGCAGGATAGCGGAGTGGTCGCCAATCGTAGACTCAATTGCTACTTTTATCAGCTTTTGGGTGAAAACCTCAGTGTCAACACCCATTCAGAAGCGATTCACCTGATCGAAAAATGGGGATTCAACGTCTCCCAAACCTATAAAAACGCCGGAAGCATTCAGGAAGTGATTCAATACATCGAGGAATGGCGCGAAAAACGCCATCAGCTTCCCCTAGACACAGATGGTGTCGTCCTCAAAATCAATGACTACGACCAACGGGAAGAACTCGGATTTACCGCCAAAAATCCCCGCTGGGCCATTGCCTATAAATACAAAGCCGAAAGTGCAGAAACCGAACTCCTTTCCATCACTTACCAAGTCGGTAGGACTGGAGCGATTACTCCTGTGGCCAATTTATCTCCGGTGAGTTTGGCCGGAACCACGGTCAAGCGCGCATCCCTTCACAATGCCAATGAGATCGAACGATTGGATTTGCATGAGGGCGATGTTGTTTTTGTCGAAAAAGGAGGAGAAATCATCCCAAAAATCACTGCTGTCAATCCAGAAAAGCGTAAAATCAACGCTAAACCCATTCAGTACATAGACCGCTGTCCGGAATGTGGTACTGCACTCGAGCGAAAAGAAAGTGAGGCCAAGCATTTCTGTCCAAATGCGGAATCCTGCCCCCCACAGGTTTTGGGTCGAATTGAGCACTTTGTGCATAAGCGCGCCATGGATATCGATACGCTGGGAACCGAACGAATCCGGGCTTTGATCGATCAGGGATTTATCCAAACCTACGCAGATATCTATGAATTGGAAGCAAGAGAAAAGGAATTGCTTGGCTTGGAAATGAGCCAGGATCAATACGAAAAAGAAGGCAGCGGACTTTTGTATATTTCACTTGAAAAAGCCCTCTTTGCTTTGACCGAAGGGATTTCTTTCAAACAGATTCAAGAGTTCTTGATTGATGCAGCCGAATATCCCATGGAGGAAACATTGCATCGCTTTCAGGATCAAATCCGCAAATGGAAGAAAAAAGTCCCCGCCAACACGGGTATGGTCGAGCGGCTGATTTATGCACTCAAAGACCACAAAGATCTACCACAGCTGGAGGATTATGTCCCTGCAGCCTTGATTCTGGATTTGTTTTTAGGACGAAGAGTAGAATTCGAATCTTTGCTGGAAGCCAGCAAAAAAGAAGGAACTGTTCACGGTATCCTGCTGCAGTTAGCGTTGGATTTGCCGGATGAACTCCGCGATCGGATCAAAAAACTCAAGGCAAACACTTTTCAGGAAGGCGTCATATCCAATATGCTGGAAGGGATCAAAGCTTCCAAAAACCAACCCTTCGAGAAGGTTCTCTTTGCTTTGGGAATTCGGAATATCGGAGAAAATACCGCCCAATTGCTGGCCAGACATTTTGGAAGTATCCAAAAATTGATGGAAGCTAGTCCAGAGCAATTACTTGAAATCAATGGTATCGGAGAAACCTTAGTTCAGAGTATTCAGGAGTTTTTTGTAAAAGAAGAAAACCTCAAAATCATTGCACAGCTTCAATCTCATGGACTGAAATTTGAAATCGAGCAGGATTCAAATCAACCCAAAAGTCAGGCTTTGGCAGGAAAGAAAATACTGGCATCGGGTAAGTTGGAAAATTTCAAACGGGATGAAATCGTGGATTTCGTTCAGTCACACGGCGGACAATATATTTCCTCCGTTTCAAAAAACCTGGATTTCATTATCGAAGGCGAAGGAATGGGACCGAGCAAAAAGGAGAAAGCTCAGAAATTGGGTGTCCCCATGATCTCCGAAGATGAATTCCTTAAAATGGTGCATGACTAATTTCTAAAACTAAATCTGTACAAATTTGAATTTTGCCTTCTCTGAAACTAAACGAAGAGATTTGGTTTTATTTAAGGGTATATTAAAATCAAGCTTGTTTTAGAGGCTTTTTGGGTTTTCAGGTTTTTTTTGTTTGATTGACTCATTCAAGCCAATTAAAACGAAAAGTTACCTCTTAAGCCGGTTAGCTTTACTTTGTCCTATTTCCAAGCGAAATTTGACTGCGAAAAATAAGCCATCACCTGACTTTCCGATTGGAAGGTTTTATCTTTGCATCCCTCAATAAACTTAACGAATGAATCCATTTACGGGTACAGGAGTGGCGCTAGTCACTCCATTTCATGACGATTACAGTATTGATTTTCAATCCTTAAAAAAGCTAATTGATTTCACCTTGGCTGGTGGGGTTGATTATTTGGTGGTCTTGGGGACTACCGGAGAGTCAGCAACCCTTTCTCCGGCCGAGAAAAAACTAGTGCTGAGCACCTGCATTCAACATACCAAGGGAAGGGTGCCCATCGTTTATGGAATTGGTGGAAACAATACCCAAGCTGTATTGGATCAAATCTCCCAAACTGATTTCAAAGGAATTGACGCGATTTTATCGGTCAGCCCTTATTACAACAAGCCCAGCCAAACGGGGATTATTGCTCACTACACAGCCATCGCAGATGCCTGTCCCGTCCCTGTCATTCTCTATAATGTCCCCGGTCGCACCATGTCCAATATGACTGCGGATACTACGCTCAATCTAGCCCAACACCCCAATATTATCGGAATGAAAGAAGCTAGTGGCAATTTGGAACAATGTATGCGGATCGCGGCCAATAAGCCGAAGGATTTTTTGTTGATCTCTGGAGATGATATTTTGAGCAAAGCCATTTTCAGTATTGGAGGAGAAGGAGTGATTTCGGTCTTGGCCAATGCCCTTCCCTCGACTTTCCGGGATTTATGTAATGGTTCAGAAGATGCTAGCTTACAGGCTGCATTTTCTCTTTTGCCCTTCAATGATCTGATGTACACAGAAGGCAATCCGGTTGGAATAAAAAATCTACTTTCCCACATGGGAATCTGTGGGGACCAAGTTCGATTACCCATGCTGAGAGCAAGTATAGACCTTAATTTGCAAATTCAGGAGGTTTACAAAAAAATGAATTAATTGGTGCAAAACGCCTATTCCATATCCCAATTGGGGGAACTGATCAAACTTACCCTCGAAAATGAACTCGAACCAACCTATTGGGTAATCGGAGAAGTAGCGGACTTTAGACAAGCTCCTCAGGGTCATGCCTACTTTGAACTGGTCGAAAAACAAGGCAACCAAGTTTTGGCCAAGATGAGATCAAATTGCTGGCAGTTTACTTTTCGGGGAATTGCCTCTCGTTTTGAAAGCATTACAGGTTCGGGCTTGAAAAATGGAATGAAAGTACTTGCGCAAGTTCAGGCGACTTTCCACCCGGTTTACGGCTTCAGCTTAAATATCAAAGACATTGATGCTTCTTTTTCCTTGGGAGAAAGGGCCCGAATCCGACAAGAGACGCTGGACCGCCTGACTCGTGAGGGATTACTCAGAATCAATGCCAGCAGACCTTTTCCTCAGGTCATTCAGAAGATCGCCATAATTTCCAGTGCCACTGCTGCGGGTTATGGGGATTTCATCAATCAACTGGAGCAAAACTCCGCTGGATATAAAATTTATCATCGATTATATCCTGCTCCTATGCAAGGAAATGAGGCAGTAAATGGCTTAATCAACGCTTTGGACGCAATCGAAAGAGATCAAGATCAATTGAGATTTGAAGCCATCGTTTTGATACGAGGAGGCGGGGCCCAATTGGATTTGGATTGTTTTGATGATTATCGCCTAGCGGCAAAAATCGCACAGACTTCGCTACCGGTATTGACTGGGATAGGTCATGAACGAGATGAAACTGTGGCTGATCTTGTGGCACATACTCGACTCAAAACTCCCACGGCAGTAGCAGAATTCCTGCTTTCGGCATTTCGGATTTTTGAAGAAAATGTCAATTTAATGATCAACCGCATTGACCGATTGAGTCGGCAGCAACTCAAAACCACAGCAGAGGAGCTTTCCCACGCGCATCATCGGCTGAAAAGTGCCGTTCAATCCCGATTGAATGTGGAAAGCGAAAAACTGAAATCCAAACACCATCGCGTAATCCTAAGCTCTAAAAATATTCTTCAAAACCAAGGCGTAAAATTGGATCTTGTCAACCAGCAAGTTCATCGATCTTCACTATTGTTTTTGAAAAATGCCAATGCCCAGCTTGATTTTATAGAAAAGCAACTCGAGCAGCTGAATCCATCATCCATTTTGTCACGAGGCTATACGCGAAGTGAAATCGGCGGAAAACCAGTTCAACTCGCGAATCCCAAACTACATGACGAACTGATTACCTACAGTCAGAATCAAAAAATCAAAAGTAAAATCACAGATATCGACACATTATGAAGGAATTGAATTATACCGATGCCATGCAGCGATTGGAACTGATCGTCGCCCAACTTGAAGAAGGGAAAAAAAGTGTGGATGAGCTTTCTGAACTGGTCAAAGAAGCTTCAGAACTGGTCAATCTCTGCCGTGAAAAATTAAAGAGCACAGAAGAGGACATTCAAAAAGCTTTTGAAAACACCTGATTACAAAATAGTTATCACAACTTTTTCAAACTTTTGAAGTTTTTATATTCTAGCAGGTTAGCTCCTTGGCATACTTGTTGCAAATTTTCAGACTCTGATAATCGACAGCATTACAGCTGAATAATATGAAAAATCTCCTTCCATTTTCCCTGATTCTTGGCTTCCTTTTGATTAGCTTTTCTTCTTTTTCTCAGAATTTTTATAAAGAGCGGATTTCAAGAGACCATATTGTTTCTCTAGGTATCGGACCTTCTTTTGCCTATTTGGACAATGGTGGACAATATCGCTCACTTAACTTTGAAATCAAGCCATCCTTTTCTCTTTCGATGACCAAGCGGCTTAACCCCATGTTTGATCTCAGAGCAACTACCGGAGTGCAGTGGATCCAAAGTGGTGGAAATCCCGGACAGGCTTTGCAGGATGCTTGGTTTGCAGAAAATGCTTCATTTACCGCAAGAGGAGACGTGGCTTTTATAGACTTGATGCCAAGCATCAACTTGATCCCTTTTTCCAATCATATGCATCGCACCCGATTCAATATTTATGGAGGTTTTGGACTTGGAGTTATGCGAGTAAACACCAAGCAAACTAAGTCATTCAACTCGGAAGAAACACCTATTAAAAACAATATAGTCACTGGCTATGTGCCCGTTCGTGCAGGATTGAGCTATCGGATCGGACCATATTTAGATATCGCAGGCGAAGGAACTATGTTGCTGACTTTCAGCGATAATTTGGATGGAAATGTAGGTTTCAACCGCTTTGGAGATCATATGGCACAGGCTCAGATCGTTATCCGCAAATTTCTCGCTCCCAAAACGAAGGAATAAAAAAATCCCCGATTCTAAACCGAATCGGGGATTTTTTTTGCCTTATAAATTCTAAGTTAAGATTCCACCTTTTTAGGAAGGACTTCCAAAAATTTCCTGGGAAGATTGATAAGCATATTTTGATAAATTCCCGGAATTCGAATCATAAAATAGTCCTTGTTTCCTTTTTCGATAACCTCCCCTTGCATATTTTGTAAGGGGCCACCGATTACTTTTACAAATTCCCCCGGTTCGATTTCACTTCCGTCGGTTTCCACGGCTACTCCGGTCTCCACGATTCGCTTAATCGTATCGAGATCTTCATCACGAACGGTCGCATGCTGCCCCGAAAAGTGGACAAATTTTACTGCTCCCGGTTCCTGTAAGCATTCCCAAAGCTGATTTCGTTGAGTCTTGACGAATACATACCCATTGAACAGTGGTCGCTCCACTTTCTTCTTCCTGTCCGACCACTGTCTGAGCTCAGTGACAAGAGGAAGATAGACTTCCCAGCCTTTTTCCTTAAGTCTTTTGGCTACTTTCTTTTCAGATCTAGATGTGGTGTACATGACGTACCATTTCAATTCACTCATACTCCATTTTTATATTTGGGACATCAAAATTACAAATCCTACACCAAAAATGGAGGATAAAGCCAATTAGCTTTCCAAAACTTGGCAAGCTTCTAGATTCTAGCCTGATACGTGTACAATTGATAATAGCGGCCCTCTTTGGAGATGAGTTCTTCATGCTTGCCTTTTTCAACGATCTTTCCCTGCTCTATGACCAAAATTTGATCTGCCTGTCGAATAGTACTCAATCGGTGAGCGATGACGAAGGTGGTTCTTCCTTTCATGAGTTCTTTCAAACTGGCTTGAATCAGCGTCTCCGATTCCGTATCAAGATTGGAGGTGGCTTCATCCAAAATCAAGATCCTAGGATCTGCCAATATCGCCCGTGCTATGGCTATCCGCTGCCGCTGTCCACCCGACAGTTTTACGCCACGCTCTCCGATCAGCGTATCCAGTCCATCCTCAAATCGGTCAGTAAACTCCTGCACGTGAGCTGCATGAACTGCCTGCTGCAAAAGTTCTTCGCTAGCGTCTGGCCGGGGAAATAAAATATTCTCACGAATGGTCCCTTCAAAAAGAAAGTCATCCTGCAAAACCACACCCAGTTGAGATCGAAAGGATTCCAAGGTGACTTTTTGAAGGTCCACTCCATCGAGGGTAATCCGACCAGAATCGGGATTTAAAAAAGTAGCGGCTAATCCGGCAATCGTGGTTTTTCCCGAACCCGAAGTACCGACCAAGGCGGTCACAGAACCCGCAGGAGCTTCAAAACTCACTTCACGGATCACCTCTTTTCCAGATTCATAGGCAAAGGAAACCTGATCAAATTTGATTTCACCTTTAAATTCCCGCATCTCAATGGTACGCTCCCGGTCATCAGACTCCAGTGGCGTATTCATGATTTCTTCGGTTCGATCGAGTCCGGCAAAAGCCTCCGTGAGTTGAGAGCCGATATTGGACATTTGGACGATCGGGGCAATCATAAAACCTAAATAAAGCGTAAATGCCAAAAAGTCCCCAAAAGTCATTTCGCCTTCCATAATCATCCAGCCCCCAATCCCCATTATTCCCGCCGAGGCCAAGCCCAAGAGAAGGGTTCCCGCTGAAGTAACAAAAGAGGTAGCTGTGAGACTGGATTTGACATTTTGAAAGAGCTGATCGACGCCACGCTCAAACGTTTTGATCTCCTGATCTTCGGCATTGAAGCCTTTGATCACCCGGATTCCTCCTAAAGTCTCGGTCAATCTCCCGGTTACCTGAGCGTTGATTTTGCCTCGCTCTCTGAAAATAGGACGAATTTTTCCAAAAGCTTTTAACGAAACTAATCCAAAAATCGCCACCGGTACCAAGACATACAAAGTCATCATCGGACTGATACTGATCAGCAAAAACAAGGAAATTACCGCGGTGATGATTCCTCCGATCATTTGTGCAAATCCCGTCCCCACCAAATTTCGGACTCCTTCTACATCAGTCATGATCCTCGATACGAGCTCTCCCGTCTTGGTATTGTCAAAAAAGCGAATGGGCAGTTTGATGATATGACTTTGAACTCGAGAGCGAAGTTTCGCAATTAGATTTTGTGCCTCCACTGACAGAATCTGCGTCAAGGAATACGAAGTGACCGACTGAATCACAATAGCCAAAACCACCACGAGAAGGAGCCACTTTAATAAATCCAAGTCGTTGGAGGGAATGACATCATCCACCAAATATTTGCTCGCCCCCGGTAAAATCAAACCGGATAGCCTACTGATGATAATTAAAAACAAACCCAATACTAATTGCTTTCGCCGGGGCCAAATAATCGTTTGAAAAACTTGCCCAATACTTACTTTTCCTTCTTTTCCTTTTTCCATAAAATGTAAAAAGAGAAAACCCCGAATCGTGATCCGGGGTTCATTTTTAGTCCTCTTCCCTTATCCTTGGTTTTAATTCTACCGGATCGGAGCTTTTCTTTCGGGCGCGCATATTGACCAGTTCGACAGCAAGTGAGAAAAATACCGCAAAATAAATATAGCCTTTAGGCACTTCGAAATGGAAGCCTTCGATCATCAGCATAAACCCAATCAAAATCAAAAAGGAAAGGGCCAAGATCTGCAAAGTCGGATTTTGATTGATAAATCGGCTGATTTTCCCGGCAAAGGCCATCATGATACCCAGCGAAATCACCACCGCAATAATCATGATAAGCACATGATCTACCAAACCCACTGCTGTCAAGATACTGTCAAATGAAAAAATGATATCCAGCATGACAATTTGGAGAATAACGGATTTAAAACTCTTGGTGGAATTAGCCTTGATTTCCTGCGGATCTCCTTCCATTTTATGATGAATTTCCAGAGTGGATTTAAACAATAAAAACACCCCTCCCACCAGAAGAATCAAATCTCGCCCGCTAAAATCGTGAGCAAAAACGGTAAAGAGAGGATTGGTAAACTTAACGATGTAAGAAATGCCCAATAGAAGCCCTATTCTAAATATAAGTGCCAAAGCCAATCCTAAATTCCGGGCTTTGGGCTGCTCGGCCTCCGGGAGTTTATTAGAGACAATTGAGATGAAAATGATATTATCCACCCCAAGAACGATCTCCAAGAATGTGAGTGTCAATAAGGCAATCCAAGTTTCTGACAGGAGAAATATTTCCATCTGATTTGAAAATTTAGGGCATAAAAAAACCTGTTAAAATTAAGACAGGTTTTTCGCATATTTTTCTATTTCAGATTATTTTGTTTTGGGCAAAACATTGGAGATCAAGGATACTTTTTCGATCGGCTCGGAGGCATTAGAATAAATTCTCACTACCGAATTTTGCTTGCCCATTTTCCCCGTAGAATTAAAGGAAACCTGAATTTCAGCTTTTGCTCCGGGAGCTACGGGCTCTTTTGGCCAACTCGGAACTGTACATCCACAGGTCGCAGCTACATTTGAAATAACCAAAGGCACTTTACCCGTATTGGTCAACTCAAAGGTGTGAGACACTTTGTCGCCTTGCTTGATATCACCAAAGTCTATCGACTTTTCTTTAAATGTGATCTCAGCGCTGTTTTCTGCCTGGGCAAAAGCCTGAACAGAGAACAACATCATAAATACACCGAAGATTAATCCTAATTTTTTCATGGTCTTATTGGTTACTGATTTCAAATATTGAATTTTTTCAATCAAGTTCAAAACTCAAATTCATTAGCTATACTGAAAATACCTTGCCAAGGTTACTTTTTGGTCTTTGTTAAATTTTCACAAATCCAGATTCGGCTCGGCTTTACCCTAATTAGTTAAAAAACTGAGGAGAGAAATTGAGCAAATAAAGCTCCTCGGAAGAACGTGTTATAGCAGTATAAAGCCATCGGATAAAATCCTTGTCCACCTGATCTTCCGGCAAATAGCCCTGATCCACAAAGACCGCCTGCCATTGTCCACCCTGAGCTTTGTGGCAGGTGAGCGCATAGGCAAATTTGACCTGAAGGGCATTCAGATAGGGATCTTTTCGGATGAGCTCCATCCGCTCGCTCTTTTTCTCCACATCAGCATAATCCAGAGCGACTTTTTCATAAAGACTCCGATATTGTTCCCGACTCAAAGAGGGACTAGATGAATATAGCGTATCCAAAATCACTTTAGCTTCAAAATGCGCCTCCTCCGGGTAATCCAGCAGTCTCAGCTCTAACGTGGCAAATCGAAACCCGTACATTTCTTCAAAATTCCGGATTTTCATCACTTCGACCATATCCCCATTGGCAAGGAAATTCACTTTCTCGGAATCCGCCATATAGGTATAGTTATTTTTCACAATCATGAGTAAATCCCCGCTGCTGATTTCATCTTCAAAAAAATGAATCACCCTTCGGATATATAGATTGTATTGGACGGCTGCTTTATTGGACCGGGTGATGATTACAGTATTATCTGTCCCAAATTTATCATAGGCGTAGCGTAATCCATCCTCAAGCCGCTCCCCTGTCATTTTGTAGACATCTTTGAATCCGGATGTTTTAAATTTAATCGCAGGCTTTTCCTGAGGCAGAAGCGCTCTCAGTTCGGTGGCATTAAAAAGAATACCGGACTCTAGTCGCTGTCGCATCACCTCGGTCAGCTCCAACTGCTCAGCTTGGATCCTAAAGTTCCTCAACAAATATCCCGCTTCCAAAGCCGGGCTATATTCACTTCCTACCGGAGGAAGCTGCGCGGTATCGCCTACAAATAAGAGTCGGTTGTTTTCCCCACCAAACACAAATTGAATCACATCCCCAAGCAAATTACCGGACATCCCCCCATCATCAGCCAGCATGGAGGATTCGTCGATGATAAATACCGTGTTTTTGTAATAATTCTTTTGAAGGATAAATCCACCACCCAAAGTACCCGGATCTCCCTTGGGCTTGTAGATGATTTTATGAATGGTGTATGCCCCTCTCCCACTGTAATTGCTCATTACTTTGGCGGCTCGACCGGTGGGTGCAAGTAGCAAGGATCGCATTTCGAGTTTAGGAAGCGCCTGAACCAAAGCCGAAATCACCGAGGTTTTTCCGGTACCTGCATAACCTCGCAATACAAAAGTGGGTTTATCTTCAGGATTGAGTGCCAAAAAAGCATTCATCTGATCAAAAAACGAGGATTGGCCTAAAGTCGGCTGAAACGGAAAATATTTCTGCATCAATACAGACGGCATCACGGCTAGCTTCCTATCTTTACCCATAGCAACGAAAGTACATGTCCCAAGACAAAATCGGCAACAAAATCGCAGCAAAATTTGGCAATCGACTCCGAACCCGTGTAAATGGAGTTTTAATTCAAAATGAAAAAATTCTTATGATCAATCATCAAATGGGGGATCATACTGATTTTTGGTCGGTGCCTGGTGGAGGAATGAAATTTGGCAGCAATGCCAATCAAAATCTAATGCGGGAGTTTCAGGAAGAAACCGGACTTGATATCAAAGTTGGCGAATTCCTTTTTGTTCATGAATTTTTGGAGCCGCCACTTCATGCCATTGAGCTCTTTTTTGAGGTGGAGCCTTTAGGGGGTGAACCTCATTTAGGATGGGATCCAGAGCTGACCGAAAGTGATCAAATTTTACGAGAATTGAAATGGATGTCACTCGGGGAGCTCCGTTCATTGCCAAATGCGTCAGTTCATCAAATCTTTTGGGGAATAAAATCCTTTGAAGACTTAGGAATGTGGAAAGGATATTTTAATTTTGAAAATAAATACCTAAAATAGCACGTTTTAAAAACCTTCAACCTTACCCAGATTTAAAAAATCCAACAAAATGAATTTATCAAAAGTATTATCCATTGTTTTCTTTCTGGTCGCAATAGGCCTTGGCTACTTCCTATGGAAAGGCGTAGAAGATGTAGTAGAGAAAGAAGAGAGAATTGCCCTGATCGAAAGTGCCATTATCGAAAAGCTTCAAATGCTTAGAGACGCACAGCTTGCCTATGAAGCGTCTAATGGAAAATATGCTGACAATTGGGATTCCTTGAAGAATTTTATCCAAGAAGGTGAAATCTGGTTGGTCGAGCGTCTTGAAACAACTGAGCTGTTGGATTATGGAAAAGAGGAAACCACTGTTACCTATGACACACTAGGGTCCGTTTCGGTGATTGACTCTCTTTTCAATGACCGCAAATATCCCGATTTCGACTTGGATAGATTGGCAGTCGTCCCGGGCTCTGGAGGCAAAATGTTTGAATTCTTTGCCGACAGAATTGAGCGTAACTCCTACGAGGTGAATGTTTTCGAAATCAGAGACCCTTCTCCGATCAATCCTGAAAGAAGACTAAACAACAACGAAAGAGCTTTGAAAGTAGGTTCAAGAACCGACGCTTCCACCGAAGGTAACTGGAAATAATCCCTTTCCGATTTTGGATAACCAACTCAAAGTATTCAAAAGTGATAAGTTTGATGTAGAGGATACAGCGGGCTTATCACTTTTTTTATATCCCGATTCATTGATCATTTTTGCCAAGGATAAAAATCAGGCGAATATCGGAATTCATTTTTATTCTGAATTCGAAAATCAGGCAGTGGATGAAATGATTTTCACTGATCCGCTGATGAAAGTAGATGTCCCCTGCAAAATCTATCTTCACCGAAAGGAATTCAGTCTTGTACCGGGAGTCCTTTTCTCCTCAGGAAATGAATCGAGTTTTCTTCGATTTGTCTCCCAACTACCCGAAAATCCATACTACTTTAATACTCCGCTTGACAGCAACAACTTGCAAGTCGTTTCCTTTGTCGAGGAAAAAATCAAAAAACATCTACAGGCGCGGTTTACGGATCTGAGCTTTCACCACGGATCTTGTTCTTTCTTGTCCTATTTATTCAAAGAGCGCTTTAATCTCATCGGACAGGAGGTATTAATCAATTTAATAGGAAGCCAGTGTTATGTGGCAGCCTTTACGGATCAAGAGTTGAGCGCCTTTAATATCTTCGAAATCGAGAAAAAAGAGGATATCCTAAAATACGCCATGATTCTGATCAAGCAGTTGAAATTTGATCGGAACCACGTCAGAGTCACCGTCTTTGGTGTTCCTACAAAATCGGACATTACCGAAGAATGGGGAAAAAGCTATTTTCATAATTTCCGCATACTGACTCCCCATGCCAATCAAAACTATTCGCATGGATTTAAGCATCTCAAAGACTTGGGCTTTTTTGAAGTTTATTGGCAATTTGACTAAAGAATGAAAAAAACGGCAATTTTCCCAGGTTCTTTTGATCCCTATACGATGGGGCATCACGATATCGTGATGAGAAGTTTGGAGATTTTTGATGAAGTGATCATCGGAATCGGCTATAATAGCACCAAAAAGAACCGCTATTTCGATATTGATTTAATGGTGGAGAAAATTGAATCCGTTTATACCGATGAACCTAGAGTAAAAGTCATCGTCTACAATGAACTTACCTCCACCCTTGCCAAAAAGCATGATGCGGGTTTTTTGATTAGGGGATTACGAAATACCACCGACTTTGAATACGAGAATACGATCAGTCAGATGAACCGATATCTCAATGAAAATCTGGAAACGGTATTTCTCATCACCTCCCCTCATTACGCTGCCATTAGCTCTACGGTTATCCGTGAAGTTCACCGATATGGAGGAAATGTAAGCGAATTTTTGCCCTATACGATCTGATCAAAAAGTCTTTAAAAACTGCTTGAACAGCCATCTCATCGACGGGTAGGAATTAATAAGGGAAATTTTTGCTTCTGCTTCCCTAAACCATCGAATATCATCTATCCCCTCTTCCCGCTGGGGTTTCATTCCTTCGTCTGAGACACAATCCATCGCATACCAATACGTTTTTTTGAGAATGCTTTTTCGGTTTTGGGTGTAGGTGTGCCAGGTATTACACAGATGATCTCCCAGCCTTACCTTGATCGCACATTCCTCCTCTACTTCCCTGACAGCACATTGCTCAGGCGTCTCTCCTTTGTCAAATTTCCCTTTGGGAAAGTCCCATTTGCCCAGGCGATAAATCAACAAAATCTGCTTCTTTTTGGTGACAATTCCTCCGGCAGCTTTAATGATAGAAAATCGGCTTTTCACAAATTGTTTTAAGGCTGGTTTGTCTGCAGAAATCAGCGTAACCGAATCCAAATCCCTGTGCTTTCGGGTTCGTAGCTGATAAAGAATCCGAATGATCAGATCATGCGATGGTTCATGAAAAATAATATCATCTTTCCAGTGGCCTATTGCAGGCAATTCATCAGGATCGTGAAAGGTAGCATCGTATTTTTTTTCGGGATTTAAGTCCTCATAGCTGAGCAAATCCAGCGGTTTATCATTGACAAAGATTCTCATAAGGAATCGTAAAGGTTGGGTATTGGTCAAAAATGCACAAAAAATCCGCTTAGACCAACCTCCTCCAAACAATATCACTTATTTTTGAATATGGAAATTTTAGATCAAAGTGTAGCAGCGGAAGTTGCCAATCAATTACTAGAGATACAAGCCATTCGTTTACAACCCGATAAGCCATTCACCTGGGCTTCAGGATGGAAATCACCCATTTATTGTGACAATCGTCTTTCCCTTTCCTATCCGAAAGTCCGCTCTTTGATTAAGGAAAATCTGACTAAAAGTATCCAACATTATTTTCCAGAAGTGGAGGCTATCGCTGGAGTAGCCACAGCAGGGATTCCACAAGGAGCTCTTTTGGCTAATGATTTAGACATTCCATTTGTCTATGTTCGGTCCAAACCAAAAGGTCACGGCATGGAAAATATGATCGAAGGTAAAGTCGTCACCGGCCAAAAGGTAGTCGTCGTGGAGGATTTGGTTTCCACCGGCGGAAGCTCTCTGAAAGCAGTCGAAGACCTTCGGAAAGCTGGATTTGAAGTGTTGGGGATGGTTGCGATTTTCAGCTATGGATTTGCTCTGGCAGATGAAAACTTTAAAAATGCCAACGTAAAATTAATTGTACTCTCCCATTATGAAGCCATGCTTCCCAAGGCCGTGGAGCGAAATTATATTGATCAAACCATGCTCGAATCCCTATCCGAATGGCGAAATGACCCCGAAAACTGGAAAAAATAATTGGGGGTTTTCCCCTGTGAACAAATCAATCAGCCGGCAAGTCCGGCTATTTTTTTAAGATTTCTGAAATAATCCGATAGTACCTCCTACCCAGTCTTTGTCTTTGTTAAACTTGACGCCTATCATTTCACCACGACTCAGCCTCACCAAATTCCCAACCAGGGTTGGCTTTTCATCTTTTTCCGGCCACAAGGCCAAAAACCTCACCTCCACTTTGACTTTTCCGTCGGGAGATTGGACGACTGGTAAGTAGTTTACTTTTTTCTGAAGAATGTATAAGTCTTTTTCTTGGACCGATTCGATATCTTTTTGAGTCACATTAAACACCACGCCAGCTCCCGAAAAAGAAAATAAGGGCTTCAATACGTAATTCTCTAAATCCTCCGGAATGGATTCCAATTCACTCAATAATGTACTCTCGATAAAATACGGACCCTGAAGGTGTGGCAAAATGAATTTAGAAATCCGCGTGTACCAATTTGGATGTCCTGCCCACTCTACATCGAGGGACTCGGTAAAGCTAAAGGCTAATTTCAGATCTTGTCGGGATGCCAACTCATCAAAGATCACCCGATTGTAGATTCGCTTTATCCTGATTTCCTTTCCCTTTTCATTGGTATAGAAAAGTTGCCTTCCCTTCTTGATGATATCTGTGACACAGCAAATGGGTATACCCAAATCTTCCTGACAATAATAAAAGTCAATTTTGGTATTTTGTTTTTCCGGTTCGATTTCCAAGAGGACTACTTCCTCAGGAAGATACCCTTTGAGAATTACTTCTTTCAGTTTCCTCAAATAACCCGATTCATCCAGACCACTTAGATAGGGGGTTGATTCAGCTAAAAACGGATAAGTTTGCTGTAATTTCTGAAAAAGATGCATTTGAAAATTAAAAATCGACGGGAAGCCCTGAACCTCTATTAGTTTGGGGATTAGGGTTCCATTTTCTTCGCATATCCCAAAATCAATCGCCAAGAATTGGGTATGATCATCCTCATCAGGAACTTGGGTGTTTAAATCCAAGGCCTTTTGAGTCAGTTTCTTAAAACCGGGTTTTTGAATAAATTCCACCACCTCTTCGGAAGCTTCAATTAGCTGGTGCTGTAGGTTTCTGGGGATAAAAAATGGCGTCTCAGCGATTCGAAAAGTAGGTCGATATCCAAAATCCCTTTCTATACTTTCCAAAAATCGGTGGTATTTTTCTATCGAAAATTCGGAATTAAACCTGGCTCGTTCGCTTTCAATCATGATTTCTATGTCAAGATTTTAACAGTTTCTACTCTCAATTTTTTGATAGAATTTTCAATAAAATTGGGAATAAGCGTCTCATTGGTTTTATAAATCTTGTTTTCATCCACCAGATTTTCCAGCATAGTCCGGAACCTTGCCTTTCCTTTCATAGCGATGATTTTCTCACGCACTTCTGGTTTTTTGAGATGTGCCAAAAAAGAAACCGGATCAGCCTCGGGATGGAACTGGGTCCCCACGATTTCATCAGAAAACCGAATACCCATAATCGCGCGCTCGTATTCTACATGAGACCTGATTTTTTCTAAAGCAATGATCTTTGAACCTAGAAGCTTAAACTTCCTACTATTCGGTTGGACAACTTGATAATCTCTGCTATCCACGGCCCAGAAGGGATTGTCCAAATTTATAAAAAGAGGATCCTTCATTCCATCTGGTGTTTTGTGAACGGTCATGACACCAAAAGAGGTCGACTCTCGCTTGGTAATCTGTCCCAGTCCAAAGTGCTTACACGCCATCTGAAAAGAATGACAGATGAGCAATAATTGCTTTTTGCGGGAATGATTTTGATTCCAGATCCAGACTTGATCCAAAAAATCAAAATATTTCAGGTCCCAGTTTCCATCTCCTTCTAATGGATCTCCAGGACCGCCCGTAGAAATAAAAATATCAAAGTCCCGAATTTCGGGAAGCTCGGCTTTTCCCCGCACATCATACACCCGGTAGCTGATTTCCCGGTGAAAGCGCTCAAGGATATCTTTGATACAGCGCATGCCCTGATTTGGTTCTCCGTCATACATGTCCAAAACGGCCAATTGCAACTTCTTCTTTCCCACGATCTATTGAATTTACTTTTCTGCCGCAAAGGTAATCAATTGCCTAGATCCCCTCGTTAAACTTGCCCGTAATAAAATCCACCACTTGCTTCAAATCATTGGTCTTTTCAAATACCGCAAGCTGCTGATCTGCACCTGTACCATTTTTGAGGATGGTATGCACGTAGTTGATTTCTTCCCTGCTACCCAATTCATCCACCACATCGTCTATGAAATCCAGCAATTCCATAATCAAATCAGTCGTCGGCACCTCAGTCTTTTTACCAAAATCTATCAACATCCCCTCGAGACCATTTCTGGCAGCACGAAATTTATTCTCACGGATTAAGGCAATTCGGTAAATATTGAAGCTTGTATTGCTCATCAAAAGCTTGTAGAGCTTAGCCACTACTGCCTGAATCAAGGCCACCACACAAATCGTCTCATTGACAGTCAGACACATATCACAGATTCTGAATTCGATCGTACTGAAAAACGGGTGCATTCGAAGATCCCACCAGATTTTTTTGGGATTGTCAATGCAATTGGTCTTGACCAAAATCTCCAAAAAATTATCGTAAGACTGTACCGAATCGAAGTATTCAGGCAATCCCGTTCGGGGAAATTTTGCAAAAACTTTGGCCCGAAAAGCTTTGAAACCCGTGTTTCTTCCCTCCCAAAAAGGAGAATTGGTAGTCAATGCGTAAATATGCGGAAGAAAATAGCAGGCCTGATTCATCAGCTGAAGGGCGATTTCCCGATTTTCTATTCCTACATGCACATGCATCCCAAAAATCAAATTGGACCGGGCGATGTCTTTGAGTTCATTGACGATGTTATGGTACCGCGGATCATCGGTGATTTCCTGATCTTGCCACTTGGCAAAAGGATGTGTACTCGCAGCTCCCACCACGAGATTTTGATTACCTGCCAATTCAGAAATTTTATTTCGCAGGAAAGCCACTTCTTTTCTCGCTTCAGCTACATTTTGGCAAACATTGGTCCCCACTTCCACCACGGATTGATGCATTTCAGCTTTGACTTGTTCCCTCAGCTGGATTTTACCGCCTTCGACGATTTTGGACATATGAGAGCGCAGATCTCGGGTTTCCGGATCTATGATCTGATATTCCTCCTCCACTCCCAAGGTAAATTGGGGCAACTTTTTGATTAAAGCGCACATAGTTTTTTAGCTAATTTCAAAATCGCTTGGCCATTTCCACCGAATCCTTCATAAAAGTCCCCCAAGTCAGATTCATCTTTCCGGGCTTTTGAGCTTTGGCATAACTGATTGCCATATTCGCAGCTTCCTCCACGACCCATTCAAAACTCTCCTGTCCTACTGAGTTCACATCCGCATCGGGGGCTGGATTTCCAAAGTCAATGGCGTAAGGAATCCCGTCTCGTACCGCAAATTCTACTGTATTGAAATCATATCCCAAGCCTTTGCAAAGTCGAAGCGTGTAATCTTTGACCGTGGCAAGTAATTTCTTTGAAGCGGGAGCCTTGTCGACCACATAGCGAAGATGATGGGGATTTCTGGGTTCATAGGCCATGATTCGTACGGCTTTTCCACCTAGACAATACACTCTGAAATAATCATCAAAGACGATCTCCTCCTGCAAAAGCATGACGAGCTGGCCAGTTTGAGGGTGGATTTGAAAAAACTCCTCTTTATTTTCCAGACGATACACATTCTTCCATCCTCCTCCGGCGTAGGGCTTCATATAGGCCGGAAATCCCACATAATTAAATATGCCCTCCCAATCCAGCGGAGCTTGAAGATTTCGAAAAGACTTGGAAGTCGTGTCGGTAGGATGCTCCGCAGAAGGTAGAATCACCGTTTTTGGTAAAGGAACCCCTAATTGATCCGCGAGGCAATTATTGAAAAACTTATCGTCAGCACTCCACCAAAATGGATTGTTGATGACTGCGGTGCCGGTAAGCGCGGCGTTTTTGAGATAGGCACGGTAAAAAGGCACATCCTGAGAAATCCGATCGATGATCACAGCGTATTCGGTCAGTTCATTCTGTATGACTTTGTCGATTTTGACTGCTTCTGCCATAATTCCCTTTTCGGCCTTCTGATTGACCCGGTCAATAAACGCCTGAGGAAAGGTATCCTCCATTCCGAAAAGTATTCCTATTTTTTTCATGCTTGTTTGGGTAAAAAGGTGATTAATTAAATTTGATTCTACTTAAATAATGGGGGAACATTTCCCGCCAAATCGGCCAATCATGCTGTTGATTCTGCCTGACATCCAGCCAATGGGGAAGATCTTTCTTGTTGAGACAATCGTGTAGCTTCAGATTGGAATCGAGGCATATATCCCAATTGGAGGTACCTAGGACAATATCCATATTCCAGAGTTCTTGGTCGTTGAGCGCAGGCAGATATTCCAGCGGACTGTTGTAATAAATATCGTCATGAACATAGCCATCCATAAATGTCCTAATATCAAATGCCCCTGACATACTAAACATGTGGCTTACATATCCGGGGTGGCGAAAGGCGAAGTTGGCGGCATGGTATCCTCCAAAACTACAGCCTGCCACCACGACTTTGGCCGCACCGGTATTTAACCTGACCCGCTCCACAAGCTCATGACAAATCATCTTGTCATAGGCGACATGATTTTGAATCCGTTGATGGGGATGCAAAGATTTATTATAGAAACTCTGAGCATCATTGCTTTCTGGACAGAAGATTTGGATCAGGCCCTGCTCCAGATACCAATTGGCCGAGCCAATCAACCCCATGTCTCTGTTTTCATGGAAAGAACCTTTGGAAGTAGGAAATAAAATCACTGGATAACCTGCATGCCCAAACACCAGCATCTGTACTTCTCGCTGGAGGTGGCTGGAAAACCATTTAAAATATTCTTCTTTCATAAATTGAAAAGATTGATGCTATTGATCACATCGTCTTGAAATACTAATCAAATTCCTTCAAAAAAGAAAAGAATCTAAGGAGAACTTGTTTAAAGAAAAAATCAAATCTCGTATCTCGAAGCAGTCTCCGTTGAACATTTCCTATGGATAATCATTCGGATCAGGCCTCCCAAAACAGAAGCCATCATGAATAGAACAAAAATCCATTTAGAGGTAGTGAAAAAAGAGGCCATATTAGCCAAAACCCCAGGAATATCAGGAAAAGTATCCAGCAGATACAGCACCATCACATTTTCCAATAAATCAAAAAAACCAATCACTACAGGTAGCAGAAGCAATTTATTTTCTCCCCAAAGCCTATAGATCACACCAGTAAAAAACAAAGTGTAAACAAGCATGTATGGGAAATCCAATAGCCATATCCCAATCCTGTAAAATTCCCTCATATCTGTGCCCATACTGTCCAACGCAAAAAACACATCCGACGCCGAATAGGCAAACTTCAAGTCCAAAGCAAATTCTTTGGGCATCGACAGCATCAATAATCCATTGAACAGGATTAATAATATGGCCAAAACGAAAATCGACACTGGCCTAGAAACAAAATTTAGAAAGCTTCTCATAAAAATCAGGTTAAAAGTGAAAGCACGAAAATAATGAAAGTGAGGAGTTTAGAAAAAAATATCAGAATGATTTATAAATTTTATTTAAACCACTCCGCATACATGGGATAGTTTTTGGCAGTTCGGGTGATGACCTCTTCCATGTCCTGTCCGGTAGATTTGATCCGCTTCGCGGGCATCCCGGCATAAATGGAGTCCGCCTCTACAATCGTATTGGCCAAAACAACCGCTCCAGCAGCAATCACCGCTCCGGAATTTACCACTGCCCCATCCATGACTATTGCTCCCATTCCGATCAATACCCGATCATGAATCGTACAGCCGTGCACCACGGCATTGTGCGCAATGGAAACTTGGTTACCAATATAAGTTCCGGATTTCTGAAAGGTACCATGAATCACTACCCCATCTTGAATGTTGGTATCATCTCCAATCCAGATTTCATGGACGTCTCCACGCACCACCGCATTGAACCAAATGGTACAATTTTTCCCCATTTTTACATCCCCTATGATTGTCGCATTTGGAGCTAGCCAGCAATTTTCTCCAAATTCAGGCGATTTCCCCCTTACTTCCATAATCAATGGCTTTTGCATATATTTTTGATGTTGATTAAACAAATTTGATATTTTTTTTGAGCTCCATGAACTTTTTTCTGGAAAAGCAGTTTGCGTGTATATACATCTATTATTGAAACTAAATCACAACAAATTATGAAATTGATCACTCAAACTGGTCTTTTCTTGGCTTCAGCACTACTTATCGTAGCATGTGGAGCACCAAATGAAACCGTCGAAACTTCCGATGCTCAAGAAGTAGCAGAAGCCACTGGCGCTACGTTGACCTTGGATCCTGCTGCATCTACCATTGCATGGACAGGATATAAGCCTGCTGGAAGACATTTTGGCAAAATCCCAGCAACTACTGGAACTCTGGCTGTTGAAGGCGACAAGATCACAGGCGGATCATTCACTTTTGATATCACTGGTCTCAAAATCGAAGACTTGGAAGAAGGAAGTGAGGATTACGGCAAACTATGGGGACACCTACAGTCAGATGATTTCTTTGATGCCGCAAATCATCCTACGGCAACTTTCGAAATCACAGGTGCTGAGCCTTTCGGTGCAGATGATGTCATCGCCGACAAAGAAGAATTTGAAACTGAGTACACTCCAGCTGCCGACAGTGAGCTTTCTCCTGAGGCACCTACGCATTGGATCAGTGGTAACTTAACCATGAGAGGTACTACCAAAAATATCAAATTCCCCGCTACGGTAAATATCGCCGATGGTACCGTAACTGCTATGGCCGGTTTTAACATCGATCGTACCGCTTGGGGTCTTTCTTATGGTGACGAATCTGATGCTGTTGACAAAGCTAAAGATCAGTTTATCTACAACACGGTTTCTTTACAACTAAACGTAAAAGCAAACTAAGATTTACCAAACTTATTTAAGAAAGAGGAATTCTTACGGATTCCTCTTTTTATTTTTGTGCCAATGGAATCAGCCCGGTACAGCTACCGCCCTTTGACAGATCACTGGAAAATTAACTTACTCCAATGGATCGATCAATCGTACTCGCATTTTTGTTGGACAGACGGGAATAACTATAAATATCCTCAGGGAAGTTTTCAAACCCAGCTATTAGCCGGAAATCGCGAATTGGGTGAGGAGGAAATTTGGAAGACTCCTAACTCTAAACGGGCTGGGATTATTTCCTACGATTTCAAAAATCAAATTGAAAAGCTCAAATCCACCAATCCGGAGTTTTTCTCATTACCTGACCTTTGTTTTTTTGAAGCGGAATTTGAATTAGTCCTTGTGGAAGGCCAATTTCGATCCAGTCAGCCGATTCCGGATTGGATTTGGGGAAATAATCCCAATAGAATTTCAAACAATCTTGTTTCTTTTTCGCCTCAAATAGACAAAGCCACCTATCTCGACCGGTTTGCAGAAATCCAGCAGGAAATCATTGAAGGCAACACCTATGAATTAAATTTTTGTCAGGCTTTTGAAGGAGTTTTTGAAGAATTTAACCCAATCGACGCATACCTAGAGCTAAATCGAATTTCTCCCATGCCTTTTTCTGCACTTTTTAAGGCTAATAAAAAATACTTGATTTCAGCCTCTCCTGAACGCTTTATAAAAAAAACCGGATCTCAATTAATCGCCCAGCCCATCAAGGGAACTGCTAAAAGAAATCCTGATCCAACGATCGATCAACACAATCGGGAGCGTTTGAAAAACTCTGAAAAAGAGAAAGCCGAAAACCTGATGATCACCGACTTGATGCGCAATGATCTTTCTAAGGTTTCAAAAACCGCTTCGGTTAAGGTTCCCGAACTTTTCGGTATTTACGCTTTCCCAAAGGTCTTTCAGATGATCAGTACCGTTTCGTCGGAATTAAAGCCGGATATTTCATTTGAAGAAATCATCAAAGCGACCTTTCCCATGGGAAGTATGACCGGTGCTCCAAAAATCAAAACCATGGAGATCATCGAAGAAAAAGAATCCTTTAACCGAGGATGGTTTTCCGGAGCTTTGGGAATCATAGAACCAAATGGAGATTTTGATTTTTCAGTCATCATTCGGAGTATTATCTGTGATTTAAGCATAAAAAAACTGTATTTTGGAGTGGGCAGTGCGATCACAATAGACGCTGATGCAGAATCTGAATATGAGGAATGCCTGCTCAAAGCCGAAGCTATTTTCAAAACCTTACGTGGAGAAAACTACACACCCAACTGAAGAAATCCGAAAAATCATCCATGTGGATATGGATGCCTTTTACGCTTCGGTGGAGCAGCTAGACCATCCCGAATGGAGAGGAAAACCGCTCGTGGTCGGTGGAAATGCCGCCCGTGGAGTGGTAGCTGCAGCTAGCTATGAAGCCCGTAAATTTGGAATTCACTCCGCCATGTCTTCCGTGCTTGCCGCTCGGAAATGCCCGCAATTGATTTTTGCCCGGCCGAGGTTTGACCGATACAAGGAAATCTCTTCGCAAATCCGGGATATTTTTTACGAATATACCGATTTGGTCGAGCCGCTTTCCTTGGATGAGGCCTTTCTGGATGTGACGGAAAATAAATTGGGGCTAAAGTCAGCCATCTTGATCGCAAGACAAATCCGTGAAAAAATCAAAGAAAAAACCGGTCTGAATGCCTCTGCTGGTGTTAGTTACAATAAGTTTCTCGCTAAAACTGCCTCAGATCTCAATAAACCCAATGGGCAGGCAGTGATTTTACCCGAGGAAGCCGAGGCCTTTTTAGAAAAACTTCCGATCGGTAAATTCTTTGGAATCGGAAAAGTCACCGCAGAGAAAATGCAAAATCTCGGCATCCATACCGGTAAGGATTTGAAAGAATTTTCCCTTCAGTTTCTGACCAAAAAATTTGGGAAATCCGGGCTTCACTATTTTAATATTGTTCGGGGAATTCATCTTTCAGAGGTGCAGCCTCATCGGGTCAGAAAAAGTCTCAGCGCAGAAAATACCTTTGAAAAGGATCTGATCACCTTGGCGGAAATGGAAGAAAACCTTTTCCCTATTTTCGAGGAAGTCATTCGCAGAATCGAAAAAAGCGGCATTAAAGGCCGTACTGTCACACTCAAACTCAAATACGCTGATTTCACACTACAGACGCGCAGCAAAACCTTGGAGCAATATCCCGATACAGATCAGATTTGGCAGGTAAGCGTGGAATTGCTGCATCAAGAAGAAATCCCTAAACCTGTCCGCCTTTTGGGCTTGGGACTTTCCAATCTAAATATCACCGAAGAACAGGTTCATTTTGGGGAGCAGTTAAAAATTCCTTTTAAACTTTAATTGATAGAACAGGGATTAAAACCGTTTGTCGCTCAATATTTAAAATAAAAGGCCGAGATCTTTTCTCCTGTTGAAAAATCACAAACTTCGACAAGAACAACTAGATTAAGATTAACTTAAAAAATCAAAGACCTCTAAATGACGTTTAATGGATAAATTGAAGTAGATAAAACCTCTTAAATTTGTAACTTTAAATCATTATGAAATCGATAGATATAAAAGAGGAATTAAGAACCCTGATTGAAAAAGAAAATGATCTTCAACTACTTGAAGATATAAAGTATTTACTTGAAAAGTCCGGGTTTGATCCAGCTCTTAAAAACAAACTCACAGCAAGAGCTTTAAAATCAGAAATTGACATTAAAGAAGGCAGAACCTTTTCAATAGATGAATTTAAAGATAAGCTGAATGACAGATTTGGGGGATGAAAGTCATTTTTACCGAACAATCTTTTAAAAGCCTTGAAGAATCTCTCCAGTTTCTAATGGATGATCAGCAAGTTCCTGAAGAAAAGGTAACTAAGATTGGTAAGAAATTGATAAAAAAAGCGTCAAACCTTGCTGAAAACCCCTATTTGGGATCTATTGAAGAATACCTAAAGCATTTAGAAAAAGGCCACAGAAAATTGATTGAAGGTAACTTTAAAATAATCTATCGGGTAGAAGAATAATATATATACATCACGGATTTTTTTGACACCAGGCAATCTCCTGAAAAAATGAAGGGCTGAAAAATTTGGGACATGTGCTCTATTCAATCAAGGAGAATATTTTAAGAAAAAAACAGGTTCATTTTGGGGAGCAGTTAAAAATTCCTTTTCACAATAAATAAGAGCTTGAATCCTGCCATTTTGTCCGTTTTTTAGTAATTTTGCAAATTCATAATTCAAGCTTGAATGAACGAGTTAATTAAAGATATAGATATTATTACCGGTGAGGAAGCGCATGCGGTGGACTACAAAACCACCGTTGAGGAGAATACCGGAAAAGCCAAAAAAATATACATCGAAAGTTATGGCTGTCAAATGAATTTTTCCGATTCGGAAATAGTCGCCTCGATCATGAAAGAAAACGGCTACGATACGACCTCGGATTTTCAGCAGGCGGATGTGGTTTTTCTTAATACCTGTTCCATCCGCGAAAAAGCCGAACAGACGGTGCGAAACCGACTCAATCATTTCAATGCCGTCAAAAAACATAAACCTGAGATGACCATCGGGATTTTAGGTTGTATGGCGGAGCGATTGAAGGACAAATTACTCGAAGAAGAGAAAATCGTAGATGTAGTCGTCGGACCTGATGCCTACCGAGATCTACCCAATCTAGTCAACGCTGCAGAAGATGGGCAAAAAGGCGTCAATACCTTCCTTTCGCGAGAGGAAACTTATGCGGATATTGCTCCGGTACGCTTAAATTCCAACGGGGTCACGGCCTTTATTTCCATCATGAGAGGCTGTGACAATATGTGTTCATTCTGCGTAGTACCTTTCACTCGGGGGAGAGAGCGAAGCCGTGATCCACATTCGATCATAGCTGAGGCTCAAGATCTATTCAGCCGCGGATTTAAGGAGGTGACGCTTTTGGGTCAAAACGTTGATTCCTACAAATGGTCCCCGGAAGAAAACAACAAAGCCCGGTTGAACAAAAAAGAAGAGGAAGTAAGCCAAGTAGTCAATTTTGCCAATTTGCTGGAAATGGTTGCTCAAATCAGCCCCTTGCTCCGGGTTCGTTTTTCAACTTCCCATCCCAAAGACATCACTGACGAGGTGCTTTACACGATGAAAAAGTACGACAACATCTGTAAATATATTCACCTTCCGGTACAGTCAGGAAACAGCCGGGTCCTCGAACTGATGAACCGAACCTATGATCGGGAATGGTACCTGAATCGGGTGAAAGCAATTCGTGAGATTCTCGGAGAAGAATGCGGGATTTCTTCAGATATGATTGCGGGATTCTGTACCGAGACTGAAGAAGAACATCAGGATACCCTAAGTATCATGGATATTGTCCAATATGACTTTTCCTACATGTTTTTCTATTCGGAGCGTCCGGGAACTTTGGCCGCCAAAAAATATGCGGATGATATTCCTTTGGATGTTAAGAAACGACGTTTGGCCGAAATCATCGAGAAACAAAATAAACTTTCTTACGAACGAAATAAGTTGGATGTAGGCCAAGAACAGATCATTCTGATCGAGGGCACCTCCAAAAAATCACAAGTTGAGCTTAAGGGTAGAAATTCGGCAAATAAGGTGGTAATCGTACCTGCGGCCGGATTGAAGCTCGGTGATTATGTCAAAGTAAAAATCACAGATTGCTCACCAGCTACACTTTTCGGGGAGGTTTTGGAAATTAATCCTGCTTTAGCATGATTACCCCACAGGAAATACAAAGTGTCAAGCAGCGCTTTGGGATTATTGGAAATAGTCCCTTGCTCAACCATGCCATTCAGGTGGCCATGCAAGCCTCGCCCACCGATATGACTGTGCTGATTACTGGAGAAAGCGGAAGTGGAAAAGAAAGCTTCTCTAAGATTATTCATTCACTTTCGCTTCGAAAGCACGGCAAGTTCATTGCGATCAACTGTGGAGCAATCCCTGAAGGTACGATTGATTCCGAGCTTTTTGGTCATGAAAAAGGGTCTTTTACCGGAGCACATGAGGCCCGAAAAGGTTATTTTGAAGTGACTGATGGAGGTTCGATCTTTTTGGATGAAATCGGAGAAATGCCCTTAGGAACTCAAGCCCGACTCCTTCGAGTACTCGAAAACGGAGAATTCATTAAAGTAGGCTCTTCAAAAGTTCAAAAAACCAATGTCCGGGTCATCACAGCCACCAATGTCAACCTGATCAAAGCGGTAGAAAAAGGCAAGTTCCGAGAAGACCTCTATTATCGACTGAATACCGTACCGATTTTTGTCCCTCCGCTTCGAGAAAGAGGAGAAGATATGGTGTTGCTATTCCGAAAATTCACCTCTGATTTCTCCGAAAAATACCACGTGAGGCCGATCAGTCTAACTGCTGAAGCACAGTCCGTCCTGATGCGTTATCCCTTTCCGGGAAATATTCGTCAGCTGAAAAATCTAGCTGAGCAAATTTCACTTTTGGAAGAGGAACGTGAAGTGGACGGTCCTACGCTTTCCCGATACCTTCCAGCCGACAATTCTAGGCTTCCTGTTGCCCTGACAGGAGGAAATCGAGATTCCGAAGCCATGGATTTTTCTGAGCGGGACATTCTCTACAAAGTCCTTTTTGACATGAAGAAGGACATGAATGAGCTTAAAAAACTGGTGTTGGAATCCTACAAAAGCGGTGGCCTGAATCAGAGCATTATTCAAAAGCACAGCGAGCTTTTCGAAGATATGGACAGCAATCTCAAGCCTTCAGAATCTCATGATGGTGGAACGAGTTACATGCCTTTGGTACTCGAATCTCAAAAATCTTCCAATCAAGATCCCGATGAATACGAAGAGGAAGTTATCGAGGACATCATTCATGAGGAAGACGATAATTCGCTTTCTTTAGAAAAAAAAGAGAAAGAAATGATCCTAAAAGCACTACGAAAGCACAACAATAAACGTAAATATGCTGCGAGCGACTTGGGAATCTCCGAGCGCACACTTTACCGAAAAATCAAACAGTATGAAATTGATCAATAAACTTTCGTTTTTTCCACTTTGGTTGATCCTTTTGGCATTTTCTGGCTGTTCGGTTAGCTATAGTTTTACAGGAACGAATATCAATTATGAATTGGTGAGTTCTTTTTCGATTGCCAATTTTTTCAATGATTCCGGTGCAGGACCTGCCAATATTGAGCAGCGATTTACAGAGGAGTTGAAAGAATTTTATCAGCGAAATACACAATTGGAATTGGTTCGTACCAATGGTGACCTGCAATTTTCCGGAGCAATCAAACGTTATGCTTTAACCCCACAAGCGGCTGTTTCGAGTGGAAATCCCAATCAGCCAGATCGTGCGGGACAGATGCGACTGACCATAGGTGTAGAAGTAGAGTATATAAATTTAAGTAATGAAGAAGAAAATCTAACTCAGACTTTTTCTTTCTTTAGCGATTATGACCCTCGAACTACCACCCTGCTGGATGAAGAAAATCGACTGATTGACGAAATTTTCGATCAAATCATCCAAGACATCTTTACTGCCACGGTTGCCAACTGGTAATTTCCTATCTTAATCCCCAAAAGCAAGACTGTGAACGCAAGCCAATTTCAAGAAATCCTCAATCGGGAGTCAGATATCGGAAAGACTGAAATCCTCCAGTTGAAAAAAATTCAGGAGAATTTCCCCTATTTCAACATTCCTCATATTCTCAATGCCCGATACGAATATCAAAAATCCGGCGAACTCCCGATGAGTCTGGGTTTGGCAGCCATTACCAGTCCTAACCGAATTTACTTAAAAACCCTAGTTGAAGCACCGCTGACAAAATCCAAATCAGGGAATACCGAAGATCTGCTACCAGAGGAAAGTAGAGAAAAACCTGATCCCGCTTCCCGAACCCAATCTTTACTTAAGCTCAGTGAAAACCTTCGTGGTGATCAACCGAAATCATCAGACTCTAAGCCAGAAGACAAACCGAAGAAAAGAACTCGAAGACCTGGTGCGGGAGAAGACTTGATCGAATCGATCAAGAAAAAAGAAAAGAAAATAATCCTGGATGATAAGAAAAAAGAGCAAATAGACCTGATCAAGGCATTCAGCAAAAAAGAAATCAAACTGGCCACGATCAAAGAAATCGAGGCCAATCAAAACAACGAAAATCTGGCTGAATCCAGTACCAAAATCAATGACAATCTGATTTCAGAAACTTTTGCCAACTTACTGGTCAAGCAAGGAAAAACCTCCAAGGCGATAGAAATTTATAAAAAATTGGGTTTGAAGTTTCCAGATAAAAGGGCTTACTTTGCGGACTTGATCGAAAACTTGAAAAATTCTAATAAATAACAGTATGTTCACTTTATTAATCAGCATCATTTTAGTTCTAGCCGTATTGCTTATTCTGGTGATTTTGGGACAAAACTCCAAAGGTGGGGTAGGTGCTGCATTTGGCGGTAGCGCCTCACAAATTATGGGGGTGACCCGTACCGGAAATGTACTTGAGAAAGCCACTTGGGTTTTAGCAGTATCGATTTTGGTACTTTCGCTGGTTTCTTCTGCTTTTTACACAAGCAGTCAACCAAACCAGTTTTCTTCTCCAAATATTGAGAATGCCAGACAACAAGTAGTCACTCCAGCTTTTGGTGAAAACGAAGAGGAAGGAATCTTGCCAGCCAATCCAGAAGAAGAATCCATCATCCCAGATACCACCGGAAACCAATAACTAGTTGCTGAGGAAAAATTTAAAAATAATATTGAAGTCCGCCCTAG
Organism: Algoriphagus hitonicola; assembly: GCF_900113375.1. Classification (GTDB taxonomy): domain Bacteria; phylum Bacteroidota; class Bacteroidia; order Cytophagales; family Cyclobacteriaceae; genus Algoriphagus; species Algoriphagus hitonicola. The sequence goes on along the minus strand of NZ_FOPC01000005.1, from coordinate 234,355 downwards.
ACAGGCGGACTTTTTTATTTATTTTAGTTGATAGTTAAATTAAAAAAGAACTTATCCGCGTTGTATGTAACGGATATTCAAAGCAAACTAACAGTCAACTGAAATTTTATGGACAAAAAGCCTTTAAGCCTAGAAGATTTAAATTTAGAATCTTGGCCTAACCTGATTCTTTGGGCAGCACCAATTATGTTTTTGTTGGTATTTATCGAATGGGGCATCAGCTGGTACCAAAAAAAAGACACCTATGACACCAAGGATTTCTTTGCGGCCGCTACGATCGGTTTCGTCAATGTAGGAATCAGTGCCATGATCAAATTAGCCACTTTTGGAGCGGCCTTGTTTTTCTACAATATTTCACCGTTTACCATCCCTTCCACTTGGTGGTCCTTTATCCTTTGTTTTATTGCCATAGACTTCGCTCGGTATTGGGCACATCGGATCGCTCATGAGCAACGGTTTTGGTGGGCTACTCATATCACCCATCACAATTCTTCCAAGTACAATTTCTCGGTTTCATTCCGTCTGGGATGGACACAGCACATCAAGATCATTTTCTTCTTTCCGGTGATGTTTATGGGATTTGATCCTTTTGTGTTTTTCATCTGTCATCAGATCGCGGTATTGTATCAGTTTTGGATTCATACAGAATACATCACCAAGCTTCATCCGGTGATCGAGTACGTCTTTACCACACCATCACACCACCGTGTTCATCATGCGAGTGATGAACATTATTTGGACAAAAATTACGGGTCCACCTTTATTATTTGGGATCGGATGTTTGGCACATTTATGCCGGAGGGAGAGCGGCCAAATTATGGCATTACCAAGCCGGTGACTTCTTATAATCCCGTTTATTTAGTATTTCATGAGTGGCGAGATATTGTCAGGGATCTGACCAAAGCAAATAGCCTAAAGGAAGCTTGGAGAATTCTTTTTGACAAACCCGGAGCAGAGGTCATTGCTAACCGAATCAAACAAGAAAATCTAGTCAAACCCATTGAACCAACAGATTCAGAGAAAAAAGAAAAAATATTGGAGGCCATATAGCCTCCATTTTTTTGTAGATCAGTTTTTATTGGACCCGTTGAAGCAGCAGCCGCTTGCTGAGGGGAATCAATGTCTCATCCAGCGGAATTTCATGGGCACTGTGCACTCTCCATGTTGCAGGATTGGGCAGCTCCTTTACTTCTTTGATCAATTCGAGTTTTAAAGCTTCGAGCGTTCTGAAAAGTGTCTTTTTAAACAGCCCCAAAAACCACATGGAAATGCTTCTAAACCGCTCACCGGCTAGCTGCAAGAGCCCCGACCGATAGCGATATGCCATCACCTCCGAGGATTGCTCGCGAGTCAAAAAGACGAAGCCTTCTCTGGTGTATAGCGGCTGGATTCCCACCGGCTCCAGCTCGACTTGATTCTCTACAAAATTGTAGATTTCCCTTCCTTCACGGATTTGCTTTTCGAGTCGGGGAAGGGCAAATGTTGTAATTTGGGTGATTTCTTCAAGGACTTGGTGGTCAGGTTCCTGAGGATGATAATGAAGTTTGCTGTTTTTGAGATCTACATGAGAAATGGCCTTGGGAAAGAGATCCGCCAATTTGCTTTTACCCGATTGAAAAGCATCGAGATGTCGGTGATGCTCGATCAAATCACTCAACGAGGGATAGAGCTTTACCGCTTGAAACTGTTTCTCAGTTTCCTGCAGATAGGCGAGTAATTGATACTTTTTGTATTCAAAATCAATCAATCCTTCTGTCATCCAATTTTTAGGCAATGTTTTCATAGGGTTTAATAGAATTATCGGTAAAAATTTAAACAAAATCTGACAGGATTTCCAGCACTCAGCGAAATTTTGGCAGACAGAATGAGAATGATTCCTTTCCAGATTATTCCAAAAGCATGGGGAAATCCGACTATTTGTCAGCCTTTTTGTCAAAAAAAACCTTGGCACAGATCTCGCAAAAGAAGGTTTAGCATTTTAATCTAACCTTTAAACGATTTCATATTATGTCAAAAGTGAACATCAAGCCTCTTGCAGACCGAGTGCTAGTACAGCCTGCTGCAGCCGAAGAGAAAACCGCATCCGGACTTTACATCCCGGACACTGCCAAAGAAAAACCTCAAAAAGGTACCGTAGTTGCGATTGGTAATGGCAAAAAAGATGAGCCCTTGACTGTGAAAGTTGGAGACACGGTTTTGTACGGAAAATATTCCGGTACAGAGCTAAACGTAGACGGTTCAGACTACCTGATCATGCGTGAGTCTGATATCTTCGCGATCCTTTAATTAATCACCAAGAACATTTAAAACAAAAATTCAAAAACAATGGCTAAAGAACTATTTTTCGACACAGACGCTAGAGACAGACTGAAAAAAGGTGTCGACGCTCTAGCTGACGCAGTAAAAGTGACACTCGGACCTAAAGGCCGTAATGTCATCATCGATAAAAAATTCGGAGCTCCTATGATTACCAAAGATGGGGTGTCCGTAGCAAAAGAAATCGAATTGGAAGAGCCAATTGAAAACATGGGTGCGCAGCTCGTGAAAGAAGTGGCTTCCAAAACTGCCGACAATGCTGGTGACGGTACTACTACCGCTACAGTATTGGCACAATCTATTTTCAATGTAGGGATCAAAAACGTAGCAGCTGGTGCAAATCCTATGGACCTCAAAAGAGGTATCGATAAGGCTGTTGCCGCTGTAGTAACTCAATTGAGAGCCAACTCCAAGCCTATCTCCACTTCAAAAGAAATCGCTCAGGTGGCCACTGTATCTGCCAACAATGACGAAGAAATCGGTAAAATGATTTCTGACGCAATGGACAAGGTAGGTAAAGACGGTGTCATCACAGTAGAAGAGGCAAAAGGAACGGAAACTGAAGTGAAAACTGTCGAAGGTATGCAGTTTGACAGAGGATACCTTTCTCCTTACTTCGTGACCAACACCGAAAAAATGGAAGCCGAGCTTGAGTCTCCTTACATTTTGATCTATGACAAGAAGATTTCGTCAATGAAGGAATTGCTTCCTGTCCTAGAGCCTGTAGCTCAGTCCGGCAAACCTTTGGTTATCATTTCCGAGGATGTTGACGGCGAAGCGTTGGCTACCTTGGTAGTAAACAAAATCCGTGGTGCACTGAAAGTGGCAGCGGTAAAAGCTCCTGGCTTTGGCGACAGAAGAAAAGCCATGTTGGAAGACATCGCAATTTTGACCGGAGGAACTGTCATCTCTGAAGAGCGAGGTTTCAAACTGGAAAATGCTACTGTCGACATGCTAGGTAGAGCAGAGAAAATCAATATTGACAAGGACAATACAACCATCGTCAATGGCTCTGGAGATGCTAATGCGATCAAAGGACGTATTTCTGAAATCAAAGCTCAAATCGACAAAACTACTTCTGACTACGACAGAGAAAAATTGCAAGAAAGACTTGCGAAACTATCTGGCGGAGTAGCTATCCTATATATCGGAGCGGCTACAGAAGTAGAGATGAAAGAGAAAAAAGATCGTGTAGACGATGCATTGCATGCTACCCGAGCTGCTGTGCAGGAAGGTGTAGTCGTAGGTGGTGGTGTGGCTCTAGTGAGAGCAGCCGAAGCCCTTACCGACCTAAAAGGCGAAAACGAAGACCAAGACACAGGTATCAACATCATCAGACAGGCAATCGAGTCTCCTTTGAGAACGATCATCCTCAATGCTGGTGGCGAACCTTCTGTGGTAATCAATAAGATCCGTGAAAATAAAGGAAACTTTGGATTCAATGCCCGCACCGATCAATATGAAGATCTGTTCAAAGCCGGTGTAATCGATCCTACTAAAGTGACGAGATTGGCTTTGGAAAACGCAGCTTCTATCGCCGCACTTCTATTGACTACCGAATGTGTGGTAGCTGATGTTAAAGAAGACGGACCTTCCATGCCTCCAATGGGTGGCGGCGGAGGAATGGGCGGCATGATGTAATCCCATTTCATACCTATTAAAAGGAGGCAAGTAGCCTCCTTTTTTTATTTCAAATGAAAATGATTTGAAATCAATTAAAAAAAAGCTTCATAATGGTTTTACTTGCAATCGGAATAATCGTATTTTGGCCTATAGAGAAACCGTTTTTGACTTTTGATTAATCAATGATTTATTTCGATGCAATTTTTCTGGTAGACGATGATCCGATCAACAATCTGATCAATAAACGTCTACTCAAAAAAATGAAATATTCGGAGAATATCTATGAATTTTTGGAAGCTGAAAAAGCTTTGGAAAATATTGCCTCTCTCCCCCCTACTCAATCTATCATGGTGTTTTTAGACATCAATATGCCGGTCATGAATGGATGGGAATTTTTAAATGAATATTTGATCCAATTTGAGAATCGAAAAGATAAAATTGTGATCCTTTCCAGTTCGATTGATTTTCAGGATCGTCAGCGAGCCATGGGCTACGATATCGTCAGTGGTTTTTTAGAAAAACCTCTAACGCTTGAGAAGATTGAATCTCAGATGAAAAAATACCAAGTATAACTTTTTAATCCAGTATCAATGGAGCTAGTCGATCCCACATATCCTGAATCAGGGTAAAGGGAATTTCTGTTGAATTAGGACTAGACCCCATTCTAATAATCACCAAATTCTTCGAAGGAATAACCATCAGGAATTGCCCGTTTAAGCCCATAGCCTGATACATATCCGAAGGGGCAGATGGAACTAATGGACCCTCAAATCCTTGCTGAATACCAGGAAGCATGTAGGAATTTTGTCCATTGAGCCAAGTAAGATATCCATAGCTGGAATTTAAATTTTGACTGGGCGTAGTCATAGAATCAAAAAAATCCGCTGATCCAATTTGAACCCCATTCCAATTTCCTTTAGCCAACAAAAACAAACCAAATCGTGCCATGGAACGCGGGGTGCTGTAAAAAACATTATTCCGTCCATTTTTCTGCCAAAATCCCTGCATACCTATGGGATCGCCAATCTTTGATTTAAAATAATCCGCAAAACTCATCTCGCTAGCAGATTCCAGTACTCGATCCAAAATCGTGTAAGGCGCATTATGATAGCTCCAGCGAGTTCCTGGCTTGGCTTTAAACTTGAGATCATCAGATACCGTACTATTTGGATTGGAAACCTGATGATCCAAACCAGTGGTCATACTGAGGTGATGAATAATTTTTATTTTCCGTTCTTGTGAATTGGACATGGCCGTCCAGCCTTTTCCCAAATATTTTTGACTGCTATGATTCAATTTAAGGATCTTTTCCTGTTCAGCTATCCCAATCAGAGCCGCAGTCAAGGTTTTCCCAGCAGAGGCCCAATACCAAAATGATTCTTGATTCATTGCTCCCATACCGGTTAGTTTATTACCCCAGTGTTCCTCAATGACCAGTTTACCATCCTTTAACACGATGAATGACCGGGTATTGGTCGTCGAGATCCAAGCCAAAAACTCTCCAATATTTTCTTGATCAAACCCCGCTTCAATCAAGCTCATCTTTTCCCACTCAGAAGAACTGTTTGGAGGGAAATATAAATCTGAAATAATGCTTTTCTGGGCAAAAGAAAGTGAAAATGAAAGGAAACTCCCTATAAAAATCAGGAGTTTAAAGTAAGTTTGAATACGACTTTTTATCAATCGAAGAATCTTACTCATGACTATTTCTTTACTATTTTACCGTCTTTCATTACAAAAACCACTTCCTTCATCACCTCAATATTCTCAGAAGGATCACCATCCACGGCAATAATATCGGCTAATTTCCCCGGCTCAATGGTTCCTAATTTATCCTCAATACCTAGCAATAATGCTCCATTAAGTGTCGCTGATTGGATGGCCTCAAGATTGTGCATTCCCACTTCGGTCATGTACTGAAATTCACGGTAATTCTCTCCATGAGGAAAAACACCCGCATCGGTGCCAAAGGCAATTTTGACTCCTTTTTTATAAGCTTTTCCAAAAGTCTCCTGGATTTGGGCCCCGATTCGCATCGCCTTATCCCGGACGATAGGAGGATAGTAACCTGGAATTTTGGCATACTCGGCAGCTGACATTCCCGCAGTCACTGTGGGGACATACCAAGTTCCCGCTTCTCGCATCATATCCATGGTTTCCTCCTCCATCATAGTGCCATGCTCGATGGAGTGAATCCCCGCTTTAATCGCCCGCTGCATTCCTTCATCTCCATGCGCATGCGCCGCGACATGAATTCCAAAATCTTTGGCTGTCTCCACTACCGCATCGATTTCATCCTGCTGAAATTGAGGAGCAGACCCATCTCTGGCGACAGAAAGCACTCCACCTGTGGCAGTTATTTTAATGACGTCCGAACCATATTTGACTGCCTGACGCACGGCTTTTCGAGCATCATAAGGTCCATTGATTACCCCTTGGTCAGGTCCCGGATCGCCCATCAACTCACGCTTTACGCCATTTGTCGGATCCGCGTGACCTCCTGTCGGAGCGATGGATTTTCCGGCGGTATATATCCGTGGACCTACAACCAAGCCATTATTGATGGCATTTCTCAAAGCGATATTCACCCCTGATCCACCCAAATCTCTGACGGTAGTAAAACCCGCCATCAAAGTGATTTTGGCATAGGGCAAAGCCTTGTATGCTACATCGGCTTCGTTGTCACGGAAACCATCCACATAGCGCGTAGGACTTGTCTGTCCTTCGATGTGGACGTGCATATCCATCAAGCCTGGCATGACCGTTTTAGTTTTCAAATCAATGACCTGATCTTCATTTTCACCAGAATGGTAGCCTGATCTGATTTCCACAATCTTGTCTTCTTCGACGATGATGGTTTGCTCTGTCAAGACTTTCATTTCCCGCACATCAATCAATTTTCCGGCTTGGATATAGGTTTTTTGAGCTAATGAGGCAAAAGCAATTAAAAAAGCTAAAGTGGATAGAACTATCTTTTTCATAGATGGTGATGTTTTTAGAAGGAGAAATATAGTTAAAAATTGGTTTAGGCAAATCAAATCTTCAAGTGCTTTTGGGGTATCGAATAGGCTTATCATAAGTTAGATGAAATAATCAACGGCGATTTAATTAAAATCATAGTCAAAAACACTGATTTGAATCCCATTTTTTACTAACTTGAAATTTACACAAAATCAATCCATGACTGGAGGAGCGGGATTTAGTAGATCAAGTATGCAGTCCTTTAAGGACAATCACTCACTGGGGAAAGTTAGACCCCAATTGAAAATAGAGGAAAAATCACGAAGTGGTAAAAACGCCTCTAAAAAAGATATTTCCCTTGCTTTCCATTTGCACCAAGAACAAAGGCAAAGAAGTTACCTAAAAAAGAATGTTCTTTCTTGGTTAATTTTTATTCTACTGATGGCTTTTTTAATCTTGCTATTTTTCAATTAAGCACATCCTGAAGATCTTTTCGCTTTTTAAACATCGCCTTGGCAAAAGGGCAAAGAGGGATGACTTTGATGTCTTTTTCACGGACATAAGCCACCAATTCCTCCAAAAGATCCGCTCCGATCCCCTGACCGGTCAGCGAAGGGTCTACTTCGGTATGTTCGATGATCATTTTTCGGGCACCAGCCATCACATAGACCATTTCGGCAAATCGTTTAGCCCCTTCTTCGATAAAAAACGACCCCCGTTTTCCGTCGGATTGATGTTGAATTACTGTCATTAGCTCTTAGTTCTTCCTTCTGTTAATTGATCGTAAACTTCATCATTGGGCTCCCAAAGCTCAATGGCATGCCCATCTGGATCGAGGATATGGACAAATTTCCCATATTCAAATTCTTGGATTTCATCTAAAATCCGAACGCCATTCCTCTTCAATTCTTCCACGAGTTTAAGTAAATTTTCCACCCGATAATTGATCATAAAATCTTTGGCCGAAGGTTCAAAATAAGTAGTATCCTCTTTCATAGGAGACCATTGACTGAAGCCTTTTTGTTCCGGATTTTCAGCACTCCTCCACTCAAAGGCAGTTCCGTATCGATCGACATTCAATCCTAGATGTTCGGAATACCAGCTTTTGGTGGCATCGGGGTCCTTCACTTTAAAAAATACCCCTCCGATTCCCGTGACTTTTCGACTCATAGATTTAGATTGTTTTTTAATGAATTACACATCTTTTCCTTTCACGACCAAAAACCAATCTCCATCCAAAGGCAAATATCCATAGTCATAGCAGAAATGATAAATACTGCCTTTTTTAGTCTCATAGGTATGCGTTTGGTATTTGAACTGAAACCCATCGCGGAGCAGTCGCTCTTTGGTCGTCTTGCCCATTTCTTCACCCTCCGGAATCATAGATTCGAGAATATTCCGGTTTTTTTTTAACGAATGATTGACTCTCCGGATCAGATTATTGGAGGCCGCATATTGCTGATAATTGTAATTATTCCTGCACTGATCGTCGCAAAATTTCTTATCAATGCGACCTTGAATGGGTTCTCCACAGTTGAGGCAATGCTTTTTTTCCATAGCTGTTAAAAAAGATTTATTTGAATTTATAGAATTAGTTTAAAAAATCAAGAAAAAGCCCAAAAATCTTACTTTTTCCCTAGCAAGCGAATTACTGCTGATTGACCGACATGATAGGCGCCCTCCTCCAGGTACAATTCCTTCTCTTCAAAAACCAATTGACTCAGCCCTTTAAAATCATCCTCCAATTCACTTTGCGAAAAAAGCATGCTCACGTCTTTAGGACCTCCAGCTTTTGGATTTTTGGAATTGAACTGGAGGTGTTTTTTAGAAAATGCTTCTAAGATCACGATTCCCCCGGGTTTAACTAATTTCACCAACTTTTGATGGATTTCAGCTCGGAGACTAACTGGAAAATGTGCAAAAATCAACACAACCAAGTCAAACGAATTTTCCTCAAAATCCAACTGTCCCAGAGTACCGACACGGTAATCAAGCGCAACACCTTTCTCTTTGGCCAATCGATCTGCTTTGACTTTGGCAGATTCACTGATGTCAAAAGCAATGACATCCCATCCGAGAGTGGCTGCAAAGACGGCATTTCTCCCCTCTCCCTCTGCTGCAAAAAGTGCTTTTCCTGGGCTTAGATCAGCCAATTGTGCCTGTAAAAATAAGTTAGCTTCCTTCCCGTATACATATTCCTCTGCGGCATATCGCTCATCCCAAAACTCTTTCATGATCTCTAGATTTTTTTATTGAGAAAATAAAAAAGGGAACCCGAAAGTTCCCATTAAAATCATCTTATAAACCTTACCCAATCCAGATTAAAGGTATTCCAAATGGAAACTCCCGAATCAGTTCGCAAAACGAAATAAAGATCGGTTAAATCTTCCCTTGTCTCCAATGCCACTTTTACTGGAAAATAACCTTTTCGATCACCTTGAATCAACTCTTGGGTTTGACCAATCAGGGTTCCTTCAGGCCCTCCTGTTCTGATTTCTAAAACTCCTTTGATACCCGCTGGATTCACCAGCAATTCCAATTCATTTATTCCGCGTAAATCCAACTGATCAAAAGCAATCCAAGATCCTTTTTCGGTAAACTTCACAAAGTTGAGCCCGTTGGCGTTGGCCTTTGCGGTATTTTCAAAGCGATTTGCTGTCACTGCCTTGACCTCGGGATGACGAAGCAGCAATTGGACATTTCCACGAAGTGGGCCTATTTCATTTGCTCCCTGATCGGTATAGCTCGCTTGGATCAAATAATAGCCTTCTGATTGCTCAATTTGATCGGGAGTAAATTCACCTTCCAAAGGCAAAATTTCCTTGCCATAATCTGGATCTTTCAGCCCTAAAATAAAATCAACCATTTCTCCTACCTGATCTTCTGGCAAATGCGGATGACCGGGCATGATTCGCTCATCACTCCACACGCCACCGCCTCCATTTCGGATCTTTCCGATTAGATAATCTTTGGCATCGGCTTGACCTTTGTATTTGACGGAAACTTCCTCATAGGTCGGTCCCACAGATTCATTGGCAATGGCATGACAAGCTTTGCAGCCCGCCTGAGTGATGAAATTCTCGCCCACAGATACTTGCTCCTCCTGATGCCCTGCTTGAATCAAATCATATCCTCCCGCAATGTAGTCAATGGAAAAATCCACCTGATCAGAATCAATCTCACCATCTTCCCGATCCATAACCTGGACGGAATAATTCACCGACTCATTTTCAAAATAGAAGCTACTATTTCCCGCCCACTCAATAAAGACTTGAGGGCGCTCATTCCCCACTTGGATTTCGATGGAGGCGGTGGCTTTTTCACCTTCCAGATCTGTGACGGTCAATGTCACAGAATAAACTCCTGGCTGCTCAAAGGTATGGGTAGGATTGACATCCTGACTGCTTGCGTTGGCTTCGCCAAAATCCCATGAATAGGAAAGACTATCCGAAGGATCAAAATCCATCGAACCTTCAGAGGAAAACTGTACGGTCAGCGGCGCAGCACCTGTTCGCTTGTCAACAGAAACTTTGGCAACCGGCTGACGATTTCCGGGAGCAAACTCGATCCGGTACAAACCCGAATCATCATTTTGAGCACGCCAATAGGTCCCGTACTCCAACACATAAAGCGATCCATCCTTGGCAAACTGCATATCCACAGGCTTGTCAAAAACGGTCGAGGGCATAAAACGCTCCATGGTATCATACTCGTAATTTTCCGTCAGAGAAACAGTAAAAATCCAGTTTCTCATCCAGTCATAGATAAAAAGCTTATCATTATAATACCCTGGAAAACGAATAGCCGAATTTTCAAAATCTTCCCGATGATAGACCGGCCCGGCCATAGCGTTTCTTCCGCCAGTAGCAAGCATGGGAAACTCTTCCGACTCATCATAAGGATACCAAATCAAGGCAGATTGAGCGGGTGGCAATTTTTCCAATCCAGTCGAATTGGGACTGGTATTCACCGGTGCCGCAGGATCAAATTCAAACAGGCTTTCTTGCGTATCAAAATCATATTTCCAATAGGGTTTGTTATTCCCCACAAAATAGGGCCAACCATAAAAACCTGGCTTTTGAGCCAAATTGATTTCATCATGGCCTTTGGGGCCTCTTTTTAATGAATCCACTGAAGCATCGGGCCCCACTTCCCCCCAAAAAAGATTGCCGGTATGCTGATCGACAGAAATGCGGAAAGGGTTTCGATTGCCCATCACATAGATTTCCGGTCGGGTATTGGGAGTGCCTGGGGGAAAGAGATTACCTTCAGGAATGCTGTAGGTTCCATCAGCTTCGGGTTTGATGCGAATAATCTTTCCTCTCAAATCATTAGTATTTGCCGAGGTTTTTTGTGCATCTACATTGGCAGGGCGGTCCTGGCGCTCATCGATCGGGTTGTAATTATCCGATTCAAATGGGGTGGTATCATCTCCGGTAGAAAGAAAAAGCAGTCCATTGGCATCAAACTCAATCGAACCGCCAGAATGGCAACAGCCTCTAAAAACCGGGATTTCCAAGATTACTTTTTCCGAGGTGAGATCCAGCCTATTATCTACAAACTCAAATCGTGAAAGACGATTAACATCCGGAGAAAAATCCAAAGGGGCATAATAAAGATAAATCCAGTGATTCTTTTCAAAACCGGGATCCTTGGCCAAACCCAATAAACCATCCTCATGTTCCAGATATACTTCCAGTTCACCGACTACCGTGGTTTCTCCTAACTCGGCCTCGTATAATTTAAGTTTACCCGCCCGCTCAATAAAAAGCACATCCCCATTATTGAGAACTTCGAGCTCCATGGGTTCATTGAGCTTTTCGACCAGAGTCACCTTGGTAAAGCGAGTCTCATCCGGTTTGACGGTGGCAAAGGGATCAGCCTCTTTTGGGGAGCAATTCCAAAGCAATCCGAGCAGGACAAAAAATCCTGAAAATCGACCAAATTTCATGAAAGCAGGTTTTTAGGTTTATTTGGCCTTCAAGATAAAAAAGAGAAGGCAAAAGGCTAGAACCGTTGAGAAAAAATAACTGAGACATAAAATTTTAAAACTTTAAGCTAAAAATAATAAAAAAAATACAATATAAATATTTAAAAATTCTAATTCAAAATTGAATTATAACTAAATAAAGAATAAAAATATAAACAAAACAAGAAAATTAAAAAAAATTGAAAAAAAACAAAATATTGTTAACAATAAATACAGTAAAATAAAATATAGGTTTTAAAAATTTAAACATAATATTATTTCTTTTTTCTAATTTCACCAAAATAAAATATCAAAATTAGAAGAAAAAAAAATAAATTATTTAAAGAAAATTAATTTCATATTTGGAAATGCAAAAATATATTCAAACATTCAGAGCGTAATTAATATATAACCAAAAACTATTATGAAAAATTCAATACTAAAGGTATTTGGGATTGGTATAATCTTTACGATTATGCTCAGTAATCCCTTTCAAACAAAAGCAGATTGTTGGGATTGTGACAACATTGCTTCGCCATCATACTGCAGTTACAATCTATGGTTTGGATATGTTTGTAGCTCGAGATACGAGTCGCCCATGCGAAAATGTAATATAGCATGCAGCAATTCTGGATGCGAATCCGAAAGTTGCCAATCACAATCAACTATAGCACCATGAAAAAGACAAAATGGATAATTGGTACTTTGCTAATGTTTTCAACTGTTTTAATTGGATATTCAGATTGCCAAACAACACATACAAATGGATATTGCGATCAGCAGGAAAAAGCCGGTGGCGGGGTTAAGAAAACATGTGTGGAAAAGCCAACGGAAAATTCTGAAGGACGATGTCTATTTAAGAAAGATGGAGAAATTGCGCCGGAAATTGGTTAAAAATTTAAGGAGAAAATTAAATTTTCTCCTTACTTTTGTTTTATTTATTGCCTGTACTAACTCCAATAAATTAAATATTGAAGAACTTCACACATTAGAGAAAACTGGAGAAATTAAGATAAAATTAAATAAAAAAGGCTTATCAATAAGTGATCATCAAATAAGGGAAATAAATGAGGACATAGAAATAATAAGAGCAAATTATGGATATGAAACATTATCTATTTATTCCCTGAATAAATCGAAGGAAATAGGAATAATAAAATTAGATCTGAATAATTTAATGCCATTTTTTGAAAAAGGAGGTGGGATTTCCGGTTTTTATTTAAAAGGAAAGGACTCCTTGTTTGTAATGAATTACCAATCCGACTTATTATTAATAGACCGAAATACAGGTCAATATTTAGCAAACTACAACCTACCTACTTCAAATAGACCTAACGATGTAAAAATTGATCATAGATTTCCATTTTACATAACTAATGATAGGATAATATACACATCTTCACAGAATAATTTTTTGAATAAGATATTCTGGGAATATAATATGATAAATAAAAAAGAAAAAAACTACGGGGAATATCCAAAATTTTATAAAGAAAAAAAAGATTATTTGGCTGGAAATTGGTATGATTACCTAAGCCACATAATGATAAACGATACAATCCTAATTTATGGACATCCTATTTCCAATAATTTATCAAAATTAAATATTAATTCTAAAGAAATAATAGAAGTAATAAATAATTATCCTTTCCCAAGAGAAAGCCATTACACAGAAAATAAAATAAATAATTTAGCCGAAGAAGAATTAAATAACCTAATTTCAAATACATACAATAATTATCATTACAGCAACCTCCTATATGATAAGAAAAATAAAAAATATTATAGGATTTTAAAAAAACCAATTGAGCCCAAGCAATTTAATTCATACCCAAAACCTTTAAAATATTGGAAAAACGAAATAGAAATCATAGTTTATGATGAAAATTTAAAAATAAAAGGCAAAACAAATAGCTTTCCTAATGATTATCAGATCGGTATTTATGAACAATCAGAAATTTTCAATATAGATAACAAAATATATGTTAAAAAAATACCTGAAAATGATGAATACATCACATATGACATTTACACAATTACTGAAAAATATTAAGTTTGTCGGGCTAATAATTGCAACTTTATTAAGTTGCACGCAAAACACAAAACAATATGTTAAAAAAACATCAATAATAGAAGGTAAAGACAAAATCATTCAACTTGACACAGAAAGCTCCTTTGAATTGTTAAGCTTACAATTAAAAGAGAAAGAGAATATTTTACTAACCCTAGATGCAATAAAAAACAATATAAATATTTTCGAATGGAATAACGGAGAACTAATTGAAAAAATACCTTTAAATATAGATGAAAAAAATATTATATACAACCCAACAAGATTTTTCTATCATAACAGGGATTCAATATTTGTAGTTGATTTTGGAGAAAACATAAAACTTATCAACAAGAAGGGGGAAATTATTGATGAATTTTTAATTGGCGAAATAAAGAGCAAAAATAATGAATATTCTGGCATTTTTGGGTATACTCAAATAGGAAATAACAAGAATTTTCTATTCAAACAAAATAAAATATTTTACCCGACTGAGCATTTATCTTCTGAATACAAAAGACTTGGTATTTATAACATTAATTCGGAAACACTTAACGAAATAATAGAACCACCATATTCTATTCAAAATCTATTTGAAAATGATTTTGTAGATTTTTGGTATGACCTAGATGAAAGTACAAATTCCCTCTATTTGTCATTTCCATTAACCAATTCAATTTACAAATACAACTTGAATAAAAATTCAATGGAAGGTCTACATACACCAATATTAAATCATCAATTTGAAAATCATTACAAACCTATATACAATGATATAAGATACAGTAATTTAGAACCAAATAGAATTAGCAACATTCTAAATAAAATCAATTCTTTGAGCAGATACACATCCATAATTTTAACAGAAAATTTTATTGTTAGATTATTTATTCATCAATCTAATCAAACAGAAGCTAAAGCAAGAAATTTCACAATTTATATTTTCTCGAAGAATGGAGAATTATTAGGGGAAAAATATTTCCAAAATCCTACTCTAGACAATGACATTCTGCTTGTATCAGCTTCAGAAGACTTCATATTCTCTAAAAGAGACACCCTATTTATTCCTTACATAAAATCAAAACCCGATGAAAACAAAATTACATTTAAATCTTTTACTATCTCTCGTAATACTAATAATTAGTTGTCAATCAGAAAAAAAATCGATCGAAAATTATATTAAATATAATATAGGCTTAGAATATGAAGATAAGTTTTCGATAATTATCCTTCCATTTGACGCATGTAACGCATGCATTCACTCAAGTCTGTCATACATATCAAGTAATTTATCGGTACTAAACAAGAACAAGCTTATTATTTACAATTTCCTTTCACTGAAATCTAGTAAAATGCAATATGGGGAGGAGCTCTTCAACCATGAAAACACCATAATAGATAGTAATGGAAAATTCTTAGAATTTGATTTTAAACACAATCAGCCTATGATCATTCAAATTGAAAATGAGGACATAACTAAAATTGAAAATTTAGACAGTAGTAATTTCGAAGTTTTACTAAGCAAACTTCATTAAGCAAGTTTCACTCACTCATCGCCAAGCGATACCGCCACACTTCTCTCAGCTGCTCAATCGCTACTTCGAAGGGGGGATAAATCGGGTTGGAGGAACAGAGTAATAATTTTTCCTGATCCTTGATGCGATTATAGGCGATTTTGAAGGTCACCCCATCCTGCTCGGTGACGATCACATAGCGCTCCCCGTCTTTGATCGCCATCCAGTCATCCAAATATTCGCAGACAATCCAGGCACCATCGGGAATTGGCAGCATAGAGTCTCCGTCCACCTGAAAGACCCGATGCTTTTTATCCATGGGGAGAAAAGGCAGGGAAAAGCGAGGCAGTTCTGAGATAAACTCCGGATCGGAAAATCCTGCCAAGTAACTCGCTTTTACCCGCTGAGAGACCACTTCGATGAGTTCGCGGCCCTCGGCATCCACCGTAGTGGAGAGTATCCGCAGCTTTCGCCCTCTCAGAAACTGATCCGTTTCGAGCAGTTCACGGAGTTTGTATTCGGAATAGTTGCAGAGATCTTCTTTGAGCAAAATATCAAGCGATATCCTAAGGTAATCAGAGATCTTGACCAAGGTCTCGATCGGAGGATTGATGGTTGACTCATATCCCGCGAGTTTGGATCGTGAGATACCCAGAGCTTGAGCGAGGGACTCTTGGGTGAGGTTTTTCCGTTTTCGGAGGAATTTGAGGTTGTTTTGGACTTGCATTACTGGTTTAAAATTGATCAAGTGTCACTACTTCTATTTCAGTAATCCGATGGAGTCCTTTATCATTAGTGACAAAACGAGTACATGCTGACTCGATGGCCACAGCGAGCTGTAATGAATCCATAGGCCTCAAAAAATCATACTCACTTCGTAAAAAGGCAGCTTGATCAGCAGTAGATTTTGAAATTTCGATTAGAGGAATTCCAAGTTGATCTAAAAGATTTTGGTATTTTTCTATCAAATCCCATCTCTTTGTCTTCTTTGGTATAACACTAAATTCCATCCAAGTAATCACACTGGTAACCAATTGATCATCTCTCACCACACTAGTCAATAACAAATCCCGAACCTTTTCTCCATAAGTCTTATGGAATTCTACTAAATAGATAAATGGTGAGGTATCTACAAACAATTTCATAAATCAAAGTCTGTCAGTTGCTCGAAGTTGATCCGTATATTCTTGAGCATCTTGGCTCCAAACCCCTTTTCCTGAACCAGCAAATTTCGTCAATGCATCTTTTGCTAAATTGAAGCGATCTGCCTGCTTCAGCAATTCCTGAAGGACTTTTTGAAGATCATCCGGCTCAAGAGTTCTAATTTCCTGAATTAATAGCTCAACTTTTGACATGACTTACTTTTGATTTAAAGTGATTTAGCTTTACAAATTACGATTTTTCTTTGGAGTTGTTACCTATTAAGCTCAAGCTACAATTGTTTCAACCCCGACAAGTCCCGTCATATTACTACCCCAAATCTAATCTTTTTGATTAAATTATAAACATTAAAATGTCAAGATAATTAACAAAAAGTTATGGAGGGGAAGCGGAGTATTGCGCATATGGATTTGGACACGTTTTTTGTGTCGGTGGAGCGGCTTTTTGACAACCGGCTCGATGGGAAACCCATCCTGATCGGAGGTTCGAGTGACCGGGGTGTGGTGGCTTCCTGCAGCTATGAGGCGCGAAAATTCGGCGTGCACTCCGCCATGCCGATGCGGACGGCGAGGCAGCTGTGTCCTGAGGCCATCATCGTCAAAGGAGATTTTGAAAAATACAGCCAAAAATCCCATGAGGTCACCGAAATCATCAAGGAATCTGTTCCGCTCTTTGAAAAGTCATCCATCGATGAGTTTTACATCGACCTGACGGGAATGGACCGCTTTTTCGGTTGCTTCAAGCTTGCCCACGAACTCCGCCAACGCATCATCAAAGAAAGCGGACTGAACATTTCCATGGGGCTGTCGGAGAACAAAACCGTCTCCAAAGTCGCTACCGGCGAAGCCAAACCCAATAATGAAAAGCAGGTGCCCAACGGGCAGGAAAAGCCATTTCTCGCCCCACTCTCCGTGCGTAAAATCCCGATGATCGGCGAAAAAACCTCCCAAACACTCTACAACATGGGCGTCAAAAAAGTCCATACGCTGCAGCAGATGCCTTCCCAACTTCTGGAAGCAACTTTTGGAAAAAATGGGAAGATGATCTGGGAAAAAGCGAATGGCATCGACCGCAATCCGGTCATCCCCTACTCCGAAGCCAAGTCGGTTTCCTCCGAAAATACCTTCGAAGAGGACACCATCGATGTTCAACTACTGGAAGCGACGCTGGTGGCAATGACCGAGCAACTCGCCTCCAAGCTTCGTCAGAAAGGCCAACTCACCGCCTGTGTGAGTGTGAAGATTCGTTATTCGGACTTTGAGACACATACCATGCAGCAGCGCATCCCCTACACTTCTGCGGATCATACGATCCTACCGGTGGTGAAGGAACTCTTCCGAAAGCTCTACAGTCGGCGTATGCTCATCCGTCTGATCGGCGTGCGCTTTAGTAGCCTGGTCTATGGCAACTACCAAATCAAACTCTTCGAAGACAGCCAAGAGCAAATCAATCTGTATCAGGCCCTCGACAAACTAAACGTGAAGTATGGCGACAAAACCGTCTGCCGGGCCGTGGCCATGGCTGTAGGAAGGAGACGATTTAATCCCTTTAATGGGGTGGAGGTCAAAAAAACAGAGCCCTAGGACTCTGTTTTTTTAAATAATCTAATCTGTTGATTGCTTTTTTCCCAAGATATTCTTCTTAAATATTTTAAAAACATAAGATAAAGTCAAAAAGATTAAAAGGACAAATATCAAGGCATCAGAAAATGATATACTTCTCATTGACCTTAGGAAAAAAAGCTCGTAAATCGTGCATGCCAGTAAAAACAAAACCAAGGCAAACCAAGATTGAGTAAATTTAATTTTGAATCTCATAACAGTCGTAATTTACCACCATCCCATACAATCTCCAAATTCATAACCGGCAACTGCAGCTCCAACCCAACCTAATGTTCGGGAAGCAACTTTTTTAACAAGTTTCTTTACACCTTTTTTTCCTAACTTCTTCACTCCTTCTTCAAGACCTTCACTAGCGAGCTCAACTAGAACTTTTACCCCTGCCGCTTGCAATGCACAGTCGTAAATATCCGAAGCATAGGCTTGCTGTACGAAAAGGCCTGAAATAACAAAATCAGTATCATCAAAGCCTTCAATGGTATATCCATCATTGGCTAAATTTTCAAGCTGACTGACAGCCAAGGCAGCTCTTGAGATATCTGGAGAAGTCAAACTTCCAAATTCATAGATTATTTCATCTTCCGTCAATCCATAAGACATTAACAATTCTACACCTGAAGATACCATAGGCTCTATTATAAGTTTCAATTCAGACTCCTCCATACCTTCGATTGTGGATTCTGATGTTATTCGGGAATTAATTCCTTCTTCGCTTGTAATTCTATTTTTTAAGATTGTCGTTTGAATTTTTGATACATCTCGAAATTTTTCCAAAAAATAATCATTGGATATATCATCTGTAAACTCAATTTCCTGACAGGATGAATAAACAAAAGAAGACAAAACTACTATTAGTTTGATCAAAACAATTGCCAAACTCCCTTTAAATATTTTTTTCATGATTTTTGATTGAAAATGATTTCACCTACTCATTCCCTTTTCGGTATCCGGGGCTACTCTCGGTTTATTTTAGTCGTTTTTCGCTTGCACATCCCCGACTTTATTGGGTTGCCAGCCCTACTATAGCCTTTTTTTAAACTAAAATATGGTGTGTGTGTGTGTAAAAGTCAACTATAAAAATTGATTTTTTTATAAATAATAAATGAATTATTATATTTAATACATGAACTAACGAAAATTGTAAATGAATAAATTGCGATTAGAGAGGAGGCAAGTAAATAATCAACAAAACCGTCTGCCGAGCCGTAGCGATGGGTGTGGGAAGGAGACGATTTAATCCCTTTAATGGGATGGAGGTTTAAGACTTGAATAAGCCAAATATTTTTTACAATTTAGGAATTAAATTCTCAAATTGTAAATAAAATGATTTATCGCGAAGCAGAAAGTGAACTGGAATTATTATCCAAAAACTTCAAAGCAATAGCTGTCATAGGACCGAGGCAATATGAACGAAGTAGTCGAAATAAAAGTATTGAAGGATTATCGAGTTTGGTTACGCTTCAAAGATGATGAAGTAAAAATAGTTAATCTTCGACCTTTCCTAGGCAAGGGTTTACCGCCGAACTCTTAGATCCTTCCAAATTTGAAAAAGTATTTATCGAACAGGGAGGAGGAATCGCATGGGAAAATGGCTATGATTTTTGTCCTAATTTTCTAAAGGAATTGGAAGGTGAAAAAGTAGAATTAGCCTAGTTTTTGAAATTTTTACTAGAGATCACAAGCCCTTCGAAGACAGCCAAGAGCAGATCAACCTCTACCAGGCCCTAGACAGACTCAATGTCAAGTATGGCGACAAAACCGTCTGCCGGGCCATAGCCATGGGAGTGGGAAGGAGACGATTTAATCCTTTTAATAGAATGGAGTTGTGAAAACAAAATAGCTAATTTTCCTCAAATCCAAAGGGAACAACCTTCTCAGGCACTTGACCCTTGAGCGGATAGCGATAGACTTCAAACGACTTCTTATCTTTTCGTCCTTCGTATGCATAGCCATTATCAATGACCATCGGAAAAAAGTAAAGATTGAGCAAAGGGCGAAGCTGATTCTCATCAGTGACTTGATTCAATCTATATACGCGCTCATCATCTTCCAAACCAGACTCCCATGAGAGCAAATAGAGTTCCCCCGAGACATTATCAACATACATCTTCATCTCCGTATTTTCCGAAGGAATCGGAACGCGACTTCTACGGATATTTCCCTCTTTATCTACACGAATCAATGTTTTATGAGTAGTAGCCCAGATATAGGTTGTACCATCCTTATAACCGAAATATCTAGAAAATGTCTCGTCTGATTTTCCTATAAGTCTTCCATATGGCTGAAAAATTACGGAAGTATCTTCTTTGGATAAAAATCCATAATCAAATGGTGCTCTCTCTTTAAAATCATACCCCACATGAAATTTGCGTGAGCTTATAATTTTCTTTTCAGGACGGTCAATAAGATATAACTGAACCCCTTCCGTCTTTCCATTTTCGATGTAATCAAAGCCAGTGATATACTCTGGATTCATGAAAGTATTAGGAGTATTGATTCCATGTTTTTTACCATTATAAAACTCATAAGCCTCATCTACTATCATTTCATTCTCTTCAATCTTCACCATGACAGCATAACTAACATCTAAAGGACTAAAAATGGAGTCATTCACTTTTACAAAAGACTGAGCCGCATCGATCTTCATATCATCGACGATAAGATTGGACTGATCCAAAAGATACATGTGCCGCTTCTCTGGTTTTTTATTTGAGGCATAGATAAGTACCTTATAGTCGCCCATAGGCAAAAAAGAAGTCAAAACACAGTTTTCACAGCCATATACCAACTCAGGTTTTATTTCTTCTTGAGCAAATAGGCTAGAACTAATGAGAAGATTAATCCAGAATATATTCAGGAGAATTTTGTGGTGAAAGCGAAGCATAGCTATACTCTTTTTTTGAAACGTCAAGAATAATTGGACTGAAGGCATTCAGGTCGAAAGATTTTGATTTGCTGTTTTCATCAATGATGATCTGAAGGTTTTCTTTTTGGAACAATTTTTTAGCTTTTTCCACCCGATCGGGAGAGTTTTTTTCTCCTGAGAAGATGACAGAAAAGCCCTGATTACTTTTTTGTAAGTCTTCCAGTACTTGCTCTACACAGAGTCCACAGCTATCAAGTGGAAGAAGAATTACCTTTTCGAAATCAAGCTTAGCATCTATCGCTTCCAAATAGGCTTCAAATTCTTGCCCATACACATAAGGCTCCATTTTCGACCCAGTGCAGGAAACTAATAATAAGAGCAGGGCTACCTTAATAATCCGAAAGCTGGAAAATACCGAAGACCATTTCATCGTCATGTTCTCTTTGATTATCATATATAAATAAACCTTCTTTACTCACAAAGGTGAAAAGAGGATTAAACCGTTTCGAATCCAGTGAGTAAGCTCCCATAGGATTGAGGTCTTTGTCTAATAGGAAGATCTTCCATTCTGCATCAAATGCAGTATTTTTTTCTCCATCGGACTTTCGAAGATCTTGTTGCTCCTTTCCAAAACGATAATAAACCTCCCTGAAAGGATCATATATAAGTTGCTGAAACCAAGCAGATGAAATGTAATGATTGACAAACTGCTGTAAGTCTGCATCCCGGTCAACCCCTTCATTGAAAAACCTTCCCCATTCCTCATAGCGGTGATAGATCACGGTATCACTATCCAATTGATATTCATAAATCCCCGGGTCGGCGGGAAAGGTCACCAAAAATGTCCCTTGTGGGGTTGGGGTGAGATTCGGCTCACGTAAAACATCAAAGTAATTATCTCCTCGATACATTTGTGGATAGGCACCAAACTCATCCACCACCTCATCCTTAACTGGATCATAAATCATGAATTTATTCCGCTCATAGTAGAGCTTCTTTTTCACGTTTAAGTCCGGATATACTGGTAAAACCCAAACTGAATCTAAAAAAACCGGCCATTGTCCAAGGTATGAATAGGAAACAGGATACATCTCCACCCCTTTGAAATCCCTAATGGTCTTTCGGTAAGAATTTATCAATTTCCCTTCTCTATTCAACACTTTAAATCGTAGGGCGCGGTCTTGTATGGTCACAATACTGTCCTCTGAAAACAGATGAATAATATCCAAATCAGCATCAACAGCATTTGGCCCATCATCTGCAAATACTAAATGATCAATCGCATCCCCCTGCCTTAACGGGATAAAATCCAATGATACACTTTGCCTGTTGAAACCTACCAGATAAGGCGATTCGTCTCGATTAATCAATTGGAAATAATCGTAGAACGGTAATGAAAGTGAATCAATCAAAATAGTCCTAGTCTCAGAATGAATCAAAGTTTTCTGCTCTCCAAACTGATGTACCAATTCCTCGTGAAAAGTTACATTTTCGGCATTTTGAGTACACCCTGATAGAACTAATATTGCGGCAATTAAACTATTCCTCATTTGATATTTTAAAAAGAGCCACCTTCAGTAAAGGTGGCAAAACTTATTAATCTATTGCATCAGCAATAACAACTACAGATGCAGCTGTAGCTGCTATCTTACCTGCTGTTTCTGCTATCTGACCCAAATCTTTCCAGAAGCAAATCTTTTTGGCTGTGCAACCATCACCGGCCTGTTTGCATTTTTCTGTTTGACTTACAGCGCAAAACTCTTTAACGAATCCTTCAGATTCACCCTCAGTCCCAAAAGCTGGATTAATTGAAAATAGGCTGACCACTATTACTGCTGTTCCTATAAGATTTGAAAATGTTTTCTTCATAATTTTTGTTCGAAAATAATTTCACCTACTCATTCCCTTTTCGGCATCCGGGACTACTCTTGGATTTTTTAAGTCGTTTTTCGCTTTCACATCCCCGACTTAGGTTGGGTTGCTAGCCCTTTTTAAGCTTTTTTTAAACTAAAATATGGTGTGTGTGTGTGTAAAAGTCAACTATAAAAATTGATTTTTTTATAAATAATAAATGAATTATTATATTTAATACATGAACTAACGAAAATTGTAAATGAATAAATTGCGATTAAAGAGGAGGCAAGTAAATAATCAACAAAACCGTCTGCCGGGCCGTAGCCATGGCTGTAGGAAGGAGACGATTTAATCCCTTTAATGGGATGGAGGTGTGAGCAAGTGAGAAGTGAAAAATTAGAAATCTGAAATTGGAAATGTTAATCCTCAATCATAACCGAAAATAAATGGGTAAACTTTCGATTACGATCGGGAAAACTCAGATTTTTACCCCAAATGAACCGATATCTAATTACGACTCCCCTACTCGGATTCCGCACTTGGCAAGCATCAGATCTTGATCCTTTCTCTGCTATCAATGCTGATCCAGAAGTCATGCAGTATTTCCAGAAGCCATTTTCCAAGGACGAAACCCTAGCAATGATACATAGAATGCAATCCATGTATGAGGAAAAGGGCTATTGTTATTTTGAATTAGATTTGTTGTATAGCCAAGAATTGATTGGCACGATTGGATTGGGCTGGAAAACCTTTGAAGCTGATTTCACTCCCTGTGTGGATATCGGATGGCGAATTCACAAAGAATTCTGGAATCAGGGGTTAGCTAGCGAAGGAGCTTCCCGATGTTTGGAATTTGCTAAGGATCAAAAAATCAAAGAAGTTAACGCTTTTACCCCTGCCAGAAACATCGCATCCATCCAAGTGATGAGAAAAATAGGGATGACTTACCATAAGGACTTTGACTATCCTGAACTTAAAACTCATCCAGAAATCATGAGATGCAGTTTGTTTGGAATAGTTTTCTGACGTCCTCAAAACCCATTATCACAATCCAAGATTTCCAGACAACACAAAACTGAATATCAAAAAAAGGATGCCACCTCTACTAAAGATGACATCCCAAACCCCAACTCAACTAAAACAAGTCTTTAGGCTAGGAACAAGGAGGCAATGCCCAAAACCTCTTCCATATTCAATGGCTCATCCCAGCCTTCTGCAACTGCCGCTGCATCGATGCTAGTGAGATTTGCCACATTCACTCCTCCATGAGTCAGATTATCCTCTCCGGCATAGATGGCCTGGGTAGCCGCAGGAAGCGAACCAATCGATGCATTGGTAATCCATCCTTTGATATCGTCTTGCCCTTTTTTGGTTCTTAATCTCCGGACCATGGAAGCATGTCTCGCCTCCACAGAATGTATGGACAGAGCGGCTGTCAACACCACGTCGCTTTCCATCACGTTCGCCGCCTGTCCTTTATATGCCCTTACCCCGGTATCCTCAAATGCCTGAGATAGTGCCAAAAATGTAGGATAATCCGTAAAAGGAGAGAAGTTGCCGCCAGCGGTAAAATCAAACTCCGGCTCTGCTACCGGACTACCACCCAATACATTACTAATCACTTCTTGCAGAAACAGGACGTGAGCTAATTCATGATCTCTGATTTTGGTGAAAATATTTAAATCTCCTCCTTCGATCACGCCTGAATCCAATCCTAGTTGGTAATACCGATATTCCAAATGCTCCAAAGTCAACGCATAGTTCAACACGCCAATTAAGCTCTCTGTATCCGCTTTCGCTACCCGGGGAATCGCAGTCAAAATCGACAGCGGTACAGCCGAAAGTGCCACCTTCTTCCCAAAATCACCAAACTGCCTAAAGGCCTCTCTTCTGGTGAAAAACATATCTTTTTGTTCCGAACTTTGAGTATCCGGACACATTTTATCTAATAATTTGATCAAGTTCATAGCTGTTTTTTGTTTTGGTGAAAATTAACTTGGCAATTGACTAAAATCGATCGGGGTCGTCACAAAGGAACTCGCCGCTGTCAAAACTTCCGAGAAAGTAAGTGTCCGCTCCAATCCGTTACTATCAATCAGATCATCTCCCGCAAAATCATCAGAACCGGGATTGATCAAGTCTCGAATCGCTGCTGCATGACGAGCCTCCACAGAAACGATTTTACCGGCAATCAGTAAGAAATCAGGATTTTCTAAAAACTGTCCAGCTCCGTTGTATGCCGCGACTCCCAAGTCTTCAAAGGTCTTTGCAGCCGCCAAAACTGAGTTTCGGCTATTGAAGTCGATGGACCCAAAGTTCACTTCCAAATTTTCAATTGCACTATTTCCCAATGCGGCTTTGAAAAACTCCCGATGCGCTCGTTCGTGCTTTTCCAGATCACCCATAATAGTTTTCTCTTCTGCACTTGCATTGGCAAAATATCCTCCCTCCAGCACAGCCGCATAAAACGCCGCCTCTAACTGCTCCAGCGCATAGGCATAATTCAAAATCCCGGTATCTCCAGATCCTAAATTTACTCCAGGATTCATTGGGATGGGATCATCCTCATCACTACAGCCAACTAACAAAAGTCCTGCTGCAGCTACCGATAGCGTGCCTCTTTTTAAGAATTGCCGCCTGTTTGCATTTTTCACCAGTCCAGGTGATTTGATCAATTCACTTTTCATTTTTGTGGTGTTTAGGTTATTAAAATTTCGGTTTCGGCTTTTGATGTAAAAATCAAAACTGCATACGGTCATCATTTTGACAGAATTAAAAAGATTTACGAAGTGATGGGAAACCTTGGATTGAGTGGATTCTAAAAATGATGGATTATTATTCAGGAATTTATTTATTTAAAAGCCCAATGTCCTATCGCAATCAAAAAATCGAGTTGTCTGATTTCAAACTCTTTTTCACAGGAGGCAAAAAATTAACCCTCCATTCTTTTCAAAATGAACCCGTCGATTAACCGCTGTTCTGTTTATCTTTTTGTCTTTAAAATATCCAGCAAAATCTACATCCGCTCTTTGACCCAGTCCAAAATCAAGGATAAAACTTCCTCCTGATCAGAGTCATTGAGCAACTCATGATAGGCTCCTTCAAAAATCTTCAGTGTTTTGTCTCGAGAAGATGATTTATCAAACAATAGACGGGAGCCCTTCGGATTGGTCAGTCGATCGGCAGTCCCATGCATGATTAAAAAAGGAAAGTCAAACCGATACACATTGGATTGAATGAAGCGCATCATCTGTAGCAGCTCGTAGCCGGTTCTCACAGGAATTTTACCCTGATAAACCAAGGGATCATTTTTATATTTTTCTAACTCCTCCGGTATTCTCGAAATCCCCACAATATCCAATACCAGGGCTTTCAATTTGGGAGAAATCCGGTTCAAAACCCCTGAGATTGCCACCAAAAGTGCGGAAGTTCCTTCGGCCTCTTTGATGGCTGGAGCGGACAAAATGATTCCATTAACTTCTGGACGGTATTTTAGGGCATATGACGCGGCCATTCCTCCACCCATACTGTGACCAAAAATAAAAGAAGGCAAACCGGGAACATAGGACTTCACCTTACCAAATAGCGCATGAATATCTTTTAAATATTCCTCAAATGAATCAAAATAGGCACTGGGCTTTGGCAAATCGGACTTTCCATGGCCACGGCCGTCAAATGTAAAGACCGCTATTCCAAGCTCGGTTAATCCTTGGACCAACTTCCCATAGCGTCCACTATGCTCGCCGAGGCCATGAATCAATAATAAAGAAGCTCTTGGATTTTCTGGCATCCATGCCTGAAGAAAAAGATTGACTCCATCCGGTGTTTGGTAATTTGTCTCTAAATGATTCATACATGTTCTTCTTTATTGTCGGAAAATACAAAAGTATATTTCAATCCCTC
The DNA here is from genome assembly GCF_900113375.1 of Algoriphagus hitonicola. Lineage (GTDB taxonomy): Bacteria > Bacteroidota > Bacteroidia > Cytophagales > Cyclobacteriaceae > Algoriphagus > Algoriphagus hitonicola. The sequence goes on along the minus strand of NZ_FOPC01000005.1, from coordinate 207,519 downwards.
ATGAAGATGCCAAAGGAATGATCGGATAACTTCAAATAACGATCTGTCCGCTATCGAAAAACCCGTCTCAAAGGCGTTCAAAGCGGATTTTTGTGCCAAAACGGGCGTTTTTATTAATCATGAAAATTAACCGACTGAACTGAAAAAAACCCTGAAATCATAAATGTAAGGCTTACCAAAACTTTGATTTGAAACATACGGTATAGTAATGTGACAATGTCAAAGAATTTGTTCTGCTGCTCATACGGAGAGTAAGGCTTTTCTTTAGTTTAGTTGATCCGACATTGTTCAGCAGGAAATCCTCCGGGGTTTCCTGTTTTTTTATTCTTTAATCTACCTGCCACCATTCTTTGAAAAAATCCTCAAATCATTTTCCTTGGATTTTAGTCTTTAGGTGGTAAATTAAAGTTTGAAAATAAAATTTTTACAAAACGCTGCCCAGCTGTACCCTAAATGCCCTTATTAAATATCAAAAGAGAAATCTTAATTATAGAGGATGATCATTCCTTTCATATGATTTTGAAAAAAACTTTTTTCGCCTTGGACCCAAACTTGACGATTCATTCTTTCTTTGATGGACTAGATGCCATTGAGTATGTCAGGGATCCCATGGAGGAAGACGAAAGAGCCTACAAATCCATCATTCTTTTGGATTTAACTATGCCTATTTTGGATGGCTGGGGATTTTTGGACCTTTTCCATAACCTACCCAAATCCATTAAGGAACATTACACCATTTTTATCGTCAGTAGCTCGATCAACAAGTCTGATCGGGATCGTGCCTTAACTTACGATTGTGTGAAAAATTACTATTCCAAACCCCTATTGGTGGCAGATTTTAATCAGATCTTAAAATCCTGCGATGAGGCGATAGAATAAAGGAGTCTTCCTGAACAGGCAGAAAGACTCCTTTTTTGTCAATCAGTTTTAGAATAATATTTATCCCTTAACCAGAAAGAAACTCTGACCAGTAAAATCAGAGCCGGAACTTCGACAAGCGGACCTATTACGCCCGCAAAAGCCTGCCCGGAGTTAAGGCCAAATACCGCAATCGCTACCGCGATAGCCAATTCGAAATTATTTCCTGCTGCTGTAAAAGCAATAGCAGCATTTTTATCATAAGCTGCTCCAAAAACTTTGCTGAGGAAAAACCCAATCAAAAACATCAGTGCAAAATAAATCAACAAAGGAACGGCTATTCTCAGCACATCACCCGGAATCTCCACGATCAATTCCCCTTTCAGCGAAAACATCACCACGATCGTGAAAAGCAAGGCAATCAGGGTGATCGGAGAAATTGTCGGGATAAACTGATTAGTGTACCATTCCTCCCCTTTCATTTTGACCAAAATCAAGCGACTAAGTAAACCCATCAGGAAGGGCACACCCAGGTAAATCGCCACACTTTCGGCAATAGTAGCGATGGAAATGTCTATAATCGCGCCTTCAAATCCGAAATATGGAGGCAGTACCGTAATGAATATCCAAGCATAAAAGCTGTAAAAGAAGACTTGAAAAATACTATTCAAAGCCACCAAACCTGCTCCATATTCCCGACTCCCCTCCGCGAGGTCGTTCCAGACCAAAACCATGGCAATACAGCGGGCCAATCCGATCAAAATCAGACCAACCATATATTCCGGGTAATCCTGAAGAAAGGTTATTGCCAAAATAAACATCAATACCGGGCCAATAACCCAGTTTAAGACTAAAGAAAGGCTTAAAATTTTGACATTTCTGAATACCTGAGGAAGTAAACGATAATCGACTTTCGCCAAAGGCGGATACATCATCGCGATCAATCCAATGGCAATGGGAATATTGGTGCTACCACTGCTCATCGATTCGATCGCCCCTGCCGCACTCGGAAGCAAATAACCCAATCCTATACCTATCCCCATGGCCATGAAGATCCACAAGGTCAAGTAGGAATCCAGAAAACTCAACCGCTTAGTTGGGCTCATTTTTTCTGGATTTTGGAAAAGACGTAGAATAGCTCTGAAGCAATCTGTAAGGATCGCTCATCGTATTTTTCGGCTTCTTGTCCCGTTCCATCAAAAGCTTTCGGATCTTCGTAGCGAAGCGGAATCCGCTGCTCTGTTCCCGGGATAAAGGGGCAGTTTTCGTCCGCATGATCACAAGTCATGACAGCTGCAAAATTTTTAGCGTCATTGGCAGGATCATCATAGGTTTTGGAAAATGCCAAAATTGGTCTGCCCCCCCGGGAATGTAAAATATGGTATCGCGGATTGTCAGAAGTATCGGTTGGAATAACGTCAAAACCAGCTCGCATGATCGAATCCACTGCACGCTCATTAAATGCGGTGACCTCGACTCCTCCAGAGTAGCAGTTGGCGGGGATTCCGTAATAATCCGCTGCGGTCTGAGCCCAGATCTGTGAAAATTGGCTGCGACGGGAATTATGCGTGCATATAAAATTCAAATTGACCATTTCTCCTTGATTGATTTTTTCTTGGATGAAGTCGATCAATAATCCCAGTAGTTCTTTTCGCTCTGGAGAAATGGGTAATTCAAGTGCTTTGTCGACCGAATCGGAAAGCTTGGAAAATAGTGTCATGCGTATGATTTTGGAGAAAAACAATTAACAACAACCTGAACCCGGTGCACAAGAAGAAGCTTGCAGTTGGGAAAGTCGAACTTTAGGTTTTTCTGCTGAAATCCCACAGTTGTCTTTGGCTAAGCAGTCAGTCATCTTGGTAGTCAATAGAAAATGGGTTCCGTCGTGATCCAAACCATATTTCCCGATGGTTTCACCTTGATATTCCACTTCGATTTCTAAATCGGTGATTCTCAGTATCCGCTCCGACAGTTCGATGATCTTCACCAGTTTATCAGGATGCAATCGGTGATCATAATCGTCTGCATTCCAAAGTTGAAAATTGACTTTTTGTTCTTTACGAACTGTCCCACCGCAATCGATAAAATGCTTGTCGATCAAGCCGACTTCGGTCACGTGAAAATGACGGGGAACCAATTCTCCATTTGGTAGCTGAAAAGCGATGGTTTCGGATTGATTCAGGATTTGTTTTGCTTCAGATAGTTTCATGATTTATTGCTTTATTACGATGATTAAATTCAAATTTTTTTAGCAGTTGGAACCACAGCACGTGTCATAACTTTCAAAGAAATCTTGAAAGAGTGCCTTTAAGAGTGTCCATTTTTCGGGATTGATACAATAATTGACTCGAGTGCCTTCGATGCTTCCCTGAATCAGTCCCGCGTCTTTGAGTTCACGAAGGTGCTGACTGATGGTCGCTTGAGCCAAGCCGATTTCCATAACCAAATCTCCATTGATACAAGACCGGGTTTTGACCAAGTGCTGAAGAATGGCAATCCTAGCCGGATGAGCAATAGCTTTGGCCATTTGGGCGAGTTCATTTTGCTCTGCGGTAAAGAGATGTGTTTGGGTTACTCCCATATCCTATTGAATTATTCATTGCAATATTACGATACAAAGGATTATAAATCCAAATAGATCGGTGTTTTTTTTATTAATTCACGACCAAATCGTCATTTGGGCACTATTTCCCAATGGATTTCCTTAAATTAGCACTAGAGGGAAAGTCTATTCTCTCCTTTTTTCTTTTATTTTCCTTATAGCCAAATCCTTTATGAAAGCCACCTGGAACAATCAGATTATAGCAGAAAGTAATCAAACGATTCTCATCGAAGGCAATCATTACTTCCCCCCTGAATCTATTAAATGCGAATTTTTTAAGCAATCAGATACTCATACCACTTGTCCGTGGAAAGGGGAAGCATCTTACTATGACATCCATGTCGATGGAAAGATAAATCCTGATGCGGCCTGGTATTACCCCGATCCCAAAACGGCAGCAAAAAGTATTAAAAATTACATTGCTTTTTGGAGAGGCGTATTAGTTGATCCCTCATAATTTACTCATTTGGAATCCAATACAAATCTTCCCAATCCTAAATCCCGATTAATCCTCTGGATAATTCTTTTTTTAATCATCCTGCTTTTTGGTATTGTTTGGGCTGGACCTCGTTTTTTCCAGTTTATCAACGAAAGTACCGCAACATTGATGAGTTTTTTTGGACCGTTTTATTTGATTCTGGGATTTTCGGCTGTGGTCATCGGGATCATTTTGTCCGTTCACCCCATTAGCAAAAAGAAACTCGGAAAAGGCAAACCCGAGTATGGATTGTGGTCTTGGGTCGCCATGCTTTACAGTACCGGAATGGGCTCTGGATTGCTCCTTCGGGCAATACAGGAGCCGATTTACTTTTTAAAAAATCCCCCTAGAGCATCTTCTCATTCCGCTGAAATTTTTGCACTGGAATACACTTTTTTCCATTGGGGTTTTACTCCATGGGCATTTTATGGATTGACGGCTGTGCTGGTAGGCTGGTTTTATTATCAAAAAGATAAAAGCTTTCTTTTTTCAGACTTACTCTTTGGTGGTGGTATCAAAAGAAAATGGCTCCGAGATCTGATCGATTTATTGGTAATCGTAACCACTTTTTTTGGAGTTTTGGCTTCGGTAGCTCTCGGCAGCCGACAGTTATTGGCATCAGGAGAGTTTTGGGGAGGGATTATCTGGGAACCCAAATGGGCTTTCATCCCGCTTGCAATTATTTGCCTAGCAGCGACATTATCTGCATTTCTTGGTGTCAGACAGGGGATTAAAAGACTTTCGGATTTGAATATTGCCGGAGCCTTGCTGCTGTTGGCATTTACTTTTATGCTGGGTCCCATTGGGGAAAGCACAGGGCTCTTTTTTGAAACTCTGTTTTATTATTTACTCGAATGGATCCCCATGAGTCTAAACTTGGGTAATTCTGCCGTATCGTATGACTTTCTACAAAGCTGGACCGTCTTTTACTGGGCTTTTTGGCTGGCTTGGGCACCATTTACCGGGATTTTTATCGCACGAATTTCTCAGGGCAGAAGCATCCGAGAGGTATTGCTAGGCACCCTCTTGATACCTTCTCTGGGTACTTTCCTCTGGTTTACGGTTTTTGGGAATCATGCCTTCAGTCTGGTAGCAAATCAATCCGTTTCTGTAGAAGCATTTGAATCAGTTTACAGTTCGATTTTTATCTTTTTTGGTTTATTACCCCTCCCGAAGATCACGCAATTTCTAAGCTCATTTTTCCTAGCTACCTTCTTAATTACCTCTGTGGATTCAGCGATTTTTGTTCTCAGTATGTACCTCGATAATGGAAAAAAAGAGCCCAAAAAACGAATTCGAATTTTCTGGGGGATATCTTTTTTTGTGTTGACTGCCATAGTTTTATGGAACGGAAGCGAACAATTACTCGGTTCAATAAGTAATATTCTTATCGTAAGTTCTTTACCTTTTGCAGTGGTTTTCTTACCACTCCTTTTGTTTTTGTTTAAAAACCTTAAATCAACGCTCCATGAAAACAGCTGATTTGCTCCACCAATTTCAGCTCACCCGAACGCATACTGAGCAGATCTGTGAGCCTTTGGAAATCGAAGATTATATTCCCCAGCCAATTGCAGATGTCTCGCCTCCCAAATGGCACTTGGGACACACGACTTGGTTTTTTGAGCAGTTTATCTTGGTTCCTTTTGCCAAAAACTACCAGATCTATCACGAGGATTTTGCCTTTCTATTCAATAGCTACTACAATCACGCCGGCAAGCGGGTTCTTCGGCCCAATCGCGGATTGATGAGCCGTCCACCTGTCAGAGAAGTAATGAAATACAGAGCTTATATCAGCGAAGCAATGGTGGACTTGCTCAATAATCCTATAGAAAACCCGGAAATTTTGGAGCGGATTGAGCTCGGTATCAATCATGAGCAGCAGCATCAGGAATTGTTGATTTATGACCTCAAATACATTCTCGGTTACCAACCGACTTTCCCGGTATATGGATCAGCTTTTCAAACTAATGAAACTTCCCGGGGAAAATTGTTTAAAGTACCGGAGGGGTTATATGAAGTGGGATTTGAGGGATCAGGATTTTCTTATGATAATGAGCACGGACGTCACAAGGTTTTTTTGGAGGAATTTGAAATTTCCGATCAACTCGTAAGCAACGGAGAGTATTTGGAATTCATCGAAGCCGGAGGCTATGAAAATTTTGATTATTGGCTGGACGAAGGATTGAGTTTCATTCGAAACGAAGGCATCAAGGCTCCCCTTTATTGGCATCTGATCGAGGGCGAATGGCAACATTATACGCTTTCTGGCTTGCAAAAAATAAATCCTGAACTACCCGTGCAGCACGTCAGCTACTATGAAGCGCAAGCTTATGCGGCTTGGAAAGGACTTCGGCTTCCGAGCGAATTTGAATGGGAAATAGCCTCAGAAAAATTTGACTGGGGCCAACTCTGGGAGTGGACCGGAAGTGCATACTTGCCCTATCCGCGCTTCAAAAAAGCTCCCGGTGCACTCGGCGAATACAACGGCAAATTCATGGTCAATCAGCAGGTTCTCCGCGGTGCATCGGTCGCCACTGCTACTGGACACTCCCGCCCCACCTATCGTAATTTTTTCCATCCGGCTGCCCGATGGATCTTTTCAGGAATCCGATTAGCTAAGTAAATATGACTTCAAGCACACAGACTTTCTTAAACGATGTCCTTTTGGGACTTCGTCAGACCCCGAAAACCCTTTCCTCCAAATATTTCTATGACGAAGAAGGCTCCCGGATTTTTCAGGAAATCATGGATATGGCTTCCTATTATTTACCTCAGGCCGAACTCGATATAATCCATTCTCAATCGCAAGCCATAGCAGAATTGTTTCGGGACAAGTCGGTGGACTTGATCGAGCTCGGAGCGGGAGATGGACGAAAAATGGTCCATTTTGTCAAAATCCTCCAAGCAAAAACTACTGACCTGACCTATCTCCCCTTGGATATTTCGGAAAGTATTTTACAAGTCAACCGACGTCTATTTGAGCAGGAAATCCCAGGAGTTCGGGTGCATCCTCTAGCAGGAGATTTCTTTCATACCCTTCCGGAAATTAAAGACAGGACCCATACTCGAATCATGCTTTTTGCGGGAAGCAATATTGGAAATTTTAGAAAGGAAAAAGCAGCTGAATTTCTACGATTTGTTAGGGAACATTTACAATCAGGTGATTTCTTTTTATTGGGAGTGGACCTTAAAAAACATCCACGAACGATCCGAAATGCCTATGATGATGCAGGAGGAATCACCAAAAAGTTCAATTTGAATTTATTGAAGCGAATCAATCGGGAACTTGGAGGGGATTTTGACCTAAGCGCTTTTGACCATTATGCCACTTATCATCCGATCACCGGAGCTTCTGAAAGCTTTTTGGTAAGTCTCAAAAAGCAATCAGTAAATATCGGCGAAGAACAGGTACAATTCGAAAAGGATGAAATTATACAAACCGAAATTTCCCAGAAATATGATCTCCCTATGCTGGAAAATCTGGCATCTGATTCCGGTTATGTCATAGATTCGATTTACAAGGACTCAAAGGAGCGTTTTGCCTGGGTGCTCATGAACGTATCGGGAAATTAAAATCCCGGCCTATCGCTACTCTGTGATACCCAAAGCAAATCGCATCAGGGTTTCCTGAAAATAAAGAGAATATACAGCCTGTGCCTGATCCGATTTTGCCGCTACCCGCTGCTGATTGGCCGTAGCCAAATCGACGAAAGTGGACAATCCCAATCGAAACCGCTCATTAACCGCCAAATAGGCTTCCTCTGCGGCATTGACCTGTACCGCTGCATTTTTAAATTTTTGCAACGCAGCTTGATAGTTTTGATGGGCCAATTTGACATCTTGAAAAATCCTTCGGTCCAAGGCTTCTTCCCGGAGGGTTTCATTTTGAAAATTTACCCGAGCCCGCACCACCGCAAGTCTATTTTGCCAATTATTGAAAATCGGAATCGCCAGATTAAACCCAATCGTATTTTGGGGATAAATCCGCCAAAGCTGCTCACTGGTACTTCGCTCATCCAGAGAGGTAAAGAAGGTATTATAATTAAAAAAAGCATTGACTCTCGGAAAATACATCGCCTTTGAAGCCTGAATGGATTTTTTGGCCGCAGTGACCAAAAGCTCCTGTTGGTTTCGATCGACTCGGTTTTCCATGGCGATACTGACCAGATCTGAAAGATTTTCTTCCGCAAAGACGAAGCCGTCTGAGTCGGAAAACTCCACGGATTCCAGCTCAGGAACCGTTCCTGTTTCGAGCTGTAAGTATTCGGTCAGAGACCAAAGGTCATTTTCCAGCGTGATCCGCGCATCGACCAAAACTGATTCCAGCCGGGCTACTTCGGATTGTTGATTGTACCTGTCGGATATGGTTCGGATTCCGGCATCGACAAATCCTTCAATCTGTCGAAGTTGCTGCTGCTGATTTTCGAGATTTTCGCTCGCTATTCTTACCAATTCCTGATCTAAAAGAACCTGCAAGTACCGCTGGGCTACATCAAAGACAACCTGCTGTCGGGCTCGCTTTAATCCATTTTCGCCAGCGGTCAAGGACAACTTAGCCGCTTGGGTTTCAAGCATTCTCCGCCCCGAATTAAACAGAGGCATATTCATACTCAATCCTCCTGAGATGATATCATTGGTCACATTGGTTACGACGATTTCTCCCTCGACCTGTTGAAACTGCTGACCGTTTTGACGGAAAAAATTGGAATTAATATTCGTCGTTGGTAACTGGGCAAAAAGCGCAGCGCGTCTTTCATGCTTCAGAACTTCTTGATTGTTATTCTGGATTTGAAAATCCAAATTGGCTTTAAGGGCATATTCCACCGCCTGGTCAAAATTCAAAAGCAGGGTATCTTGGGCATGAAGTTTCCCTACAAAAAGGAAAAGGATCAGTATAATCAGATTAAATTTTTTCATCACTTTTTATTCTTCCGTCAATTAATTGAATCAAACGCGTGCCAAATTCCGCATTCTCTCGGGCATGCGTTGCCTGAATTATGGTAGTCCCTTCCCGATGAAGTTCTAGGAAAATCTCCATGATTTCTTTGGCTTGTGCCGAGTGCAGATTTCCGGTGGGTTCATCGGCCAAAAGAACTCTTGGTTTTCCGGCGATAGCCCGTGCAACCCCTACAAGCTGCTGCTGACCGCCACTCAATTGTGCAGGAAAGAGATCTTTTTTTGCGACCATATTAAATCGGTCCAGCAAATCAGCGATGATGCTTTTCCGCTCAGAAGAACTTACTTTCCGATAAAGCAGTGGAGTTTCGATATTTTCATAGACGGTCAGTTCATCGATCAAATGATACGCCTGAAAAATGTAACCAAATTCACTTTTGTGCAGGTTGGATAGTTCTCGCTGCTTCATCTTGCGGATATTTTTTTCACCAAAAAAATAATCTCCCTCAAAATCCTCATCCAACAATCCGATGATATTGAGCAAAGTAGATTTGCCGGCACCGGAAGGTCCCATCAGTGTCAAAAACTCACCCTCACTGATAGTCAGATTAATTCCTTTGAGCAGGAAAACCCGTTGAAATCGGGATTCGATGTATTTATCAATATCCTTGAGTTGAATCATGTTGTGTCGTATTATGCCGAGCGGTAGTTCCAGTTTTATGCCATAAAAAAAGGTCCTGAATACACTCCAGAGCCATTATGTGAGTTAGAAAGCCTTTGATTTTGCGTACATTTTTGTTCGCTGGCGGACGAATTACTGAAAGTCTGAAAGATAAAATTTAAAACCTAAATATTTAGAATTTCCGATTTTTAAAACTCTCAATACTTCCTGCCCAAAAAATAATCTTAAGAAATCAAAGGTTCGGAAATAATTAGAACTTTTTTTATAAATTATGAATTGAAATGAGGTTGATCAATAAAAAATTATTGGAAAAACTAAAACGGAAGAATAAAGGTAATTCATCTTTGAATTTAGCAATAGATGCCTTGATCTCAGATATTGCAGAAAATAATTGGACTAACCAGATCGATCTAAAAAAATCAAGGCCCGATGCAGATTGTGTGCACAGCGATGGATTTTATTTCTTTAACATAGCCATCTGTCGAACTATGATTCTGGTCGAATTTGATGATCTTGAAGCAACAGTGGTATGGGCAGGAAGTCATTCAGATTATGAAAAAACCTTTCAAAATAACAAGAGAACAATAAAAAAATGGTTAAGAAATAAAGAATGGATTTAAATATGAATACATTTTCTGATATCGATAAGATTTTAGAATCTGGCCAAATCAGCAATGAACTGGATTTAGAAAGAGCAATAATTGCAGATAGGAAACTACGCGTTTTGAGTAAAGAAAATTCTAAATTTTCAGAAATTCGAAAAAAGCTCAGAGCTTTGATTTACAATTATGAAAATGAAACGTGGTCAACTCACTCTCGGATTACTGAAAGCAAATTAAGAAAAAGTGATGAGGCCGAAATAATAGCCAATGAAGAACGGATTTTTTTTCTCCAACGAAAGAAACTTATCCGACAAAAGCTAAATTACTTTGATCTTACACAACAGGATTTGGGTAAAATTCTAGGTCATCAAAATAAATCCTATATATCAGAACTCATCAATGGGATCAGATCTTTTACCTTGAAAGATCTACTTATCATCAGCAAACTTCTTGGGATAAAATTAAATGACTTAATTCCCCCTTTTATTTCCAAATCAGATCAAGATAAGGTTTTAGAGGCTATTGAAAAGATGAACAATCCAAAGCTAAACTTCTAAAAAAATACCTAGGGTTATTTTTAACATTAAATATAAATATCTGATATATATGTATTTAGCCGAAGGAAAGAAATAAATCTTTCCCTCGTATTATTTCCATTTTTAGTACTTCAGACATTAAATTTCAGACTTTTCTAAAATTTCCGATACTTCCCGCCCAAAAACTTATTGGCCTTTCGCTCGGCAAACTCGGCCTTTTCACTGTCCCAGTGTAAGGTTTGATTCGGGAATCGGCCTGCAATCACCCCCAGCAAAATCGTCTCTGTCAATCGGGCAGAATACTCAAAGGGCGCGCTGCATTCATCTTTGCCCAGGCAGGCATCCACAAACTGATGATAATGCTTTTTGCTTTCTCCTGCGTAATCTTTGACCGGTTCTCCGAGATTGTATTTGGCCACATCAAACTCCTGATATTCCCCATCCACGATCAAGCGTGGCAATTGCTGAAAGTGCGGCAACAGCAACCGCCCTTTTTCTCCCAAAAACATCGCACCCTGATCCGGTAGCTCATCGCCGTTGGGAAGCTTCAGATCTTCATGATCTACAGGTGCACCGGGACCATCATACCATACCCACTTCAGTGTCTCAGCGGTGTAAGGTGTAGCGGGGAATTCATACGTCACCACGTTATTCTCCGGAAAACCAAAACCATTCGGCCTCCTACAATTATTAATAATAGTGCGTGGGACATCCAGCTGCAGTGCATTGTAAGGGGTATCAAAAATATGAACGCCCATGTCTCCAAGGGTGCCGCAACCGTAATCGAGTAGCTTTCGCCAATTACCCGGATGATAAACCCCTTCTTTATATTTTCGCTTTTTGGCTGTCCCCAACCACAGATTCCAATCCAAATTCTCTGGAATCGGATCTTTTCCTTTAGGTTTGGGACCGTCGTATCCCCAGTTTTTGGGTGACCAAGCCCGTACGGTATGGACTTTTCCGATGATGCCATCTTGGATCAGTAAGGTCGCCAGTTTATAATCGTAAAAGGAATGCACCTGAATTCCCATTTGGGTAATCAGATTTTTTTCCTCCGCCATTTTCTTCATTTCACGAGCCTCAGTCACATGGTGGGTCAGCGGCTTTTGGCAATAAACCGGCTTATTTTTTTCCATGGCCATTAGAGATGCCGGCGCATGCGTATGATCCGGAGTGGAAACAATCACCGCATCAATCTCTTCGGACATTTCTTCCAATAAAATTCGATAATCCGAGTAGGTCTTCGCATTGGGAAAGCGTGAGGTCGCCGTAGCAAGGGCATTGCTGTCCACGTCACAAAGGGCCACCACTTCTACCAATTCATGAGAGGCAATCGCAGTCAAATCCTCCATTCCCATCGCCCCCAATCCGATATGGGCAGTTCTTAGTTTTCCTGCGGCTTTCGCCTGAGCCAAAAGTGATGGGGCCAAAGTCACACCAGCTGCTCCAAGCAATGACTTTTTCAAAAAGTCCCGTCGGTCGATAAATTGGAATTTCGTATTCATAGGTTATGGGTTTATTGGTTTGATTGAATCTCAAGGTTGATTTACAAATCTAAAAGAGTAAATGGATTTTTCAGCGCCATTTATCAATTGGAATAACTATCAACCCTACCCCCTTCTCCTAGCCCGATCAAAATGGTTCATTGCTACTATTCTTATTCGCTGCGCAAAAGCTTGGTCGGATTGACCCTAGCCGCTTTGAAGGCTTGTGAACTTACCGTGACAAAGGCGATCCCCAAAGCGGCCATTGCAGTCCAAAGGAAAACCTGCCAGTCAATGGAAATTCGATAGGGGAAAGTTTCCAACCAATTATTCATCAAATACCAAGTAATCGGAATTGCCAAGACCACAGACACCAGCACCAATTTGGTAAATTCAGAGGAAATCAACCGAATCAATCCCATCACGGAAGCGCCAAAAACCTTTCTCACCGATAGTTCTTTACTTCGCTGCTCAGCCATAAAAGCCGCCAAGCCAAACAAACCCATGCACGAAATCGAAATCGCCAATAACGTGAAAATGCCGGTCAGCTGGGCAGTTTGTTTTTGACCGGAAAACTTACGCTCATGCTCCTGATCCACAAATCGGTATTCAAAAGGAAATCCCGAATTGAATTTCTTAAAAATAGCTTCTACCTCACCAAGGGCAGCCACCGTATTTCCTGGATTTAATCGGATATGGATGAAATCGAGATTTCGCATTGGACCCACTATCACGATAGGCTTTACGTCTTCAAATGGGGAATCCATGATAAAATCCTTCACCACTCCCACTACCGTAAACTTTTTCGTATCATCATCGATCACCTGACCAATAGGATCATCAAAACCCATAATTTCAGCCGTTTTTTGGTTGATTAGAGCGGCAGAACTATCCGATGGAAAGGTATAGGTATCAATCTCCCTTCCAGCAATTAATTCCATCCCGGCTGTTTCAATCAGATCAGCATCGGTAGCCATTCGGCTGATATTCGGGCGATAGCCCTCATCTTTGCCCTGCCAATTCATCGACTGCGTATTGCTGTAAATTTCCGTCAAAGGCGAAAAAGTATAGCTGACTGATTTGACTTCAGGCAGTGCCAACAACTCATTTCGTAGCGCTTGTTTGTTTTTGCGAATCTCCGAAGTCACTGGGTGAAAAATCAAATTCTCCTGATCTATTCCCAAGTCCCGGTTTTGAACATGATCCATCTGATCCCGAATAATCCAAGCACTGGAAATCAGCATGACTACGACCATAAACTGAAACACCACCAACACTTGTCGAGGGGTAAACCAATAGCGCATGGTGTTCATTTTGGTTTGGAAAACAATCGCAGGCTGAAATGAACTCAATAGAAAAGCCGGATAACTTCCTGCCAAGATTCCCGTGACCAAAATATAAGCCAAGGAAATGACCCAAAAATACAACTCCCCAAACGGATTGGGAAGACGGCTTCCGATGATATCACTGAAAACCGGTAAGGTCACCGAAACGATCACCAAAGCTACTAGATAGGCTACCAAGGCGATTAGAGCGGATTCGGTTAGAAATTGCCGAATCAGCATCCCCCTGCCCGCTCCCGAAATCTTGCGAACTCCCACTTCCTTTGCCCGTTTTCCGCCTTGAGCAGTACTGAGATTCATAAAATTGATACAGGCAATCAACAAGACGATGATGGCTACAATACCAAACATCCGGATAAGATCAATCCGTCCTCCTACTGATTTTCCATTTTCAAATTTGGATTTCAAATGCAAATCAGCCATCGGAAACAAAAAATCAGTAACCGTCTCAGCATCCGAGTTTCGGCTAGTAAAATCTTCGAATTTTTGATTAAATTCTTCCAAACCGGTTCCTTCGGTAAGCAAAGCGAACGTTTGATAGGAATTATTCCCCCAAAATTCATCTGCCCATCCCATGGTCTCCAATTTTTTAAAAGGGAGGAAAGCGGTGAAATTGAAATTGGTATTCTCGGGTAAATCCGAAATGATCGCGCTTACTTTAAAATCCAACTGTCCTTCGACTTTGACGGTCTCTCCCATCGCAGATTGGCTGCCAAAAAGCTTATCGGCAACCGATTTTGTCAGCACAATATTTCCCGGCTCCTCCAATGCCGCCACAGGATCGCCCTCAAGCACCTCAAAATCGAATAAAGTAAAAAAGCCCGGGTCCGTAAAGGTAGTCCACTCATAAAAACTGTTTTCCTCCACCGCCAACAATTGACTATCCCAGCGGGTAACCCGAGCCACTTCTTCCACCTCGGGAAATTGAGCTTTCATCGTCGGAGCATACAGGGCAGGTGTATAATCCCAGCTGTTGATTTCTCCCTGATTGTGGTCATTTCTCCATACCGCATAAATGCGATCCGATTTTTCGTAAAAGCTGTCAATGGATCGCTCAAATAGAATCCAGACAAAAATCAAGACTGAGGCAGCAAGTCCAACTGCCAATCCAAACACATTGATAAAAGCAAATCCTTTGCTTCGGATAATGGACCTCCAGGCGATTTTTAGATAATTCTTCCACATAATTCAAAAGTTAAACGGTATCAACTGAATTCCCACTTTTATGCCAATCGATAGGCCTGTTCATTGCTCAGAAACAGACATTTTTGGATAAATAGAGAAAATCTGCGGCCAATTTTGTCCGATAACGAGCAGAATTTCATTTTAAATTGGGGAAAATGGTTTCCCCATACCCTATTCTTTCTATTCACTTCTCAATAACTTGGTAGGATTTACCCAGGCTGATTTGATGGTTTCAAAGCTCACAATCACGACAGAAAATACAACCCCAATTATCAAAGCAATCAGGAATACACCAATTCCGATGGTAGTTTTGACTGCAAAATCCTCCAACCAAATACTCATCAGGTAATAGCTGGCCGGTATGGAAATAGCCACTCCGATCAGCGTAATCCAGATAAACTGCTTATTGAAAAGCAGGGAGATTTCTGTAGTCGTCGCTCCCATCACCCGGCGAATTCCGATTTCTTTCATTCTCGATGAAATCGCCAAAGAAGCCATAGCGAAAAGTCCCATTCCCGCTATGATTAAGGCAACAACTGATGCAATCGTGACCAAAGAGCTCAAGCTGCTAGCCTGCACATATTCCTGAGCAATCTGATCTTCGATGTATTGGTAGTCAAATGGATCAGATCCGTAAAGCTCTTTCCAAATCCCGGCTATAGTTGCCACAGTGGCTTGTTTATCCTGACTATTCAGCTTAATAAAAACCTTCCCGGTCATCTCATCTTCCATGGTCAGATTTCTCATTCCCCTGAAGAAATTCTCTGGTTTCATCACCAGAATTGCAGGCTCTACCGGCTGATACAAGCTTTCATAGTGAAAATCTTCTACGACTCCTACGGCCCGGTTTTCCCCAAACCCGTTGAGACTTTCCATACTTTTTCCAAAAACATCTTCCCAATCCAAGGTTTTTTTCATTTCCTCATTCATCAAAAATGCACTCGTCAAATCAGAAGGTGTCGCTGCCGAAAAATTTCTTCCCTCTAGCACATTTAACTCAAAGAAATCCACATAATCTTCATCCACAATATTGAGGTGAAAGTCGATTCCTGGTTTACTCTCATTTTCCTGAAAACCAACGCTAAACCAGGAATTGTCCCCATACATAGCCGTGGCCACGGTCACGCCAGTCACTTCCGGCAATTTCCGAAGTTCGTTTTTAAAAGGCTGGGCATATTCGAAGCTTTTGGCAATCGCATCTTCCAATCCCTGCGCAGCGGGTGGAGGAACTGTGATTTGGAGAATGTCCGAACTCGCAGAACCCAAGTCATATTGTTCCACTGTTTTCATTTGCTTCAGCATCACTAGGGTACAGGTAATCAAAAGCATGGAGATGAAAAACTGGAAACCAAGCATCGTCATTCGCAAATTTTGCTTTCCTAGCTTTAGTCCCACATTGGATTTCAACACCTGAATCGGTCTGAATGAAGCCAAGAAAAGCGCAGGATAGGACCCAGCCATCAAGGCGATCACCAATCCTGTCATAACAAAAATAAGTGATTGCTCCAGCGAAAAATTGATTTCTAGCTGTGTCTGCATCAAGGAATTGAAAATAGGCAATAGGATCATGGCTAGAATCAAACCTAAAATCATTGCACTGGAAGTTAAAATAACCGATTCGGACATAAACTGCCCAAAAAGCTGTCTAGATCCTGCTCCCATGGTTTTTCTCACGCCCACTTCTTTGGCTCTGCTGGCAGAATTTCCAATCGCCATGGTAGTGAAATTGATACAAGCGATCAGGATAATCAACACTGAAATCCCGCCAAGAATCCATAAAATCCTGGGATTAACCACTGAGGCAATACCCGTTGGGATTTCCGGATTCAAATGCATGTCGGTGATTTCCTGAAGGGTAAAACCATAATTCTCGGCCTCTTGAGGATCTTGGAATGCTCTACGAACAAAATCCTTGGTTTCTGACTCAAACACCTCTGGGCTCATTCCATCTTTCAGCTTGGCAAATCCATCTCCAAATGACATGTACCAATGAGTTCGCATTCGCTCGGGATAAAGCAACTCCAGATTGGAATCATGCATCAGTATTTCATAGCTCAGACTGGAATTAGCCGGCGTATCCTCTATCAGCCCGATCACTTCAAAATTGAGCAATTCGTCAGTCAGACGGATTTGAAGTTCTTGACCGATAGGATTCTCCGTTCCAAAAAACCGAGTGGCAGTGGATTCGGAAACTACGATTCCGCTTCGCTGCTCCATATTTTCAGGATAGCTTCCCTGAAGCATTTTGAATCCAAACATTTCAAAAAAATCTGTACCCACCAATGTCGTCGACTGATTGAATCCATCTCCTTGTGGTTTTTTGACCAAAAAATTATTCGGGACAAAATTGGTATAATCCACTCGATCCGAAAGATTTTTATCGATTACCGATTCCAAAACCAAAGGCAAGGAAGGAAAACGAAGTTCTCCCTGATCGCCATTTTGCACTCTCAAAACCCGATATAGTGATTTTTCTTCCGGGTGAAAAGAATCAAAACTGACCTGAAATTGGATATAAAAAAACAACAAGGTAGCGACTGCCACACCTACCGAAAGTCCGATGAAATTGATCATGGTATAGGCCCGATTTTTCAATAAATTTCGGAAGCCGATTTTAAGATTATTAATCCACATAGAGGTTAAATTAAATTTGATTTCTTTCCTTTGAATAGATCAAAATCAAGCCAACTCAAAAAATGCCAATGCAGCGTAATTTGAAGCATTCAATGGAATTCAGGCCTTAATTTACGGACGATTTTGACCGATTTCGGTCAACTCTCAAATCAAACTCTGAAAAGCAAAACCGCTTGGAAATCAATACCCTGATCAAAATTTATACTACTCATTCTTGATACTTTTTACCGGATTGGCCCAGGCGGCTCTGATGGTTTGTGAAGTTACCGTAATTGCTGCGATCAAACCAGCCAAAAGTCCCGCCCACAAGAAGGTGCTCCAGTGAATCCCGATCCGGTAGGCAAAATCCTCCAGCCAGGTATTCATCCCAAACCAGGAAATGGGAATTGCGATCAAAAATCCTATCCCGACCAGTTTCAAAAAGTCTTTTCCCAGCAGAATCAGAATATTGGATGTCTCCGCGCCCATGACTTTTCGGATGCCGATTTCCCGTGTCCGCTGCTCAGTCGCAAAAGTGACCAATCCCAAAAGCCCCAACACGGATATCAAGATAGCCAATGCCGAGAAAAACGTGAAAATAGTCCTGACACGAGCCTCTGATTCATATTGACGGTCAAATCCTTCATCCACAAAAAATGGCTCAAACGGGAAATCCGGACGGAACTGTGCCCATTCCTCTCTCAGATAAGACAAAACCTCATCCCGCTGATTGGAGTCGATTTTAAGGCTGATCAAATTATTTCTATTCTGCGAAATCATGAAAACAATAGGTACAATCGGCTGATGAAGACTTTCAAAATGAAAATCCTTCATCACTCCCGTGACAAAGCCCCTGCGGTTGCCATAGATAAATTGTTTTCCGACGGCTTCCTCAGGACTAGACCAACCCACCTCACGAATCGCAGTTTCGTTGAGCACAAATGCCTCAGTAGAGTCTGAAGCCAATTGAAAATCGAAAGTGCGACCGGCTACGATATCTATCCCGTAAGTTTCCAGAAAATTATGCCCTATGTGAATATCCGCTATCCTCAAATTAATCTGGGTCAACTCTCCATCCACTTCTGCACTTGTAGTCTGTGAGTCAAGCAGTCTGCCGGAAGGAACACGACTAGAAACCGACACCGCCTGAATTCCGGGATGATTTTCCAGTCGATCCTTTAAAATCAGGTAATTTTCATTGATTTGATCACTCGTCGGCAAGACCACAATATCCTCATTTTCAAAGCCGAGATCTTTGTTTTGCATGTATTCCAATTGTCGCACCACTACCAAGACTGCCACAATCAGCATGACCGAAATCGCAAATTGCCCAACGACCAACACTGAGCGAAATCGCTCATGGGCTTTTCCGGCTTTAAAAGTCCCCTTCAACACTCTCGCGGGTAAAAAGCCAGATAGAAACAAAGCTGGGTAACTTCCCGAAATCAAACCTACAAAGATGATAATCCCGAAAATCCCCAAAAGGTATTCTGGGTTCTCCAAAAGATTAAAGCTCAAAGCACTCTGCGTAAAATCACTAAAAGTAGGCAAGAACAAAAAGGCAAGTATCAATGCCAAAACCATAGCCATACAGGTCATAATAAAAGACTCTCCCATAAACTGACGAATCAGCAGCCCCCGGTCTGCCCCCATGACCTTGCGTAAACCGACCTCCATGGACCGAAGAGAAGATCGGGCGGTAGAGAGATTCATAAAATTGATACAGGCGATCAGCAGAATAAAAAACGCGACTGCCATGTAAGTGTACACGTAGTCGATATTCCCGTTAGGTTCTATTTCCGAATCCAAATTGGAATACAAATGCACGTCAGTAATTGGCCATAAAAACAATTGAGTTCCTTTAGAAGCAGCAATCCCGGCTTGATTTGGGCCAATGTGTCTGTCGATCAACGTGGGAAGCTTATCCTCAAATAATTGATAGTCAACTCCTTCTTTTAATTTAATAAAGGTGGAAAAATTATTTGACCCATAATTGGACATAAAGGATTCCAAGCCTCCATAAAACTGAACTACCGGAACCATGGAGGCAATAAAATCCACATGAAAATGGGAGTTTTCAGGGGTATTTTTCATCACCCCTCTTACCTGTAAAGTAACCTCTTGCCCCGCCAAATTGGCCAAAAATTCTTTCCCCACTGCTGATTCATTTCCAAAATAGCGCTGGGCAGTTTCCTCGGTAATCACTACACCGTCCGCCTGATCCATGGCGGATTTTCCTTCGCCCTCGATTATTTCCCAGCCAAAGAGGTCAAATGCTTCCGGATCCGCAAAGAAAAAACGCTCTTCTTCAAAGGCATTTTCACCGGATTTGATCAAGGGATTAAAATTGAACAGACGGGCAGAATATTCTACTTCCTCCGGAAAATCAGATTTGATCAAGGGCCCAAAAGGAGGTGCAGTATGTCCCAAGTGTAGGCTGATATCCCCATCCGGATTGAACCATGCTCTGGAAACCCTAAAAATCCGGTCTGCATCCGGATGAAAGCGATCATAGCTTAATTCGAACTGGACATAAAGTAAAATCACGATACTTACCGCCATCCCGATGGCCAAACCGATTAGATTAATCAGGACATACAAGGGATGCTTTTGTGCATTTCGGAAAACGATTTTGAAGTAGTTTTTGAGCATGGCTGGAGATTATTCTGATTTTAAACTTTTTACTGGATTGACTAGAGCTGCACTGATCGCCTGGTAACTTACCGTCAGCAAAGCAATCGATAGGGTAATCCCTCCAGCCGCTAAAAAAACCAAAGGGTTCATAGGCACTCTGAAGGCAAAGGATTCCAACCAAGAATCCATCGCAAACCAAACTACAGGTATTGCAAAAAGAAAGGCGATTCCTACTAATTTGGCAAATTCCAAAGTCAAGAGAAAAACAATGCTACCCACTGTGGCGCCTAGAACTTTCCGGACACCGATTTCCTTTGTTTTTAAAAATGCGGTATATGCCGCCAACCCAAACAATCCAATACAGGCGATCACAATCGCCAAAATGGAAAATACTCCCAGAATCTGGCCAGAGACCTGTTCACTTCGGTAGAGTTGCACAAGATCATTATCCAGAAAGAAATAGGAAAGGTTACTGCCATCCGAAAGCTGATTCCACTTGGATTCTAGAGCTTCTACCAGAGCTGCCTGCTGACCGGAATCGAATTTGAGGGAAAGAAAATTTTCATTTCCGATGGGATTTTCCACGTGAAGGATCACCAGTGGAGTAACTTGGGTATGGAGTGATTCAAAATTGAAATTATCCACTACTCCGATGATTGTCAGCTGCAGCTCTTGGTTTTGACCATCGAGGTTTGTATTGGTTTTTAGCCTCTGTCCGATGGGGTCTTGGTCTCCAAAAAATACTTTTCCTGCCTCACGATTTAAAATCAGGGAAAGCGAATCGTTGAAATTTTCATTAAAAACCCGACCTTCCAACGGAGGAATTCCGATAGTTTGGAAAAAATAATCATCCACTGCAAAACTTTTAGCAGTCAATACATCGCCTCCGCCAGGTTTCGTAAATTGAATGCCAGTAGTACCTCTTCCAGGAAGACTACTCGATACCCCGGCCGAAATAACACCGGGAATCTTTGCCAACTCTTCCTTGATAAATTCTCTTTTTTCTTGGTTTCCATAGCGCTCCACGACCAGTACATTTTCTTTTTGGAAACCCAAACTGGTGGATTGAATGAATTTGACCTGACCTTGAATGATCAGAGTGCCAGCGATGAGCATGATAGCAATGGCAAACTGAAAAACAACCAATCCATTCCGAAGCCAATTTCTCCCACCACTCACTTCCAGTTTGCCCTTGAGTATGCTGATGGTATTCAGCTTGGATATATGAAATGCCGGATAATATCCTGCTAAAAGCCCAACCAGAAAGCCAAAACCGATTAAAAATGGCAAGGCATATAGAACCGATTCCAATTCTATCCTAAGTGATTTCTCTGCCAGATCGTTGAAAAAAGGCAAGGCTAAATTCACCAGCAAAATCCCCAACAAAAGGGAAATAAAGGTCAGGATAAGTGCTTCAAACAAAAACTGTAAAATAATCTGACTTCTATCCGAGCCCATGGCTTTGCGCACTCCGACCTCTCGTGCCCGATCGGCAGATCGGGCTGTGGCCAAATTGATAAAGTTGATACAAGCCAATACCAGAATGAAAATCGCTATGGAAATGAAGATATAGACATAAAGGGAATTTCCATTGGGTTTCATCTCCCCTTCCAAATTGGAATGAAGATGAATGGATGTAATGGGCTGAAGAAAGTAACGATAGCCATTTCCTGCGGTGGTATAGTCAGCAAATGAAACTCCCAATTCCCGCTCGATTTGCCCTGAAGCGTATTTATTAACCAATTCTGGGATTTGATTTTCCACTTGCAGGGCATTAATCTCCGGATTGATTTTCAGGTAAGTAAATGCAGAAAATCCAGTAAAATTCTCCCCCTCAAGTCCCGGAAATGAAACCGAAGCAAACAAAAAGTCTAATTGGAGATGGGAATTTTCCGGTAAATCTGCCATTACAGCAGAGACTTCAAAATCCAGCCCAAAAACATCAAACGATTTTCCTACCGGGTTTTCAGATTTGAATAGCCGCCGTGCAGCTGACTGGGTCAAGACGGCTGTATTGGGTTTAGCTAAGGCCTCCTGCTGCGATGCTCCGTGCAGAATTTCAAAGTCGAAAACATTGAAAAAATTAGAGTCGGCCGCAGCTCCATACCGCTCATCAAATCGCTGATCGTCAATATCAATCACAAAGGTATTTCCTAATCCAAAAATCCGAGTTGACTCCTCTACACCAATAATTTCCTCTGCGAATACATCTGAATAACCGTCAGGAATGACAGCATAAAAACTGGTATGATCTGGATAAATCCGCTCCAAAGCCACCCGAAAAATCCTATCCTCCTCGGGAATAAACTGATCATAAGAAAATTCGTCTCTGACAAATAATATGATGAGAATACAACAAACAAAACCCAGCGTCAATCCAAAAATATTGATTGAGGTATAGGTTTTGTTTTTGACTAGATTGCGATAGGCTATTTTAAGATAGTTTCTAAGCATGCATCATGAGGCTAGTTTAAAAACAAAAAGTGCCACAAAATTGAGATTAAGGACACTTTTCATTCATTCATAGGGCTGGGATTTAATATATTATTGCTTGATTACTTTCGAAGAGTTGGAGATGTCAATGCCTTTTTCTTAGGATTTCATCGGTAGATCCTTTAATGATTTGAACATCCCAGCTTCCGCCGTTTTCGATTTTGGTAAAGGTGCCGGGGGATCGTGTTTCTGTATTTTGGGCTCTTACCGTAAAAACAACAGCCATAAACAGAATCGATGAAAATAGTACAGAATTGAGTTTCATCAGGATACTGGGCTATATATGACTAAATGAATTCAGGAATTGTGCCAAGGAAAAAGGCCGCTAAATCTTGCAAAATCAACCATTTAACCAGAATCTATTGTCCGATCAGCAGCCATTTTGACCGCTGACGGACGATAAGAAAGAATAGGGCGTTTATTCACTTTTTAAATAATCCACGGGATTGGAGGCAGCTGTTTTAAAACTCTGATAACTGACCGTAATCCAGGCTATCAGGATTGCCATTAATCCCGAAAGTAAAATCAAGAAAATCCCAATTTCAATCCGGTAAGCGAAATTCCCCAACCAGAAACTATTCATCAAGTAATAGGCCAAAGGTCCGGCAAATACGAAAGCGATCAAGACCAAGATGGTAAAATCCTTGCTAAGTATCGTTACCAAATGCGGTATCGATGCTCCCAAGGCTTTACGAATGCTGATTTCCTTGGATCGCTGCTCAGTGGTGTAGGCCGCTAACCCAAATAATCCCAAACAGGCAATACTGATCGCCAAAACGGTGAAAACCAATATGATATTCCCCATTTTTTGCTCGGCTTGAAATAGCCTTTGAAAATTGGAATCGATAAACGAATATTCAAAAGGCGCTCCGTCAGAGTGCTTTTTCCAAATCTGCTCGAGTAGAGCCACTTTCTCGGCTGGATTCCCTGAACGGAGCCGAATAGCCATTTCATTATTTGGGACAGTTCCCAAGGTCATAATCAAAGGCCTCACCGATGTCCGCAAACTTTCAAAATTGAAATCCCGGATGACCCCAACGACCGTCCGAGCCACTGGCTCCGAGTTGACATTCCAAAAGCCGCTTACTTTTTGGCTTCCGTCCAGTTCAGTCCAGCCCATTTGCCGAAAGGCTGTTTCATTCAGTACGACAGTGCCCGTATCGCTGGGAAAATCCCGGGAGAAAAATCTTCCCTTTACAAGCTCATATCCCAAAGTTTGCAATTGATCATGGTCCACAAAATTGAGTGTACAAAGAAAATCCTGCTGACTGTCCGTGGTTTTAAATACCGAAGACCAATCGATATTTGGAGGAAGGGTATTGGCAAAGCTGGCGGACACAAAATCTGTCTGACTCAACAGCTCCTGTTTAAAAGCCTCTGCGTTTTTCCCCAAGGTCTGGGTATGCAGCAAATCCACCACATTCTCTTTATTGAATCCCAGGTTTTTTTCCTGCATAAAACGCAGCTGCTTATAAACCACCATGCTACTGATAATCAAACAGATCGAAATAAAAAACTGAAAAACCACCAGTCCATTTCGGAAATTGGAGCGCTTTACTCCACTTCTGATTTTGCCTTTCAAAACCTCCACTGGCGAAAATGAAGTGAGGTAAAATGCTGGATATGAACCAGCCAATACGCCCACTAGGAGAATGAAAGAAACCAAGCCAATCAGAAAATAGGGTTTGGTGAGCAATTCCAATCCCAAATCTTTTCCGGACAAGCCATTAAAAGGTGCTAAGGCGAGAACGATAAAAACCAAAGCCAATAAACCAGATATCAGACTGTAAAGCATCGATTCGGTGAGAAACTGATAGATTAAGCGGCTTTTTTGAGCTCCGATCGCTTTTCTGACGCCCACTTCTTTAGCCCGGCTAGAAGCTCTCGCTGTAGCCAAATTCATGAAATTAATACAGGCGATCAAAATGATAAACAGAGCGACGGCTCCAAAAATATAGAGGTATTGAATATTTCCACCCGGCTTGATATCATCTGCCGAACCGGAAAATAGATGGATGTCCATCATAGGAATATAGGAATACCCGTAGCGGTTTCCTTGCTCCAAAAATGCATCAAGAGAAATGCCCAGAAACTGCTGGATTTCGGGTCCAAAATACTTGGTTACAAAGCCATCGATCCCATCCTGTGCATTTTGGGGATTGGCCTCTGAGTGAATCCGAAAGTAGGTGTAAAGGTTGTTTGAGGACCATTGTTCATCTTTCATATAGCCCCAGCTGTCAGCAGAAAGCAGCATTTCAAAAGTTAAATGAGAATGATAAGGAGGATCTGCCACAATCCCACTCACCTCAGTGGCGGTTTTCTCCGAACCTCTCAACAAAACTTTTCCGATCGGTTCTTGATCTCCAAAATAGCGCTTGGCAGTAGACTCTGTAAGAATCACTTTATCGGGTCCAGTCAGTGCTTCTTTGGGATTTCCTTTTAGTAATTTAAATCCAAAAAAATTGAAGAAATTAGGATCAACGACCAGCGTGATCGGCTCGGTAAACGATTTTTCCTCATAGCGCATCGGCATTGTTCTAAACACGCCGATTCTTGTTGCTTCCTCTACTTCAGGAATTTCGTCTACCATAGCCTGAGCCATTGGGGCAGGAGAAAAAGGCATATCAAAATCATTCCCATTCATGCTTCCCTGCATACCGATCCGATAAATGTGCTCTCCATCAGGATGAAATTTATCATAGCTCAATTCATCCAGTACATAAATCAAAATGAGAAAGCTGGCGGCCATTCCCAAACTCAAACCGAAGACATTGATACCGGAGTAAATCTTATTTTTGAGCAGATTTCGGTAGGCGATTTTTAAATAATTTTTCCACATAATGCTGGAGGGATAAAGTGGGTTGTATAAAGTTGGTTTAGCCTTCTTTAATTGAGATGCATTCCCCGTTAGAAAGGTTGCAACAGTAAGTTCACAGAATGTTCCAAAACAAAAAAATGCCCTTCTGACTATTCAGAGGGCATTTTTTATTATTTTCCTATGTCCGTAATGTTCAAAATTTGATCGCTTTCGGACAAATAATTTGAGCATATAAATAAATTATTCGGATTTTATGGCATGAACTGGATTGGAACGTGCTGCTTTGAGCGATTGTATCCCCACGGTAAGCAAAGCAATTCCGAGAATCACTGCAGCGGCCAAGGGAATAAACCACCACTCAAAATCTATCCGATAGGCATACCCTTCCAGCCAATCCCGCATCAGCCAAAAAGCCATCGCAGAACCGATGAATATGGACAGCATTACAATGGAAATAAACTCACGATTAATCACCGTCAAAATCGACCAAGTGGAAGCTCCCAAGACTTTTCGAATTCCAATTTCTTTGGTTTTTTGCTCCGCCACATGAGCCGAAAGTCCCAATAACCCTAAGCAGGAAATCAAAATAGTTAACATGCTGAAGTATTTGGCCAAATCCCGAAGACGAACATCGTCCTGATACATCCTAGCGTAATTTTCATCCATAAACTGGTAGCTAAACGGGAACAAAGGGTTTAGTTCCTCGGCTACTTGCTGAATGGATGCCAAGGTCTGTTTCATATCGCCTGATTTCACTCGGATAAAGGCATTTTCGGCAAATTGCGGTTCAAGAATAATGAATGCGGGTTCCATGGCATCATGCAAACTCTGGAAGTGAAAATCCTTGACTACTCCTATTACTTCCCGATCGTCTCCGTTGATATTCACTGATCGGTTTTCTGGATTATTTTGGGTGATAATTTGAAAAGCCTTTTCATTTAAAATCACTGTACCAATGGAATCCGAACCTCTTTCTCTTGAGAAATCTTCCCCGCTGACGAGCTGCATTCCCATCGTTTCCAAAAAATCATAATCCACCCGAAATCGCTCAAACAAGGCATTGAAATCCGGGTCCTTTCCTTCCCAATCCAACCCGCCGGTATTATTACTTCTCCCCATCATACTGTGAAGCGCTCTTGACATCGAGCCGACTTCCGGAATGGATTCGATCCGGCTTTTGAAAATATCATACTTTTCGAGTAACTGACCCTCCAGAGATAGGGCAATCAACTGGTCTTTTTCATAACCCAAATCCTGATTGAGGGCATAGTTGATCTGCTGAAAAATCACCACTGTTGAAACGATCAGTCCAGTGGCCAAAACAAACTGAAATAAAACCAATCCCTTTCTGGCCAAAATCACATTTTTACTTCCCTTCAAATGATTTTTGAACACCGATACCACCTTGGTGGCCGAAAGATAAAACGCCGGATAGCTACCGGCTATCAGTCCAGTAAAGAGTAAAATTCCGATGAATTGAAGCCAGAAAGCCAAGTCCAAAAATGGAATGATCAGATCCTTTCCGGTGAGTTGATTAAAAACTGGCAAGGTCCCCTGAACGAGCAACAGCGCCAAAAAACCCGAAAACAGCGTAATCAACAGAGACTCGCTCAAAAACTGATAGATCAATGACTTTCGATCAGCTCCTGACACCTTTCTGACTCCCACCTCTTTGGCTCTCTTTTGAGATTTGGCGGTAGATAGATTCATGAAATTGATGCAGGCTATGATGAGGATAAAAAATCCGATTAGGGCAAAAAGCTTTACGGTTTTGATTCTACCTTCCTGCAAAATCCCATCTTTCCACGAACCGTAGAGATACATATCACTTTGGGGAAAAACGAACAATTCCACATGACTGCCTTCCATGCGATCTTTGATGAAGTTTTTGATGGAAGCCGAAAACTGATCCGGGTCGGTACCCGCCTGTAATTTTAAGATTGTGCTCGGTCCATTATTTCCCCAGTGCTTGAGCCATTCGTTGTAGGGCTTGTCGAATAGAACCTGATACGGCAAAATGTATTCAAAC
The DNA here is from genome assembly GCF_900113375.1 of Algoriphagus hitonicola. Classification (GTDB taxonomy): domain Bacteria; phylum Bacteroidota; class Bacteroidia; order Cytophagales; family Cyclobacteriaceae; genus Algoriphagus; species Algoriphagus hitonicola. Next base: position 180,266 of record NZ_FOPC01000005.1, on the reverse strand, counting down.
TTGGACTCCGCCTTTTCTCCGGGGTCAGCTAGTATGCCCTCCACCAAATAAAGCTCAGTTTCTTCATTTGAAATCAACTCTACCTGCTCTCCCAATACATCCAGTTTCCCAAATAATTTGATCGCCGCAGACTCGGTCAAGACGATATGGGATTTATCTGAGAGTGCCGATTCCCTGTTTCCAGCAAGTAATGGAAATTGAAAAATCTTTAGATAATCAGGTCCCGCATACAAGCCATTCAACTTGATTTTATTTTCCTCATGCACAAACAAGTGCTCCTCATTCCAAGTATAGGTGGCAGCATGCTCCACCTCGGATAAATTTTCTTTCATAGCTTCAGCCAAAACCCCAGGAGTAGAAGGAAAAGTGAAAACCTGATCTCCATAGGTCTGATGCTCCATGACCCGAAATACCTGATCAGAATCCGGTAGGCCTCTTCCCACTTCAAACTCACTTTTGATCCAAAGCCCAATCAAAATAGCCGCCCAAAGACCAAGTGAAAGTCCTAGTGTGTTGATAAAGAAAGTCAGCCGGTGTTTGGCAAAGCCTCTAAGTGCGATTTTCAAATAATTAGCAAACATAGTCTTGGGATAAATTGAAATTGGGTTTCTTGTCGTTCAAGTAGATGTGAATTTAATTTCACGTTTTATGCCATTCCAAAAAGCCTAAATCAACCCTTTAAAGCCTGTTTTTGTAAGATTCCATGTGAATATAATGGACAATTTCGTTCGAAATCGACCAAAAATATCGACCGATTTGGATCAGTCATTTCGAAGGGAATGAACCGGATTAGAAGCCGCAGCTTTGTAGGCCTGAAAGCCCACAGTCATCAAGGCAACAAGAATCAAAAGCAAACCCGAACCTACAAAAACCCACCAGCTCAGATTGGTTTGATAAGCATAGGTTTCCAGCCAGGAATTGGCGAAATACCAACCGAGAGGTAGTGTTGTCAGAATAGCAATTGCGACCAATTTGATAAAGTCCACAGTAATTAAATTCAAAATGCCTCCTATGGATTCACCCAGAACTTTGCGTACTCCTATTTCTTTTTTTCGACTTTCGGCAGTAAATGCCGCCAAACCAAATAGTCCCAGACAGGAAAGGAAAATAGCGACTATCCCAAAGTATTCGGCCAGTGCGGAAACCCGCTGCTCCTGAAGATATAATGCTTGATAGGATTCATCCATAAATGATACGGTGGGTTTCTGTCCGAGAAGATTTTGGAATATGGCGGTGACTTCCGCGATGGTTTCCGGTTGATTTTCGGACTGGATTCGGACCAAGATATTTTGGGCGAAGCCTGGATCATATTTCAAAAAAGCAGGCTTCACGGTTTCTTTTAGTGATTCGAAATGAAAGTCCTTTATCACGCCAATTATTTCCATGTCATCCCCCCATAGATTTACCATTTGACCTACAGGCTCTTCAAAACCAATGGTTTCAACAGCGGACTCGTTTAGGATGAGTTTGGCCTTCTCCTCTCCATATTCCTGAGAAAAAGATCTCCCTGCTACCAACTCAAAATCCATCGTTTCGATCAAACCCATGTTCACCGTGATGTTTTCAAACTTCACCTGCTCATTGGGATTTTTCCCATCCCAGGAAAGTCCGATGGTAGAGCTTGCCAGCCCAACCAGCGGATGCGTAAGACTTGACGCATTTTCTACTCCAGGAATAGCTTTGACTTGATCCAAAACAGTATTTATCTGGGATTTTGGAATAGACTCTGAAGGAATTTTCAACAGATGGGATTGATCATATCCCAGATTTTGATTCTGTATATAATTCATTTGTTTACCAATCACCACTACTCCAATGATTAATAACATGGAAATTCCAAACTGGAAAACTACCAGTCCTTTTCTGGCGATCAATTCTCCAAGACTTCCTTTCAGATTGATTTGCATAATCTGAACTGGCTTAAATCGGGATAAATAAAGCGAGGGATATATTCCTACGATTAAACTGGTGAAAACCCAAATTCCAAACAAAATGAAGATTACCTCCACGTTCATATCCAAACTCAACTGCTTTAGGGTAACTTGACTAAAAAGCGGCTGCAGGAGGTAAACGGCAAGAATAGCGATCACCAAGGCCAAAAATGTCATGACCAACGATTCGACCATAAACTGTCCAAAAATCCCGGTTCGGGAAGCTCCCATTGACTTTTTCACCCCGATTTCCTTTGCCCTTGCCCCTGATCGGGCAGTGGATAAATTCATAAAATTGATACAGGCAATCAGGAGAATGAACAAGGCAATCCCTGAGAAAATCCAAACGTAATTGATCCGTCCTCCTGCTACTTTTCCACCTTCATAGGTTCCATACAAATAGGTGTCTGCAAATAGCTGAACAAATGGAGTGACATTGGATCCTTCTGCCCTTTCTTTGATGAAATCAGCAATCTGTGAATTGAAGGCTGCGATATCCGTTCCTTCGCGGAGCAACAATACCGTAGACGAGTTGTAATTATCCCAATGTGCTCCATCACCGAGCATTTGTAAGAAAAAGGGATAAGCCATCAAAAACTCCGGTTTTTCCACATCAAGCGATCCAAAATCCCGATAGACTCCGGTGACCTCCACCTCATTCCCAAAATCAAAAACCTGCCATTTCAGTGATTTTCCGATGGCATTTTGAGGAGAGCCAAAGAGTGCATTGGCCAAAGATTCAGACAGGGCAATGGAATTGATTCCGGACAGTGCCTTGGATTGATTGCCAATGATAAATTCATGACTGAAAATCTCCAAGTAGTCCTGATCCACAAAAAAACCCGCTGCCTCTATTTTCTCCTTTCCCGAATCAAAAGCCATTCCCTTGATAAAAGGAGAAACTCCGGCCGATTTTTCCACTTGGGGAAGGTCCGCTTTCATGGCCTCAGGCATTTCTGCAGGCGTGAGATTCCAAGTCACCATTCCTCCGGAATTATCATGATTGGTCATGACCGAGTAAATCCGATCGGAATGCTCATGATAGCGATTGATGCTTAATTCATCTTTGACCCAAAGCGAAATCAAAATCACCGTAGTCAACCCAAGTGCTAATCCCATCAGGTTAATGATAAAGATGGACTTGAATTTGGAAAAGTTCCGAATAGCAAGAAGAAGGTAGTGGGAGAGCATGGATTTTAAGTTTGGAAGACAGGAGACCGAAGACCGAAATGCGATCTAAAATCCTCCCATGAGTTCCGTTATTGCTTTTTTTAAAGTGGAGACAAAAAAAGCTTATGGTCTTCTTCCGTCTCCGGTCTTCGGTCTTCAAGCTCAAATTAGACGTGAAACTGCTCCCGGATATTCTCGGTCACTACTTTTCCATCGAAGAGATTGATGATTCGATGGGCATAGTTGGCATCGTGCGGGGAGTGAGTCACCATCACGATCGTCGTTCCCTCATTGTTTAATTCCTCCAAAAGCCGCATCACCTCTTCCCCATTTTTAGAGTCCAGATTACCTGTTGGCTCATCGGCCAGGATCACGGAAGGTTTTGCGACAATAGCCCGCGCGATGGCTACCCGCTGCTGCTGACCACCGGAAAGCTGCTGTGGAAAGTGGTTTCGACGATGCATGATATTCATCCGGGTCAAGACTTCCTCGACTCGTCTTTTTCGCTCATCTGCAGGAATTTTGAGGTACAGCAAGGGCAGCTCCACATTTTCGAATACTGTAAGTTCGTCGATGAGGTTAAAGCTTTGAAAGACAAATCCGATGTTTCCTTTTCTGAGTGAGGAGCGCTGTCTTTCAGAGTATTGCGCCACTTCCTGTCCGAGGAAGAAATATTGTCCTTCATCAGGATTGTCCAGTAGCCCGATAATATTGAGCAAGGTGGATTTACCACAACCCGAAGGTCCCATAATAGCGACGAATTCGCCTTTCTTGATTTCAATTTGAATTCCATCCAGTGCGGTGGTTTCAACCTCCTCCGTAGTGTATAACTTACGAAGGTTTACTGTTTTGATTACGTTTTCCATAATGTAGAGATTGAAGACAGGAGACCGAAGACCGAAGGGTTCTAGCAGTTCCAGCCTTATTTTAAGATTATTATCAGCTTAATTTTTATTCAATTTTGAAATCCTATTGATTCCGTTAGTTCATGTTCTTTTTAAATCCAATGGTCATATTCATCAGGTCAAAGCACTCTTTGTAATTTATATCAAATTCTTCCTGAGTAATATACTTTCTCCTTTTGGCCTTATACAGGCAAGTGACTAATTCAGCGATGGACCTTATGGCGTATCCCAAAAACCGATGTTGTTCAGGATTTGTCTGAGAAATCGATCCTTCAGCAATATTAAGAGCAATAGAATCAGCTGATCGATTTGATTGACCAGTAAGATTGTAGAATTCCTCTTTGGGAAATTTCTTTGAAAGCAAATGGATTTCTTCAGCAAGATCCATTGCTTTTTGCCAGATTAAGAGTTTTCAAATTTGAAGCTCATAGGATTAAATATTTGATTATGAATACTATAATTTAATCATTTCAACTTTTCTAAACCCTATTTTTATAAGCTCAATTTATCTCAGGGGCCCTCTTCGATCTTCCGTCTCCCGTCTTCTGTCTCCCGTCTTCTGTCTTCCCTCTAATTATTTACCTCATCTCCAGCACCTCATTATCCCCGAAATTCTCATATCCGCTGATGATGACTTTTTCACCTTCGACGAGACCTTCTAATACCTCATAGAATTCTGGATTTTTTCGGCCTAAGCGGATCGTTCGTTTCTCGGCATTTCCAGAGGTATTGAGCACAAATACCCAGTTTCCGCCGGTATCCTTGAAGAATCCTCCTGTGGGAAGCAATAAACTCTGTTCACTCTGACCGAGCTGAAGTCGGATCCGGACACTTTGTCCCCTCCGGATTCCCTGAGGTCGCTCTCCGGTAAATACCATGTCTACCTCAAATCGCCCATTGGTGATCGTCGGATAGATTTTGTTGATTTCGAGTTCGTATTCTTGACCGCTCAGGGAAAACTTCCCGTTCAGTCCCAGGCTAATTCTAGGAAGATAAAGTTCATCTACCGGCACTCGGACTTTAAACTCATCCAAGACGTCAATCTGTCCATAGCGCTGTCCAGGATTGATGGCCTGTCCGATTTCCAGCTGTTCGGGAGTGGCCAATTGCCCCCCTATCGGAGCAGTGATCACCAGGTTATCCAAAATATTTCCCACCCCAGTCAACGATGCCTGCATCCTATTTTCGGACATTCGCAATTGATTCAGCTGAAGCGAGCGAGCTATCGAATCATTTCTATACGAAGCATAGGTGAGTTTTTTGCGTTTCAGGTTGTAATCGTATTGCTCCTTGACCTCTTCAAATTCCCGATCGGAAACCAGCTTCTTTTCATGGAGTTCTTTGAATCGCTCATATTGAGGTTCCAGTAAACTAATTTGATAATCTATTTCGGCCAATTGCCCTTGTTGATTCAAGTCATTTTGATCCAATAACAAGCGAGTTTGGCGGAGATTATTAATCTGCTCGTAGAGCATTGTTTCCCGCTGCATGACATCAAGCTGCAAGTTGGAGTTGGCCAGAATGAGGATCGTATCCCCCCGATCAACCAAAGCGCCGGATTCCCGGATCACCTGATTGACCACACCCCCTTCGATCGCATCCAGATAAACGGTGCGGGCGGGCTCGATCTGTCCAGAGACCAAAATATAATCTGTAAACTCACCCATTTGGACAGTGCCAATGCTTAGGCGATCTTTTTCTACATTCATTGTAGATCGATGATCAGCAAAGCCCAACTGGTAAATTATTCCCCCGATCAAAATTGCCCCTCCTAGGATCGCAGCTATTCTTTTGGGAGTCCACGTTTTCTTTTCGATTTTTCTATCCATGATTCATTCACCCTTTTGGGCTTGCCCTCTAGTTGCCAAAGGCTGTGCCAGCAAAAAAGTGGCTCAAAATCCGCTTAATTCCCCTTTTAAAGGAAAATACGAAATCAATTCTCGAACATTTTCGTCCGCCAGCGAACAAAAGTGCCTCAAGACTGGAATGAAGTGAACAGTCACTACCTTTGGACTAACTGTTCAAAATCCGCCAATCTTGTCCGAAAATGGCACTTTTTGAAAAAAATACGCAGGCCAAAAAAGTCGGCAAACTTTTGGAACACTGAATATCCGATCAAAACCAATAATACTAAATCCGAATCCTGATGAATGAGCAACGAATTGGAAAAATCCTGATTGTCGATGATAATGAGGATTTGCTAAAAGCAGCAAAGATTTTTCTCAAGCGGCATTTTGCCCAGGTGGATACGGAGACCAATCCGGATTTGCTTCCGATCCTCACCCACAATGAAAATTATGACGTGATCCTACTTGACATGAACTTTACCAAAGATCTGAGTTCGGGTCAGGAAGGTTTTTATTGGCTGGATCGGATATTGGAATTGGATCCTTCGGCAGTGGTGGTTTTGATCACGGCCTATGGAGACGTCAATCTCGCCGTGCGAGCGATCAAAGAAGGCGCGACGGATTTTGTACTGAAGCCCTGGGAAAACGAACGCCTATTGGCTACGCTAAATTCAGCCCTTCAGCTCAGACAGAAAAAACTCGAGGTCAATTTGCTCAAAGATCAAAAAGCCACCCTGCATCAGGACATGGACGATAAATTCAAAGATATCATCGGACAGAGTCCTTCGATGCAAAAAGTCTTTGAGACAATCGAGCGCGTGGCGACCACAGATGCCAATGTATTGATTTTGGGTGAAAATGGAACGGGAAAGGAATTGGTGGCCCGGGCAATTCACCGCAATTCGCGTAGAAATCGGGAAGCCTTTGTCGGAGTGGACTTAGGATCAATTACCTCGACCCTATTTGAATCCGAACTTTTCGGTCATAAAAAAGGATCATTTACCGACGCCAAAGAAGATCGCGCAGGAAGATTTGAGCAGGCACATAAGGGCACACTTTTTTTGGATGAAATCGGAAACCTTCCTCTGGCGCTTCAGTCCAAACTTTTGGCTGCGCTGCAAAATCGCCAAGTCACCCGGGTGGGGGCCAATCGGGCAGTGGATGTCAATATCCGCCTAATCTCGGCAACCAATATGCCGATTTATAACATGGTTTATGACAACACGTTCAGACAAGATTTACTTTATCGGATCAATACCATAGAAATCACCTTGCCTCCGCTTCGCGAACGGGTAGAAGACATTCCTTTGCTTGCGGATCACTTTATCTCTTACTATGCCAAAAAGTACAATAAGGATATCCGAAAAGCCTCTGATCCCCTAGTCAAGCGAATGAGCAAGTACCATTGGCCCGGAAATATCCGCGAACTGCAACACAGCATTGAGCGTGCGGTCATTATGTCCAACCACAATATTCTTCAGCCCGAAGACCTTTTTCTTCAAAAAATGGGACAACCTGAAAAGTCAGAAGAAAATGTCAGTCTAGAGCATCTCAACATCGAAGATGTAGAGCGAATCCTGATTCGCAAAGCGCTTCAGAAACATAACGGACACATTACCCGCGCTGCTGAGGAATTGGGATTGACACGATCCTCTCTTTACCGTAGATTGGAAAAATATGGTTTATAGGAAATTTTCGGTTGGGATATCCTTAAGAATTTTGGCTATCACCGCACTGCTTTTCTTGGCAGTTTGGCTTTTTCTCAACCAAGGCTTGGTTCTCGCCCCTTTGCTTTTAGGATTTGCAGTTTTGGTCATGGCTGGTGAAATGGTCTATTTCGTCAATTCAATCAATCAAAAACTGGCTCGCTTTCTGGATTCTATCCGATTTGCGGATTTCTCTTCCTCCTTTACCTCAGACAGTAAAATGGGAACTTCCTTTCGCGAAGTCAACAAAGCCTTTAACGAAGTAATGGAGGTATTTAAGCAAACTCGCGCCGAAAAAGAGGAGCAGATGCTTTTCCTTCAGGTGATCATTCAGCACATCAATACGGGTATCATTTCTTTTAATTCCGAAGGAAAAATTGGCGTAATCAACAATGCCGCCAAGCATTTGCTTCAAATTCCTCAGTTTCGAAATATCAGTGACTTGGGAAGGCTTTCGCCCGATCTTTTGAAAGAAGTGACAGAAATGAAGCCGAGTCAACGGCTATCCTTCAAAGTCAATCCCTCCATCACCCTGATCATCCAAAGTACTTCTCTAAAAATGGGCGGTCAAAGCTGGACTTTGCTTTCCTTTCAAAATATCAACGCCGAACTACAATCCAATGAATTGGAAGCATGGCAAAACCTGACCAAGGTGCTACGACATGAAATCATGAATTCGATCACCCCGATTTCCAGTTTGGTCGAAAGCCTCAGAACCATCATCGATGAAGACAGCTATGTGCAGCAAGAAGGATTTCTGATCAAAAAAGAAGGTTTTCAGGATATTCAGGAAGGGCTAGACACGATCGCGAATCGCAGCAAAGGATTGGTCAATTTTGTGAATGCCTATCGGGACTATACCAACATTCCCCAACCCAAAAAAGAGCTGGTTTCTGTACCAAGCCTGATTGAAAACGTCTGTAATCTGATGCGGGAAGATTTGAAATCCAAAGAGATTTTTGTCCAAAAGGAAATCAATCCCGAAAATCTGGAAATCCACTGCGATGCCGATCAGATCACAATGATCTTGATCAATTTATTGAAAAACTCTTCCGAATCCCTACTTAATCAGGCCGATCGACAGATTAAAATCCGGGCCATCGGCCAAGGAGATTTGGGAAGTTTGATTCAGATAGAGGACAATGGCTCGGGCATCGTACCCGAGGCCTTGGAGCGGATTTTTGTCCCCTTTTACACGACAAAGAAAACCGGATCAGGTATCGGATTGGCGATTTCCAGACAGATCATGAATTTACATCGCGGAAGTCTGACCGTGGAATCAGAACCCGGAAGACGAACAGTTTTCAGTTTGAATTTTAGGTGAGTTAGATCAGCTTAAAAAGCTACTTCGACCCGCACGAAGGCCAACTCATCGTCCATGTTTTCATAAATCCAAATTTTGCCGTCTTTGACAAAATGCTTCTTTGGTTTTTGGGTCAATTCCGGAATAAGTGCCTCTGCGATGAGTTCTAAATCTTCATCAAAAACGCTAAGAAAAACATCCGAACGAGTGGCGATGTATCTTCCATATTCGTCTTTTTCCTCTTCAAAATAACTTTTGTACGAAAACCGGTAAAATCGATTGTTTTCCGAATCCCATGTGAAGGGACCATAAGTAAAATCCGAATCAGCTTTTTTGACCACCTCTTCTATTTCGCCGGTTTTTCCATCTGCCTGTTTGGGAGGCAGATAAGCTCGTTTTGCTCCCAAAAGCGGCGTATCCCAACTTTTCACTGAAAGACTGTCTGCACCCATTTCGAGCATCTGAACTTCATTAAACGTATTAGAAGAAATAAGTATTTTATTTCCTGCAAGCAATGAATAAACTCCCGGACCATAACTTCCTGCCATATTTCCGTCATACACAATATCCACACGGTAATCGGAAGTTTTATCCAAACCGGGGATTGGAATCTCAGTGTATTCGCCTGACTCCAGATCAAAATCAAGCATAAAATAGCTATTCTCTTCCCATTTAATAAACAGCCCAACTAGCCGGGAAGGATTTTTTGGATCCTGAAAAAACTTACTCGGGTAAATTTCGGAACTTTCCAAAAGCTCGGGGGCAAGCTTTTCCAATTCCAAATCCTCGACCAATTGACCCTGCTGATCAAAAATTTTGTAAAATCGGTAATTCCAGATAAAGATATTTTCCTCCGGGGTAATCAGAAAGGAAGAAACATATTGAGGAATGCCATTTGGCCCATCTTTTTCCAGCGGAATGATCTGATCCAACTTTAGATTATTCAAATCAATCCGCTCGGCACCCACATCCTGCCGATTAAAATTAATCAAATAGCTCTTATCAGGGCTAAGTTCGGCCATAAACAGATTATCCTTAAGAAAAAGGAACTCATCGCCCGAATCCACCAAAACGGTATCCAAAGAAACGGTGATTTGGTCGGCAGGTCCTTCGGATTGGGTCTTTTCTGTACTGCAAGATGCTAATAAGACTAGGAAGGGAAGTAAAAATCTGACTTTCATAACAAATTAATTTTCAATGGTCTTAAAGTGTATAAACATAAGTAAACTTTTTAAAAAGTTAAACTAAAATAAATACTTCAACTGTCCTATTCCACGCTGCTTTACTTTTTCTCCTTTTTCAAAACCAAGAAATCCTGCTCCTAGCTCACATTCTGTAGGGAATTATCCAATTATTCTCCATGTTTTTGAAGTCCAACTTTCAGATCAGAAAAGATAAAAAGTCCAAGCATCAAACTAATAAAAATCAGCACAAACAATGCTTTTCTCCAAGACATATTAATCCCATATAAATCCAAAATTAAGAACTCGTTAAGCTTTATGAATGGATTGAATCTTCCCTGCGGAATAAGGAAATTTAATTAAAATATCCACTCATGAAGAATCTTCCTTTTGAAATTCTAGGGAATAAAAATTATGCTCATTTGGGAAACCAAGTAAGTGAGTTGGAGATGGATAAAGGGGTTTTTCTTTACCAACCACCCCAACGAATCACTCCTATTTATGAGATTGTTCAAGGATCAGTAAAAATCGGAGCCTATTCCCCTGAAGGAGACGAGGTATGTTATGATATTCTCAAGCCGGGGGATTTTTTCGGTAATCTACAATACCTCAACGGGCAATTTTCGGAATTTTCCAAAACTCTCACTTCTGCAAGACTTAGAGCTTACGATCATAGTTTCTTCAAGAAAATCATCCTCGAAATACCTGAAATAGGTGAATGGTTTAATTATCAGGTGGTCAGTAGATGGTGTCGGGCAGAAGATCGGCTTTTTGCGGTCAGGAGTCTGGATGCGATAGAAAAAGTGAAAAGAATTCTTCCTCATTTTCAAGAAACCATTTCGGATGCTCAGGGAATTAATCACCACCTGATGAGTCTGATTACTTATCAAGACATCGCGGATTTGACTGGGCTGACTAGACAAACTGTCTCCAAGGTGCTAAAAGATGAGTTGGTTGGACGGCCAAAACTAAGTGGCCGAACTAGGCAAAAAGCGTAAAAAAGCCCAAGAAAAATCTCGGGCTTTGCAAAATTCATCACTTCTATTTCATTATCCCCGGATAAAACGTACTCTCGGGCAAATCCATCTTTAAATCCAGGAGGTAATTGACGACCGATGCTACATCCACCAATCCCATTTGTTGGATTTCCACATCACTTTTGACTCCTGCTCCCCAGGAAATAAAGCCCGTTTCGATTTCATCAAAATCAGGAAAGAAACCGTGAGTCCCTCCACTGGCCGGCTTCAAAGCGGGTCCATTAGCAGAAGAGGAAAAGGAAATTCCTTGAATCGGCGCCAAAGCAAGGGCTGCATTGGGATCAGCACCGATTTCATCGAGTTCTTGTCGATTGACCACTCGGAAAAGCTTTTTGTAGGAGTCGGGTAACTGATCGAGAATTTGTTCCACTTTTTCCAATGACTCAGTATCCTCGGGGTCATCTAAATGAAGAAATGCAGAGGCTCCACTGGTGTGAAAAGTAGCCTTCCATTCTCCACGGTCTTTGGCATTTTCCATTAATCCAGCTTCCACCAACCATACATTTGGAGAGAGTGAGCTATGAATATTGACAAATCCATGATCTCCTGTAATCACAAAGGTAGTCTGCTCCAAAATCCCGGCACGTTGAGCAGCTTCGACGATTTTTCCAATGGCACGATCGGTGGCCGCGAGTGATTTTCGGACCATCGGACCGTCTCTTCCCTCTTCATGCTGAAAGTGATCCGTGGCAATCAAATGTAACGTAATCAAATTAGGCTTATAAGTTTCCAGAATGTATCCGGCCATTTCCCCGATTCGATCCTCTCTATTGAGATAATCTCCATTAAAAGTGCGTTCATTGAGCTTTCCAAGGACTTCTTCTTCCATTTCTGCAAGCAAGCCTTTTGGATTTTCCATTTCTCGCATGGGCTCTATCCGTCCAAAACCCTGCTCCAAACTCCAAAACTCGGGTAGGTTATAATCAATTGGAGCTCCTACGGAAACTGGCCAGATAAAACTGGCACTTTTTAATCCTTCTTTACGGACCGCATCCCAAAGCGTCGGTACTTGGATTTTCTCGGTTTCCCAATACCATCTTCCCGTTTGGCCTTCTGGTTCGAAGGGCGAATTGTAATAAATCCCATGGTCTTTTGGTTTACGGCCAGTAATAATGGTGGTATGAGAGGGATAAGTCACCGAAGGAAAAACACCTGTCACCCCTAAGGCTCTCACTCCTTCACTCGCCATTTCCTGAAGGTTAGGAGCAGGCCAGGATTTGTCCAAATAAAAGTCCGGTCTAAAGCCATCAATTGAAATTAAGACCACGTGATTCGCTGGTCTTTCTTGGGAATATGCCGAATACCCGAGGATGAAGAGAGTACTGACTAGAAGTAATTTTTTGAAAATCATAATTTTATGTTGGTGAAATGGGTGAAAGTAGAGTTTGGTAAGTTCTGCAAAACCAAACTCTACTTTAAACTCAATTAGAAAAACACTCTTCCTGAAATCTGAATTTGATATGGAGTTCCTCCTGGGTTAACCACTCCTACATTCGGATTGATTTCATAGATGTATTGTTGGGTTTGAGGATCAAAATTGCGGATCGTCATCAAGGTTTGATTTCTAAGAATTTTATTTGTTCCCCATTCGCGATCTAGCAGGTTTGCGACATTAAATATATCCGCTCCCAATTCGATACCGGATTTTTTGGCGCTTCCGAAAAACAGTTTTTTGGCAAGTCTGAGATCCCAGTTTCCATAAAAACCATTTTCTCCACCGTTTCGAGTGGCGATTTGCCCCAAGCTATTTTGGATATAATCCATGGCGAGGTTGTCGGAATTGGAAAGAACTTGCTGCATTTCCTCTCTGATGGTTTCGGACAATCCGGGAGTATTTGGATCGAAGACAAAAGCGAGATCATTTGAATTGACAAAATCCCCGTTAACATTTCCATTCACCACGAGGGAATAGCGGGTACCACCCAATCCTGAATATCTTACACCTAGGGTGAATCCCTTGTAAGAAGGAAGGGTACCGTATAACACGACTTTGTTTCTATATTGACCATTGGAGTAGGTCATTCTTGAAAGGTCCCTAGGATCATCTACCACTGCTTGAAACAAAGTGGCGGAATTGGCTACGTTTCCGTTGAAAGAGGTATTGTCTTTGGAGTCATTCCAGGTATAGCTAAATGTCACTTCCCCATCTTTGAAGTAGCGATAGGTAGCGTCCAAAATCATGGTGTACGTGTTGTTTCTTCCTTCGCTTACCAATTCCAAAACTCTTCCTAGCTCTGTTGTCTTTCGGCCTTGTGTCCAATCCGCATTTCCATTGGTTGTGCTAATCGTTTCGGCTGGCACAAACACGCCTCTATTTCCTTCATTTGCCAATCTGAAATACGGATCATCTACCATGTTTCTGTCGACATACATGTAGTTATTCCGTGCAAAAGAGGCTATAAAATTAGCGCCCACACGTAATCGGTTATTAATAATCCTGCTGTACATCACATTCCCCTTGTGCACCGTTGGGACTTTAAGATCGGCACTGTTCATATTGATCGTAGTCACTGGTGAAATCGCAGGATTATTTAAAAGGTCAACACCCGGAGCTGTAGTTGGGTTGTTTCGATAAGAGTTAAAATCAGGAGTCGGGACATTTTCTCCCGTAATATCGACAGCTACTATTTTTGTACCATCAAACTGAAGGTTGTTGACATCGGTATAATTGTTCAATGCCGAGCCAAATACGCCAGCCCCTACCCTAAGAATGTCACGCTGCCGTTCATTGATATCCCAGGTAAATTGAAATCTTGGCTGAATTTGAAATCCTCCGGTTTTCACATCGGTTCTGAGACCTAATTCATCCAAAACCGTTTGGTTGAAATTTGGGGCATTTTTGTAGGTAGTATAATCTCCTCTAAGGCCTACGATCAAATTCATCCCATTACCGAGATCCGTATCGGCTTGACCATAAATACCTCCACCAAAAACCTTTTGGTTTACCGTTGGGTCTGTCAGGGCTACTTCCCGTGCATATCGGTAGGGGGTCAGATTATCAAAATTATCCAAACCGGTAAAATAAAACCGTCCATTGAATTCACTGGTAGCCAAGGAGGTGAGGTTATTTAACAATAAGTCCATTCCAAAGACATAATTGGTTTTTCCTCTGCTGTAATAAAGGTTATTCACCAACTGGTATACATGGGATTCGAATCGCTCAGGCAGATATCGCTGCCCACCAAGCTGTATGGTCGTATTGACATTTCTATCATTGACGGAGGATTCTACCCGCTCTACTATCGCTCTTGGGATATTTTCGCTTGGCAATTGACTGCTTGGTCGACCATCGTCTAAGGTATACAGATATTGGATTTTCAATTCGTTGGTTACATTCTCCGAAACCACAGTCCGAAGTGAAGCCAATAAGCTGTTTGCTTTTGAAAGGTGATCGCCATAGACTTCATAAAGATTGATTCGAGAGTTATCAGAAACTCCCTGACTATTCAAATCCCAAGAAAAGTTGTTTCTGACTGATAATAAATTTTTTGAATTGATCTGATAATCCAATCGAGCAAAAGCAGTGTGAGAATATCTCGCCCGATCAAAACTTCCCGTCTGCTGGGACTCTGATACGCCGTATTTGGAGCGTGAAATCTGCATATATCTCTCCAACGATTCCTGCGACAAATTATAGCGGGTTTCGTCCTCTGGAGTACGGATGTCCGCGATAAAAAGCGGCCTTGCGTCACGCTGACCATCGTAAGCGACAAAGTAATGAAGCTTGTTTTTGATAATCGCACCTCCCAAAGTCATCCCGTATTGTAAGATGGAAAATTCATCCTCACGTACATTCCCACGGGTATCGTATTTACTGGCCAACCAATCCGCTCGGTTGAAAACGAATGCCGAACCTTGTGTTTCATTGGTTCCAGTCTTGGTCACGGCACTGATGATTCCACCACCACTTCGGCCATTGGTCACATCATAATCATTGGTCGATACCTCAAACTCACGAATAGCTTCCATCGAGATCGAAAATGGACCTCTGTTGGTAGATCCACTAGAAAGTGGGCTTCGGTTTGTCATTCCATCTATGGTATAGTTAGTAGAGGAAAACAATTGACCCAAAAGGTTATTTCCGTTTGATACTGGCGAAAGATTGACTAACGAGCTAAAATTCCGACCATTTACCGGAAGGGTGGTCATATCCTTTGCCGTGATAGCCGTGGAGCTCCCCAATCGGTCAATACTATTGGTGAGGGAATTTGCCATCACACTTACTTCTGTGAGTTCCTGAGCTTCTTCCCGGAGTTCGATATCAAATTTTAAGTTATCTCCTTGGTTTAGCGCTATTCCGGTAATCGACTTGGAATTATAGCCTAAATAGGAAACACTGAGGGAATAGTTTGTGCCAAGTGGAATCTGTGAAATCACATAATTTCCGGTCAAAGCAGTCACGGTAGAGGCGGTAAAACCCGTCAGTTCGTTTTTTACGAGGATCTGTGCTCCGATAAGGGGCTCTCCCGCTTCGTCAATTACTTTTCCTGACACCGTAGCATTGACTGCCTGTGCGAAGGTTTTACTGTGGATCGTCAAACTGGCCATCAAAGCCAGAATTAAGACGAATGATTTTGTAAAGGTTTTTGGTCTCATAGTTTAGAACAGGTTGAAATTCTGATCAAAACTAGGTCGCGCATAGGGGGCTTAGATGTTAAAAATTAACATTGGATATAAGATTCACAAAAGCTTAAAATTGGAAACAATTTGCTAATAAAAACTTCAAATCAGTGGGCTTTTTTTTTCATGGAAAAAAATTCAGTGATGAATTCTAAAAAGAAGTAATCCTGTTTTTTTATTTTTATATCTATGGTTATAGTTTGTTTCAGAATTGAGCCCACATAAGTTAAAAACTTGTTTTTCAATTTTTTAGGCGACTTCATCAACTCAAATAGCTTCCGATTAAGACCAAAAAATCAAGCGAGATTTACGTAAAATTCACTTTGGCAATAGATTTGCAATTTCTGCCCCATAAACCAATAAACTTTTACTACTATGAAAAAATCAATAGTCCTAGTAACCCTAGTGGGAGTCACGCTGACCTTTTCTTGTGTATCCAAGAAAAAATACACCGAACTGGAAGGCAATCTGTTTAAAACACAGACCGAACTGGCCGAAATCAACCAGGAAAAAACTGAACTGGAAGAAAAAATGGCGGCTATCGAACAACGCGTGGCCGAGTACAATGCACGCATCAATAGCCTAAGAGACACCAACACGGAGTTGGAAGAAAGTAATAATTCCTTATTGAGTTTTGACGGAACCGTGCCTGTTTCAAAAAATCAACGAGCCAAACTGGAGCAAACCCTCCAAAATGTGGATCCAGAACTACTGGCTGAGGCTAAAACGATGGAAGATTCTGTAAATCTGGCTATCGAACACAACATCAAAAAGTCGATTTCTTCCGAAAGCGATGAGGAAGATGATATCGATATCAGTATAGAAAATACAGTCGTGATGATTTCGGTTTCCGACAAATTACTCTTTAATACAGCAAGCTATCGGATCAATCAAAAAGCACAGCCACTACTTGAAAAACTAGCCGAGGTCATCAACGCCGAGCCGAGTCTTCAGGTAATGATCGAAGGTCATACTGATCCACGATCCATTTCCAATTCCGTGGTCCAAGATAACTGGGATTTATCTGTTAAAAGAGCTACCTCAATTGTGAGAGAACTTCAGGAAAAATACCAAGTAGCACCGGAGAAAATGATCGCGGCGGGACGTGCGAGTTATGTACCGATCGTTGAAAATGACACGCCTGAAAATATGGCAAGAAACCGCAGAACCCGAATCGTATTGATTCCTGATTTGGATATGTTCTTTGCGATGATGTAAACGATAACAGGGAGCACCACCAACTACCACAATCTAATCTCGGTGCTTCCCTTTGATAAAAAGGCAGGCTTGATATAGCCTGCTTTTTTTATTCCTTTTGGAAAAAAATAAACCTGCCGAATAAAAATTCCGACAGGCAAATTCTAATTAGAGGTTAAACGTAATATTATGCGCTCGCAAACTGATTGCATCCAAAATTCGAACCGGTAATAAACTCGATCGATTTGGTGTCAGGTGACACCGGCTTACCGTCATTTAATACGGGAATAATGTAATCTGGATCCATTTTGGATTCTAAATGGCTCAGTTTATTACATTCTCCATAATTTTCTTTTTGCGCAACTACTGGTGCTTCAGGCTGCCAATAATTACAATTCGAACAAACTTTTTCCATCACTTATATTATTTTTGGTTTCAATATATAAACGGTATTAAGACATATAAATGTTTTTATAAAGACGAAAAAATAGTTATTTATAATTAAACTAGATAAAATATAGATTAGGCACTATTTTTATTTGATCTAATATAACAAAATATAACCTTGATATGAATTAAGAAAAAATATTAAACATCTTGAATTTCAATAAATAAAAACTTCCAAACCCTTTTCTAGCTTGCTCTAGGCATACAATTCATTCCGTAATTCATGGTATTTATTTTTAAAATTCTCCTCGGCTTTTTTTGGAAATCGAAATCCCAAAGGACCGGCATAAATGAATTTTTGATCGAGGTTGGGGTTTTCTGAGTCACGATGCCTAGCAAATTCTTCCAACCACACATCATAGTGTTCGATCAATTGATTGGCATCATCGATCAGTTCGGCAGGGATCAAATGGGCTTTCTCCAATAGCAAGTTTCTTATCTTTTCATTCCCATCCTTCAATACCTTGGCCTCGAGATAGAGATTGGTGTTTTTGTAGCGATTAAATGCCCGATTCGTTCGGTTAAACTGTATGTAAATTTGACCCAATAATTCGGAGACCGATTTTTCCTTCCAAAGGTAATTAGTCTTGAAAATGGTCATATTTTGCTCAAATTGATTCCGAACTTCAGCCGCGATAGTCTCATTTCTTTTTTTAAAAATCAAACCTATCGCAACACCCACGATACTGCTGCTAATCAAAGCGGGCAGGAGAAGATTTAAAAATTGATCCATCTTTTCAGTAACTTAGAGATATTTTCCTTTACAATATAGAAAAATCATCAATAAAAAGCTTATCGTCAACTATTTATGATTAAAATAAAACTACCAATAAAAAAACTAATCCATCTTCATTTCTAAACGATATTAGGAAACCCATCATTTATTTGGTCATTTTCCCAGAGATTTTCAAATGCTGTAAAAGCATGATGGTTTTGGCATCTCTGATTTCTCCCCCAGTAATCATTTTAAAGGAATCTTCGAATGGCAATTCCAAAACATCGATGCGCTCCTGTTCTTTGGATATTCCTCCCCCACCACCCACTTTCATTTCGTCCGTATATTCGGCAATAAAAAAATGGAGAATTTCGGTCACCGCTCCCGGCGACATATACGATTCGAAGATTTTCTCCACTTGATCCAAGCAGTACCCGGTTTCTTCCTCTGCTTCTTTACGTACGCAATCCTCAGGATTATTTCCGTCCAATAATCCGGCACATGCCTCGATCATAAATCCCGATTCATTGCAATTCAAATAAGTGGGTAGTCGAAACTGTTGGGTAAGGATAACGGTCTTTTTCTCCAAATTATACATCAACACCACGGCTCCGTTTCCTCTATCGAAGGCTTCACGAGTTTGGGATTCCCATTTTCCATTTCCTAGCCGGAAGTCAAAACTCACCTTTTCTAGTCGATACCAATTATCTGAAAGCAATTCTCGTTTTAGGTTTTTGACTCGTTTATTTTTCATGGTTATCCATTATGAAAACTAATATCTCTTCAAAAATGTCACAGGGCCCCCTAAGTCATGATTTTTTTTGTCTCTGCTGGATATTTTAATCCCATTCGATTAAAATAGGTGATGCAAGAGAAACATTTTTTGCCGCAATTAAATACTTACCTCCAACCTTTCCTAGAAGTCAATAAAACTTGAAATTCACTAGTTAAAGAAAAATTTTCTCCTTCTTCGTTTATGACTTCCATTTATGCTGGATGATTTTGATCAGCTGGATAATGATCAGTGGTGAGAAACTGGTAATTGCTATCAAAACCCAGAGGCGTGGGTCCAAGTCCCTAAATTCAAGAACCTCCGATATTCCCGGGATAAAATAAGCCGCAATCAGCACGGAACTACATAACCCAAGTGCCATCCAGATGTATTTATTTCGGGTGACTTGATTGAATATGAGATGCTCATCATTTTCCCGCATATTAAACACATGCAATAACTGGGCAAATGCCAAACTGAAAAATGCTACGTTGTTTGTGATTTCCTCGGACTCTTCCCATACATAATGGGAAAAGAAGTAGGCTCCAGAAATGCAAATTGTCAATATGATCGCATAGAGTCCAATCTGAGTCCAGTTTTGGGTGGTCAGAATGGGTTCGTTAGGGTCTTTGGGCGGTTTTTTCATCACACCCGGATTGCCTTCTCCTACACCCAAAGCCAAGGCCGGGAAAACATCGGAAAGCAAATTTAAGAACAGCAATTGCAAAGGAAGCAGTGGTAATGTGAATAGGGTGAAACTGATCAGAGCGATAATCAGGATCTCACTTAAATGATAGGACAGTTGGTAAATGATAAATTTCCGTATGTTTCCAAATATAATCCTTCCCTGTTCTATCGCTTCTACAATAGAACCAAAGGCATCGTCTTTCAAGACCATATCCGAAACCTCCTGTGCGACTTGAGTACCCCGCTGTCCCATGGCAATACCAATGTTGGCTCTTTTGAGGGCGGGAGCATCATTGATGCCGTCTCCTGTCATTCCAACCAGTTCTCCTTTTTCCTGAAAATGCTTGATCAATGCCAACTTCTGAGAGGGATCAACTCTTGAGAATATGACCTTTTCTCTGATTTTCGAGCCTTCCTCCTCTTCAAGTGCTTGTTTAAGATCTTGACCTGAAATAGTCAAGGAATCCATATCCTCGTCATCCCGGAAGAGATGCACCTGTTTGCCCACGTTTTTTGAAGTCCCTGGATGATCCCCGGTAACCATCACTACTTTGATTCCCGCATGATGACAGGTTTTGAGAGCGCCAGCTACTTCCTTTCGTGGAGGATCTAAAAATCCGATTAGACCCACAAAAGTCAGGTCTTGTAAAAAATCTGCCGCTTCCTCCCCCTGAGGCAGTTGTTCCGTGTTCTTAAAACCAAAAGCCAAAACCCGTAATCCTTCATCGGCTAAGTCATCGTTGATTTTATGCCAATATTCTCGATCTTCATCAGCCATTTCTTTGACTTCTCCATTCAGAAGAGTACTTGAAGAACGATCCAAAATCGCATGTGCAGCACCTTTTCCCGCTACATAATATCCATCGCCTTCTTTGCAGATCACCCCCATGACCATGTTTTCAGAATCGAATGGATCATGCAGTTTCCGCTCTAGCTCCCGGTGTTTTTTATACCTCTCCTGGTCAAATCGATAGGCAAAATTCAAAAGTGCCACCTCCAAGGGATCTCCTTCTCCCTTAGGCTTGTTTTGACCCTCCTCCGATTCTTCTTGAGCTTCAGTCTCTTCTTCCTCCTCCTCTATGTCCCCTTCATCACTTTCCATTTGAGATTTTTGATCCTTTTTCTTTGTTTGAGTCTCATTTTCATTTTCTTCATTTGAATCAGAATCTATATGAACATTGATGTTTTTGTCGTCTGAAGAGACATCGATATCCACATTTATATCAGAGCTCCTATCGGATGTATCTACTTTGATTTGAATTTTACCTTCGTTAATATCGAGATCTACATCTACTTCTTTTTTCTCATCAGTTTTATTATCGCTACCCTTCCGGATATTTTTCTCCCGATATGAGTCAGCATTATTGGATTCCTTTTGATTATTTTCTGAATCTTGGTTCTCAGCAGACTCATCTTTAGGATCTTTTTCTTTTTCAGGCTTTCCCTCAGAATCACTTACGGAATCAGAATCATTGGTAGTTGATTCCTGAGACTGGTCTAAATCAGCGTTGATTTCATCCTCACTAAATAAATTAGCATCGTTTGCCAAGACCGCTATTTTTCGGATATGATTAAAGTTTTCATTGGCTTCGGAACCTTCCTTTTCTTTAATTTTGGGATTGTCACCACTTCGCCAATCCACTTCCATTCGATAGTCATCCGGAAAAAACAATGTGTGTACCGTAAGTTTGTTTTCGGTTAATGTCCCAGTTTTATCGGTAAAAATCACTGTAGTCTCGCCCAAAGTTTCCACCGCTTCCAGCTTTTTGACGATCACATTTTTATCTGCCAATCGAAGCATTCCTCTTGCCAAAGCAATACTGGCTACTATCGGAAGTCCCTCAGGAATAGCAGCGATGGTCCATGCGATGGATGTCTGAATCAATTCATATACTTCCTCTCCCGCAATCCAGCCAACTATGAAAAAAGCTACTGCCAGGCCTACCGTGACAAAAATGAGCCTTTTGGTCAGCTTGTTTAGTTTTTGGTTAAGCGGGATTTGATCCTTTTTCTCGCGTCCCACCATGGCGGAGATACTTCCCAATTCGGTATGCATTCCCGTGGCATAGACGACCGCTTTTCCGAAGCCACCTGTGACGGCTGTTCCTTTGAATAGGATATTTTTCTGGTCAGCGATAGGGTTTTCTTCCTCCATCACTTCGGAGGACTTATTAATCGGAACTGATTCTCCTGTCAGCGGAGACTCGTCTATTCCCAACTCTATAGCTTCTAAAATTCTGGCATCAGCAGCTACAAGGTCACCGGATTTCACAATCAAAATATCTCCTGGGACAAGTTGTTCAGCATCGATTTTTTCCTCTTTGCCATCTCGAATTACCCTCGCTTTTATTTTATCCATTTGCTTGAGAGCCTCCATGGATTTTTGAGCTTTAAATTCCATCCAAAAGCCAATGGCAGTATTAACGATCATGACGACCACTATGGCAATACCCTCTGGAATATCGCCAAAAATAAACGCAAGGGTGGCCGCCGCTGTCAATAGGTAAATTATCGGATTATTGACCTGAGATATAAGGATATCCCAGATGCTCTCTTTCTCGTTTTCCTCTAGAATATTGGACCCGTATTCTTCTCTCCTCTTTTCTACTTTCTCCATCGAAAGACCATTGTCCTGATCTACGTCGATTGCTTCAAGGATTTCATCGGAAGACTTTAAATAAGCATCTTCAATTATTCTTTTGGTTTTTTTCGTTTCAGCCATCTATTTAGAATTAAAGATTTATTGGATTGATCTTCGATTTTTTAAGCATCTGGAGGCAGCGAAAATTCTTTTTCCTGACCTAGTTCGAATTCGAGGATTTTATCAAATACTCCGATATTAACTTTATTCCCATGCCCTTCTTCAAATGAGATTTTAACCTTCTGATCACTTATTAAAATTGAGATCCAGTGCCGTCGATATTTTATCTTCAATTTGATTTTTTTAAGTGATTTGAGTCTTGGAGGATTTACCCACAAAGCATCCTCACATACCTCAAGTCCCAAAAAGCCCCGTTGGACAAGATCTACGGATCCAGCCATGGCCCCAAGGTGAATTCCTTCAGGAGTAGTTCCGCCCTGTATATCTTTAAAATCACTGACCAAAACGGTCTTGAAATTCTCCCATGACCTTTTTTTGTCATATCTGATCAGTATCCAAGAGAATACCACCCTGCTCAAGGTGGACCCATGGGTGGTACGTTTTCTATAATATTCAATGTTTTTACCGATTGTTTGTTCCGTAAACTCATATCCGAGCTTTTCAAAAATCGACTGAATTTCATTTTTAGAAAACAGGTAAAAAAGCATTAAAACGTCAGCCTGTTTGCTGGCTTTATATTTATTTGGAGTATCATCTTCACTTTCTAGTACCCGATCCAGTCGTTGGATATCCTCGTATTTTTCACGGTATTCATCCCAAGCAAATTCCTCCAAATCACCATAACCTTCGAATTGTTCGATGATTTCTCCTTCCAGAAACGGTATGTACATTTTTTGTCCGATCTCTCTCCAGAGCGCTAGATTTTTATCGGTTAGTCCCAGTTCGTCCAGCAGCTCTTTTTTCCTACTCTTCTCAATAATGTCCAAAATTTTGATTGCTTTCTGCATTACGTAAGCAGCCATCACATTGGTATAGGCATTATTATTTAGGCCAATTTCGTCGGAGTCTGGGTAATTGGTATGGTATTCGTCCGGCCCTACGACATGATGGATCTCAAACCGATCCCTGGTTTCATTATGAATGACCATACTTTCCCAAAAAAGAGCGATACTCAAGATCATCTCAGCTCCAAAAAAATCCATAAACTGCTGATCATCTGTCGCCAGGTAGTAATTCCAGATATTATATACTATAGCAGAATTGATATGGCGCTGGAGATGTGTATTATCCGGAATCCAGTTTCCCGAATTGGGATTAAGATGGATTTCCTGACTTTCTTCCCGGCCATTGCTCCCACTCTGCCAAGGAAACATCGCCCCTTTTTTTCCATCTTCTTTGGCTGCATGTCGAGCCTCGTCCAATCGCTCATACCTGTACATGAGCAGACTCCGCGTAATATCCGGAAAACGAAGATTTAGAAAAGGAAAAATATAGAGCTCATCCCAAAAAACATGTCCTCTGTACGCTTCTCCATGAAGTCCTCTGGCAGGCACCCCCACATCTCTTCCGATGCTATTTTTTGAAACGGTCTGCATGATGTGAAAAATATGGAGTCTTAATAGATCCTGGTTATTGCCCTCATCCTCAAACTCCAGATCTCCCCGATGCCAAAGCCTGATATATGCATCAGTATGCCTAAACAAGAGTTGCTTAAATCTTTCGACTCGGCGAATATCCTTTTTAGCCTCTAATCCAGCTTCACTGATCGCTTCATCTCTCGACGTATAGATTGCCACTATTTTTTCCAGAGTATATTCTTCACCGGCTTTGACATTGATCTGAAATTCCTGACAGACTTGTCCTTCGCTTTGGTTGGAATTGGATAGCGGGTTGAGCTCTCGGTCTTCGTGATAAAGCTTGGTTCTGGCAGCCTGAGCCACGGTGATTTTTGACTGCCGGGTTTGCACCCTTAAAAAAATCGAATGTTCATTTATCACTTCAGTTTCGAGCGGCTCTAGATGACGATTTTCAAGTTCTTTATAGCGCTCCACATTGTTATTGGTCACATTCCCATCCAATCCGGAGTTAAATATGACCTTCCCGGACCAATTCTCAGGTTGGAATATCCAGGTCAGCCCTACCATGTGATGATCCCGCATGCTTACTATTCGGTGGCTTTTAATCGCGGTCCGTCGGCCCTTTTTGTCCTGTACCCGGAATTCACGGGTGAGCACACCGACTTTCATTTCGAGTGTTTGATTGTAATGAAGGACTTTAAATTTTTCCAGATCCAACCATTCCCCATCCTCAGGTCTGAAACTCAGGCAGAGCCAATTGGGGAAATTGACGAAATCTTCATTTTCAATTGTTTTATCCGAAACCTTTGTTTTGGCCCGATTAAATCCACCAGCTAAGTATGTCCCTGGGTAATTGAACTTGTCGTTTTTGTTTTCCTCTGCCGCCCCTCTTGTGGCTATATAGCCATTACCCAGAGTACAGATGGCTTCTCTGAGTTTCTGTTCTTCAGGTTTCCACCCTTTATATTCTATATTAAAATTACTCATAAAATTGCATTTTAGTCAAGAAATGAATCGAAGCAATTACGCATCCGATCAGTCTCTATCTGATCTTTAGCGGCTTATCGTTTGGCTTTTTTTGTTGCCTTTTTAGGCCTTTAGCCGATCGTTTAATTTTGCTAAAAAACGGATAGTCTCTTCCGGGTCTTTAAGTTTATACGTAGCCGAAGTCTCAGAGTCGATAGGATCTACTATAATCCCAATCCCATTTTCCTCCACCACTTTCTGTGCATCCTCATCGGTAACATCATCCCCGATAAAAATGGGGATATATTGGGCTCCATTTAGGTCCAGTTTTTTCATTAGCCAGGTAAGTGCTTTACCTTTGTGCCAATCTAAATCCGGTTTGAGTTCGATGATTTTCTTTCCCGTTCCTTTTTTTAATCGATCCTGATTTTTCAGCTCTTCTTCTACCCTGTTTTTTACCAAGCCTACCTCTTGCTCATCGACATTTCGAAAATGAACTGCGATTGCAAACTTCTTGCGCTCGACTTTACATCCTTTGATATTTTTGAGTTTCTTAGTTAGATTTTTTTCAGCTTCATCCAAATCAGGTAATGCTTTCATTCCAGATTGATATTGCATTTCTAGACCATTGGGGCCACTTATATCAAAGCCATGACTTCCGGCATAAATGAGCGAATTCAGGTCAACCATAGCAGCAACATCCTCCCTGTCCCTCCCACTGATCATGCTGACGTTGATTTTTTGAGATAGTTGTTTGAGGATTTTTTTGGCTTGAACTGAAAGGATCGCATCCTCAGGATTGGGTACGATCGGTGTGGAAGTACCGTCATAATCGAGAAACAATGCCGGTTGCTTTGATCCTATTTGCTTGAAAATCTCTTCTATATTTTGAATTGCATCGGGTAGTTTTTCCGCTTTTCTCATAGATTTAAATTAATTGACCTTTTAATTCGCATAGATTACCGACCACCATGTCAGCACCTGCCTCCTTTAGATTCTCCCCATCGCCGTATCGGTCCACCCCAATGACTAAGGGGAACTGACCTTTTTTCCCTGCACGAATCCCCGCTCTAGCATCTTCTATTACGATAGCTTGTCCCACACTAACTTCCAAAAGCTTACATGCTCTCAAGAAGATGTCCGGCTCTGGCTTTCCTTTTAAATTTTCTTCTTTTTGGGTAATCCCATCGACTCTTGCATCAAATAAATCCAATATACCAACAGAGTTTAAAATGTGCTTACAGTTACGGCTAGCCGAAATGACCGCGAGCTTCATCCCCTTCTTTTTCCAGTAGTCGATCATCTCCAAGGCATCTTCATATTTAGTTGCACCTCGTTTTTCCAGCAATTTCAGGAAGATGTGATTCTTTCGTCTTCCAAGACCATAGACTGTTTTTTTTTCTGAGTCATCGTCTTCCAATCCTTCTGGCAATTCGATATTCCGGGATTTCAAAAAATTCCTGACCCCATCAAACCTAGAAATCCCATCGATGAATTCCTTATAATCCTCGATAGCAAGAGGTTTGAAATCTGGACCATATTCGTTTTGGAGAAAATCATCAAACATCCTTTTCCATGCCTCAGTATGGATCTCAGTAGTCTGTGTGATGACCCCATCCATATCCATAATGACAGCTTTAAAAGACGTCTTCATTGTTATTCAGTTTGTAGGTTCTGAGAATTATTCGGCAAGGCCATTAGAAAATATGATTTCATTGGAATTCGGAAAAAAACCAATTATCGGTAATCTCAAACTAGTGGTGGAAAGATAAGACCTAAGGTTGCCATATTTGGTAGAAAAGGATTATGCCGAATCTATTTCTTTATTTAGATACACTTCCTGTACATGATTCAGCAAGTTTACTCCTTCTTTCATCGGTCTTTGGAATGCCTTTCTCCCCATAATGAGCCCCATTCCCCCTGCTCTTTTGTTGATTACGGCAGTTTTGACGGCTTCTTCCAAATCCTTTCCTCCGGACGAAGACCCTCCAGAATTAATCAAGCCTATGCGTCCCATGTAACAATTAGCTACCTGATACCTACAAAGATCGATGGGATGCTCGCTGCTGAGCTTGTCATACATATCCGGATCAGATTTACCAAAACCTATTTTGGTAAATCCACCGTTGTTGGTCGGCATTTTTTGCTTGATGATATCGGCCTGAATCGTCACGCCCAGGTGATTGGCCTGTCCAGTCAAGTCGGCAGCGGTTTCATAATTCACGCCATCTTTTTTGAATTCACTATTCCGGGTATAGCACCACAAGATCGTGGCCATTCCGAGTTCGTGTGCCCGCTCAAAAAGTTGGGCTATCTCGATAATTTGTCTATTCGACCCCTCAGAACCGAAATAGATCGTGGCTCCCACAGCCACCGCACCTAGATTCCATGCTTCATCTGCGGAGCCAAATAGGATCTGATCGTGTTTATTGGGATAAGTCAGGAGTTCATTGTGGTTCATTTTCGCTACGAAGGGGATCTTATGCGCATATTTTCTAGAAACCGTAGCCAGCACGCCCAGAGTAGAAGCCACGGCATTACACCCTCCTTCTAGAGCGAGTTTGACAATATTATCCGGATCAAAATAAATCGGGTTTGGGGCAAATGCACTTCCAGCAGAATGTTCAATTCCCTGATCTACGGGCAGAATGGACAAATAGCCCGTACCTGCCAGCCTACCGTGATTGAACAAACTAGCCATACTATTTAGCACTTGTGAATTCCGGTTCGTTTGAACGAAAATCCGGTCAATAAAATCCGCGCCTGGCATATGCAACTGACTTTTGTCTATGGTTTTGCTGACGTGGTTTAAAAGGGAATCGGCATCTCCGCCAAGCAATTCTTTGATTTTATCGGTACTTATATTCATGATTTTCAAGGCTTAAGTTAAACATTCGATTATGTGACTAAATCAGATTTACTGGTAAGAACTGATTAATCATATCAAGCCCTATAAACTAATAAAAATGAACTAAAAATCAAAGAATAATAGCTTTGATCATTAAAAATCGACCAAAAAACCCAAAATCACAACAGTAGCAATCCAAATTCAATCAATCAGTTTTTTAGCTAAAGCTATAGCAAATTAAAAATTTGTATGAATATAAAGGCAATATCGAGTGTTAGGAAAAGCTTTTGTAAAGCTTTCTAGCGAAACGCCGATCCGCAAAAATTTTCGGGAGCAGGACAGAAAAATTACGCTTATCCTAACCAAAATCCTTCTACACCCAGCGGGGGCAGATGAATACTATATTTTTAGATATATGAGTTTTTATGCAAGCATAAAAAAAGGAATTACAAATTTCTTTGTAACTCCCTGATTATCAAATCATGGTGATCCTGACTTTGTCAGGACGACCATGCTGGCCCCGGTCGGGATACGCTAACCGGACTCCCTCCCCAGACTCCCCAAATAACGCCTTGCACCCAGGTTTTTGATCCTTTTTTCCAATCCCATTGCCGCTGATCTGGAATCGCATGACTCGCTATGAATCAATGCCCAAGGAACTCCTTTCCGAGTAAACCGCACTCTTCCCGAATTATGGCGGACCAAACGTTTGCTTAGATCCCCAGTTTGGCCTACATAATACTTCCCCAGGCGATCAGAGTAAAGGATGTAAACACAATATTCCATTTCACTTCAAAAAAAAAGCAGCCCCGAAGAACTGCTTTCTTGAATGTCGGGGTGACAGGATTTGAACCAACTCGTATAAGTAACTGATTAACAATCAAATATCATCTAATTTCAAATTAAGCTCACCGAATCGCTCACTAACTTTTTTCAACTCCTTTTGAGTCTGGTTGATAAGTTAAATATAGGAGGAAAGGATGATTATAGAAAAGGAAATTCATTCGACTAATAATAATTTGTCAAAGGTCATTGTAAAGAAATACCCAATTAGTCATAAGAATACTATCAGTATTCCGACAATCATTTTAAAAATGCCTTTTTTCTATATAGCCTAACCTTTCTTACCAAATCGGGATTAAATCCCGGTTGTCCCGCTCGTCTTTGGCGAAGAGCTGGAAGATTGCCGTAAACTCATGGATCCGTCCAGGTAACTGATAGGATCTTGCCACTGGAAACTCAAACACATAGCCCAGCCGTAGTCTATCGGTAAGCACCCCAAACTGGAGATTGGTCGCATAGTCTACCCTATGGCCACCTCCAACCCAAAGTCTGTCCATCAGCAAAACTTTCATGTTGATGTCCAACTGGTCGGGAAGGTTCTTCTGGGTTCGGTAAAAGGCATTGGTGATCAGGGACAGATTCGGGCTCAGTCTCTCTCGAAACCCTGCCTGTATCATTTTGCTGGACGGGTACCCATCCATAAAGGAATCCCCGGAGGTAATCCTTCCTCCGTTTACTCTATGCATGCCATAGCTCACATAGTAATTCTGATGGGTCAGCGCCAGTCCCAGGTTGAAGTCCAGCACCTGCATA
Organism: Algoriphagus hitonicola; assembly: GCF_900113375.1. Lineage (GTDB taxonomy): Bacteria > Bacteroidota > Bacteroidia > Cytophagales > Cyclobacteriaceae > Algoriphagus > Algoriphagus hitonicola. The sequence goes on along the minus strand of NZ_FOPC01000005.1, from coordinate 151,159 downwards.
TCGGTAAACTGTCCCAGGTATCGGCCCAAAGTCGGATCATTCTGCTCCTCTGCTGTCAGGGCATTGCCATCCAGTCTGATCTGCTGGTAGTTGATTCCTGCTCCCAGTCTTAAGTTATGCTTTTCGGTGATCCTGACCCTGGAGGCATAACCCAGCATCAGTTCGGTTTCACGGAAGGCCCCATAGGTGTCGTGTAGGAGATTTACAGAGACTGCATTCTTTCCCATCAGCTCCGGGTCTTCCACCCCCGACAACTGGCCGAAGTCCAGTTCCGTGCTGAAAAAGTAAGTCTTCGGGGCTCCCTCCATCCCAGCCCATTGATTCCGGACGAAGCCCCGGACTGTACTTCCTTCATAGCCTGTCAAACCTGGATTGAAGTAGCTCTGAAAGTGCGAAAACTGGCTGATGTATTTCCGGGACTGGGAGTAGGACTCCTGAACCGTCAGGATCAGTACTGCCAAAAGCACCAGCTTGATTTTTCCCATGGTATGATTCATCTGTTTCTCTGTTTTTCTTGTCTCTAATTTCTATTCTATTCTCACTGCAAACTGCCTTCTGATTTACGATTTCGGACTTACCTGTAGAAAGCAGGTTACAGATCTTTCAAACTTCTCACTTCAATCTCCTTCCGTCTATGGTCTTCCTGACTTTAATCCTTCTCACTTCAGACTTCATCCTTCCCCTCCTATTCCCTGATCAGGTTCAACACGCCCATCCGCTTCTCCCCTGTCTCGATCACTTCTATCACCCATGAGTAAGCGCCCGTTGGCATTTCATTGCCTTGATAAGTTCCGTCCCATCTTACATCCGCATCCTCTGAGTAGAAGATCCGCTCCCCGCTTAGGTCAAACACCTGTAGTCTCACACCCTGATAGTAGCGCAGCTGAGGAAGTCCCCAGGTGTCATTAACCCCGTCTCCGTTTGGAGTAAAGGTGTTGTACACTTCCAGATTCTCTAGATTGATTCTGGTTCGCGTGACCAGGAAGGCTTTCTCCAGTACATTGCCGTCTCTGTCGGTTACCCGAACCAATACCGTAAATTCGGTGCGGCCTGCAGCCTCATCCGCGCTGCTCCAGAACAGAATGCCGTCTATGATCTCAAAGTATTCGTTATCCTCCGCTCCAGGTACCAGTTCGATGATGTGGATGTCATCTATCGGGTCGACAACCGTAAAGGCTCCAACCTCCTGGAAAAAGACCGTCGGACTCGGATCAAAGCTATCGTTGTTCAGGGTTATGTCTGTCGGTGCCGGTTTGGCCAACACTTCCACCTGAAGCACCGCCTTTTCATCCGATTCGTTCAAGATACCCTCCGGCAGCTGCAAGGCACCAAACAGGGTGTAAATCCCCCTGCTGAAAAGGTCCAAAGTGCTGTCATCCCAGATGACCCGGATCTCCACTTCCTGTCCGTCTGCGGTGAGGATAGTCAGGGTCTCCGGAAGTTCCGGCATGACAGACCACTGGGTCTGGATAATTTCCGGGTTGTTGATCATCAACAGCACAGCAGGAATAATCTCCAGTTCGGCTGCTGTATAAACTATCGTATAGTTAGCCCCTGCATCCAGGCTGCCCTGCTGGATCTCATAAAAGCCTACTTCTTCTCCGATCTCTCTAACCAGTTCACCAGTCACCACTGTTTCACCATCACCTGCCTTTAGGCCACTTATGGTATAAATAAACACCGGATCTTCCCTTCCAAAGATCTTCTGCATGTCTTCTACCATGATCTCTAGCTCTGCCGGTAAAATGGTCAATGTTCCCTCAACTAGCGTGATTGCATAGTTCTGATCTTCTCCACCTGTCAGGGTAATTGGATAGGTACCCACGTTTGAATTTGCTATCGCTGTAGTAGCGATGTTTGGCTCTGTTTCCACTTCCATATCACCATTGACCAGACCGTCATAAGTGAAAGTCAGGGTTGGATTGGCTTCGCCGTAGGTTTTCTGCTTGTCATCAGCTGTGATGGTCAAGTCCTTTCTACCAATGGTCAGCGTTCCGTTTACCAGGGTGATTGCATAGTTCTGATCCACTCCTCCGCTTAAGGTGATTGGATAAGTTCCCACGTTTGAACCAGCTGTAGCAGTCGTTGTGATGCTTGGCTCTGTTTCCACTTCCGTGTCTCCATTGACCAAACCGTCATAAGTGAAGGTCACGGTTGGATTGGCTTCGCCGTAAGTTTTCTGCTTGTCGTCTGCTGTGATGGTCAGGCCTTTCTTGGCTATAGTAAAGTCCGCTTCTACAAAGTTGATCGTATAGTTATCGCCAGCGCTGACCGTACCCAGGTTGATCGGATAATCACCCACATTCTCACCAGATGCTCTTGCCAAAGTTCCTGTCAGGATGCTTTCATCATCGCCATATGCAAAACCGGTAGCTGTGTAGATTAAGGTAGGGTCTGCCTCGCCGTACACCTTGCTTTGATTCGCATCAACTGTGATTGTCAGCGTGGCTTCTGTGATGGCAAAGTCAGCTCCAGTGAAGTCGATCGAATAATTGTCTCCTGCACTCAGGCTGCCCAAACTGATTGGGTAATTGCCCACATTCTCTCCCGTCTCTCTGGCCAAGGCTCCTGTCAGGATGCTTTCATCATCCCCTCTTTCAAAACCGCTAGCAGTGTAAGTGAAGATTGGGTCGGCATCGCCATAGATTTTGCTTTGACTTGCGTCTACGGTGATAGTCAGGGTAGCAGGAGTAATCTCAAAGTCCGCTCCATTATAGGTGATCGAGTAGTTACCTCCAGCACTTAGACTCCCCTGATTGATAGCATAGGTTCCTACATTCTCTCCTGCTACTCTTCCCAAAATTCCTGAAAGGATGCTTTCATCGTCTCCGTTTTCAAAACCGCTAACCGAGTAAGTGAAGATTGGGTCGGCATCGCCATAGACCTTGTTTTGACCTGCATCTGCGGTGATAGTGAGGTTAGCAGGAGTAATCTCAAAGTCCGATCCTTTATAATCTATCGTATAGTTACCCCCTGCGCCTACCGTGCCCAAGTTGATCGCATATGTTCCTACATTCTCTCCGGCTGTTCTTGCCAATGTTCCAGTCAGGATACTTTCGTCATCTCCGTTTTCAAATCCGGAAGCCGTGTAAGTTAAGCTTGGGTCAGCTTCTCCATAGACCTTATTTTGCCCTTCGTCTGCGGTGATCGTCAGGGTGGCAGGAGTGATCTCAAAATCCGCACCTGTAAAGATAATCATGTAATTGCTCCCTGCATCTAGGCTCCCCAAGTTGATTGGGTAATTGCCCACATTCTCTCCGGTCTCTCTGACCAAGGCTCCTGTCAGGATACTTTCATCATCACCTCCTTCAAAACCGGTAACCTTGAAAGTGAAGGTTGGGTCTGAATCGCCATAGACCTTGTTTTGACCTGCGTCCGTGGTGACCATCAGCGTTTTCGCAGTGATCTCAAAATCCGCTCCGGTGTAATCAATCGTGTAGTTGTCTCCTGCATTCAGACTACCCTGGGTGATTGCATAGATTCCTATGTTCTCTCCTGCTGCTCTTATCAATGTTCCTGACAGGATACTTTCGTCATCTCCGTTTTCAAATCCAGAAGCTGTGTAAGTTAGGCTTGGGTCAGCTTCTCCATAGACCTTGTATTGACCTGCATCTGCGGTAATAATCAAGGAGGCAGGAGTAATCTCAAAGTCTGCTCCTGTATAATCTATCGTATAGTTACCCCCTGCGGCTATAGTGCCCAAGTTTAACGCATAAGTTCCTACATTTTCCCCGGCTGCTCTTGCCAAGGTTCCTGTCAGAATACTTTCATTGTCTCCATTTTCAAATCCTGAAGCCGTGTAAGTGAAAGTTGGGTCGGCATTGCCATAGACCTTGTTTTGACCTGCGTCTGCGGTGATAGTCAGGGTAGCAGGGGTAATCTCAAAGTCAGCTCCTTTATAATCTATCGTATAGTTATCTCCTGAGCTTAAGTTATTTAAGGTGATCGCATAGTTTCCTATGTTCTCTCCGGTTGCTCTTGTCAAGGTTCCGCTTAGGATGCTTTCATCATCTCCGTTTTCAAAACCGGAAGCAGAGTAGGTGAAGGTTGGGTCGACATCACCATAGACCTTGCTTTGACCCGCGTCTACGGTGATCGTTAACGGTGCCGGCGTGATGGTAAAGACTTCCGGATTGAGCACTAATTCATAATTCGGTCCTGCATTCAGGTTTCCTAATGTAAAGGAATAAGTGCCTGCATCCTCTCCAGACTCTCGGGTAAGTGACCCTTGGATGATGGTTTTATCATCACCGGAATCAAATCCGCTGGCGGTGTAACTAAAGGTCGTCGGATCGTCATCCCCATATACTTTCTGCTGGTTGAAATCTGGGGTGATCGTCAATTGCCTTGGCACATCATTGTCTGCAATTGTCAGGGTAGCTTCGCTAGGATTTCCAATGGTGACCAAGGAATTGTCGGTGCTTATCAGTTGGATACTGACTGTTTCATCGCCTTCTACATCTATATCATCTATCACTTCTACTGGGACCCAGATCGAATTAGTATTTCCTGGGAAAACAAGTGCAAGGCCTATTGGCTCGAAATCAACTCCTGGAGTTGCGGTTCCTCCAATTTCAAGGGTTAGGCCTGTGTTTGCAGCAAAGGTATTGTCAGTGACTATTTCAAATTGACCGTCAACCCCAACTTCATCTCCGTTTTGAACGGAGCGTATGGTCAATTTTGCAGGTAAGAGTTTCTCAACCGTATCGGTTACACTTTCTCCTTCATTGCCCGCAGGATCAGTGAGGGTCAACGTAAGGGTAAGTTGACCATCGGCTAGTCCTGAGACATTTATACCATCTATTAATTGATTGGCGGAGCTTACTGTGCCATTTCCAGTTACTAGGGTTCCTCCCCCGCTACTGTTGATCAAATAAGAATAATCCGAACCAATTTCTCCATCAATCAAGTTGAAACTAAAGTTATTTTGATTTACTCCATTAATTCTGTCAGGAATTATGGAAACTGAATAGCCCGATGGTTTTTGGGTATCTATATAATAATTATTGGAATTGGAAACTCCTGTTCCAACATTTCCTCCCTGATCAACATAGCCAGTATTATCCAGCGTTATCACATTGGTGGCATCTTCAACACCGGTGCTCGGCGTCAATGTTGCCGTCCAGGTAATTCCTCCATCAGAAGTACTCAAACCCGATATGCTACCATTTTGAACGGTAAAATCACCAATTGCTAATCCTGATATAGCTTCCGTGAAAGTAATCGTGACAGGACTTGTTTCTCCAATTGTCAACTGCGTATCTGCAACCACTATTGTTGCGGCCGGACGCTGGGTATCAATCGAATAATTGTTGGAATCTGTGGTACCTGTTCCTGTATTTCCAGCCAGGTCTGCAAATCCTGAATTGGCAAGTGTAATTATATTGGTTTCATCTTCTATACCATCGCTTGGAGTAAAAGTTGCTGTCCAGGTAACCCCACCATCCGATGAACTTAAACCTGAAAGGCTACCATTGGCCACTGTAAAATCAGCCAAAGTCAATCCTGCTATCGCTTCGCTGAAAGTGATAGTAACAAGGCTTGATTCTCCACTTGTAAGAGAAGTGTCGTCTATAACCAAACTTATTACGGTAGGCGCTAATGCATCTACCAATACTTGATCCGTATCCCCTACTCCATTAAGGGTAAGATTGGCATCGTTGCCTGCTGCATCACGGAGGGTTCCTTCGTTTAGGGAAATACTGCCAGCTAAAGTGATCCCATCCGAGTCCAAATCCCCCATTGCAATTGCATAACTGAATACCAGTGCACTAGTACCTGAGCCTGACACATAACTGGCCTGCTGGGTTTCTGAACCTATAGTCAAGCTGATCTGTGGTGTACCCGTAACCACTACTGCTTCTGAGAAGTTAACCGTAAAGTCCAGCGTTTCCCCTGCCACGTAAATATCATCTGACGGTACAGAAACCGAAGTAACTGTTGGAATTACCCCGTCGATGATGATGTCTTTATTTGCTGAAAGGGAATTGGTGGCTCCTGGTTCGGGCAAGGTTAAGGTGGCATCCAATGAGGTCGGGCCTTTAATCTCCGATCCATTTGAGGCTAAGGCTGTATTACTGAAGTAGTCTAGATCGCTTGTAAAATCACCTTCTTGTACGGTATATATGAATTCTAAAGTCTTTGTATTACTGCCTGTCAAATAACTTGCTACCCGATCTGTGGTTCCTGTTTCCAGAGTCAATTGTGGAGTCCCATTTGTTACAGTTACAATTTCACTGAAATTCACTGAGATCGTAAGATCATCCCCAATTTTGTATGCTCCATCTGAATAGTTTGAATTTACAGAAGTTACCACTGGATTGATGGAATTGACTGTAATGGAAATCAAATCTGTATCTGTCTGAGCTCCTCCTGATCCAGTTGATCCTTGGTCGTTACTGATTATTTCTAAACTTGCGGGACCATTATAGCCTGCAGTGGGATTGAAAGTGAGTCCATCTAAGGCGTTATTGACATTTACCAGACTGCCTGAAAATCTTAAAGTTCCATCATTGGTCCCTGTTCCTTCTGTGAATATTAGTTCTGTGGTTGCAGACAAAGAAATTCTTCCATTGGTCGCTGTGAGTGAAACATCGATATCATTTGCACCCAAATCAATATCCGAAATTGAAATTTGATTGCTATTGGCAGCATTAAATAAAAGGGTACTATTTTGATCTACGTTCTGTGACCCAGGAACTGTATTTACAGGGGCATCATTTACAGCGGTGATATCAAAGCTGACAGAAGCTGTATTGGAATTAGCTTTCCCGTCATTGCTTATAAAAGAAATCGTTCCAGCGTCACTGCCATTTAAATCTGCCGTTGGGGTAAAGGTAGCACCTGCCAAAGCTGAATTTATATCAGCCAATGTTCCGGCTGCTGTAAAGCTTGCTGATCCATTTCCATCTCCACCAAAAGTTATGTTGGCAGTCCCCAAAGTCAATGTTCCACCTGTAATTGTCAGCGTCAGGGTTTGATTATCTCCGTTAGAATCTGCTACTGCAAAGTCATCTGACAATGTCACATTAACATCATCCTCCTGAACTGTTGGCGCTGTAGGCGGAATAGCTACCGGAGGAAAATTAGTTGCCTTAACAGAAGTATCCGTGACGGCTTCACCTTCGTTATCACTAGGATCAGAAAGAGTAACTGAAATTGTCACCGTTCCATTTCCTAATCCACTTAGATCTATTCCGGTAATCTGCTGTGTTGCAGAAGTAATAGAGCCTGTACTGCTTACTGCTGTACCTCCCCCAGTACTGATAAAGGTATATGTATAACTTGCATCAAGCTCAGCACCTGATAGTGTAAAGCTAATATCAGTGTCATTCAATTCATTGATTGGGTCTTGGTCAATAGCAACAGAATATCCAGCAGGAGGAGTAGTATCGACTATAGTTCCAATATTGGCTGATGTAGAAGTAGAAACAAGGGAATAATTCTCCACATCAGCTCCTGAGATTGAAAGACCAGTTACGGTTACTAAAATGTTTGTACCCGGTAATGCAGAAGCATAAGTGCCTGCTCCCGGATTGACTACCGCCACATCATCTCCACTAAGCAGACCTGTCAGCTCCAAATTTTCATTTGCTACGGCAGCTTGTGTATTTCCGTCTCTTTCCTTTTCGATTGTTCCTATCAAGTTAACCGTTAATGATTTTGGATTTACGCTAAGTGTTGCTTGATTAGAAATAGCCTCATTTCCACAAGCATCGATTGCTATTGCGCGATAGCGGTAGTTGGTATTGGAAACTGGCGGCTTAGTGATTACTAAAGTTGATGTGGTAGTTCCTGAGTAAATCCCAGCATTGCTCAAGTCCGAATAATCAACTCCTTCATTTGTGCTTAATTGCCATTGGTAGGAAGTGATATTTCTCGTGTCCACTTTGGTAACTTCAAACTGTGTGTTGTCACCATAAGTTATAGTAGCAGTTCCTTTAGGATCATTAAGGAAATTAAAAGGAGTGACTGTAAAAGTCAGGGATTTTGGCAACGAAAATTCAGAAGGGACTGCATCGGGTAAGTATGTTTCATCAAAACTCCAATTGGATGATACATTAAACGTGGAAACTATATCAGAAAAAAGTCCACTAAAGCTGCTTCCAGAAATGACAGCATTGCTAAATCCATTTTGGAAGCCACTTACCAAACTCAAATTTTGAGCATTTGCAACATTTATGGCTCCTGGAAGGCTTGATTCTGAAGAGGTGAGTTTGTCTGGCTGAAGGCTAGTCCAACTTTGATTCAAATTAACACCCGCAATTAAAGAGGGTGTGGCGGTACTACCTGTAAATGCAAAAAGCTGGTCGCCAGAAAGCCCAAGATCCATGAAAATACCTGAATCATTTCCGGTAGCTGTGACTCCAGTTACAGTTCCTAGAGAAGCAGCAAGGTTATATTTGGCATCAATTGTAATCTGAGTCCCGGATTCAACTCCACCGGTTGGCACAGTCCACTTGATTACCCCATCTGTCAAGGCTCGATCTGAAGCCTGAAAAGAATTGGCTGTAGTCCAACCCAAATCAGTAAAATGAATTTCAAGCCCTTCACTTACATCCTGAAGCAAAACAAAGCTAAATCGATCATTTTGATTAGATCCATCTGGTCCATCGTCATCCAAATTGACTCCGGTAAAAACCAGATTCCCAGGAAACAGAATACATTGGGCATGTAAGGGACTAACTCCAAGAATGAAGATAGTAAGAAAAACTCCCAGACTTTTGTACAAATTTTTCATATCGTATGGCAAAAGACCTTAAAATCACCTCTATAGCTAGATAATTTCAAAGGCCAGGCTTTAAAATTCACTTTGTTAGGAACACAAATAGGTATTAAACCAACCTACTTGCGGGGGTTGAGAACGGGTTTCTATAAATTTCTCCCATTCCTCAAAAACCTCATTTAGCTCAATCTTTGAAACTTCTAATTTTCGATCGCGCAATCTGACCTGATATTGATCCCCGATAAAATGTCCGGTTTTCGAATGAAATTTTAAATTTCCTCTACTACCTTTTATCGTTTTATCTTCAAGCTGCTTTACTTTCTCAGGCCAGGTATAATTTATTTTAGAAGAAAGCCGCATTATCACTTCTCCAGCATCCCAACCTAAGTAGGAGAAAGGAGAAACATCCCGCTTAACTTCGTTTTTGATGTATTCATTGATGGGCTGAAATCCTTGATTTTTCCATTCTGGATTCAGTGAACTAAAGGCAAAAATCTCCGGTAAAGACATTCCTTGGAGATGTTCCTTAGCAACTATTTCTTGGATCATTGCCTGACTGCAAACCAAAGTTACTTTTGAGCCAAACCCTTTTATGGCTTTAAGAAATAGGGGTAATATTTTTCCTGTGTAAATTGAAAAAATCAAAAATTTTCCTTGATTTTCAGACAGATAGTCTACTAATGGCTGTGGATCAAAATCAGCTTCTAAATGCTTGCCTATAAAATTAAAGACAACTTTTCCTCCTGCACTTTCTTGTCCTAGATAAAATCCGTCTCCTATCCCATATCCGCCATCATAAAAATTGGTTGTGTTAATTCCTTCGATAATTCCAGTTAGGTTAATGCTCTTTTTAGCCGCTAATTTCGCGGATAACATTTCTCCCAAAGTAAGAAACAGGACAAAGTCAGGCGCTTGCCAGTCAACAGGATATTTTGCTCCTGAATTTAATACTATAATAGTCCGACCAAACTGCGCCGCCAGAGGGAAGATTTTATCTACTTTAGGGTGATCAGCAAAAACTACTAACACATCTGCATTTTTCTCCAAAAACATCCTCTCTGTTTCCGAATAAAGCAGGTCATCATCAATCCCAAACCCGATATTTGCAGTATGAAAAACGGGGTTGCTATCAGTCTGAAAGGAAAAAAATGCTTTTAGCCCAAAAAAGAAATCATATCCAATGTCTGGATGCGTGCTGGATTTGGGAAGTAAGAGGCCAATATTTTTCATTTAGGTAGGAGAAGGAAAAATACCGAATAAGCTTATGATAAAGTTTAGTCCCAGGTATGGTTGAAAGTTAGAATGTGGCTGACTGCCACCTGTAGGAGTCAGAATAGAAGAATTAGCCAATCCCTGATTAGCCATATTCACGTTTTCCCTAGCCGATTTACTATAGAGATTTACTCCTGGTGATATGGCAGGATATTTCCCTACTGGATCAGAAGAATTACCTGCATTCGATCCTAATGCTACCACACTGGATCCTTTCAAAGTATGAGCGTGTTGGGGAATTTGATTGACGTTTAGGCTGATTTCTTCTGCCCCTCCTGTTTCAGCCAATATAAAACCATTCCCTTGGTGAATAGGTGTTCTACCTCTAAGGTCAGGAAGTGCAAATGTTGATTGCCCATCACCACCATAGGTTGTTCCTATGAGTTGAAATAAGGTTTCATTTTCAGAAATAGGCAATAATTGTCCTTCACAAAACATCCACCCCGCAGGGGCGAAATTTCCTGCAAAAATACTAATTTGTCCTACATATGGTTGAGCCATGATTTTTAAGTTCTTGGTGGAAAAACTCCCTGAAGAGCGATGCAATAATAAACAAATAGGGTTGGCTGCATATTGTTGTGAGGCTGTCCCCCACCAGCAGGATTTGAACTAATTTCAGAATTAAAAGAACCCAGAGTCCCATCTGGGGTTGATGAATACAATACTGCTGGGTTTCCATTTATTTGTTCTCCATCAGCAAAAGTGGCAGGAAATGCATTCAATGGACTATCTGTATCAGCTGTGCCTCCGACTGGAATATTTATATCAACATTGTGATTGTGACTTGGAATCTCACTTTCAAGGAGCGTAACCGTAGCCTGGCCTCCCATCTCTCCCAAATCGTGCAATGAAAGTCCCGGGCCTTGTCCAGGATGCATAGGAACCCGGCCTTGAAGGTCTGGTAAAGCAAAGTTAGTTGTCCCATTACCTCCGTATGTAGTTCCTAAAAGAGAAAATAATGCAGTATTTTGAGATATAGGCAATAATTGCCCATCACACCATGCCCAACCATTTGGAGCAAAATTGAAAGGAAACATGCAGATTTCTGCAACAAAAGGATCTGAACCACTCATATTTTAATCAATTTGGTGATGGAAATATGCCCTGAAGAGCAATACAATAATTAAGGGTTAAAAAAGGCATCATATTCAAATGTGCTTGGCTACTTCCAGCGCTACCAGAAGCATATCCAGGCTGTTCGGCAAGTCCTTCGTCAAATTTGTCACCGAAACGATTTGGAAAGTTGCTGTTACCAGCAAAAACACGACCCTCTGGATCTCCTGAATTTGCTGAAGAAGAGGAACTGATTTTCAAGATTGAACTTGTAGATTCATTCGATTGGTGAATATGAGTGGGGATCTCTGAAATACTCAACGTATGAGCTTGTTCTCCAACTCGCTCTCCCAGTGCAAAACCGTCTCCCACGTGGCCCAAAGCTCTCCCCCTCAAGTCAGGCAAAGCAAAATTCGTTATGCCATCTCCACCAAAAGTAGTTCCCAGAAGAGCATACAATGCTTGATTCTGGTTGATTGGGAGCAATTGACCATTGCATAAGGCAAATCCTTTTGGAGCAAAATTGAATGAAAAAAGAAAGATTTCTGATAGAAATGGTTCCATATTTATACTTGTTGACTTGAAAGTTCATGGATTAAAGAAGCCGCGAGTCTAGGATTTTTCACAGCAGGAATTCTGGAATAGTTTGAAACCAGACATTTAGCGTACTTCGGGGTGAAACGGACTGAAAAGTCACCTATATATTTCCCAAAATTTAAAACACGGCTGATGAAAACTTCATCTCCAGCTTGATCTTTTACCAAGGTTAATCCGGGCCTAGTTTGCGCAGGATTTGCGTCTAAGATAAAATCAATGTGTTCTGCCTTTTTCGCAAGTTTATTTATCTGGTTTTCATCACCATGCTTTAACTCAAAGTTGACTATACAGACCACTAGGTCGCAGGCATATAAGTATTTGAGTAGTTGAGACTCCCTAAGGGCCGTTTCTATAGGATTATTGACTTTTTTGGAAATAGAACCCAGTTCGTCTGAAACTGCTATTACACCCATTTTATATTTGCCAAAATTGACAATGAGGTGTTTTTTGATAGCTTGATCCAGATCAGTGTTTTCGAATCGATAATTGGTATTCACTAATGAAAATGAAGCCTTTTTGGAAAGCTCCATCAGTTGACTCTCGGACAGATTAAGTTCTGTTTTTCCTAGCCCCGCTAAATGAAGACCATAATTTCTAAGGTTTTGAACAAACTCTAAATTCTCTGAAAAAGACACTTCTGAGTTGAGAAAATCTCCTGAATCGATTTTCAGACCTTGAAAATCTTCATCTATTAAACTTTTGGAAATTGAATTCAACCCGCCAAACTCTGCTTTCCAGACTGGGTCATTTTGCCCTTTCACGCCTGTAGTGTGAACAAATCGAAGTTCACCAGAACTGTCTACTAAATCAATCGAAGCCTCTGAGTTACTAAAAACCTTGGCTGCTGGGGCTAAAAAGGCAAGCCCTCCCAAGAGGGAACTAGATTTCAAGAAATGCCTTCTGGAATTGCCTTGAGAAAATAAATCGTTGCTCATAGGCAATAAATATAGGAGTATGATGCAAAAAAAATAAATATAAAGATTAAAATATTTTAAGTGTTTGATTATGAATAAAATACAACAATAAAAAGTTAAATATAAGTAAGTAGTACAAAGTAAAACTTCCTAAACACCTAATACATAATAATTTATATAAAATACATATTATTAGCAACTTAAGTAAGCATTGATAAACACTTCCATAATTTGAATTTAATAGGGAATCTGATTTTAGGAAGTAGATTTGTAAATTTATTCAATCATTTCCCTCTTTAAAAAGTACAATTTAGTTTCGGGAAAAAATAGGGCTCTTTAATGTGTTGTTAATTATGAAAGTTTGTTGAATCGAAGAACTGTTTAATTAAGGGCCTCGGTTCAGTATTTTATTGAATCGTTGAATTGGATTTGTTCAAGATTTAATGTTGTCGGTTTTGCTTTTTGAAACGTCGTATACAGCCTACCCCGAACTTGATACTGGGAGACCATCAGAACAAACGGTGGCGTGAGAGGCGCACCTCGGTTACTTAACGGAAATGTAAATCGACACTAATCAAGTTTAATTTGAACCGATTTTCGTTGAATTAAGTCTTTATATTCTTCTTTCATTGATTTACTTAAAAAACTTTGATCAATAAATCTGGCCCATTTAGGAATTAGTCTTTTATATTTTTTAAAAATGTTTTCTATTACTTTTTGCTCCAGCCCAGCGCCTGTCATGGCTATTTCAAAATCCTCCTTTTTTATCTTTTTTTTCTTTCCATTCAAATTTAAAGCTAGGTCTTCATTATCATCTTCAACTACCAGCTCTGAGGATAAAAGATCATAAGCAGGACACAACTCATAAGTAGAATTTTTCTTTAATAATGAGAAATTTTTAAGGTGCATATCATTATTTCCTGTGAGAAAGCTAAAAATAACGAGCTCAAAGAAGTCTGTAACATCCAAGCCTGGATTTTCAGCATACTTCTTTATGGCTTTTGCAATTTGCTCATATGATCCATTGTACTTGTGTTCAGTCATCCGTTCTGTTATTTGGCACATGTCTTCCATATGATATTTCTTACCTTTTTTACGGTCTATCCTTTTTGTAATGTATGCCAATTGGCCTGATTTTAATCTGATTAGGGAATGCTCTACCGTTTTCAGTCTACTTATTTCGGCCAAGTGCATTGTCAAGTCTTCAATTTCGGGTAGATTTTTATAGTTTGTCGTTTGAGGTTTTAATATGTACTCTCCCCAGAGCCCGACAATTGTAAATCGCTCAGGTGTAGTTGAATTTTCCGAAAGTCCCAGTGATAGTTTAGGCTGAACCCCTGTTACTGTTTTTTGACTTTTGATCACTTGTTCGGCTAGCTCTAAAATTTGATCTTCGTCAAAATCCAGTTCCGGAGGGGTGATTTTTCCGAAGAACTTCTTACTGCATTTCTCATGGTATCCTTTCAGTCCAGCTTTGGTATTGAGTTCTCCTGAATCAATTTCATTATAACAATAGAGGCATTTATTTTTCATTTTCTTCCTGAGCTTGAATGGATACTGCTCCTATGCAGTCATGGCATGTCTGTAGAAGTATCCCCATTCTGTCTCTTGGGTTTAGTTTCCAGTTTTTTTGTGCTATATCCAATAGCCAACCCTCCGGAATGAGTCCGTCGAAAAAAGGGAATAAGATCTTGCTATGATATCCTTTACTTGTTAACGGTAAGGTTACACTGATTGCTTCAGCATCCGTTTGTCCCAAATAGGATTCTTCATATTTAAAGTGGTAGCCGTCCTCATCTTCCGTCAATCTCCCAGCCCATCTGTCATGCATATAAACTTTAGCGGTCTTCATTTCTTTCTGTTGGTACCGGACCAAGTTCATGGCCAAATAGTGATAATACCTGGTTGACTTTATCAACCATCAGTGATTTTTTTCCTTGCTCAAGATCCCGGACAAATCGCAACCCCACTCCTGCTTTGAAGGAAAGGTCTTCTTGAGTTAATCCAAGGCTTTTACGCCTCTCCTTTATGAACTGACTTAATTTTTCCATAGATATATTATACCCGATTGGGTATAAAGATAGTGAAAAAATTAAATTTATACCTGAACGGGTATATTTATTATTTGTATCTAATATTCTATACCCGAACAGGTATAAAAAAGGGATTCAAATAATCACGAAGAACCTACTTCACCTTCCCCCTGACAATTTGAGCATCAATCGGCAGCCGGGATTAATTCAATCCAAAATCCAGCTTAAAATTTTGTGTGGTTTTTTCGTTTGAAATCGCCTAAAATATTATCGATTCCTTATTAATTTGAAGAGCTTGCTTTGAAAATGGATTTTTTCATGAAGACTTTATTCATTGGGTAATTTTGGAATTACTGCTTGATCTTAATATAAATTAGTGATCCAGTTTTTAAGGTGTCACTTTTAATTTCAAAGTCCCTATTAAGAAGGCCTAAGTTGCTGGTATAATGGCCATCCTCAGTTTTAAATATCTTTCCATTTAAGACACCCCAGTTGAAAATAAAGTGATCAGCCTCTTGATTAATACTAATTGGTGGCCAACCTGATGTGCTTAAATAAGAGCCTTGTATATGCTGCTTGGTTTCATTTTGTGTTAAAAGCTGGGTTTTATTGGGATACACTAACGCATTTTCATTGTCAAAGGCTTTTTCAAAATTAATTCTTTCAATTTGAAAAATACTGTCAGCTAAGTTCTCATTTAACTCATTATACGCATAGTTTGCCATTAAATGTGGTAATATATATGCCCTATTATCACTAGAAAAGGCAATTATTCCGATTTTTTTCTCAGGAATGAAGGAGATATGGAAACTTATTCCAGCCAACCCACCGAAACGGGTTAAAATAGTATCGCCTTGATATTCGGCAATATCCCAACCAAGGGAATATCCTTTCCGATTATAAGTGAAGTAAGACTTGTCCTGGGAAACATTGGAAGTATGTAATTCTTTCCATGATTCTTGGGATAACAAAATATTATCTTGCCGGATGTTGGCACTTAGCCATTTAGAGAGATCATTGACTGTTGAAATCACTCCCCCAGAAGCGTGCATTAGTATATCACTTTTATCAAAACCAGTTTCAATGACCCCATGTTCCTTGGAAACTGTTACAGAGGGACGGATTCTATCATAATGGAGATCTGAAACTTTGGTCGTGGTATTGAACATTTCTAGAGGCTGAAATATGTGTTCCTTCATTTCATCCTTCCAAGAATTCCCAGTTGCACTTTCTATTGCTATAGCTGTAATTATAGGACCAACATTTGAATATCTAAAACTACCAGAAGGATCATATAAAAAATCATTATTGAAATCCTCTATTAGTTCTGAATTGTTACCACTGTAGCCTAAAAAAGCTGTCTTCCAGGTAAGAGTTGTGCTAAAGGTGCCGTGTGTGTGATTCAAAAGATTCTTAATGAAAATTTTATCAACGTCAATACTATCTTTAAAATTTAACTCAGGAAGATAGTTAGAGAGTGATTTATTTAAATCAATCTTTCCTTTCTCCTCTAAAATTTTTGCCAATGTACCAGTGAAGGACTTTGTATGTGAGGCTACGTAAATTGGAGAATTGTTATCTAAGAAGGATGATTCTCCATTTATAATTTTATTGTTAATAGCTTTCGAATACAACAATCCATTTTCACCTACTATTGCAAAAATAAAATCACCTTCCAATTCTTTTTCCTTAAAAATGTCAACTATTTTTTCATGAAATTTTTGGGAAAACTCCAAATTATCATTGGTGAATTTATTCTCATTAGTATTTTTAACATTACTTGTCTTACAGGATAAAATACAAAGAATTGGAAATATAATTCCAATTTTCCTAATGAAATTTGAAATAATTGATTGGGTGATGTAAAGCATATTTTATTTATAAAATAATTATTTATAAGTTATAGTTTTTCAAATTTGAGTGAGTAGAACTACCGGTAAATTCAATTACTTCAGTTGTCAAAGAGTTTAAAATTTCATCGAAAATTTCAAACATCAAAAGTAAATCAATGGGCTCTAAAAAGGGCTGATAGAAATTGTCCTGTTATCAAAAACTTACTCGGAAGACAGTTTCATTCTACACAAAAAATCAGTCTTTTAATTTTTCCATATTGACTAGAAGGAAAGTATTTAAAAAAAATTCTGACCATTTTAAAATATTTCTTCACTAATAATAATTTTATGTTGAATATCCTTCAGATCAGAATTATACCAATTTAGACTCCTCCTCGTTTTTGTAGGAAGGTGCTATTCACTTACTTTTCTTTGAAAATATAATCTGCAAAATCCAGAAATTGAATCCAATCATAAAGCTGAATATCATGTTTTCCTTTTCTCATGTGATATCTAATCTTTTTTCCAACAGGCATTTCCACTTGAGGTTGTTCCTTAATGGCCAGACCCGCAATTTTATAAAGTTTATAAACTTTTCCTGCTTCTCTTAAGGCCAAAAATTCTCCTTTAGGATCTGCCCAAAGATCTTCCGAAGCACTTGTTACGTAAATTGGTCTTGGTGCTATACTGGCTAAAAGCAGGTGTTGATCAATGGGCAATTCCTCAGCTTTACCACTGTAATCATTATATTTTTGCACAAACCAATGAGGAAAATAAGAGTTGAGGTGTTCAATTGTTTCACCAAACCACCTTTTCGATAAAGCTGCACCCCCTTCTCCAGAATTATTAGAAATAACAGCTGCAAACCTAGTATCATTAGAAGCGGCCCAAAGTGCTGCCTTCCCCAGCCTAGAATGTCCCTGAACTATAGTTCTTTTTGCATCTACATCTTTATCTATTTCCAGATAATCCTGTACCCTGCTTAAGCCCCATGCCCATGCACCTATCGCAGCCCATTTATCAGGCTCGATCCTAAGTTCCTCCTTAAGCAGGCTTCTCACACCATTCTTCCATCCTTCAGGATGATCAGGCTCCAATTCACCATAATACAATGTTGCTACACCATAGCCCCTACTAATAATCTCTTCATATGGCCACCTGTGAGCTTGAGATCCTCTTGAGCTATCTGAAGCCGTATTATTACTCACCCCTTTATGATTGTCGGCAATCCAGTTATCGTTCAAAAAAATCAAAGAGTCAAAAGTAGTGCAATGATTACCACAAAAGTTAAGTCCAGCAAAAACCGGTACAGGTGCTTTACTAATGGGGAGGTACAAAAGAACATTTAAAAAAAGCTCTTTCGATTTCCCTAAATAAATTTGAACTTGTTTTCTTTTGCCCTTTCCTGCAAAAACCTCATCTTCTTTGACGACTTTAAAGTCAATAACACTAGCTCCCGGATATTCACCATAAATATGATCTTTAAAAAGATTCAAAATTTCTGGTCTTCGCGAGTTTTCCCATTCTTTTATATTCTTAACTTTTTTTCCATCTGCATATTTCAAAGGATGGGTTAATACAAAAGGAGGAACCTGATCTTCATCAATATTACTTGGTATTCGCTGAGAGAAACCATTAAATTGAACTAAAATAAATAATATAGATGCACAATAAATTATTTTCTTTTCCATGTCTTTTCAATTTCATAAGCAAGATCACCGGCCGGCTTCATTCTTAACTGTTTGATTATTTTTTTCATCTCATTAAATATAGGGTGTGCAAATCCAATATCCTCCTTAAAATATTCTCAAGTATTAGATGAATTTCCCTTTACCAGATAGAAGATAGGTAGTGAAGTGTAAATTTATCTTTAAAACCCTGCAAGGTTACTTTATCATAAGATTCATTTGGAAATAGTAGATTTGTCAGCGTTACCTGTCCCCCATTGATAAAAATCTCTTGGGAGGAATTATCTAGAAATATCTGGACCTGATATATGTCCAGACCCTCTAAGGCTACATGGTGGACGGCCCCAAAACCGTTTTGAAAATCTACCTTCCCAGAATTGGACCTATCAAAAGAAAGGTCATCGCCAGACTTGTTCAATGTTACTATTTCGCCCTTAATGTTGGAAAAAGAAATGGAAAAGTCATTCAATTCAGGCACAAGTTCAAGCTCTACCAATGGTTCTTCAAGGGAAATGACTGATCCATATTTATATTGACTAGTCTTTCTAAGCTTATTTAATTCATCAATAGGAGAAGACTTTAAAGCAAATTTTTTATCAGTTCCAATCAGCTTCAACTCTCGAGGAAGCGTCATGGCAGACCGCCACGGAGAAGTAGGGGTCTTTTGTGCATAGTACCAGTTGCTCATCCAACCTATAAAAATTCTTCTGCCATCTGCGTCGGGTATATTTGACCAAGTCACTCCAGCATAATTATCAGCACCGTAATCCAACCATCGAATTTGTGAAAGATCGGTCGTAAAGGTTTTACCATCAAAATCACCAATGAAATATTGGGTGGCAGAACCTTTTTGTGGACCACCACTTATTACACTCACCAATAAGATCCATTTCTCTTCTCCACTCGGTAAAGTCAAAGGAAAGAGGTCCGGACATTTCCAAACTCCTTCATAATTGGCCCATTCTGGATTGAAATCACTTTCAAAAGTCCAATTAATTAAATTGGGAGAAGAGAAAAATTGGATTTTATCCTTCACCGCAATGGACATAACCCATTTATTGTTTACCCAAATAACTTTAGGGTCTCGAAAATCCGGTCTTCCCGAATTAGACAATACAGGATTTTGACTGAATTTAGTCCAACTTCTACCTCTTGTACTGAAGGCGATTCCCTGAGATTGAACATCTTCTTCTCCTGATTTTTTGGCCTCTGAATCATGGTAGGTAAATATAGCCACCAAGGGAGGATTCTCGGCAGTCCCTAAACCAGAAGTGTTATTTTCATCATAGACAGCTGATCCTGAAAAAATCATTCCATGCTCATCTGGGTAAAGTGCTATGGGTAAATGTTGCCAGTAGACTAAATCCTTTGAAATTGCATGTCCCCAATGCATGGGACCCCAAGTATTTCCATTAGGGTTGTATTGGTAGAATAAATGATATTCACCATCCAAATACACCAATCCATTGGGATCATTCATCCATTTACTAGGAGGTGAAAAGTGAATCTGAGGCCTAAACTTTTCATTATAGATCCCCTCTTTAACTTGGGCCATAGTATCAAAAGATAAAACCCAGGCAATAAAAATCATTATAATGGTAGATCTTCTAAAGTTCATTCTCATTCATTTAATGTAATCTTAAATATAATCCTAGGCATATTACTTGCTGAGTAACCCATTGTTATGAATCAGGATGTTTCCTTATTATTAGAAATCTTACCGTAAGTAACATAATTGGTCCACGACATTATTTTTTTGACCTATTCCTATCATGACTTATAGCAGAACCCCGTTGACTAAAATTTTACCCAGATGCCAGGTCTGATTTTTATACATAGCCGGATCATTTACACTTATCTTTCTTTTATTTAATATGGCTTCTTTATCAAACTTTTTAGGGTCGATTTTTATAACCACTTGATGTACCCTATCTTCTAAATCCTCTATGAGGAAATAACTAATCCGTCTAAAATTACCGTATTCGTCGAACCTTACTTTATTTGAATTCTTCTTTCCATCCACTTCGATTATCAAGGCTCCAGCCTCGGGACCTATGATATCCACAAAACCGATTGAAGTACCCTTAAATTCTATCTGCAAATAAGCACTCTCTTCTGATGGTAAATAAATGGAATCTAAAAACCTGGAGAATTTTTCAAAACCCTCTGTTTTTTTCGGATTAAAAGACGACCATTTCCCTTCAAGATATTTTGGATCTGGTGTAACACACCTAGAAATAATCAAGGGTGATGGATGGAGACGACCTGCGGTGGAATCCGCAACAGGTAAATAGTTTGATAAGAGCTTTTCCATAGACCTCTCAAATATTTCAGCATAAATCGCATGTCCTGTTTCAAAAAATGGATGAACGCCGTCAGCGCTAAAAACCGGAATGGAATCTTTATAAAAATGCTTACCAGTAAAAATCAAGGAATTTTCAACCACCCTTTTACTTACCTCATAACCGAAATTTATGGTTGGTATACCGTAGTGTTTTGCCACTTTTTCCATAGCTAATTTTGAATCAGGAAGTTGACCATGTTTTTCATTCTCAAGAAAACCTTCCATGATAGTATATACAAAACAGATGTCAGTCTCAGGATTGTTTTGCTTAATCTGAAGGACAATTCCTTCAATAGCTTGAATGATTTTATCTTCAGCTACGGTATTGTCATTAACGGCAAATTCCACGAAAACCAAATCAGGCTGATGGACCAAAACATGTTCCTGTAAACGATATGCGCCAAACTCCGAACCTGTCCCCCCAATTGCAGCATTTATTTGATTGAAAAAAGTGTTAGGATATCTTTCTTTAAAAAATTCAAAGGAATGTTCCCTCCAACCTTGCGCTTCGGTAATTGAACCCCCTAAATAGGCTATACTGATATGGTTATTAGTCTTAACCTTTTTGATAAAACTTGACAATCCACCTCTCCCAACCAATTCATTTACCGTTTGGGCCTGAACTGATCCTGTAACAAGCAGAAAAATCAGGATTGGCAACACACCTATATTTAGCTTTTTCGTTTTGTTTGTCATCAATTTGTTATTCACCGGTTTTCTCATTTTGATGCCAAGAAGTTATTTCAGAGGTTTTGTATCCCAATCGAACTGCCCTTGCCACAATATTTTGTATAGTTTGTGATTTGAGATTGCCATGGTATAATCTCCATTTATCCCCTCCTATTTCTTCATTGATCTGATAAGCGATACTCGCTCCTTTTGTATCACTTTTAAGTTGCAGGAAATCTTTTTCAGTGACAAAAACAACCTTTGAAGTTTTAGGCTGCTTTAGTCCCGGCCACATCATCTGGATGAGGTCATATTCAGGAACAAATCCAAGGTCTCCGATTTCCATTTGCCAGGAGGCAAGCGCATTTCTTAATTCACCTAATTTATTATCGTACCCCGGTAGTTGGGCTAGGTTTTTAAGCTCATATGGATCTGAAAGCAAGTCATATAATTCTTCCACTGGCTTTGTTTTCATAAACATATACGCATGGTCACCTGAAAGTAATCCTGCCTGATTCATTTCTATCAATGTACTGTTCATTTTAACTTGTTCCCTGTAGGCTATTCTAGGGAGTAAAGGCAGCTGAGGTCTAAAATTTTTAATATATACAAAACGGCCATCTATTACCGATCTACTCATATCTATGGCTTCATCGAAGCGATCAGCTGATCCGAAAGAATATTTTCTGGGAGCCACGCTTTTAAAAGGTCCGGCAAAAGCTTTCCCATCCATATAGGAAGGAGGATTTATACCCGCCAAGGATAATACTGTAGGCCCCAAGTCCATCAATGAAACTATGGAGCTATCCCTGGTGCCTGCTAAATGTCCGTCAGGATATCGTATGATGAGTGGAACCCTCAATCCGGAGTTACCAATAGCTCTTTTCTGCCTCAATAATGGGCCACCATGATCCGACCATAAAATGATAATTGTTTTATTCAACAGTTTATGAGCTCTAAGGGTGTCTAGAATATCTCCTATTTCAGAATCTAGTTCCATAATGTTTGAATAAACCCGTCCGAGGTCCCTTCTTACTATGGGTATGTCGGGAAAATAACCCGGTATGTTTAATTTGGATGTGTCCACCAACATAAGATCATTTTCTTTCATGAAAACTCTGGATTCATGAGTGATCATTCTGTTGAATACTGAAAAGAAAGGTTGATTCTTTTCCCGGTTTAGGTAATGGGCATCTGATCCATTTTCATCCCATGCTGTGATCGGGGAATTAAATTGATAATCACATTTATCATTATTGGACGTGAAGTAACCCCCTTCTCTCAAATACTCGGTAAAACATTTGACATATTCAGGAGGAACAGCCGAATACTGTGGAATTTCTCTATTTAAGATATCCCGTTGACCATAATAAGTTTTATAGCTTTCATTTTCGGGTTGTGTAAACCCATAAGGCGCTCCTGTCCTCATGTTATGAGTTCCGATTCTGGTCGGATACATCCCCGTGATGATACTGCTTCTACTCGGGGCACATACTCCAACAGTGGCATAGGCATTCTCATAAACCACTCCCTCATTGGCAAGCCAATTGATATTAGGTGTATAAGCAGTACTGTCTCCATAAGGAGCCAACATGGGTCCAATATCTTCTACCGAAATCCATAGGATATTGGGCCTATCCTGCGCGCTCAATCTCCCAGATAGTAGGGTGAAAATCAGTAGTGTAACTAAAAGATTTTTATTTCGAGGAACATTCATATTGACGGCTTAATTTTCTACAATTTTATATCTCAAGAATCTAAAGGAGGCAACTTCAGGAATTTCTATTTCCATAATATCCCCTTTACCTTGAGATGGTGATGGTTGATTGCCGGAAATGAGGTCAGTTATTTGATATTTCTTTTCATCTAAAAAGTAGACATTTAATTCTTTAGATGATTCAGAACTGTGTAGTTCTCTGAAAATCAGAAAATAGCCCGAATTCTTTTCCGGATTATGGAGCTGGAAACCAGTCCATGATTTATTATCGGGTTCATTGCCAAGAGGAAAAACAAACGTTGAAAACATTTCCCTTTTTTCGGCATTATAAAATTCCAATAATTCTTTTGTTTTTGCCATTTGCCTATCAGTAAGTAACTGAGTGAGCATAAAATAAACCGGAGCCCCTGCTAAGGATATAGCAGTAGCATAACCAATATCATGAAATTGGGCATCTGACAGATTTTTGTTTGTCAAAGCGGGATTTTGGATGTTACATTGAAGTTTGTTAAGATTATAGTATTTGGAAAAATTCCAATGATGTCTCAGGGAGACGTATGGAACATAAATGACATGCTCTGGAAGGTTATTTTGTATATTCTGGAAAAACATGGGTCCTACACTTCTTGCTTTACTATACCAACCATACCTAGAATCATTATATTCTGGACACCATGCAATTTGTGTTTTGAATCCAGAAGATTTTACCAAATTTCTAGCAAGCCTCATCCTTTGATCGAATGTTTCCCAATTATGGATCAGGTCAAAATCGAACTTCCAAGTTTTTGGCTCAAGGTCTTTCTGAATTTTAAACAATTCATCTCTACTTATCATCCGAATATTTGCCCAGAGCCCTAGACCTACATTGTGTGCATCGGCTAGTTCTTTTACATTACGCCAGTCATCTGCATATCCCATGTCTTTATTAGGATACCAGTTGTTCGTTGTAAAGGTCTTTCCATTCTGCCAGCCATCATCAATTCTTACAATATCTATCCCTAGAGTAGATGCATTAACTATTTCCTTTGACACAACATCAAAATGGGAATTTTCTCTTCCGAACAATTTGGTAGGATTATCCTCCCTGAAATCGCTACCCCAAGTATCTATAATGGTAACAGCATCACGGTCTAAGTCAATCGGGAACACTGACCTATCAAAGGATTTGATTGATAGCTGTCTGCTTGGTTGATCTCCACTGGATACTATGATCCATGTGGGCCAAGTACTTCTAAACTCTTGAGTAATTTCCTCCGGTTTTAATCCCCAGCCGGTTACTTCTAAACCATTCTGAGAACTGAAAAACTGTCCTGTTTCGTGGCCACTATTATTGGAAGTTTTACTGGATTGTTTTATTACGGTTAAAGAGAAATTATCTTTAGATACAACCATACCACTTGCCCAATTATTCCACTCAGCCTGAAACAAAGGAAAACCGGCAAACTTTTCCTCCCTAAGCATACTAAAGGTATTCACTGTATGCCCTGGGTCATTTCTATATCCCCAGTACATACGGTCAGTTGGTTTAGAAAAATCAATCGGTATATATTCTGATCTTATAGATTTTTGAAGTTGTGTAGATCCATAGTATTCTTTAAAGGTATTATCAAGAGCATAGGATAATTCAGTATCCTCTTTCAATTTTCTGATCTCCAGATGCGTATAAATTCCCGAAGCTTTTGGATAAAGTCTGGACACATATTTAATCTCAAGTAAATCTCCATAACCTATCAAAATCGAAACCAATAAATGATTTGATGAAAAGCTCTCATCATTTGATACAGTAAACTTCACATTTTTTATAAAACCTCTATATTTTAAACCCTCTTTTAAAGGATTTTCCCAATCCGAAAGGTGATTACTTTTCAAATCAGCCCATTCAATCTTATTTTCAATATCAAGCAAGCCAATTGTCCTGAAGCCCATATCAGTCCAAAGTAGCGTCCTTTCAACTTTTCCTGTTGTCAATTTTAATATATCATTTTTAAGGGAGGCAGTTGCTTCTTGATAGGTGAAATTATATATGGAATCCTTTGAAACAGTAAATGAAAGTGAAGATCTGAAATTGATAAACAGCACGCAGAAAAACACCAATTTTATCTTACCAAAATACAAACCTTCATAGAAAGATGGAATCATTTTATATTGGTGTTTTTCTTTGAGGCCTGACTGTACCACTATCTAAAAAATTTTTGGAAGAAACAATAATTTGAACTATTGAACCAAACTCATTTCTTTGAAAAAATTCATTTTTATACATTATTAAAGGAGGAGAATCCCGATTCACTGTTTCAATTATTTTGTTGTAAAATGCCAAAACTTCGTATTTGGGTTTAATTATATGCTCCACTGCAAACACTGTGGCATCCGAATTACTAATCTTAAAAATAGGATCGCCAATATCTTTGAAGGAAGGAAGTATTGTACCCCCATATAACCATACATTAGCTCCATTTTTAGCCTCAATAACAACTCCCGGCTCTTCAGTTTTTATGCCCAAAATCCAGAGATTACCCCCGTCTGATTGAAGATGAGTATATCTCTGTTCAGTGTCTAATTGTCTGGCAAAAACAGTTTGATTTCCAAATTCAAATTGAGGTTGAGCTTCTTCAAAAGGATCCTCTACTTTAGTGTAATACACCTGGCTAAGAGCACATACATCCTCTATAAACAGGGTACCACTTGCATTATTATTTTCATACGCTTTACCGTGGCCAATGTAAATATGTCTTAATACTAGATCCTTATCACTGGAGTTAGAAAAAACCGGGAACATTTTCCTCCTGTTTTGTGGAACAACACTGAATCTTTCAATAAAAAGTTCGGGGTAATGTGTTGATTCAATGGCAAACATGGCGCTTTCCTCCAAATCCTTTTCTTCTGAAGAAAAAAATGATGCGAAATTCCCGTCTATTTTCAGGACATTTCCATAAACTTTGACTGGTGTCTCTATTTTGTATTCAGCCCATGGGAAAAACAAAACATTCATTTCAGAATTCCCGGGTTCATTCATAAACTCTATTGCTTTTTGGATAGCCGGACCCGCATCATCTCCTCCTGACTCATACCCAAATTCCAATACATTTACCCAATTTCTTATATTAGACCTAATCACTTCAGGCGTTTCCAGAATCTTGAAATTTTTCTGGTTAAAATCACCAATTTTATTTACATCGTGTGATGAAAACTCTTTAATAAAGTTTCCTTCTACGTAGATATTTTCTGATATTTTTTCAAAACCTGAGAAAGCCACATTTATCAAATTCAGGACACCACAGTTTTCAATACCCGATGGCCCAATCCCCTGGAATTCGGAATCTATAAATATTAAAAAACCATCTTTGTTCTTATTAATGATAGCAGGTCCATTCCCATTCTCAGTTTTCAATTTTCTGGCGCTTATAATATGGCCATCGTTGAAAATGCCAGCCATTTTGTAATTCCTGATTTTAACATCCTCAAGAGTCATCCCATAATTGAGACTCCCAAACCTTAAACCATAATCAAAACCCTTGATATTTACATTTTTAATTAAAGCAGGACCTGGAATCTTGGCTCTTTCCATGTCTATAGCAGTATAGCCTAAATTATCCTTATCTGAAGTTACTATATCAACATCGCGAATAGCTCCCTGATTGTTCGCAATGAATCTAATCCCTATAGCTCCGGGATTGTTTTCACCTATATCTACTGTTAGATCGAAGATACTTGTCATGAATGCTATATTAGTATATCCCTCTACCACTGAATCAGAACCTGTTGTTGATATAACCGGTTTTGGATTTTCTTTATCAGTGAAAGTTTTATTCCTTAATCTAAAATATGTATGGTTTTTTCCTGCTCCCTGAAATATTATAGATTTTCCACTTCCATTTAATTTTTCTTGATTTATAGCGTCGATATGTATTGAAGAAGAAAGCAAATAAGTGCCTTCAGGGAAGAAAATGATTTTTCTTTGAAACAAGTCTAGATCGTGTTCTCTAATGGCTTTGTTTATTGCTTCTGTGGCATCAGTTTTACCATCATTTAAATTTGCTCCATAGTTCAAAATATTTACTACACTTCCAGATGGATAATCAATTTGTCCAAGTACTGTAATAGGAAAAAGTAGTATCAAAAAAACTATACTACATGATCTATAAATCTTCATTTTGATTATCATTAATTTTACTGTCAATCTTACTTTGAGTGGGCACTACATTTTTCACCTGCTTTGCAAAGAGTGACTTAAACTCTTTAATAATATTATCATCTAAATTTTCAAGCGGGAATTTTTCTCCAGGATCCTGTTCAATGTTAAAAAGGAGCAGTGGATCATATTCTTTGTAATTTCTATCGCCTCCGTATATGGAGTCATGGCTTCGAAAATGAGCCTTAAGTGGACCTCTTCTGATAGCAAATAGTTGGTCTTGATGGTAATAGTAAAGCACTTTTTCATGAACAGTTTTTTCATCATTTAACTCATCCAAAAAATTACTTCCATCTAAGTCTTGGGGCAGGGATCTTTCAGGGTCGACCAAAGAAATAATCGAAGGCAAAACATCCAATGTGGAGTAGAATTTATTATTCACCGTCTTAGGTTTTAAGACCTTAGGAAAATGGATAATCCCGGGAACCCGAACTCCTCCTTCCCAAAGAGTCCCCTTTCCATTCCTGAAAATTCCAGGATCACCCGAATTCAGTCTTTGGGTTAACCAAGGTCCATTATCACTTGTAAAAATCACTAAAGTATTATCCTTGATTCCCAAACGGTGAAGTGTTTTCATAACCTCACCAACACTCCAATCCAATTCTTCCACTACATCTCCATACAGCCCTCTTGGAGACTTATTCTCAAATTTGGGGGAAGTGAATAACGGGACATGAGGGAAAGTGTGTGCGAGATACAGAAAAAACTTTTTATCCTTATTTTTTTCGATAAACTCGATAGATTTTTCGGTATATCTTTTGGTAAGCCAGCGCTGATCCGGTTCTCTTTCAATAATTTCAAAATTTTCCATCAAAGGTGTAGGTGGAAAATCTGTCACTCCCACCCAATCACTCGTGGCCGGACTTAAATCATTGGAATAAGGTATTCCAAAATAGTAATCAAATCCATGGGAGTTGGGAAGGTATTCGGGTAAATGGCCTAAATGCCACTTGCCTATACAGGCAGTTTGATATCCGCTATCCTTTAAGAAACTGGAAATTGTCATTTCCTCACTGGACAGCCCTTTATCAGAATCAGGAAAGAACACACCTCTTTTGCCATAAATCCCTGTTTTTATCGGATATTTCCCAGTCAAAAGTGCAGCTCTGCTAGGAGAGCAAACTGGAGAAGTTGAATAAAACTGAGTGAGTTTTACCCCATCGTAAGCTAATTTATCTATGTTGGGGGTATTTATAGTTGGATGTCCAAACGCTCCTAGATCCCCGTACCCAAGGTCATCAACAAATATAATTATGACGTTTGGTGAATCCTGCCCATAATTCTGAAATGGAATGGCAAGCAAAAACAATCCAAAGGCAATTTGTTTCAACATAAGGTGCTTAATTTGAAAACAGCTAACCCGGAATATCACCGGGTTAGTTGTCCTTTTATGAATCTATCTATATGAAGTTGTTATCTAAAAGTCATAACCAGGATTCTGTGTGATCCGTGAATTGGTATTAATCACCGATAGGGGAATAGGATAAAGGTTATATGCTTCAGTCACTATAACATTTGAAGGATGGTTATACTCATTGTTCATCACTTCCAAAAACCTATTCCTTCTTACTAAATCAAACCACCTGTGACCTTCAAACGAAAGTTCAATTTTTCTTTCATTTTCTACAGCAAGATCAAATGAAGTTTGATTAGGCAGTTCCTGCGTTGATAAACTGCTCAAACCTGCTCTGTTCCTGACTTCATTTAATGCATTAAATGCAGCAGGATTTCCAAATTCAATCTTATTTATTGCTTCAGCGTACATCAATAAAACATCAGCATATCGAAGGACTATCCAGTTATTTCCTCCGTCTGCAACGCCCGCACTTGGGTCTCTATATTTATATGATCCCATGGTACCAGGAAACATTGAACCCGGTAAATCACTGATAATTATAAAGTCTTTCCTTAAATCACCTTGTTCAAAACTATCTGCAAAATGTTGGGTAGGTACGCAATATCCTTGCCCTTGACCATTCAATGTGCCTTGAGGCATAAATACTTGAAAAAATCTACTTCCTTCATTGTTTGAATTTGAAGCATATTGAATCTCAAAAATATTTTCTTGATTAGGGAATGATAAACTAAATACCTCTTCATAAGAGTCAAGCAATCTGAAATTACCTGAATCAATAATTTGTTTACATAACTCACTTGACTTTTGGTAATCACCACGAGTTAAATATACTTTTGCAAGCAAACCAACTGCTGCAGATTTGATTGCAAGACCTTGCTGATTACCTGTTCTTGCATCAGGTAAAAACAAAGAAGCGAACTCTAAATCCTCAATAATTTGAGCATAAACATTATCCGTAGATTCTCGCAAAATATCATATGATTCAGTAATACTGACAGGTCTTGAAACAAGTGGAACTTCCCCGAATAATCTTACCAGATCAAAATAAACAAGCCCTCGTATGAACCTTGCTTCTGCTTCAATATTACTTTTTTGAACATCAGATAATTCTGCAGTTAAAACCCTTTCTAAAATTACATTGGAACGATAAATAACATTAAAACTTCTATTCCAGTGGGTTTCCAGATGTAGGTTGTTAGAAAACAAAATAAAATCTGAATAGGCATCCCAATTAGCACCTGCTGTACTTCGAACTTCGGCAATATCAGTACGCAAATCAGTAAATACCCATAAACCACCTGCATTATTGGTATTATAAACTTGTTGTAAACCATCATAAGCACCCATTAAAGCAATTACAAAGTCTGTTTCTGTAACGTAAAAATTAGCCGAATTTTCCTGAAACGTAGGACTTTTATCAAGAAAATCGTCACAGCCCAAACTTAATGTCAATAGTCCGAAAGCAATTAAATTATATATCTTTTTCATTATTGATATGTTTAAAATGATAAATTAACACCTACAGTAAAGTTCCTGTTTAACGGATAAACAGACCAATCTATACCTTGCAATAAGGGATTATTGCTACTGAAGGAGACTTCGGGGTCAAATCCGGAATATTTTGTGATAGTGAGTAGATTGGTTCCTTGGGCATAGATCCTGGCATTTTTAATTTTGATTCGTTTTAAGAATGTCGGCGAAAAATTGTAAGCAATTGTTACATTTTTTATTCTTAAAAAGGAACCATCCTCAATCCATCTGTCAGATATTCTTGAATTGCCATTCCTGTCACTAAAATTGGCTCTGGGGTAGAATCCATTTCCTGGATCATCTATTGACCTCCATCTGTCAGTTGCTTCTTTAAGCTGATTTGTTGTACCACCTAAACTACCCCCGGATTGTTTATTAACATTAAGGATATCACCCCCATGAACCCCTTGTAAGAAAACAACTAACTCGAGATTGCCATATGAAAACTGGTTGTTAATTCCATAAAAAAAGTCTGGAAGAGGGTTGCCAATCACTGTTCTATCACCGGCATCAATATTACCATCACCGTTAATATCAACAAATTTTATATCACCGGGCCTAGCGAAGGGCTGTGCTTCTCCATTTGTAGCCACATCCTCATCATCTTGGAAAATACCGTCAGTTTTAAAACCGAACAGTTGACTGAATGGCTGTCCCTCAGCATTTTTAAGTATTTGTCCAATTCCAAAAATAGGTGGTTCAAGGAATAATACCCCTCCTTCACCTGCTCCTCCTAGACTGACAATTTCGTTCTTGTTAAATGAAACGTTGAAATCAGTTGTCCAGCGGAATTTACTATCAAAATTTACTGTGTTTAACATAAACTCCCAGCCCCAGTTTCTAACTTCTCCAACATTAGATATGGCATTTGTAAACCCAGTGGCCACTGGAACAGGAACGTTTAACAGTAAATCTTTTGTGTTTTTCACATAAAAGTCAGCCAGAAGACCGATTCTGTTGTTTGCGAAAAAAAGATCTGTTCCGATATTAAATTGCTCGGATGTTTCCCATCCTAAATCATCATTGGCAATACTTGAAGGCGAAAGACCTGCAACCACTTGTTGATTTGGCCCCAATACATATCTGGTATTACCCAGCAATGCAAATCTCGAATAGTTTCCGATAGTATTGTTTCCTGAAATACCATAACTGAATCTAAATTTACCATCAGACAGGATATCGTTTTCAGGTAGGAAAGATTCTTCAGTAAATCTCCAACCCAGTGAAACACTTGGGAAAAACCCATACTTTGTATTTGTACCAAACCTGGAAGACCCATCCGTACGAACAGTACCAGTAAATAGATATTTATCCTTATAGTTATAAGTAGTCCTTGCTAGATAACTAACCAAACTCCATTCCTCATTCCTTTGAGAGGCGCTTGTGATTACAGTTCCTGCCCCAATTGTTTCAACGGCATTATTGGCGAAATTTTGACTGGATGCATCCATCCTGTTAATCTTAAACTCCTGTAATGTAAATCCACCCAATATTGAGAATTCGTGATCATTGATTTTCTTATTGTAGGTAATCGTATTTTCATTAAGCCACGATAAAGATTGTGACTGGAAGGAATATGCTCTGCCCACCTGTGCTTCAAAAGGTGGCCAATTTGGAGATCTTGGGACAAATTGTAGGTTGGTTACATTATTGATATCCGTACCAAGAAGCACTTTTATTGTAATGTCATCCGTTATTTTACCCTCTCCATAAACATTGGTAAATAACCGCTGAATTTCCAAATCTTCACTTAATTCATTCGTTACAAATAAGGGGTTTGAAAGAAAAGGAGGTGTCCCACCTGCTCTATGATTGAATAAACTCCCATCTTCATTATACACAGGAAAGGAAGGTCTCGCAGAGATGGCAGTATGGATTACACTGCCCTGAACAAAATTACCTGTGGCCTCAGTCCTCACCCTGTCGTGCATCGATAAGGAGGGAGAAAAATTAAATCCGATTTTTAATCTCTCAGTTGCCTTTACTTCAACATTAGCCCTAAGGTTAAATCTTTTAAAACCAGAACTTTCAATAATACCATCCTGATTAAAGAAACCACCCGAAATGGCATAATTAATATTATCGCTTCCACCCCGGATGGATAAATTATAGTTGCTCATCATTGAAGTCCTAAAAATTTCATCCAGCCAATCTGTGTCAGCTATAGGGTCTTGCAAAAATGGTGACACCCTTAGATTACCTGGCCGGATATCATCAGGATCATTAAATGATCTTTCTGAAGGATTACCATCTACCCAAGCCCAATTCCGGGCTTCTACCATCATCTCATTATATTCCCTTGCATTCATAAGAGGAGGGAGATTTGTTGCTGTCTGCCAACCTGTATAATGACCAAAATCTATGATTGGACTTCCTTTCTTCCCTTTTTTAGTAGTGATGATTATTACTCCGTTTGCTCCTCTAGAACCATAGATTGCTGCAGCCGCAGCATCTTTCAATACATCTATTGATTCAATGTCATTTGGATCAATAGTAGATAATGGATTTATAGAGAATTGAGAAGCACTAAAACCAGTATTACCCTGATTGGCTTGTGCATCAAAAGGAAATCCATCAATTACATAGAGTGGTTCATTACTTGCTGAAATGGAACCAAACCCTCTAACCCTTACCGTCACAGCACCTCCCGGTGCACCTGAAGATTGGGAAACTTGCACACCAGCTATTCTTCCTTGCATTGCCTGATCGAATGATGCTAATGGTAAAAGATTTATTTCCTCACTTTTAATTGAGGAAATAGCTCCTGTGACTAACCGTCTATCCTGAGTACCATATCCCACTACAACTACCTCATCCAAAGAAGTTTCATCCTCATTTAAAGTCACATCAATTACAGACTGATTTCCAATACTCACTTCCTGGACTACATATCCGACAAAGGAAAAAACCAAAACAGCTCCCTCTGGGGCAGTCAATGTGTAACTTCCATCTAATTCTGTAACAGTACCAATTGTAGTTCCCTTCACCAAAACCGTTACCCCAGGAAGAGGCTGCCCAGTACCATCTTTTACTACCCCACGTACATTAATATCTGCATTTTGGTCAACTTCGACGGCTTTATCTTTTAAGTTTTCTTTTTTGACTTTTACATGGATATTCTCATTAACCTGGACAAAGTTCAAATTGGTCTGCATGGAGACCGCTACCAAAACATCGTAAAGAGAAATATTATTTTCCACCACCGTAATGGATTGCCTTAAATCAACTAAATTATCAGTATAAGTAAATTTAAAATCCGTTTTGGACTCCACCTGATTAAAAAACTCAGCCAGTGATTTTTCCTGTAATTTCATGGAAATCTTCACTTTCTCAATATTTTTTCTTTGAGCATTTCCTGAGTTCGCTAATATGACAGTACAGAAAAAAAGCTGTATCAGGAATGCATAGATTAATCGTTTTGACAGCATAATCAGTTGTCTTCGTAAATTATTTTCCATAAGTTTAAGTGGTTTTAGTGTTGAAATACTTGGACCAATGCCTCCATCGGATCTCAATTTGAAAGAGGCATTTTTACGGGCAGGAGTCTGTTCCGCCAAGAACAGTTCCTGCCTTATTTTTTAGCTGGTATTTATGTTTAGGTTTTTCATATTATTTTGGGTTGGTTATTGTTATATTTCTTTTATCTATTTTGTAGTTCATACCTGAAGTCATACAAATACCTCGTAGTACATTTTCCAACTTCTCACCTTTATAGACTCCTGAATATGTCCATTTCGGATCTATATGCCCTTTCACTACTATTTTGACACCATACCAATTTTCCAGCTTATCGATAACATCAGAAAAAATGGTATTTTTAAATATCAGGTAATTGTCTTTCCAACCTAGCTCACTTAAAGGATCGAACTTTCTTTTGTAAAATTCTCCTCCTTTTTCCATGACGAGCATTTCATCAGGATCTAAGGTCACTTGATCTCCGTTTCCGGCATTAACTCTGACCTTGCCTGTAACCAAGGCCACATATAGGGGCTCATTGTTTTTTTGCTTGACATTGAAGGAAGTACCCAATACATGAATTTTGGCATTTCCGCTTTCAACCAAAAATGGTCTAGTCTCTTTTTTCACTTCAAAAAATGCCTCCCCTTTCAAACTTACCAGTCGGAGATCATCTGAAAATTTCTGGGGGAATTCGATAACACTTTCTGAATTCAGATGGATTTTAGTACCATCTGGAAGATCTATAATGGATTTCTGCCCAGCCGGATTGAACCGGGTAATCATGGGGA
Source organism: Algoriphagus hitonicola (assembly GCF_900113375.1). Taxonomy (GTDB): domain Bacteria; phylum Bacteroidota; class Bacteroidia; order Cytophagales; family Cyclobacteriaceae; genus Algoriphagus; species Algoriphagus hitonicola. Next base: position 116,992 of record NZ_FOPC01000005.1, on the reverse strand, counting down.
TATTTGTCTTTTCCAAAGATTGAGGATTGTACTGAAAAGCCTCATATTGAGCCCAAAGACAAAATAAAATCAGTAGGGTAGCTGCTATATTTCTTATTGGAAAAAACGAGAAGAAATTCCCTTTCGGGGTAGGAGTTATTGTAGCGACCCTTATAGGTTTTGCATGATTTAATTCAGTTTCAGCTTTGAGAATCTGTTCAAAAGTCTCAACATACATTTGATCTGAAAAATCTGGATTATAGCCATATCTAACCGAGCGAATCAAACTTGCGGATTCATATACTAATGCTCTTTTTTCTGGATGCTGAGCTAACCATTTTTCCCAAAAATGATTATTGTTTTCATTCGGGTTTTTTACCCACTGTATGAAAAACTCATCCGTAATAAAATTTGCTATATCGTAATCTTGATATTTCATAAAAGTGATGGATATTAAAGCCATTTAATGGTTGTTTCTAATTCTTAATAAGTAGTGATTTTAAGGTGGCCAAAGCTCGGTAAATCACTTTCCTGGCTGATTTCACCTCATTTAATTCCATGGCTACCATGATTTCCTTATAACTCATACCTTCTTCATAGAGTAGCAAAATAGCTTGCCGTTGTCGGCAGGTGAGTTTATTTAAAGCAGTTTGGATCCGATAGCTTTTCTCTTCTTGGTTTTCCAGATCGATGATTTTTGTCTCCTGAGAAAATTCAATTGAAAAAGATTGGCTCATTTTTTCCAGACTGTGATTGACAGTCTCAATTTCTTTCTTAGTTTTTCGGATCAGTTCTCGGTATAGGATTTTAAACAGGTAGGATTTGATAGATTGCACCTCGCTGAGGTTCCCTCTTTTTCTCCGCAGATCTATAAAAATGTTCTGAATACAATCCTGAACATGATTTTGGTCCTTATACATTTGACAACCGTATTTAAACAATATTGCCACATACATCCTGTAGATATAATTGAATGCATTTTCATCCCCGTTATTAAAGGCATTCCAGATATCCAAATCGGACTTACTTTCATACACTTTGATTGATTCCGAATGTCCTGGTGGATATATTGGAACATGTTCAATATTTGGAATTTTTGGGTTATTGTTCATTTAAGCATTGGGTTTATCCAGCCTTCCTTAATAAAGAGGAGGTGAAATGTTAAAATGACCCCAAAATATTTTAAAAAAAATTGATTATTTAAAAAAATATTTTTCCTATCAAGTTGAACACTAACAATTCTACTCAAACAGCTTTGTATATTCTAGGAATCTATATCCCAAAATCAAGCAATAATTCATACACCTCTCTCTAACATCTGACTTTAGGCAGTTGGCTTACTTTCAGTTTGTGTCGGTAGGCCAATGTGATTTCAGCCACTTCATTCAGGTTGATTAATTGATTTACCGTTTCCATAATTTTTTCGTTTTGGTGAAACATGAATTATGGAATGACCCCTGCCCTGTTCCGACCAAGGCCAAGAGGAAATGGAATAAACCAGCTGAGGTTTGAGCGAGAGCTTTATGCCGGAAGCTCTTGGCCGCCCGGAGGATAAAGGACTAACTTATTCCGGAATTCAAGGGCACCTTCTCCCCTATTTTTTCAAAAAATCGAAAAGCGGTTGCCCTGAATCCACATTAAAAAAACACACAAGGATTCAGGGCAACGGCTGAAACAATCAGCTTACTTACAATCCTCTTTACTGAAGGAGGAACGGATGAAGGAAAGTGGATTGAGAAATCTATAATTCAAGTTTTTGAAGGTCACCTCAAACTTTAAAATGATCCCAAATAACCCATTTATCTGCGAAAACCTTTTTTTCCTGCTTTCATTTTGAGCCTTTCCTTTAGAAGATTCATATCCTCTCTAAGTTTCACTTCCATGACCCGAGCATAGATTTGAGTCGTTGAGATTTTATTATGCCCCAGCATTTTGCTTACCGATTCTATAGGAACACCGTTTTGAAGGGTTACAGTTGTGGCAAATGTGTGTCTGGCAACATGGAAACTCAGATTTTTTTCAATTCCACACACATCGGCGATCTCTTTTAGATAAGAGTTCAACTTTTGGTTGGAAAGAACAGGGAGCATGATATTCTTCACCTCAGCTCTTGGATCATTCGCATATTTCTCAAGAATAAAGGATGCTTTTGGCAGCAAAGGAACCTTAACGGGTAGCATGGTCTTGTTTCTTTCAGTGCTGATCCACAATTCATCGTCCTCACCCAATACAATATTCTCATGCCTTAGATTTGCCACATCTATATAGGATAAACCGGTATAGCAGGAAAACACAAATAGATCCCTTACCAAATCCATTCTGGCATTTTTGAATCTCTTTTCTTCAAGAATCAAGAGTTCCTTTTCATTTAAAACATCACGTTCAAACCGATGAAATTTGAACTGATATTTATCGAAGGGATTTTTTTCAAGTAAATCCATTTTAACGGCAAGATTCAGAATCTTCTTAAACCGTTCCATATGCTTAAGCAGTCCGTTGTTGGTCAAAGGGCGCTGGTGATCGGTTGGCTTACGTTTTCTTAAAAAGTTCTCAAAATCAAGAATGATTTTGTAGTCAACTGAACGTAAAGTCAAGTCTTCCTTCTTCAACTTCTTTTGAAGAAATGACAGGATATATTTCTTGGAAGTTTCGTAGTTCTTTAGTGTGCCAGGCTTCAAAACGGAAGTCATTACCTCCTGATGATAATCAATCAATCCCTTTAGCGATAATTCACTTTCTTCTTTCCCCAAAACCAAATCTTTCAGATCCTCCACCGAAAATGGCTTATTACTAAGCAGTAATTCATGGTACTTATTTACAACAAGAGATCTTAGTCTCTCAAGGAAAAAATTAAGATCCTTGCTTTCGGTAGTTGAGCCTTTTGATATTCCCCTGACATTATCCCAGGAGGATTTCTTGACAGATTTTTTCAAACTCATTTCTGTCATATTCCCATCTACAGTTATCCTAATAAATAGGTTTACCCGACCCAAGTTTGATTTTGAATTCCTGCTGATGAATCGAATCCCAAGTGTTTTTGAATTGCTCATTGGTCTGATTTTAAATTTTTGAAAGTAAAATTTATTAACCACTGTTTTTCAGTAGTTTAACCAGACTCAATAGAATTAGAAGTGAGAATAAAGCCTAGAAATTAAGAACACCGGATTTCAAAAACTTTTGAATCCAGATTCCATTTTTAAAGAGGCTAGATCGGTGCAAAACCGGTGAATGAAATGTTAAAATTCGTTAAAACTATAACATTATCATATTTAAACCTTCGTTTTACTCACAATTTCTTAGTGAATCGTGAACTGTCGATACTTTTAGTTCTCCGACTCACGGAATTGCTCACGTAATAGTGATATTTTTTGATGTTTTTTGAAATTCCTTAAAATCAAAAAACTCTGTAAATCAGCTATTTACAGAGTTTTGATTTTCTTTAAAATCCTATTTTGTCGGGGTGACAGGATTTGAACCTGCGACCTCACGCCCCCCAGACGTGTACGCTAACCGGACTGCGCCACACCCCGATTGGATTGCAAATCTATTAATTTTACCTGTTGATAAAATAAAGAATCCGAATTTTTAACCGCAATTCAGGATAATTTCCTGAATCTCAGCTAATCATTTTTACATTTAAAAAAAACAGATTGGGTCATATTACTGCAACAAGAAGGACAAAGGCAGGATTCTGGATTCAAATTTTTGGCTTTTCGCATCGCCTCTGCTCCATTGTTAAAAGGACCCAAATAATCCCGATCAATAGCATCCGGAATCAATTCGCAATCTCGATGGTGCACTTCAAACTTGCCTGCTTCGTTGGCTACCGAGGATAGGTAAAAGAATTTCATAGAAAAAGGGATAAAGATTTATCTCAAAAATACTACTTCAAAAAGTGCCAAAAAATACCCAGTTCTGGGTATTTTTGGGGGTATTTCTTATCATTTTTAAAATTTTCCGTCTTTTTTACCCTTTCGCATCTCCGATTGACGCATAGGCATGGCGTCGATAATTCTGAAAATATCGCTAATCTTCGGCAACTTTGAACCTTTACTTTTCAAGCCTCCATCCAAGCCAATCAAAAACCAATTTTCTGTTGGTCGGATATCCAAGAATTCCTTAAATGATTCGGGCTCTATTTCCCCTTCAAAATTGGTGGCTGATAGCGTATCGCTTAAAAACTGAACATAGACCAACTTTCGCTCCTTAAAATCATCTTCATTTATTTCCCCAAGTTGGACATCTCTCAAAATCAACACCCGGTTTTCCCAGCGAAAATCCTTTAACTCCATACCTTGTTCTGCTTGTAAAATCCATGTAACTAACACCAAACCGATTATTCCTAAACGTATCATGACATGATAACTAGTCCGATTTTCAATTGTTACTTACTATCCCAATACTGCTGTAAGAGAACTTCCCATTCCTGTTCCAAACTCAAATCGGGTCTAGACTCTCCAGATCTCCGATACCAGTAATCGGCATTCCACTGATCTCCTTCCTTGCGATGCAGATAAGCATGTATCCTTGCCGCGTCTTTTCCACTCAACTGATCAACCTGAGCATGTGCAGCATCCCAGTCTCCCTTAGCATCATGCCACAAGGCAAGTAAAATCGGGTCCTTTCCTAAGTCTTTTTCTGTTTGATTTAAAAAATCTTCTCTTTTATCCTGATGGAGCTTAGTCATAGATTTTTACATTTATCTCGATAATTGAAATTAACAGCTCTTAAACTTATGCGCAACTTTCCACTACTTCTTTTGGCTTTTCTGGGAATGATTAGGCTTGGCTTTTCGCAGGAAGGCAGTTCACTTCAGCAAAAACTTGAATTAATAGCAAGAGATTTCAAGGGGGAACTTGGCATCTATGTCAAAAATCTCAACACCCAAGAATCCGCCCAAATCAACTCAGACAGCATTTTCCCAACAGCCAGTATAGTGAAAATCCCCATTCTACTTGGGATTTTTGAAAAGATCGAAAAGGAAGAACTGCAATTTCATCAATCCCTAATCTACCGGGATTCGATCAAATATGGGGGCTCTGGCTTGATGCAGTTTTTCAATGACTCCACCCAAACCGATTTGAGAACTTTGGTTGCCCTGATGCTGAGTTATTCTGACAATACGACTTCGCTTTGGCTTCAAGGTTTGGCCGGAGGTGGGGAATCTATCAATCCGCTTTTGGAAAAATGGGGCGTTCAACACACTCGGATCAATAGCCGTACCCCGGGTCGTGAGAAGGATTGGGAAATTTATGGTTGGGGACAAACCACTCCGAAGGAAATGGCTCAATTGCTGGAAGGAATTTATAAAGGGACAATTTTTGGTCGGAGTAGTTCTGAACAGATGACTCGGTTGCTTTCCAATAGCTACTACACCGAATATGCCCTCTCTCAAATCCCGCCAACTATCAATGTGCTTTCCAAGCAAGGCATGGTCAATGCTTCCCGCTCAGAGGTTCTCTTAGTCAATTCTCCTGCGGGAGATTACGTCCTCTCCTTTTTTACCAAAAATAATGAGGACGAAAGCTGGGAATATGACAATGAAGCCTGGAAACTGAGTCGAAAAGTCTCCCATGAAGTATGGAATCATTTTAATCCTAATTCTCCCTATCAGATCCCTCAAAATGCCGAAAAATTCTTGAAAGGGATCAATTACTAATACGTAAACGGATCAAAAAACAAGGTAGCAATGAGAAAAGACAAAACCGAAACCACAAAGCCAAACATAAAAACCGTATAGCTTTTTCTTAGGAGCTTATACTTTTTAGCCAATACCTTTCCCAAAAAATAAATATCACGGGTCATGGTCCCATAGAGGTAGTCACTATCCTCCATCAACTCACGGATACCCGCCGAATAGTCCTCTATGGACATTTGATGAAAATTGCCAAAATACAGCAGGTTCCCTTGTTTTTTTTCAATATTCTCTTTGGTAATCAGCCCTTTGGTAACCTTTGGTCTCGTGGCCAAAATCGCAAAAATCATCGCTCCCAAGCAGGTGGATATCAGCAAAATTGCAGGAATGGTATAGTTTGGAAACTCCTCCAGCTTTCGGATCAAAACTGTCACTACGATGGAAATAATGATCGAGTTGACCGAAATCATGATATTGGCCTTATTGTCAGCCAAGGCCGAAAGTTCCAAATGATTGGTCGAAGTAACCCGAAACATAGTCTCTATTCCACGATCTGATTTTTTATTCTTTTTTTTTTCAGGTTTGAATTTCTGATTCTCCAATTCCTCTATTTCCTTTTCCAAAATGGTTAAATTTTTAAGCTTTAGTGGTTCCAAATGCTTTTTTCCATACTCAGTATGGTAGCGATGTGACAGCGTGAATTCCCTTGATTTTTTAAGCCATTCCAGCTTAGTGCAATTCTCGGTATGGAGATTTTCCATTTCCTGTCGAAGACACATCGTATAGGTCAAAAATTCCGGTGTGCTCAAGTGATACATATCCGCATCACAAAGGATTTTTTCAAAGAGATTCTGGGGATTTTGAGGAACTTTGGTGGCGAGAATAGCCGATTTGATCCGATCGATTCGCTGCTGAGCAATTCCCAACTCACTAAGGCAAGATTGCGCCAGCTCGGCCCCTCTCTGCTCATGTCCTTCCGCTTTTCCCTCCCAATATCCCGTGTCATGCAGCCAAGCGGCAAAAAAAAGATCATCGAGTTCTTCTCCTTCCAAGCCTTCGTAACCTGCTATTTCTCTTGATTTTTCGACTATTAAAAGCGTATGATCCAAATTATGGTAACATACTTCTTCTTTCAGTCGCTGATGAAACATTTCCCGAATCCACGATTCGAACTTTTCGCGCAGGTTTTCCACTTATTAGCTTGAATTGGTACTTGATCAAACGAAAGTTAAAGACTTCCTTTAAAATAACTATGCATTCCGCTAAATTCTCCTTGATTTTTACGTTTATCTTGGCCCAATGCTCTAGTAATTTAGATTTTTCAAATAAATACGCTTTACCTAATGGGTATCAGTTAGATCAGGTAAACAAAATCTTATTACCGGGGACTTTGGATGAGATCTCAGGCATTGCTTGGATAGGGAAAGATGAAATTTGGGCAATTGAGGATGAATCTTCCATTATTTATTCAGTTGATCCGACATCCGGCAAAATCCTGAAAAAACAAAAGTTTGCAAAAAACAAGGATATCGAGGATCTACTCATCTTTCAGGATTCGGCCTATGCCTTGCAAAGTAACGGAAATCTCTACCAAGTAAATGCGCCCTTGACTGAGAATTTTTCCACCCAAGTCCATGAGTTTCCGCTAGATCAAAAACGTGACTTTGAAGCCATTGTGACCTTAGATACAGAACCATCTTTGTTGCTTTTTTGTAAAGTCTGCAAGTGGGACAAAAACCCCGCTCAAGCATCGGTTTACCGATTTGATTTAGTTCAAAAAAAATTTGATATAGAGGCATACATGATACTTAAGCGAAGTGAAATCCAAGCAGCATTTCCGTTGATGGATTTATCAGAAATCAAAGTTCAGCCAGCGGCGGCGGCCATCCATCCTATCACCCGGGAAATCTATTTGCTCTCGTCCACCGATCGTTGGCTTCTGGTGATGAATCAGCAAGGGGAATTTTTGGATTTTCATCACTTGCCTCTCTCACTTTTCAAGCAGCCCGAAGGAATCACTTTTGCCCCGGACGGCACCTTGTACATTTCCAATGAAGCCCGAGACGGGAGAGCCAATCTGTTGATCTTTGCCTATCAGCCATGAAAAATCTTCTGTTTGTTCTTATCCTGATTCTAGGGGTAAAAGAATCAGTTGCCCAATCCACCGAGGCTCTGAAGTTTAGAGTTTATCTGATCGGTGATGCGGGAGAAATGAAAAATGGGAACCACCCCGTGATTGATGATTTGAGTCAAAAACTCAAAAACCAGTCGGATATCCCCAATTATTTGATTTATCTCGGAGACAATATTTACCCTTTGGGATTACCCAAAAAATCCGCCGAAAATCGAGCTGAATCCGAATTGATTTTGAAAACACAACTGGATATTTTCAGTCAAATCAATGAAAAAGTCTGGATGATTCCTGGCAATCACGATTGGGAAAAAGGGAAATCCGGTGGCTATGAGGCGATTCTCAGGGCACAGGCTTTTGTCCATGAAAACTACCCTGCAGACCGTGTACAATGGATCCCCGCAGACGCCTGCCCAGGACCAGAATGGATTAAACTCGACGAAGAAACAGTCTTGGTGATCATAGACAGTCAGTGGTGGCTGCATCAAAACCAAAAGCCAGGAGAAGACTCCGATTGCGAATACAAGACCGAAGAGGAAATCCTTGCTGAGCTGTCAGCTGGCTTTCAGAGCAATCAGGATAAAACTATCATCTTAGCCATGCATCATCCCATGCGAGCCTATGGCCCTCACAATGGCGGATATGATTGGAAAGATCACTTATTTCCCTTGCGCGCACTTAATTCCAAGCTCTACATTCCGATTCCGGTTTTAGGCTCAATTTTTCCGCTCTACCGTACTTGGTTTGGAGACATACAGGATATCCCGCACCCCAAATATCAGGCGATGATTCAATCTTTGGATCAACTCATCAAGCGACATCCCCACGTCATCCAAGTTTCAGGACATGAGCATGGATTATTTTATACCCAAGAGGAAAACGCTCACTACATTGTCAGTGGCGCCGGTGCAAAACATACCGTAATCCGAAAGAAGAATCCAGCCAAATTCACCTATGGAAATCAAGGTTATGCTGCTTTGGATTTCTACAGGGATAAAAAAGTCAAATTGAGTTTTATCAGTCCAGAGGAAGAACAGCTATTGTACGAAACTTGGCTTGATGGAAATCAAAACCAGACTATCTTATCCGAAGTAGATACTCTTCCAAAAGCAAGGATCCAACGTTCCAAACCCATTTCACTTCAATATCATAAAGGCAAAGGACACCAATTCTTTTTTGGAAAAAATTATCGGGCAACTTGGGCGCTTCCTCAGCAGTTTCGATCCATCGATCTTTTGGAGGAAAAAGGCGGGCTTTCCATCACAAAAAGAGGTGGCGGTATGCAAACCCGAAGCTTACGATTGGAAAACTCAGAAGGTGAAGAGTTTGTCCTTCGCTCCGTGAATAAATATCCCGAAAATGCCCTAAGCCCTATTTTGCGAAAAACCATAGCCAGGCAGATCGTTCAGGACCAAATTTCGGCATCTCATCCCTACGCGGCAATTGCTGTGGCCAATCTTGCAGAGTCTCTTGACATTATTCATACCAATCCTGAAATCGTATTTCTGCCAGACGATCCTGCTCTAGGCCCCTATCGCAAAGACTTTGGCGGAGAGGTTTTTCTGTATGAAGAGCGTGAAGTGACCCAACCTTTAGCCGATCCTGAAGCGAAAGTCATCAGCACCGACAAAATGATCAAAACTGTCCTGAAGGATAATGATGACCAAGTCAACCAACGGGCAGTACTTCAAGCTCGGATTTTTGATTTGTGGATAGCGGATTGGGATCGGCATGACGATCAATGGAGATGGGTTCGCAGTGAAGGGAAAAACGGGTGGGAGTTTCTCCCCATGCCTCGGGATCGAGATCAGGCTTTTTTTGTCAACGAAGGTGTTTTTCCAAAAATTGCCTCAAGAAAATGGGCCAATCCCAAATTTCAAGGTTTTGGATATGAACTCAAAAATGTAAATGGCTTCATGTTTAATGGCCGCTATTTTGACCGAAATTTCCTGAATGATTTGGATCGGAGTGATTGGAAAGAGGAACTGGACGAAATAATCCCAAAAATGACCGATCAAAACATCCTCGCGGCGTTTTCGGACTGGCCTGCCTCTGTACGGGAGCTAGATGAAAGGGAAATTGCAGCAAAACTGATGCATCGTAGAGAATGGCTGGAGGAAAAGGCTTTGGAATATTATGATTTTTTGGCCGAAGAGGTAGACATACCCGGAAGTCAAAAAAATGATCGCTTCGAAATCAAGCATGCCGAAGATGGAACCATTGATGTCGAAATTAGGAAAATATCGAAGTCTGGAAAAATAAAACAGCGGTATTACAACCGGACTTTTAAGCCAGACGAAACGCGGGAAATCCGTCTTTATGGCTTGGAGGGAGAAGATGTTTTTCTGCTGAAAGGCAAAGGACCTGGTCAAATTAAAGTCTGGATTATCCCGGGAATTGATCCTTATGTGATCCAAGACGAAGCTCAACTACAGAAAAAAAACCAGTTGATTTATCAGCCAAAAACAAGCTTTACCCAAAAAGCTGCAGGCCCGTCATCCATTTACAAAAAGGCCATCAACCCAGCCCAACTGGAATATAATCGCAAGGAATTTACCTACGACAAAGTGATGCCGCTAGCCTCTCTGGAATACAATCAAGACGACGGAATCTTTCTCGGTGGCGGAATTCTCTGGCAAAAACAGGGTTGGAAAAAATCCCCTTATCAAACCCAGCAGCAGATCAAAGCAAACTATGCCATCCGAACAGGAGCCTTCAATATTGGATACCAAGGTCATGCGGTCGATGTTTTGGGCAATTGGGATCTGACTTGGAGTGGCGATGTCCGAGCACCTGATTATGCATTCAACTTTTTTGGATTTGGAAATGAAAGTCAATTCATCACTAAAAATGAAACAGGCGCTCCTTCGGGGGAATTGGAAGACAGAAGCGAACAAGTGAGATTTTACCGAACCCGCTTCAGCTGGTATGAGGCTAAGATGGGCCTACAAAAAAAACTGGCAGAATCCGGTTATTTCCAAATGGGGCCTCTGGTAGAGTTATTTCGATTTGATGCGGATGACAATACGGATAAATTTATCACCAGCCAGGAAAGCGGTATCGACCAAAATCTTTTGTTGGAACCCAAAACTTTTGGTGGCCTTTTTGCCCAACTCAACTACGACAAACGGGATGATGACAGGCTTCCTTCGCGGGGATTTTTGTTTCACAACGAATTCAAGCAGCGATGGGCTATTTCGAAATCCGCTTCTACTATTACAAGCTTAGAATCCTCTTTGGCCTTGTATTGGTCATTTTCCTATCCTGCCAAAATCACCTATGCGACACGATTTGGCTATGGTAAAAACTGGGGGAATTACGGATTTTTCCAAGGTCAAACGCTCGGTGGAATGGATAATCTCAGAGGATATCGGCGCTTCCGATTCAATGGAGATGCCGTCGCCTACCATAATTTTGATGTCAGAATCCAACTCTTCAATCTGAACACCTATCTCCTACCTGCCACGGTAGGACTAATTGGTTTTCATGATATTGGGAGAGTCTGGCTACAAGGAGAATCTTCAGATACTTGGCATCGATCTGCGGGTGCGGGGATTTGGCTGGCACCACTCAATCAGTTTGTGACGGTCTTTTCGGTAGGATTTAATAAAGAGGAAACCTTACCCTTCTTTACTTTCGGCTATCAATTTTGAAAAAATGGAATCCTTGAGCTCCAAAAGCTCAGTTTTCACCTTTACCCGTAAAGCCTTCAATCCATGCACACCCTGCATATCCTCGAGTTCCAAGTCTTCGACATGAGACTCCAGTTTGCCTTTTTTCTGTAGAAAATGGATAAACTCGCGAAACTCCTCCGCATCATGGTTCTGTGAATAAACGATCGCTATTTTTCCCGGCTGATTTAACCGTTCACCACTGTCTTTGATCAGCGCTTTGTCGATTCTCTTTTTGATCACCTCATAGCGAATATTGTAGCTCCCCTCCACGTCAAACTTCCGCTCATCCAGTCGAAACGAGATAGAAATCGGCTGAGAATAAGCCAAAATCAATTGAGTTGTGTTCAGCGGGTAATCCAAATCAGCAGCCTGCAGTCGAATCATACCTTCCAAATCCACCATGGTTTGGAGTTGCCATAATCTGAGATTTTTCAAATAGATCTCATCATATTGATGATTTTTGACCAAGGATTGACCGATATAAATATTGTATTCAATCCCATCGGTTTTGAATTTCTCAAAGTAATGCGGAAACATCCGCTGGATTTTCACTTCTTCCTTGTCCAAAAAACTACCAATAGTATCATTTATCAAGCGCATGCTTTTTTCAAAAGCACTCCTTTTTTGAGTAATCAAATTTAAGTCCGTATCAAGCTGCTCAAAATAATGGTCTATTTGAGGGATCAGTTCAGGATATTGATTTCTCAAATGTCTGAAAAGAGGAGTCAATTCTATTTGCAAAAAATCAACCAAGCGCATCTCCTCTTCACTCACTAATATTAAATTGATTTTTTGTTGAAAATCCTCCAGCCGATCCAGCATATTTTCCAACAAAGGCAAAAAATCAAGGGTATTTGCCTCTTTCAAAATCCCTTTAGCCAATTCCAATTGGGTCAATAAATCACTTTGTATGGCTTTGTTTCGCTCCAGTGAAGAATCCTTGATATCAATCATCCCATAAAGTGGGTAAACGTCCTTGAATAAAATAGGCTTGATTTCAGGATGTTTTCCTTCTTCTTCGGCCAACACAAAGTCCAGCGCGATTTCGTCAAATTTCCATTCTACAACAGGATGGATCGCTGTGAAATTTTTCCGCACAATACTTTTGATTCGATTTTCGAGGTTTTCGGCCTGTCGATGCAAAGCCACCGAAAGTGATGGAGCCAAAAAATCCAAGGTCAGCAGCATGGATGGATCAAAGTTCTGTGATTCAAATGCCGAAATCTCCAAGACGCCCACCAGATTTCCGTTGTGTTTCAGCGGATAAAGTATGATTTCTTTGACTCCAAGGTGAGCAAATTTCTCACCCATGGGAAAATACTCATCGATCTGATCCAAGTCGTTTAGAAATACCGGTGATTTCACGCGGGAAAGAAATTCAATCACCCCTTGCAGAGTATCCTTACATCCACCGGTACAGAGGTTTTTGATCAAGAAACTATAGGCCAAACGACTTTCGGTAAGAACCATGCGTTCATTGACTCGCTGCAAAATGGCCAATCCCACTTTGATATTGGATTTACTTAGGAGACTTTTCACTGAATCCTCCACCACATGCAAAAATTCCTCTACCGATAGCTGTTCCTGACGAAGTACAGTTTCATTCAATTGAGCCACGGACTGAGCCATAGTCAAATCAATCGCTTCCTCTATAATAAAACCATAAAAATCAAATTGATCCAAAGGCAACAATTCCATCCACTGATTGAGATCATAGCTGCTAGGCATACTTCCACTGCAGATCTCCGACTTGCTCTGAATAGCTGGCAAAGGTCCTCGTGGTACTACTTTCACAAATTGGGTGGTGAACTGAATCTGAAAATGACGGGTAATTCCGTTTTCATCTGAAACCTTAAAAACAAGGGGATGCACCGGATTGATCTTGATCCCATAAATTTGATCTAAAATAAGCTCATACACCAAAAGCATTTTCTGGAAATGAAGCCGATCAGGATCCAGATTTTCCGGGATGATAATTTCTCCTTTTTGGTCTAAAAACTGCGCATGAAAAACCGGAGTAGCATAAATCGGATTAAATTCAAAGGGTTTGGCAATTCCGAAAATCTTCCGCTCTTCCTGTCCAGAAAGCGGAAAAATAGAACCTAAAATCAAACCTAATCCCAATCGATTTTCGCGCTTTTTCAGATCCTCAGGATTGACTGGGAATTGATTCAAATCAGGAAATTCCTTGATTCTTTGGAGCAAATCGTGATAGAGACAAGTATCAGGTTCAGCTTTGTTGGATAGTCTTTCCCACTGTGCAAAAAGCATCGAAAAGTCCAAATAGGAATTTACGCGTTGATAAAGGTTGGAATTGGAGTTTTCCATGTTCGGAATGCTAAGTGATTTAATACCAAAATTGAACGTATTAAGTTCCCATTTTTGATTAATCGGAGTTTTGACTCCAAAGCCTAATAGTTATCATCAAAGGAATGATTGTGAATATGAAAAATCAGATCATTCTTTTCAGTTGGCAGGTTAAAGAGAAATTCTATATTTGCCCCACTAACAATAAACCAAACAATTAACGGTACACGATTTACTCTATGGAACAAGCGGCAATTTACTTGGTCCCAGCATTGGGAATTATCGGCTTGATAGTCATGGCTATCAAGTCTGCCTGGGTCACCAAACAAGAAACGGGTGACAAAAATATGATGGAATTGGCAGGATATATTGCCGATGGCGCGATGGCATTTCTAAAAGCAGAATGGAAAGTCCTCTCCTATTTTGCCATCATAGCCTTCATCTTATTGGCTTGGTCAGGCACTTTAGTTGAAACTTCAGACTGGATCATTGGCATCTCCTTTTTAATCGGAGCGGTATTCTCAGCATTTGCCGGCTATATCGGGATGAATATTGCTACCAAAGCCAATGTCAGAACTACACAAGCTGCCCGAACTAGCTTGAAGCAAGCGCTGAAAGTTTCCTTCACCGGAGGTTCTGTGATGGGTCTTGGAGTAGCTGGACTTGCTGTTTTGGGTCTCGGTTCATTATTTATCGTTTTTTATCAAATGTACGTAGTCAGTGCCGGTGCCGGAGTCAATGGCTTGGAAATGGAAAAAGCACTGGAAGTTCTCGCTGGATTCTCTCTAGGTGCTGAATCCATTGCGCTTTTTGCCCGTGTAGGTGGAGGGATCTATACGAAAGCTGCCGATGTCGGAGCTGATTTGGTAGGAAAAGTAGAAGCTGGAATTCCCGAAGATGATGTGAGAAATCCCGCGACCATTGCCGACAACGTAGGCGATAACGTCGGTGACGTGGCAGGAATGGGGGCGGATCTTTTCGGATCTTATGTGGCTACTATCCTAGCTACCATGGTTTTGGGACGTGAAATCCAATCTGCGGATAATTTTGGCGGTTTGGCACCGATCTTACTTCCCATGGTACTTGCCGGATTAGGAATCATCTTCTCCATTATGGGGATGGCCTTTGTCACCGTAAAAGATGACAATGGAGATGTGCAGAAAGCCCTTAACCTAGGAAACTGGTCTTCTATCGTATTCACTGGAATTGCATCCTTTTTTGTCGTCCAATATATGCTTCCGGAGACCATGGTTATCCGAGGCTATGAGTTTGGAAACATGGACGTGTTTTACGCAATCATCCTAGGCTTGGTAGTAGGGACCTTGATGTCCATCATTACCGAATACTACACTGCCATGGGCAAGCGTCCGGTTATGTCGATCGTAAAGCAGTCAGCTACAGGCCACGCTACCAATATTATCGGGGGATTATCTGTAGGAATGGAATCCACTGTACTTCCCATTTTAGTGTTGGCGGGCGGTATTTATGGTGCATTTGAATTTGCAGGTCTTTATGGTGTGGCAATCGCTGCAGCAGGAATGATGGCTACCACAGCGATGCAGTTGGCGATTGATGCATTCGGACCGATCGCGGATAATGCCGGAGGGATTGCAGAGATGAGTCAGCTTCCCGAAGAGGTTCGGGGCAGAACTGATATTCTGGATGCAGTCGGAAACACCACAGCAGCTACCGGTAAAGGATTTGCGATCGCATCTGCTGCTTTGACATCACTGGCCTTATTTGCGGCATTTGTGGGAATTGCAGGTATTGATGCCATTGATATTTATAAGGCTCCCGTTTTGGCTGGACTATTTGTCGGAGGGATGATTCCGTTTATTTTCTCCTCTTTGGCTATTGCAGCCGTAGGTCGTGCAGCCATGGATATGGTCAATGAAGTGCGACGTCAGTTCCGTGAGATCCCCGGAATCATGGAGTACAAAGCCAAACCAGAGTACGATAAATGTGTGGAGATCTCTACCAAAGCTTCGATTCGTGAAATGATCGCCCCCGGGGCTATTGCTCTAATCACGCCGATCTTAGTCGGATTCGCTTTTGGGCCTGAAGTCTTGGGTGGCTTACTTGCCGGTGTGACCGTTTCTGGAGTTTTGATGGGAATGTTCCAGTCCAATGCCGGTGGTGCTTGGGACAATGCGAAAAAGTCCTTCGAAAAAGGAGTAGAAATCGATGGCGAGATGTATTATAAAAAATCTGAACCTCATAAAGCATCCGTGACAGGTGATACGGTAGGAGATCCATTTAAAGATACTTCAGGGCCATCAATGAATATCCTGATCAAACTGATGTCTATTGTGGCTTTGGTGATTGCACCGCATATTTCTGAAGGTAATCATAGCGAACCCACAGCAGAGAAAATCGAAGTTAAAAAAGAAATCAAGATGGAAAATGGAAAAGAAGTCATCACTGAAATCAAAAAAGTGATTAATTAACTTTTTCTTAAAAAAATATGGAGGCTGTTCTTATTCGGACAGCCTCTTTTTTTTGGCCTAACTTTCATTCTTTTTGCATTAAACAAAAATATATTCTGGCAAAAAGTAGCAAAAGCAAATTTTATTTGAGCCAAAACATTACTTGAAATAATTTGATATTTTTTTGAACACCTTTCTTTAAATTAACCGCTTATTATTTTTAAATTAAGCATGTTTTAACTTATGAATTCAAAATTAATGTATTCATCCATGGATTTTAAGCAAATTTCTAAGCCGTAACATTCGGCTAAAACCACTTAAAATCAAGCAAAAACCTGAATCTGAATACCTAAAATGGCAAAAACAGCAGTATTCAACTCCATAAAACCGAAAAAAACCGCAAATACCCTGAATAATCTACTTAAAACCAATTTTCAAAATTCTAACCTTTCTAACACATGAAAAACAGCTACAAGTTTACCTTGCTGTTTCTGATGAGTTTGCTGACTTCCTTGTCGCTTTTTGCGCAGCAGACTATATCGGGAAAAGTAACAGCAGAAGAAGACGGACAGCCCTTGCCGGGTGTCAGCATCGTAGTCCAGGGGACTTCGACAGGTACCGTCACGGATATCGACGGAAACTATTCTATCAATGTACCGGATTCCGAATCGGTCTTGGTATTTTCCTTTATCGGATTCGAAAGCCAAGAAATATTAGTAGGAAATACTAACACGATTAATGTGGTCATGGCTACTGAGGAATCCCAGCTCGATGAAGTGATCGTCACTGCTTTCGGTATTTCTCAAGAGAAAAAATCTCTGGGGTATTCCGCACAAAGTATCGATGCAGAAGCTATCACCAAGTCCCGGCAACCCAACTTGGTGAATTCTCTTCAGGGACAAGTAGCCGGGGTTCAGGTCACCAATTCCGGAGGTGCTCCCGGACAATCCGCCCGAATCATCATCCGAGGAATCAACTCACTCGATCCGTCTGCAGACAATCAGCCACTATTTGTAGTCGATGGTGTACCTGTGGACAACTCAACCATCGAATCTGGCGGAACCCCACGCGGAATGTCAAACAGAATCGCTGATATCAACCCAAATGATATCGAGTCCATGTCTGTGCTTAAAGGTGCAGCAGCTACTGCACTTTACGGTGTGCGTGCGGCCAATGGCGCTGTAATCATTACCACCAAAAAAGGAAAATCTGGAGAAATCAGAGTTGATTTCAACTCTTCTTTGGGATTTGATAAACTGGTCAAAAAACCAAGGCTACAAGAAGAGTACGGTCAAGGCTTCAGTGGAGAGCGTAATGATTCCAGTTTCTGGCCCTCTTGGGGAGCAAATATCGCAGAGGAAAATGACCCGAACTATGTCTATCAGGACAACTGGACTCGAGCCTTCGATACGGGCGTCAATTTTGACAATAGCTTAAGTGTGTCTGGCGGAAACGAAAACGCCACGTTTTACACCTCCATTGGACGACTGGATCAAAAAGGGATTATCCCATTCTCCAATTGGGATAGAACCAGCGCCAAACTCTCCGGTACAGTTAAGGTCAATGAGAAATTCAATTTCTCTGGCTCGATGAACTACACCAACTCGGGAGGTAATCGCGTGCCTCATGACCGGTTCCTTGAACGAATGATGTATTGGGCAGAAACTCAAGATGTCCGTGACTATATCAATCCAGATGGAACAATGAAAACCTACGCCAACACTAACCCTATCTATGATGCGAGGTTTGCGACCTATGAGGATAATGTCAATCGTGTCATTGGAAACATCAATTTGAATTATAGCCCGACCGATTGGTTGACCTTTTCCTATCGATTGGGAATGGACAATTACTCTGACTCCCGAACAGAAATAACTCCCGGCCCGATGGGAATTGACGGAGAAGTTGCCCTGAGTTCTACAGGTTTCTTATCAGAAAACCGAATTAACAGTCGTGACTTGACCTCCAACTTCTACATTTCCCTTCAAAAGCAGTGGAATGAAGACTGGAATACGAGCTTGAGGTTGGGAAATGATGTCTTCGAAAGGCGATTTGACCGAGTGACTGCCACCGGGTCCAATTTTGTGATTCCAGGTTTTTATAACCTAAATAATACCACTCAGATCTTTGCCTCCCAAGGCAAAAGCATGAGAAGGTTAGTCGGTTTCTATGGGGATTTGATGGTAGACTACAAAAACTTCCTTTTCCTTAATATCACCGGTCGAAATGACATTTCCTCCACCCTTCCTGTGGACAACAATTCCTTCTTTTATCCTTCCATTAACTTGAGTTACGCCTTCAGCGAGCATTTGGAAATGCCAAGTTGGGTGACTTTTGGAAAACTCAGAGCCTCATGGGCTCAGGTAGGTAAAGACACCAACCCGCACATTCTAGGTGCCACCTTTGTCTCTCCATCCATTTTCCCGCTGAATGGTCAAGTCGGATTTTCGAGAAACTCCACCTTTGGGGATCCACTATTAAGACCTGAACAGACCACTTCCGTGGAAGTAGGTACCCAACTCGCTTTCTTTAATAACCGAGCTAATTTGGATGTCACTTATTACAAGTCAAACGCAAAAGATCAGATTATTCCAGTTCCGATCTCGGATGCAACTGGATTTTCTTCCTACATCACCAATGCCGGTGAAATCGAAAACCGAGGCTGGGAAATCGTCATGGGAGGCACTCCAATCGAGCGTGGTGATTTTCGCTGGGATGTGACTGCCAATATCACCACCAACCAAAACGAAATCGTAGCCATCCGGGAAGGAATCGATCAAATCGTGGTGGGTTCACAGTTTGGCTATGTGGGAAGTACAGTCACCATGATTTTGAAAGAAGGCCGGCCTTATGGTGATATTTATGGATCAAGCTATGTACGACCCGATGCAGACCCTGATTCCGAAGTACTGGACCGAAGCCTTCCTCAGTTGATAGGAGCAAATGGATTCCCAGTTCGAACTGGAAACCAGTTGGTTTTAGGCAATGCCGTTCCAAAAGTGTTCGGGGGTTTGAGAAATGATTTTAACTACAAAGGATTTGAACTTTCCTTCCTCGTGGATTTCAGGGCAGGAGTAGATCAATATAGCCAGTTTGACAATTTCCTTTCCGCTTTTGGAAAACAAGAAGCTTCCTTGGCCAGAAATGATTTCCGGGTATTTCCGGGTGTGCTTGCCGATGGATCACAGAATAATCAGGAAGTATGGCTCGGACAGGGTGTAGGTCCCGACGGTGTGGATTACGGAGCTGGATATTGGAGAAATCATTACCGGACGACCTCAGAAAATTTTGTAGTCGATGCCAGTTTTATCAAACTGAGAAATATCACCTTGGCTTACAACCTTCAGCCCAATTTGATTAAACGAACTCCGTTTAGGACTGCACGCCTTTCTGTAGCGGCAAACAACATTATCCTCTACACCCCATGGGATGGATTTGATCCGGAATCATTCTCTGCCGGTGCCGGTGGCAATGCGGTAGGGTTTACCGGACTCGGATTTCCGGGCGTACAAAGTGTTTTCTTCACCCTGAACTTGGGACTGTAAACCTTCTAAATCACGAAAAAGATGAAATTTAAAAATAAACTATCAGCGATTTTAGGTGCATCCATTGTCTTAATGGCTTCAGCTTGTGAGTCCTTTTTGGATGTCAACGAAAATCCCAACAATCCCGAAGATGCTCCTATCTCTGGATTGATGACCAATAGCACCTATGAAACCGCGCTCAATGTCTATCGGGCAGGCAGTGCTACGAGCAATTATGTCCAGTATTTAGCTTCTCCTAACCCATCCAGTGGTTCAGATATCATGGATCAGCTGGACTTTAGCGGTACTTGGTTCAACCTTTACAATGTGATGACCGATCTCAATGAAATCATCCGCAAATCCGAAGAATCCGGTGCCAATCACTACTTGGGTGCTGGCCAGATTTTGATGGCTTTAAACTTGGGTATGACCGTTGATTTGTTTGGCGATGTTCCATTCTCAGAAAGTTTCAATTTTGAAACGGTAACCCCAGCTTACGATGATGATCAGATTCTATACGATCAAGTGATCAGTTTACTGGATCAAGGGATCGCAAACCTTCAAACTGAGTCTGCCATTTCCATCGGCGGGGATGATTTTATTTTCGCAGGAGATATTGACAGTTGGATCAAGTTTGGGAACTCCCTCAAGGCCCGGTTTCTAATTCATACCAAGGGAAGCTCCTCCTATGATGCCAACGAAGTTCTCGCGGCAGTCTCTGGAGGGTTCACTTCCAATGCTGATGATGCCCAAGTCACCTTCTTCGAGCAGCGCTTTAATCCCTGGGCCCAAGTGGCGATCAATAATGAAAACCTGCTTTTAGGAGGCTGGATTTCCGAGCAGTTTATCGAGGCATTGGACGGGACTTCCTATCCGGTAGCGGATCCTCGTCTTCCCCTTATGGTAGGCACGACGGATGATGGGGAATTTATCGGTGTGCCCAATGGTGCCGGTCGAGGAGATGCTCCCGAGCAAGGCGCAAGATCTACCCTGATCCCAGGTCAATTCTACACCTCGGAACAATCCCCCATCCTGATTGCCACCTATGCGGAACTGAAGTTTATCGAAGCCGAGGCAGCCTTGGACTCTGATCCGGGACGAGCTTATGAGGCTTACCTCTCCGGTATCGAAGCCCACATGGATATGTTGGGCGTAAGTGAAGAAGAAAAAGCGGCTTACTTGGCAGATGAAAGTGTCAGTATGGGCGCAGGTTCCTTGACTTTGGATGATATTATGAAAGAAAAATGGGTGGCCATGTTCCTTCATCCAGAAACCTGGAATGATGCCCGACGATTTGACTATGGCTACAAAGATATGACGCTACCAGCTAACCTAAATCCTAATCTAAACGGAAATTTCATTCGCCGTCTAGCCTATCCAGACAGTGAGGTTAGCCGAAACGGGGACAATGTCCCTGAGGTAACCTTACTCGATCGAATCTGGTGGGATCAGTAAAAATCAATTATTTAGTCAAGTCTCCTGCATAAGCGGGAGACTTTTTTTATTTTACACTCATGAATAGAATACTCCTAGCGCTACTGATCTTGGCATGCTCCTGCACGGCCCAAAAAATCAACAAAAGCATTCGCAAATCGGATGTTTTTGAAAAGGGGCATTTGGGTTTCATGTTAGTTGACCCAGTCAAAAACAAAACCCTCAGCGCCATCAATGAGGACAAATACTTTATCCCTGCCTCCAACACCAAGCTTTTTACTTTTTACACTTCCTACACGATTCTTGGGGATGAAAAAATCAACGGGCTGAATTACCTGGAGCGCGGGGATTCACTTATTTTTTGGGGTACGGGAGATCCGAGTTTGCTCCATCCAGATTTTCAGGACAGCACGGTCATTGACTTTTTGAGAAGCTCTGAAAAAGACCTTTATCTTGTCGATAATTTTGATCAGGTGGATGCTTTTGGACCCGGCTGGTCTTGGGATTGGTACAATGCCTACTATGCCACCGAGCGGTCGGCATTTCCGGTTTATGGCAATGTGGTACGTTTCTCCAAAGACTCCACCATGGCGGGATTTAACACTTATCCCTCCTATTTTGAGAATAAATTGATACCGGCTGTTGGGCCTCCTGATTATTTAACCTTTCGTAGAAATCGCTTCAAAAATGAGTACGAATACTTTACCCCCGCATCCAGCAAAACCTTTGAGCGGGACATTCCATTTGTGACTTCCGCAGAATTTACAAGCAAATTACTCGAAGAAAAAATAGGTAAAAAAATTACCCTGATCCAACCTTCCAATTACCTAGCATCGGAACCCCTTAAACTCCAAACCGCAGCAGCCGATAGCATTTATGCTCAAATGATGAAAATCAGTGATAATTTCCTAGCCGAGCAACTCTTACTCTTGGTCTCAGATCAACTAAACAATGAGATCAGCACAAAAGACGCGATCGATTATGCCAAAGAAAACCTGCTCAATGATCTACCCGACGAACCTATGTGGTTCGATGGTTCGGGACTTTCCGCTAGAAATATGTTTACGCCACGATCAATTATTGCCCTTTTGGGAAAAATCCGAGCGGAAGTCCCATGGGAAAAAATCCAGGCCTACTTCCCCGCAGGAGGAGAATCTGGCACGATCCGAAGTTGGTATCCTGCCGACCTGGGTCAGCCTGCCTACATTTATGCTAAAACCGGGACCCTGAGCATGTCCAGTGCATTGAGTGGATATTTGCTGACAAAAAGCGGAAAAATCCTTCATTTTTCCTGTTTGATGAATAACTATCAGATTCCCTCTAGCGAACTGAAAACGGAACTGCAAAAAGTACTTTATCTGATTCATGATCGCTATTGACATGAAAAAATCTCTGAGCCATACCGACTATCAATTACTGAAAACCGAGATTAGTAAGCTCTTGCAGGCAGGGCGAGTACAAGCCGGCCGAACAGTAAACACCATTCTTGTACAGACTTACTGGCAAATCGGAAGGCATATCGTGGAGTTTGAGCAGGGAGGCGAGGTAAAATCGGAGTATGGGACAAATCTGCTAGATCGACTTTCCAAAGATTTGAGCCTTGAGTTTGGAAAAGGATTTAGCAGGTCCAACTTATTTCAAATCCGAAACCTATATCTCAATTTCCCAAAAATCCAGACACTGTCTGGACAATTGTCGTTGAGTCATTATTGTGAAATATTAAAGTCTAATAATGAACTCGAAATCAGCTTCTACACCAGACAATACGAAAAAGAAAACTGGTCTGTCCGGGAACTCAAACGCCAAATGAAGAGCATGCTTTTTCATCGCCTGGCATGGAGTAAGGACAAAGAGGAGGTTTTAGGCAGAATACAACTGCAACCGCCTTTTGTCAGCCAATACCAACTCTATCTTCCATAAAACCAAGAACTCGCACACGAACTTGAGAAACTTCTTTCCAAAGACTACAACCATGAAAATACGCCTCCTTATTATCCTTTTCCTTTGTTCATTGCAAAGCGTCTTCTCCCAATCCTTTACCATAGAGCAAGTGGGCAAATTCACCTTTCCATCCGGACTCACAGCCGATCATTCGGGCACTCAACTTGCCTGGGTGATGTACGAGCAGGGAAAGCGGAACGTGTATTACGCCAAAGCACCGGATTTCCAACCCGAAAAACTGACCTCCTTTGATCAAGACAATGGACAGGAAATCAGCGGGCTAAGCTTCACCCCCGAAGGAAATCATTTGGTCTTTGTTCGCGGTGGAGACCATGGAGGAGGCAACGCTTCCTCCACCGTCAATGCCGATAACCTAACCAAGCTCCCTAAGGTAGAACTATTTGCTATCGACCTCCCTTCCCGAATGATCGAGGGATTTGGCGAAGGAGATAATATTCACCTGGGCAATTTCAGTGATATTTTATTTTTAAAAAATGGGCAAGTATGGAAAGCCAATGCCCATAATGTAGAAGAACCGTATCAACTCTTTGAAATCAAAGGAACTGTCAACTCCATGGAATTTTCTCCAAATGGAAAAAGCTTGGCCTTTACTGTCAACAGGAGTGGTCATCAGTTGATCGGAATATATCGAGACTCAGAGACTCCGATCCAGTTTATCGCGCCCTCCTTTCACCGATATTCCCAGCCCAAATGGTCTCCGGACGGAAGCAAAATCGCTTTTATCAAAACCCTTGGTGGAACAGGAGCAGCCTATCCCCTTTTAGAACCTCGGCACAGTCCATGGGAAATCTGGCAAGCGGATGTAGCAAGCGGAAAAGCCGAGATGCTCTGGAAAGCACCGGAAACCCTCCCCGGTTCTTATCGCTATTTCTTTTTCTCCTATCCCAATGAAAACGAATTGGTGTTTGAATCCTACCACGACGGCTGGCAGCACCTATATAGCTTGGATTTGGAGACTAAAGCTGAGACTCTTTTGACTCCCGGAGACTATATGGTCGAACAGATCAACATCAGTCCTGATGGTAAAAAGGTGTTATTTTCCGCCAATTTTGGTCCCACAAAAGAAGATCAAGACCGCAGACATATTGGCACGGTAGAGTTAGCTAGCAAAAAACTAACTTGGGAAACCGATGGAAAAGGAATCGAAGCCTATCCGGTTGCATTGTCAGAAAATGGTTTGGCTTATTTTTCGGCTACCGCCCAAAGACCACACCTAGTCACCATAAAAAAAGAGAATGAAACTAAACTCCTTCAAGCCGATTTGATTCCCTCTGATTTCCCTGAAGATAAATTAGTCACCCCAAAACAGGTACAATTCACCGCGCCTGATGGCACCACCGTATTTGGGCAGCTATTCGAAAAAGAAGGTGGTTCAGCAAAAAAGCCCGGCATCGTATTTATCCACGGCGGTCCGCAGCGACAGATGCTATTAGGCTGGAGTTATATGGACTATTACACGAATACCTATGCCTTGAACCAATACTTGGCAGAGATGGGATTTGTGGTACTTTCGGTCAATTTCCGACTGGGGATCGGCTATGGTTATGACTTTCACCGACCTGCAAATGCCTATTATCAGGGAGCGGTTGAATACCAAGATATCAAGGCTGGAGGAGAATATCTTGCCAACTTGTCCCAAGTGGATGCGAACAAAATTGGAGTTTATGGAGGAAGTTACGGTGGCTATTTGACCGCATTAGCCTTGGCACGAGATTCGGATTTATTCAAGGTGGGTGTGGATATTCATGGGGTACATGACCTAGATAGCCGCTATGAATTACCAGAAGGATACGAAGTTGCACCAGATTACGAGGAAGCTAAAAAAATCGCATGGGAATCCTCCCCAATCGCCGATTTAGATACTTGGACCAGCCCGGTGCTGTTCATCCATTCGGATGATGATCGCAATGTCAACGTAGCTCAAACGACCAATTTGATCAGACGCTTTGACGAACTGAAAAAGCCCTACGAGTCCATCCTGATCCCCGGAGACACACATCACTGGATGAAGTGGGAAAATATGATCCGCGTTTCCAATGAAACCGCCAACTTTCTGAAAAAGCACTTAATGGACTAAATCATGGCAGAAAACAAAACCCAACCTACCAATGCTTCTGTAGCAGATTTCCTCAATCAAGTAGAATCTTCCAAAAAACGGGAAGATGCATTCCGCATCAAAGAAATCATGGAAGAAGTTACCGGCGAAAAAGCCGTCATGTGGGGAGATTCTATCGTTGGATTTGGGCAGTATCACTACAAATATGAAAGCGGTCGGGAGGGAGATTTTCTGATTGCGGGTTTTTCCCCGCGCAAAACTTCCCTTTCCATTTACCTGCTTGGTTGTATGGAAAAAAGTTTTGATAAGCTTTTTGCCAAGCTCGGAAAACACAAAACAGGAGCTTCCTGCTTGTATATCAATAAACTCGCCGATGTAGATGAGGTGGTTTTGCGTCAATTGATTAGGGAATCCTACGACTGGATGAAAACAAACTATCCGACTAAATAAACCATCAGGGATCAAGAATTCTTAAATTCATATCATGAATTGGTTTACTTCCTTTGAAATTCCACCAGCCGACTTTCCCATTTCCCATCAGTCTAAAATCCTGAGTATGGGTTCCTGTTTTGCGCAGGTGATTGGTCAGAAAATGCTGGAAAGCAAATTTGACGTGTTAATCAATCCCTTCGGAACGATCTTTCACCCTAGCATACTCGCTAAGCTGCTGGATCACACACTTTTTCAGGACCCCTTGGAGCCATCGGGAATTTTGCAGCGGGAAGGGCTATTCTTTCATTATGCGGTACATTCGGATTTGAATGGAAAAAGCGCTTTGGAACTGGAGGAAAAATGGAACCAACAAATTCAAAAAACCCACGAATACTTCAAAAAAAGTTCACACTTGATTCTGACTTTTGGCACTGCCTGGATTTATGATCATCAGGACTTTGGGTCGGTTGCCAATTGCCACAAACAACCTCAGAAACTCTTTCAAAAGAATCTTTCTTCCCTAGAAGGTATGACGTTTGATTTGGCCAAGGTCCTAGATAATTTTTCCCGAGTTTTTCCTCAGCTCAACATTATCCTTACTGTCAGTCCGGTTCGCCATATCAAGGACGGCATTCCCGAAAATCAGTTGAGCAAAAGTCTTCTTCGTGTACTCTGCCATGAATTGGAAAAGAAATTTGAATCTGTCAGCTATTTCCCTTCTTATGAAATCATGATGGATGAATTACGGGATTATCGTTTTTACAAAGAAGACCGGATTCATCCGACAGATGAGGCCGAAAACTACATTTGGGAGCGATTTTCAAGTACTTTCTTTTCAAAAGAAACCCGAGAAAAAGTCTCTGAAATTGAAAAAATCCAACGAGAATTGGGGCATCGGCCTTTGAATCCAGAAAGTGATGCTCATCGGAAGTTTCTCCAAAACCTCTTGATCAAACTGGAACGAATGAGTACTGAATTTGATTTTTCAAATGAGATCAAGAAAATAAAAACTACGCTTAACGAACGGGAAAATCCCTTCGACTCCGTTCATGGTGACACCGATTAAGCTCTTTTCAACAATGAAACTTTACCACCATGCCCAATAGACTTATCCATTCCCAAAGCCCTTACCTACTCCAGCACGCTCATAATCCTGTAGACTGGTATCCTTGGGGACCCGAGGCTCTGAAGAAAGCAGAAGTGGAAAACAAACCGATTCTCGTTTCCATCGGTTATTCGGCCTGTCATTGGTGTCATGTGATGGAGCGGGAGAGTTTTGAAGATGAGCTCACCGCCGAGTTGATGAATGAGCGCTTTGTCTGCATCAAAATCGACCGGGAAGAGCGGCCTGATCTGGACAATATTTACATGGATGCGGTACAAGCCATGGGCCTTCAGGGTGGCTGGCCATTGAATGTATTTCTGATGCCCAATCAGAAGCCTTTTTATGGAGGTACCTATTTCAAAAATGAGCAATGGACGCGTCTCTTGGCCAATATTGCCGATGCCTTCAAAAAGCATCCGGATCAGTTGGCCGAGAGTGCCGAAGGATTTGGTCATAGCCTGAATCGCTCTGAAATCGAAAAATATGGCATTCGGGTGAGTGAAGAACAAGCCAATCCCGATGACCTGATCAAAATCATCTCCAAACTCAGCCCTCAGTTTGATCCGGAATGGGGCGGATTGAAACGGATCCCCAAGTTTCCCATGCCATCCATTTGGGATTTTGTATTGGATTATGCGATCATTGCGCAGCGGAAGGATTTAAAAGAACGCGTTTTTTTTACACTCAAGAAAATCGGAATGGGCGGGATTTACGATCATCTCCGCGGTGGATTTTCTAGGTATTCGGTCGATGGAGAATGGTTTGCGCCGCACTTCGAAAAAATGCTTTACGATAACGGCCAACTGCTGGAATTGTATGCCAAAGCCTATCAGGTAAGTAAAGAACCTCTTTTTATCGAAAAAATCACTGAAACCGTCAACTGGCTCGAAACCGAAATGCTCACCGAAGAAGGTGGATTTCATGCCGCACAGGATGCTGACAGCGAAGGAGTCGAAGGGAAATTTTACACTTGGCGCTATTCCGAACTCGAAAAACTGGTCGGGGATGAAATGCCTTGGTTTCGGAAGTTGTATAACCTTAAAATCCACGGAAATTGGGAAGAAGGTGTCAATATTCTTTTTCAGACCGAAGATTATTCAAAAGTAGCTTCAGACTTCAAAATGGAGGATTCGGAGCTTTTATCTAAGCTGGATACGATCAAGAAAAAGCTACTTGTGGTACGAAATAAGCGGATTTTTCCCGGCAAAGATGATAAAATCATCTCTGGCTGGAATGGGCTGATGAGTTCTGGTTTGCTTCAAGGTTTTATCGCGACGGGAGAAAAAAGGATGCTTAACTTGGGGTTGAAAAATCTGGATTTCATCCAGGAAAAAATGATCATCGATGGGACACTTCATCGTAGCTACAAAAACGGTAAAGCTTACACTCCTGCCTTTTTGGAGGATTATGCGGCGGTAATCAAAGCTGCACTTCGCGCTTTTGAAATCAACGGTAAGAAAAAATACTTGGATTTGGGCAAAAAACTCACAGATGATTGTCTACTGCATTTCTTTGATGAGGCCGATTCCCTGTTCTTTTTCAACAATCCCAAAGCCGAAAAACTCATTGCCAACAAAAAGGAGCTCTTCGACAATGTGATTCCAGCTTCGAATTCCATTATGGCCCGCAATCTCCACCGGCTGTCGCTTTTCACCTATGAGGATCACTATGCTTTGATTTCCCAGAAAATGCTAAACCAAATGAGGGAATTGATTCTCAAAGAACCCGGATTTCTCTGCAATTGGGCGAGTTTATTGTTGGAAACTGTTGTTCCCACCGCTGAGGTTGCCATCGTCGGAAAAGGTGCCCAAAAATTGGCCGGTGAGCTCCTCAAAAAACATCCTTCCAATTTGATCGTGGCTTGGTCAGAAAAAATGACAGAAAGTGCCCCGATTTTGACCGGAAAAACTCCCGATTCGACCGGAAATGCCTTAATTTATGTTTGCTTTGATCATGCTTGCCGCCGGCCGGTCAGCACCATAAAAGAAGCACTCGACCAATTGCCTTATTTAACCTGATTCCGTGCAAAGCCTTTTTGGAGACGAAGATTTTAGCCCACAGTCCGCATCACTTTCTTTTGCGGATGTGATTTTGCCGGTACCCATCCCGAGGATGTTTACCTACAAAATTCCCCGCAATCTGCTTTCAGAAATTCAGATTGGGGCGAGGGTCATTGTCCAGTTTGGCCGAAAAAAAATCCTCACCGGAATCATCGGCAAAGTACACAACAAGGCCCCTCAGGCTTACGAAGCCAAGCCCATCCTGGAGGTACTCGATATTCAGCCCTCTGTCAATCCGCTTCAGATTCGGTTTTGGGTATGGATGTCGGAATATTACTGCTGCCATATCGGGGAAGTCATGTTTGCGGCATTGCCTTCGGGGCTTCGGCTTTCCAGTGAATCCAAAGTCCAATCCAATCCTAATTTTGATCGGGAAAATGCCTCCTACCCCATGGATGAGCGCGAGGATAAAATATTAGATGCGCTTGAACAAAATTCGGAATTAAGCTACGAAGATTGCGAAAAAGTACTGGGCATCAAGACGATTCATCCGATTCTGAAAAGTTTGGTAGCCAAAGAAGCTATTTTGATTTTTGAAAAAGTCCAAGAAAAATATACCCCAAAAATTGAAACTCGGGTACGGCTTACCGCAGAATTTGTCTCCGATAGAAAAATCCTCGAAACCCTATTTGAGGAACTAGCCAAAAAGCCTAAACAGGAATCTATCCTGCTTAAATACTTGAGAGATGTGCCCATTTTCAATTCTCCAGAATTGAATGAAAAAGGGCTGGACAAATCCAAACTTTTGGAAGAGGGAGATTCGGAAAGTTCCCTGAAAACCCTGATCAAAAACGGGGTTTTCGAGAGTTTTAAGAAACTCATCAACCGAATCGGCGAAGTGGAACCTGAAAAGGAAGCAGCCAAACTCTCCACTTCTCAAGCGCAGGCAGTACAAGAAATCAAGGGTCATTTTGAGGATAAAAATACCGTGTTGCTCCACGGAATTACGGGGAGTGGAAAAACCGAAATTTACATTCAACTCATTCGGGAAGTACTCGAGAGCGGCTCTCAGGTTTTGTTGCTCCTTCCGGAGATCGCCTTGACCACGCAGATTGTGAATCGACTGCAGCAGGTATTTGGATCTAAAATGGGCGTTTATCATTCCAAATACTCGGATAATGAGCGTGTTGAAGTTTGGAATGGCGTTTTGAGCGGGCGCTTTTCATTTGTGGTCGGCGTGCGCTCATCGATTTTTCTTCCTTTTGATTCCTTGGGGTTGATTATCGTGGATGAGGAGCATGAGTCGAGCTACAAGCAGTTTGACCCGGCACCGCGGTTTCAGGCACGGGATGCGGCGATCATGCTCGCTTATTTTCATCAGGCCAAAACGCTGTTGGGTTCGGCTACTCCTTCCTTTGAAACTTACTACAATGCCAGCAAAGGAAAATACGGCTATGTACAGTTGACTTCACGCTTTGGCGAATCGGCTTTACCAGAATTTCACCTCGCAAATCTAGCTGCTGACCGAAAGAAAAATCTGCTCAAACTGGATTCGACTCGCCTGCTCAGAGAGAAAATCCAAGAGGCTTTGGGCAAAAACGAGCAGGTACTCATTTTCCAAAATCGCCGTGGTTATTCGCCTTATATCCAATGCGAAGACTGCGGCTGGACCGGGCAATGTGTGCAGTGTGATGTAAGCCTGACTTACCATCAGTTTGCCGAGGAACTCCGCTGTCATTACTGCGGATACAAGGAAAAGGTCCCGAGCGACTGTTCAGCTTGCGGCAGCACACAGCTCAGCACCATGGGAATGGGAACCGAGCGGATAGAGGAATCGTTGATTTTACTTTTTCCCGAAGCTCGGATGGGGAGAATGGACCTGGATACCACCCGAAGCAAATATGGCTATCAGCGGATTTTGGATGAATTTAGTGCAGGGCAGATCGATATTTTGGTGGGGACACAGATGATTACCAAAGGCCTGGATTTTGGGCGGGTGACAGTGGTAGGAATTTGGGACGGAGATCGGATTTTAAATTTTCCGGATTTTCGAGCCGGAGAACGTGCCTATCAGCAGATCACTCAAGTAGCGGGAAGAGCGGGTCGACGAAGCGAAAAAGGTCAAGTCGTCATCCAAAGCAGAAATCCGGAGCATCCGCTTTTTGAGCAGGTGATCCGGGGAGACTACGATGCTTTTTTCCGAAAGGAAATGATGGACCGAAAGCAATTTTTCTATCCTCCCTATGTCAAGTTGGTCAAAATCACTACCCGACACAGCGATCATAAGACTGCGGAAAAAGCGGCCATTGCTCTCCATCGACAAATGGCTCAAATCGCCGTGAAAAAGATTGTCTTGGGTCCCGAAAAAGGACTGATCGGTCGTATCAAAAATCAGTATCAGTTTGAAAGCCTGATCAAGCTGGAGCGCTCCGGAACCACCCAAACGACATTTAAAGAAAAATTGGGGGAGATTTTACAAGAGCTTCAAGCCATTCCGGCTTTTCGTTCTGTTCGGTGGATTGTGGATGTGGATCCGAGTTGATTTACTTCTAATAAGATGGTGTTGGTTTTTGTAAGAAATCGTATTTTATCGATACAATCAGTAAAATAAAATCAAAATGTAATATGGAGCAGAATAGAGGTCCAAGTCAAAAACTTCTAATAGCCATAGGAAATAGTTAGAAATAAATTTATATTATTTGATTTCTTACAACAGAAATAAATGGAAATAACCAATGCTTTAGAAAAACTCTATATAAATTGGTAAATAATCATAATTAAAAGCATTAATATTCTAATGTTCACTATTCAAATTTTAATAATCACAATCATTCTATCATAACCTTTAGAAATTTAAAATAATTTCTAACTTTCAAGTCATCTCCCTGCTCAAAGACTTCAACACAGGAAAGGGTTCCATTTTTAATTAAGCCTAATTTCGGATAAAATTCATGAGGGTTAACAATGTCAAAATCCAAATTATTGAATACATCTATACTATCTGCATTAATGACGTTTCTCAAAGAAAATCTAATTTCCCTATTCTTAATATTTTCATTTTTTATTACAATAATTTTATTCAAGTTATATTCTGAATAAAAAAGGGCTAATTCATCTGTCAAATATTCAAAACAATTAAAACAAGAAGATTTGGGTAAAACAAATAGAACACCATTGATATTTTTCGAAAATTTATTTTCAAAAGTAAAATAAAATCCATCTTTATTTTCCAAACCTTCAGCTATTAATCGACTTAAGTTATCAACTTTTTCAAAAGAAGAATCACCAATTGAATCTTTTTCAGAACAACCTAATAGCATAAATAAAAGAATTATAAAGTTATTTTTCATGGAATAAAATGATAATTGGATTATCGCCTTCTTTTATAGTTTCGAATCCTTCAATTTGATCCAAAACACCTCCTTCTAATGGTAAAGAAATATATCCATACCCATTACCAAAAGAGCCAATCCGCATCTCTTCATCTACGTTAAAAATAAATTCTCTATCTTTCAATTTTAATTTTATTTTTTGACCAGAAGACAAACTATTATCCGTTTTATTATAAATTGATATAAATGGCTTTCCAGAGTTGAAAAACCGATAAATAAGATACTCATTAGTTTGGACAATATTACCGACATTAAATGATTTATCTGTAGAATTAATAAAGGTAAATACATCCACGATTGTGGAGTAACCCCTATTCGTTAAATCTTCTTCTAAAACCTTTTTATCCTCAAAATCAATTACATACTCTACCTCTGGCACTCCATTTTTATCAATGTAATAAATTGAATCATTAAAAGAATTTACAAAATTTAAACCCTCTCGATTTGTAGCAGAAAAATAATCACTTCTATTGATGTGTAAATATTTGGATTTTTCCTCATTAAAAGGAAGATAAGATTCCTGAAACGAATAGCCAGTAGCTAAATTATTACCGGAAAATCTTAACAGAGAATTTGGCTTATCAGTAGACCTCATATAGCCAGGGCTACCTAATAATTGCTCTTTTGTTCTTTCGATACCAAATAGAGGAAAACCCAAATTGTGTTTTATTTCAAAGTTAAAATCATAATCAAACTGAAGAATATTTCTATTATTTGAATCATAAATCCAAATCCTATTTTGTTCAGGCAATAAAATGATATCAGTTAAATTTTTAAAGTTATTAGGACCATCAATACCTTTTTCAATCTTTGAAAGGAATTTACCAGTCCTATCAAATTTGTAAACTGCCCCTCCACCTTTTATAAATAAATATTCATCCGCTACAACTTTATATACATAATCAATAATTGAAGAATCACTAGTTTCCAAAGGTATTATTTCACTTATCTCGAAATAGTTATTGAATTCGACAACATCATTAATAGATGGTAAACCTTGGACTATTTTAGTATAATTCAGTTCTTTTTCTCCTGAAGGGTTACATCCTACCATTAAAATAAAGAATAAAATAAAAATGTATTGCTTCATGATTGACATTTAATGATTCGGTTTGAATATGATGAAATACAAGCTGTCTCTAAACTTAACCATTGAGACAGCTTGATTTTTTTATCTAGCACTTTGCAGCAGGGCAATAGTCACTGTTGGTATCAGCACAACAATAACGAGTACCAGATTCATTTCCCATAAGCGGTCCACAAGGTGGACAAGGCTCTTCGAGGGTTTGTGCTTGAGAGGTTGAAATGAGATTCTGTGAAATCATTCCAACCGAGCTGTTTGACCCTATCAAGTCAAATCCAAGGATTCCCATAAAAGAAAGTCCAAGCATGATCGATAAAACTTTTAGTTTTTTCTTCATATTCTAATTTTGTAAGTTGAAAATAATTAAATTAATTGTTGATTTTAAGTATTCTAGTTCATACTTCCAAATCCCTTAGGATCAAACCCTTGCAATTCTTAGAAAAGTACAAGCTGAAAATGAGATTTTTCGGAATATTCTTTTGAATTTTTAGGTTTTACCCCCCCCATATTCCTCTGTTTATTTGGCTAGATTGTTAACTGATAAAATAATCAATCGTATTTCAACTATTTTTAAATTATTTTCGATTCTTGGAAAAATCAAACGGTGAATTTAATGGAAGTCCCATGCAATGGAACTGGGGCGGAGTCGCTCAACTCAGAAAAAAAATTCAAACTTCTGATTCTTGTATTGAGAATAGGCGAAACAGAGGACTTCTGCCTTCAAAAATAAATCACAAAATTTTCACGGATTCTTGTTTTATCTGTAGAAATCCAATTTTCAGCTTTCTGACTTAAGCTTTTTACTTTCACTTTAACTCCCAGAATCCAAGGGTTTACACAGATTATTGACCGGACTACAAACTGCCAGCTTCGATATACGCTACTCTCGTAGCTCCAGTGTTCAGCCTGACAAAATTGGCTACTGCCAACTGAGACTGATCACCACCTACTAAACAGCCGGTTCCTGCTGACTCAAGCAATGAAATGATCCGAGCCCCCAGATGATATCTGTGCTGTCGATGCCGATTACCAGCATATTTAGAAAATATTTAGTCAAAACATCCTCCTCAAGCACTAGTCAAATCACGAACACTTGCTGTGAGTAGATTTTCTCTTTGCAAGAGTAGCTGAGGTGAACCTACCTCCACCAGTTTACCCTGATCCAATATCAACACTTCGTCTGCAAGCAAGGCAGGTCGGATTCGGTGCGTCACGACCAAGATAGCAATCTCTTCCTTTAGCTTCAGGATCAAGTCAAGCATTTTTTGCTCGGTCATCCGATCCATGGCTCCGGTGAATTCATCCAGCAGAAGTACCTTAGGACGTTTGATCAAAGCCCTGGCAATGCCTACCAGCTGCTTTTGGCCTCCCGATAGATTCACTCCTTCTTCTCCCACCTGAGTAAAATAGCCCTGAGGCATCCGCTCGAAAAACTCACGCAAGCCCAACTCCTGACATCGTCGGACAACCTGTTCAAAACTAGCCGGATTGGGTTCCAAGCTGAGATTATACCCCAGACTCCCGTTGAAAATTTTGATCTCCTGAGGTACGTAGCCTACTCGTTCTCGCCAGCCGTTTTTAGAAATATCTTGCAGTAACCTATCCCCATTGATCAGGATAGATCCCGATTCGGGGGGATAAAAACCCATCAAAACTTGTAAGAGTGTACTTTTACCACCCCCGGATTCGCCCAACAGTACGCTCAACTTTCCTTGCTTCAATTCAAAACTCAGCCCGTCAAAGAGAAGTTTTCTACCTGGAAAGCGGAAACTCAAGTTCTCCACCTGAATCCGGTTTACCGCCTCAGGAATCTCCACCCCCTCTTCTACCTGCTCCTTTTTTATCTGTACAAACTCGTAAAGTCTATCCCCCGCGATCTGTGCCTCCTGAATTTGAAGATTAGCAAGGGCCAGCTTGTTCACCGCTGGCACCAGCATGCCCAGCATTCCGCTGATGGCCACCAAGACTCCCAACTCCATTTGATTTTGTGCCACCAAATAGCAGCTTGTGCCCAAAACAGAAACCAAAAAAACCACACCCGCCAGTTGGGACACCAAGCCTAAGCGATTGCTGACTTGTCCTAAGGCAAAAGCATCATCCTGAAATCTATGGTAGGCACTTTGATTAACTTTCAAAAACAGCCCCTCTTTGGATTCTCCTTTGACGGCTCCTATACCGGTCAGAGTATCAATAAAGGCTGATTCTGAACCCGAATAACTCACCATCAGTGCTTTCTGCCCCTTCTTGATCGGCTTGTGGAATCCAAACACCAGAATAAAATAAACCGGCAGAAAAATAGCCACCAAACTTCCAACCTCCCAAGAGTATAAGGTAATCGAAACCATGGACACAATTACCACAAAGGAATCCACCATCAGTTCGGTAGTCAAGACCGATACCGCCCGCTGAATGCGGCGGGAATCATTCATCCGCGAGGTGATGTCCCCGACTTTTCTGGAGTCGAAAAACACCTTGGGCAATCCCAGCAACTGCTCAAAAAATCCGCTAATCAGTCGGAGATTCAATTCTTTGCTTTGACGCACCAAAATGGACGCACGCAGGTAGCTGAGTACCGATCTACCTATCAAAAGGACTAAAAGCAATACCAGGCCCAGGCTAAGCTTTTGCCAGGCTTGATTGGGCAGAAACTCATCGATGAGTTTTTGGGAAAATACTGCCACAGCCAGCCCCAAAACGGTCACGATCAACCCCAGAAAACCCGAAATCAACAAAATCGGTAAATCCGGACGGATCAAGTCTAGGATCCATTTTCTCTTTCTTTGACGGCTACTTTCCGATGTCTCAAAAACAGATCCGGGCTGGATCAAAACCAGCGTCCTGCTTTGCCAGATCTCCAAAAGTTCCTCCGCCGTGAGCAAGCGAGTTCCCAAAGCCGGATCCATCATCTGATACCGGTCTCCCTTTTTGCCATAGCATGCCATAAAGTGGCTCAATTTCTGATCAATGACTACATGAAGAATGACAGGAAACTCAAGGTTATCGAGGTAATTGATTTGCTTTACACGGAAAGCATCGCCTTCCATCCCCAGCTGCCGAGCTGCTTCCACCAAACCCAAAACCGTCGTACCCTGAATAGCTGTGCCACTAAGATGACGCAGATGCTCCAACGAACACTCCCCACCAAAATACCGAATCACCGAAGCCAGGCAGGCCACCCCACAGTCAGAACTCGCCTGCTGCAAGACCACAGGCATTTTAGCGGGAGCGATCATGGGCTTTTTGGATGGAAAGATTCAAGTCTGACACGGATACCGCACCCAAGGTATAATCCACTAGATTACCTTCAGCATCATAGACAAACGTAGCGGGGACTCCGGTCAATCGAAAGGCATTGGCCAGTCTAAAAAGTGTATCAGAATAGAAGCGGTGCGTATCCAATCTATCAAGGCTATAGTGTGCAGCAAATTTTTTGACCTCCTCAAGCGACTCGGAGGAAACCCATAAAAACCGCGTGAGCGTATCCGCTCTAAATTTACTCTCAATTAACTCAGCCTCAGACTGACAGATCGGACAGGAGGAATTGAAGTAGATTAAAACAGAAGGGATATCAGTTGTAATATTCCTTAAGCTTGCATTATTACCGTCCAAATTTTTTATGATTAAATTTGGAAACTCTATGAACAACATCTTTCGATTAAATTGATAGGAAAATTGCCTATAAATGAGAATAAAACATAATAAAACCACTAAATACAATGATAATAAAATAAACTTTCTAGTGTCCATATTTATTTAAACAAGTAGTATATTAAATAGAAATAAGTAGCCAAAAAACTAAGAACATACCATAAAAAATAATATACGAAAGAATCAACCAAATAGAATTTTTATGGGAAAGATTATGTTGGATTCGAAATAAATAATATAATGAAAAGATAAACAATAATTGAAAAATATTAATTCTGGACCAAATAGGGTAAAATTTATTAAGATCAGAACTAGGATTCAAAAAATTCAAGAAACTTAAGGGATAAAAATGCAATATGTCGTTTTTAACTAAGGGTGGACAATATAATAAAAGAATAACTGAATAGATTAAATCACCAAAAATAACAAAAAGATAGGAGGCTAATATACTTTTCATGATGTGTAATGGAGCAACTATTACATTTAGAATATATGATATCAAATAAATAAGTCCTGTAACAATTCCACTTTTTACCATTAGCCATAATGGAGAAAAAGCATCCACAGTCAGATTAATCATGAATCTAGTTTTGCTCCCTTTTCTAAAATTATCATTAGGAACTTCAAGACCTACTTCATTCAAATATACCAATTCAGACCATACAAGATGGTTGTAGATTAGTGTTGAAATTAAATTGAGTGCAGCAACAATGATAAAAATTCTCCAAAAAGACTGACTCGCGAATTCATTTATTGGTGATAGAAAGTGAGACATATACTTAATTATTGGAATTTAATTTTTCTAAATCCCGTACCATTTTTTGGTATTCAAGTGAATCCGGGATAAAATTATAAGACTTCCAAAAAGCAGAATCATAGGGAATATCTAAATCTCTTAGTTCAGCTTTCCATTCTAGTTTATTTTTATTTTTGATCTTCTCAAAAAAACGCTTATTGTCAAAAACTTCATTTACCCAAAGTTCCATTTTTAATACTTGAATACCGCTTTTCGAATCTGAATCTATAGCAGCCAAGTTTTCTGTACCTTGAGAAAAAAACCTAGACAAATAATATCTATCATTAACTTTACGATACTCCACGATCGAATAATTAGAAAGTGCCTTTTTCAAAAAGAGATCCTTTGTTAAAAGATCAGTTGGCACTCGGGTCATCTCTATGGATATTACAGCATAATCTGTTAAATTGACTAAAAAGAACCCATTGGTCGAAAACATCCCAGTTGGTGCAGAAAAAGAAATTTTCGCAACGGGTTCCATCCCATTTTTAAAAATTGAATCAACCTTAAAATCAAAAAAGCTTAACAAATCTTTATTTATACCCCTAAAATAAGATGGTTCTCGATGGTATCTTCTCAAGATATCTCTAAAATTCAAACTGATTAAAAAGTCATTTTCATCAGTTAAAAATAAGGCAAATATTTTCCGCATTAAACTTTCTTCAACGAAATTTTTACTCTTGCGAAGATTATATACTTCAATTTTTCTTCTTAATGGATCTGATCTATAGGAAAAGTCATTTATTCCAATTGCCGCATCTAAAAATCT
The DNA here is from genome assembly GCF_900113375.1 of Algoriphagus hitonicola. Taxonomy (GTDB): domain Bacteria; phylum Bacteroidota; class Bacteroidia; order Cytophagales; family Cyclobacteriaceae; genus Algoriphagus; species Algoriphagus hitonicola. The sequence goes on along the minus strand of NZ_FOPC01000005.1, from coordinate 78,638 downwards.
AACGTAATTATCATCTCTCAAAACAGATTCTCTATAATATGCTTTTAGTAAATGTTGTTTATTCGGATAGTTTTGTTTTATCCTTGAAAATGCATTTTGCATAATCTGCAATGAGGAATCAGCCTCGATTAATACTTCTTGCAAAAAATATGGATCCTGATCCATTCTTATTGTCATGTTATCTGAAACCTCAGAAATTAGAATCTCTACAGGTTTATAACCGATAATTTGAAATATAATTGATGTAAAATCACCATCGAAGGTAAAAATAAAGTTTCCCTCTTCATTTGAAAATGTCCCCTGATTACTATCTCTTATATAAATTGAAACATTTTCTATAGAGGAATTGTCTTTGGAATCCACAACTTTTCCCCATATTTTTGAAGTTTGTGAATATACCTTCAAGGGGAAAAAAAAAATAACAAAAACTACGATATATTTCACCTATAACTTTTTAATAGTTTACAATACTTAATAACTTCATAAATATAAATAACCTCGGGGCAGACCCCGAGGAATTTTCTAGATTCAAGAAAACACTTTTTTTGTGAATTATCCTTCAACCGATGCGGGTGCAGGGTCGAAATCATAACCATAAGCAGCACAATTGGGGCCCCAAGTTTCCATAAATAGATTAAATCCTCCTTGCCAGCCCCCTGAAGTCCACATTGTAGCTAAAGTAGTACAATATTCGAATCTGTCTGTGCCCCCCACCAGATTTTCCATCTGGTCATTTGTTAATTTTTCCATAGTTGTTACTAGTCAATTGTTAGAGATAATTAAATGAATGGTTGATTTTAAGTATTCTAGTTCACATTTCCAAATTCCTCACTTTCAGAAACTTACAGTTATTGGAAAAATACAAACTTAAAAACGGAATATTTCGGAATATTCTTTTGAGTTCTTATATTTCACCCCCCTATTCCTTAGTTTATTCGGTAATACCTTAAACTAACAAAATAAACAATCAAATTTCAACTATTTTTAAATTATTTAAGATTCTTGGAAAAGTCAAACGATAAATTTAGAAGAGTTCCCTTCTCATGGACTTAGGGCGAAATCGTTCGCCTCAAAAAAATCAGACTTCTGGTTCTTGTATGGAGAATAGGCGAAACAGAGGACTTCTGCCTTCAAAAATTGCTCACAGATTCCTCTGATTTGCACAGATTATTAACTGGACTACAGGCTGAGACTGATCAATACCATCGGCTAAATGCAACATTGCCTACTGAACACTGCGAACTGCCTACTAAACCGCCGGTTCCTGCTGACTCAAACAGTGAAAAGATCCAAGTCCCCAGATTATATCGGTGCTGTCGATACCCACCACGCATCGTCCAGGAAAACAATCTGTCAGGATATCGAGGGCTTTTTGATCGTTTTTATCCCGAAAGGTGGGTACCACGACGACTTCATTTCCAATATAAAAGTTGGCATAGGAAGCAGGCAGCCGCTGATCTTCCCAGTACACCGGACTTGGCATGGGTAGTTCGACAATATTGAGTTGCTTGCCGTTTTCCAAACGCATTTTTTTCAGTAATCCTAGATTTTCGGCCAGAATTTCATGATTTGCATCTGCTTTGTTTTCTTCCACCACAGTCACTACCGTGTCTTCATTCACAAAGCGGGTGATGTCGTCGATATGCCCGTCTGTGTCATCCCCGATGATGCCATCCCCTACCCAAAGAATGTGATTTACCCCATAATAGTCACAGAGGTATTTTTCGATTTGGTCTTGGTTGAGGTGAGGATTTCGGTTTTCGTTAAGCAAACAAGCAGTGGAAGTGAGGAGCGTTCCTTTTCCATTAAATTCAACCGAACCCCCTTCCATGACGATTCCCGGCTTGAAACAGGGAATACCCAGGTGCGCTGCGATTCGAATGGGAATCTGATTATCCAAATCGTAGGGAGGATACTTGTCTCCCCAGGCATTGTAATTCCACTTGACGATGGCCTTTTTTTGTTCTGCTTTGGGATTGATTACAAAGGCAGGACCATGATCCCGACACCAAGCATCATTGGTGGGGAAGAAATGAAAATGGACTTTACTCAAATCTGCACCGGTCTTTTCCAAATGTGCCAAAGCAAAGGCCTTCATGGCTTCATCAGCCACATTGATATTGACTTTTTGCCCTTTGGCTACTTCTCGGATAAACTGGGAATAGGGTGCAAAAATCGTCTCGATTTTACCCGGCCAGCTTTCTTCCTTATGCGGCCAAGACAACCACATGGACTCCTGCGGCGCAAATTCCGCCGGGAAATAATAACCCAATTCAGCGGGAGTTGCTTTCCCTTCTCGCGCAAGTGTGAAAATATCTGACATCGGCTTAGTCTTCGTCGAGAAAACGTTTGGTAATGGGCTCATAGGAATCGATTCTACGATCCCGGAGGAAAGGCCAGTGCGTACGGTAGCGATCCGATCCAGTCAAGTCCAATTCCTCCACGTGGATTTCCTCCTCCAAATGCGGGGCTTTATAAACGACTCTTCCAAATGGATTGGCCACAAACGAACCTCCCCAAAACTGCATGTGTCCTTCTACCCCTGTTCGATTGACTGAAACAACCGGAATGCCATTGGCTACGGCATGGGAACGCTGAATCGTCTGCCAAGCGCCGTACTGCTCCTCGTTGGTGAGTTCGTCCTGATCCTTGTGCCAGCCGATGGCCGTAGGATACACCAAAAAGTCAGCACCTTTCAATGCCGTAATCCGAGCCGCCTCCGGATACCACTGATCCCAGCAAATGAGAACGCCAATCTTTCCAAACTTGGTCGGAAACACCTTGTAGCCCAAATCGCCCGGGGTGAAATAAAACTTCTCAAAATAGCCCGGATCGTCAGGGATATGCATTTTCCGATATTTCCCTAGGTAAGTTCCATCGGCATCAAGGACAGCCGTCGTATTATGATACAATCCTTCAGCACGCTTTTCGAAAAGTGAGGCAACAATCACCACACCCAATTCTTTGGCTATGCCACTTAGGGATTCGGTAGAAGGTCCGGGAATGGCTTCGGCGAGTTTGAAGTTTTCATAATCCTCCACATCGCAGAAGTAGAGGGATCTAAAAAGTTCCTGCAGGACCACCACCTGAGCGCCTTTTTGGGCGGCAGTACGGATTCCTGCAATGGTTTTCTTCATATTTTCGGCCACGTCCCCAGAGCAACTGAGCTGAACGAGACCTACTTTGACGTTTTTATTGGACACGGCTACGGTTTTTTTATTTCTGTCGCAAAGATACCTTGAGGATGGTGGAATGGCAAATGGAGTTAGAGTTGCCATAATAAATTAAAAATTTCAAATAGGTTTGTTAATTTGGGACTTCTGATTTGACAATGGTTAAAAAATTTTATTAGTTGTTTAAGTTAAATTTTAGTAAAAATGCCCACCATTTAAAAAATAGATGGCTATCGATTTTTCTTTTACAGTAACGACCACTTGCCAAAACACATTCATGTAGAAAAGTCTGGAAAAGCTGCAAAATTTCTTCTAGATCCTATTGAACTAATTTCCACAAAAAACTTTTCTGCACCTGAACTTAGAGAAATTCGTATCTTGATTCAAGAAATATAAACAGTCTAACAAAAAGCTGGGATGAGTATTTTAACTAATTTGAAATCCAATCTTGCAAAAGATGTTTCTTTTACCACTGAAAAAATGATTATTTTCTTGGAGGATGGAAGAGAAGTGAGTATACCTTTAGAATGGTTTATAAAGCTGAGGGGAGCTTCAGAAGCTGAGCTCCTAAATTGGAGATTTATTGGCGAAGGAGAAGGAATTCATTGGGAAGATTTGGATGAAGACCTCCTTGTGTCAGAATTAATTTCTTAGATCAAAGATTATTTTGACGATTCAAAATATTATTCTGAAAAGTAAAGGTTGTCAAAATCAAAAATCTAAACCCCCCCCAATCTTTTTGCTCAATTCAGATGCTTTTATTGGAGATAATTTCCCCAGCATTTCCAAAAAACGTCGATTATCCAAAGCGCGGATTTGATCTACCAGAATCTCCGAGATTTCTTCCAAACCTGTACCTTCCCTACCTACCCGAACTCTCAGTAAATTTTCTTTAGTAGAAAGTTGAGTGGTGAAGGGACAGATTAATGTCGAAGGATGATCGAATTGATTGAGCAAGTTGGTTTGAATCACGACTGCAGGACGGATCTTCCCCGGTTCCGTACCCTTCGCCGGGTTTAAATTCACCAGCCAAATTTCAAATTGCCCCTTCATCAATTAATCGATCAAACTCTTCATTGACTTCTATCGAAGATTCCCGAACTAGTTTAGAGGCTTTCGCAAAGGCCTGAGTTAATTTTTTTCGCTTTTGATAGCGATTATAAAAATCAATAGCCTCATTAAAATACCGATTTCGCGAAAGACCTTTTTCTTTCACTATTCCTTCTGTTTCCTCAAAAACAGACTCCTTAAGCTTTAAAGATAGTGTTTTCATTTTTTTCAAAGTGATACTAAAGATATATACTTATTAAGGACTTCCAAAGTTCAAATTCAGCTTTGAAATAACATTTAAAACTAAATTTTATTCACTTGCGCATTACTCCACCGGCCCCAACTTCCCTTTGGCTGCATTTTTCAAACTTTGAGAATCGTAAATTATCCCACCGCGAACCACCGTATGAACCGATCGGGTACGGGTAATATCTTCCAGTGGATTTCCCTTAATCACCAAAAAATCCGCCCATTTTCCGGGACTGATGCTTCCTGCCTTGTCAGCAATCCCTAATGCTTCGGCGTTTTGCTGAGTGACAAAATACAGCACATCCGCAGCTGGAATCCCGATCTCTACCATCGCGGCCAATTCCCGATGGATAAAAAAACCGCCAATCCCAGCTCCCAGATAATTATCCAACAAAAAGGGGCGATCTGTGCCCACCGTAATCAAACCCCCGGCATCGTAATAGCGCTTGAGTACTTTTTGCTTGACCGGATAGATTTGAGCACACAATTCATTGAATGCGGATGGCTCATTTGCCTTGATCACACGATCAGCCAAAGGCGTGTAGTACAATTCCTCAAAAGCAAAATCGAAGAAAACTGGGGAATCAACCCCACCTATTGCCCCATAAGTCGCCAGTGTGGCATCGAAATAAACTCCATGATCGATATACAATTGAATAATCTCATCCAATCGCGGATCGGCGGGATCGAGTTGCTTTAGGCTCTGATAAGCATCGATGGAATCAGCCAAAAGCCTTCCTCCCAAAAAATGCTCTACCCGATCAATCCCCATTTCGATTGCTTCCTGCGGATTGACCGAATTGCGGTAGCCAGAATTGAGATGACCTGTCACCGTCAAGTCATGCTTGTGGGCCTGATCGATTAACACGCGCAGTTGATCAGCGGTGATTCCTTTTGCCTTAAATCCATAAGCCCCTCGCTTAGCCCACTCATCCACGCGCTGTCTAATCTGATCCTCGGTGATTTCCTGATCCCAATCCGGTGCGGCTGTACCAAAATAGGGGCCTGAGTGTAAGATTCTGGGGCCGGGTCGCTGTCCCCGATCGATAGCCTCCTGAAGAGCCCACATTTTATCGGGTTCGATTTCCCCTGCGGGAAAAGTACTCGTGATGCCATTTGCCAAAAAAATCTTCGGCATGGCAACCGTATCATCAAAAGCCTTTCCTTCATGGCTTATCCGATAGTGGGCATGCAGGTCAATAAATCCCGGCAAAATGTAGTCGTCGTCTTTCAGATTTCGGACTTGCCAGTTGGTGATATTTTCATTTCCGGTGCCAAAAAGCCCATTGATCATGTAAATCCCCTGATTTTTTTTGAAGCTTTTGCTCTCCGTGTCAAACACCCAGCCTCCCGTGATAATCTGAGATTGGGAAAAAGCGGAATGACTGATCAAGAGGAAAAGGAAAAATGCAATAAATAACTTGTTCATATTGGAATTCTTTTTGGGTCTTAATAAGATTTTCAAGTTACATTTTTCAATCCATAGAATCGATAAGCGATTCAAAACTCCATCACCGTAACTGTAGAGTCTCTAATGATCAGAGCTTCCCTCGAATAGCCCAAGGCATCGCAAAGAATAAGGTTATTTCCGATCATAGTTATTTTCTGTACCTGAGTATGACCAATTACGTGTATACAATTGGGAATTCGGTCGCGATTGAGTGAACCGGGACGCACGCTAAATGGAGACTGAAATATGTCATCTCCATCCGGCCAAGCCCCCGGACGATTGTCAAATCCAAAGGCATTTGGCTGCACTCTCCACAGCTTGGCAATTGCATCTTCTATTTCCAGCAATTGAAGTTTCTCTGGATTCCCGATTTTTTCCGAAAACCAAGTTTTGGTGACTCCGGCATGGGAAATCAAAAAATGGTTGATCAGGCAGATCGCGTCTAAAACTCCATCCTGATAGGCCTGATCCAGCAGTTTAGAAACCTTGGCATTGAGGGTTTCGGAATACCCGCTAAACACCGCATCTGAAAATGGAAAATAGTGGTAATCATGGTTTCCTGTCAAAAGTCTAACTTTTTCGGGATTGGATTTTTTGAAATCCAGGACTTTCAAGAAATTTTCCACTTGCATTTCCTCAGTAATATCCTCTTTGGCATCAAAATAATCTCCCAAAAGCACCACTTGATCAAATGTCGAGAGATCAGGGATTTTCTCCCAAACATTCCTTCCATGAAGATCTCCGATTACCAAGGAATTCATACTTTTTTGATTTTTAAGTGAATAAAATCAGCAGTTCTAAATAACTACCGTCCTTTTTCAAACTGGCTTTAAAAAAATTAAAAGTCAAGCCTATCCCATCCTACTAAAGAATAAATGATAAGGATGGAAAAAGAAACATCGCGGTCTGATTCATATCTATCTCTCGGAAAGTCCGTAAGAATAGTGTAGTCCTTTAGTCTATAAACCACAAGTAACATGTTTAAGTCAATCCAAAAAACGCAGTTTCCACCTCAAGAGCCCCTTTTTGTTTGGGATGGAAAATGTGGTTTTTGTAAATACTGGATCATTTTTTGGAAGAGTAAAACAAAGGGGCTTGAATACCAAACTTTTCAGGATGTGGCCGAAAATTTCCCTGACATTCCGCTCAAGGAATTCAAAAAAGCATCCCGATTGATCGAAAAAGACGGAGCCGTATTCAGCGGACCTGATTCTGCCTATCGCACTTTTTGGTATTTTAAAAAGCCTATGAAAATTTGGCATCATTGGTATCAGCGATCCAGTCTGTTTCGCAAGTTCAGTGACCAGTTGTATGTGACCATATCCAAAAACCGACCTTTTTTGATGAAAATGACCCTGGCTTTTTGGGGCAAAAACCCATTAAGTCAAAAACCGTATTGGATCCTTTGGCTAATCGCGCTAATTCTACTTTTAGGAGCCTTGGTGTACTTTATGATTTAAAAATAAGATCATTTCAACTTACTTAAGATCAACTGAACGTCAGGCAAAGCGGAGTAAAAATCTAGGTTTTTACTTTCCTTTTCTCTATTTTTCCAAAATGAAACAATAGACCTTTAAAACCTATGAAAAATCTATTCCTTTTCCCAGTTGCTTTACTTGCATTTTGCCTTACTGGCTTTGCACAGGAAGCCCTATTTAATGCGCAGCAACTTATTTCTCCCGAAGTCCACGAAGACAAAACGGTTACTTTTCGCCTTTTTGCTCCCGATGCAGATGTGGTGGAAGTGACAGGAGATTTTCTCCCCACAGTAAAAGTCGAAACTCCCCGAGGCCCCATGGATGGACCGGGCAAGGCCAAACTGACCAAAGACGATAATGGCGTTTGGTCTTTGACTACCGAATCCTTGGGTCCAGAGTTGTATAATTATTCCTTCCTTGTTGACGGATTTAAAACTACCGATCCCAATAATCCTTTCTTGATCCGGGATGTGGCTACGGCGACGAATGTTTTTATTATCGATGGAGGTCACGCGGATCTTTTCAAAACCAATGACATCGCTCATGGCTCAGTGACTCGCCGCTGGTACGATTCCCCAGGACTGGATATGGATCGAAGGATCACGATCTACACGCCTCCTGGATATGAAAAGTCAGCGGAAACTTATCCTGTTTTGTACCTATTGCATGGAGCAGGTGGAGATGAGGAAGCTTGGATCAATCTGGGCCGCACTGCCCAAATCATGGATAATCTGATTGCGCAAGGAAAAGCCAAGCCTATGATCGTGGTCATGCCCAATGGCAATGTCATCCAAGATGGAGCGCCAGGCGAAGGAAGCAAAAACTTCTACAAACCGACTTTTATGATTCCTAATACCATGGATGGAACCTACGAAGGAGCATTTGGGGATATCATCAAGTTTGTGGAGAATAACTATCGCGTAAAAGCCGACAAAGCCCATCGTGCTATAGCCGGTCTCTCTATGGGTGGATATCATACCCTTCATATTTCCAGGTATTACCCCAATACATTCGACTACATGGGTTTATTTTCTGCGGCTATTATGCCGAGAGAGGACGCCACGGGAAAGGTATACAGCAATTTTGATGAGACACTTCAGACTCAAATGGACAATGGCTATGAGCTTTATTGGATCGCGATCGGAAAAACTGATTTTCTCTACGAGGCAAACACCGAATATCGAGCCAAGCTAGACGCCATGAACATGCCTTATGAATATGTGGAAAGTGAAGGAGGGCACACCTGGAGAAACTGGAGAGTGTATTTAAGTCAATTTGCACCCATGCTTTTCCAATAAAAAATCAGCAAATTCAAGAGTATCAAACGCCGTCCCAAAAGGATGGCGTTTTTTCTTTGGGAATCAGTCATTAGAACTGTCAGGTTTTGAAAGCTTGGCAGGTCTTAGGTAAAATTGTAATTTTGTCAATATACTATCCCTATCCCATGAAAACCCTGATCCAATTGGAAGAATTGGCCCTTTTACTGCTGGGAATCTTCGCTTTTCATTTGACTGAATTATCCTGGTGGTGGTTTGCCGGATTATTTTTCTTACCGGATATTGGGATGATTGGATATTTGGCAGGTGAAAAAACAGGAGCTTGGATTTACAATCTATTCCATCATCGCGGGATTTCATTGCTAATTTTTGGGTTGGGAGTTTTATTGGAATCCCAGACCGCTGAGATTGCAGGAATCATCCTGTTTTCACATATCGCCTTTGATCGAATGCTGGGATACGGACTGAAATATAAAAAAGGGTTTAAATTCACCCATCTTGGGGAAATCGGGAAAAAATAAAGGCTTTCCCCGAAAGAAAAGCCCATAAAATCAATCGATTACTGTAGCCCCTGGTGGCAACTCCCGAACAATTCGAAACTGCCCATTGGTCACTTTGACTTCCTTCCCTTCTTTGGTTTTGAAGGTACCTGCAAATTTTCCCTCAACAATACCAATAAACAGACTATAAGTCCCGTTCATGAATTCATAGGTGGTTTGACCTCCTTCGAAAGTGATGATTTCGACCGTGCAGGAAGAACCAGGAATGCGCTCATCCTCCAAATACCCATAAGCATGAGAAGAATAGGCAAAATGCTTTTCATTATCCTTTTTGACAAAGGCGACCATAAACAAGTCATTGCCCTCAGTGCCATTTCCCGGTCCGAGATTATGCCCAGTTTCATAGGTTCCGGTACCTAGAGGTATCCAACTAATCCCCGAAAAATCAAAATCGTTTCCCGGTCCCCAAAAATTGATCGATATGGACTTATCTGTATTTAGAGAATTGAGAATTTCGGCATAGTTTTCTACCTCTTCTCCATCAATTAGCATCGAATAGCTACTTTCATCTCCCGACAGCGTAAACTCAAAATCCAAATCATTGCTAATTTGAGGATCATCCGGATCCATATCTTCACTTTCCGTGCAGGACACCATCAAAGCCACCATCATAAGTCCTAAAATCCAAGAAGTAAATACTTTTTGCATCATCGTATTGGTTTAATTTATACCAAAGGAAGTCCAATCCTCAAAATCAAACCATACGTCAAATGCCCTAAATCATGGTTTACAGGAAATATTTGATTTTTTGGAGGGGAAGGATTTAAAATTTTTTCCGCCCAAGGATTAAATATTAGAAAATTCGATTTACTTTGCATCACAAAGTACTTTTATTATGAGAAAACCAGAACAAGAATTAGCTGAAATCAAATCCATGATGGAGCGGAGCACCCGGTTCCTGTCTTTGAGCGGATTGGCGGGAGTATTGGCGGGCATTTACGCCTTTGTCGGTGCAGGAATTGCTTGGTATTGGATTTACTTTCCTTCCACCACCTACGGAGCGGAATTTGAGGCAAGTTCACCGGCAGAATTGCAAATCAATTTATTGGCCGTGGCGGTGCTTGTTTTATTGTTGGCTATTGGTTCGGCCTATCTCCTGAGTCAAAGCAAAAGCCAGCGAAAAGCCGAAAAATTCTGGACTTCAGCAAGCAAGCGGTTCTTGTTGGCTTTATTCATTCCAGTGGTTACCGGTGGATTTTTTTCCTTTTCGCTGATCCATGAAAGTACCTATCAGCTGATCGCCCCGGCCACCTTGGTTTTCTACGGTTTGGGTCTGATTAGCGCCTCTCATTTTACTTTGGGAGAAATCAGAAACTTGGGAATTGGCCAATGGATTCTCGGTATTCTCGCGGCCTTTTTCCCGGAGTATGGATTACTCTGTTGGGCACTCGGCTTTGGTGTGCTACATGTGATCTATGGCTCCATGATGTATTACCGATACGATCGATAAGGTGAAGGGAACTTACGACAAGGCATTTGAAAACGTCATCCGACTGCGCATTATGTCCATCCTGATGGTCAATGATCGCTATGACTTCAATTCCTTTAAGCAAATCCTGCAAGTCACCGACGGCAACTTAGCCTCTCACCTTCGTCACTTGGAGAATGCCGAATACATCGAGGTGGAAAAAAGCTTTGCCGGAAGAAAACCCTTGACCAATTACTCGGCAACTTCCGCCGGGAAAAAAGCATTTCAAGCCCATTTGAATTTCCTTGAAAATTTAATCAATGAAAATAAACCCTAAAAAAATTTACCTATTCACTTTGAATTTCAAAGCACTTTCAAAATAAATTCATCTCAAAATCAAAAACCATGAAAAACACTTCCTCATCTTTCCTGCCCTTCAGACCCAAAGAATTGCTTTTGCCGGCACTATTGGGAGCAAGTTTGCCTTTGGCTTGGTTGCTATTTATTATTCTGACCAAAGGAGACCTCTTTGAAACTTGGATGTATTACCCGCTGATCATTATTCCTCTAGGTGGATCTGCTGGCGGAATATTCTTTTTTCTGATGGGATTCAAGTGGTTTCCCAAAGGAAATCAAAAACTCGTCGCGGTCATTTTCAGCACCATTCTCTATTTTGTGGCCATTTGGATAAGCGCGGTCATGGCGTTTGCAGTAACTGGACATTGGAACTAACAACTAATTCTAAAAACAATCTCAGCTTTTATGAAAAATCAAATCCTTTCCAATCTTCACCAAGCGGAAGAATTGGAAAAACTATACCGCAAAAGCAAGTCAGAATTTAAAACTGCATTTAACGATCTCTATCCCGAAATCAAAGGACGCCATTCCGTAGAATTTTGGAATGCCCGTCTCAACTTCAGCACCGATTCGGTTGGCTGGGGATCGATCAAAGATTGGCGCTTTCTTATCATTTTAGCGCTGATTGCCTGGATTTTTGCAAAATCCCCTCAGTTTTTCTCTTGGAATGAGGAGTTCTTCTATCCCCGGAATATGGGATTTCTACTCTTCCCTTTTGTTTCACTTTATTTTATTCGCAAAAAACAACTTTCGCTCAAGTCCCTTTGGCTTCCGATTGTGATTCTCGGAGCTTCAATGATTTACATCAACCTGCTCCCACAGAAAGAGGAAAGCGACACCTTAATTTTGGCCTGCATTCATTTGCCCTTACTTCTTTGGGCAGTGCTGGGATTTGTATTTGGCGAGGCCCAACCCAAAAATCTACTGAAGCGGCTGGAATTCCTCAATTTCAATGGAGATGCCGTAATTATGGGCGCCGTGTTAGGTTTGGCTGGAATGCTCCTCTCAGGAATCACGATCGGATTATTTAACCTGATTGGGCTGGAAATCGGCGAATTCTACTTTGAAAATATCGGGCTTTTTGGTTTGGTAGCAGCTCCGCTTATCGCCACACATCTTACTCAAACCAATCCACAGTTGGTAAACAAAGTCCCGCCCATCATTGCCAAAATCTTTGCTCCGCTAGTCTTGATTATGCTCTTGTTTTACTTGGGCGCCATTGTCTATGCGGGCAAAGATCCCTACAATGACCGAGAATTTCTGCTGCTTTTCAATTTATTGCTGATCGGAGTAATGGCGCTGATATTCTTTTCGGTGACCGAATCTGCAGCGGGGCAAAACGGAAAAACCTCCCACTGGATCTTGGTGCTACTTTCTATCACAACCGTATTGGTCAACCTGGTGGCACTTTCAGCGATTGCATTTCGAATTACCGAATATGGCATCACCCCCAATAGGCTCGCGGTGCTTGGCGTGAATATTCTGATGCTGGTTCATTTGGTGTTGGTTTGCAAAAAGCTGATCACTACGCTGCGAAAAGACAATTCACTTCCGCAAGTGGGCTTGGTAGTGGTCAACTACCTTCCGGTTTACGTTTTGTGGACGATGATTGTGGTATTTGTATTTCCCTGGGCTTTCGGGTTTGAATAGAAAAATGGCGAGATGTTTTCTCGCCATTTTCACTTATTCAAAGGGGACATATCCCAAGACTTGTAATTTATCTGGACTGGATTCACTATTAGAATAGACCAAAACTTCTTTAATAAAATACCCTTTGTTTTCAATATTATAGACAACTTTAAAACTATCCGTTTCATTTGGCTTTAATTCCCCCGGATTCCATGAAGGTATTGTACATCCACAAGAGGATTTTATATTATGTATTTGAAGATTCTTGCTACCCAAATTTTTATAAACAAAATAATATTCAGCATCAGACTGATTTCTTAACGTATCGAAATCATGTTCTAATTCAACAAAAGAAATTTTAGCGACATAACTGTTTTCTAGATACCTTTTTATTAAAATTGAGGAAACAGTACTCGCAACAATAACAAACAATAAGATTAAAACATTCTTAATCATAACCAATCATTTATAAAGTTAGAAATATCGAAACGCAATACAAGCTCATGACTATAATCTGTGGCATAAAGTATTCCTTCATCCTCATCTATATCAATAGAACTTAAGTCATGTTCGACTTCAAAATAGGCTAAAGGTTCTCCCTCCCAGTTATAGATACGTATAAAGCTTTCATTTTCAATTTCATCATCTGTACCTTCATTTTGCTTAGCTTCTAAAGCAAAAATAAAATTTTCACTAACTGCTAAACCATTGTAACCATTTATTCGAGGTCTAAGGAAATTAATTGATGGATTTATATCGTTTCCATCATAAAAATCATCTTTCCAATTTTCACCATCAACAATGGACCTTATTAAATTGAGGTTTTCATCAAAAATATCAATCCTATCAAACATAAACATAGCCTGAACGAAAACATCTTTAGATGGATGTTTATCAAATGACCCCCCATAAAGTGAGTTCATTACTTCTGCAGGTAGATGATTCGAATTTTTAATCCTCGGAAATAAACCGGATTTTTCCACCTCTTTAGTATTTGGGTTATAGGATTTTAACCTCACTCTATTCGTTTCATATATCCAGCCATTAGCGTATATTTTTCCGTTATTTCCTTTAAATAATTGAAAATAGGGGAAATCCCGCATATTAATCCGCTCAGTATCCAATAAAACAGGATACGCAGAATTTGAACTGAGGGTCTTCGTTAGATTTATTTTATTAAAATTCCCTCTGAGAAAATCAAAATTCCAAAGATGAATCTCATCTCCTGACTTTGTAAATTGACCTACAGTTGTTTGAGGGATCTCCCATTCATTAGGACCTTCACCTCTAACTCCTACTGGACCCAAATATTCTTGACTATTTTTATCAAATACATGATAATGATTATCCCCACTATTGACCATAGTCAACAAATATTTATCAATAACAAAAATCTTATGATGATGATTATAATTATCAGTTAAAATCTTTTCACCATAAATCTTCCTTATCAAAGGGAAATCCTCTTTAGAAATTTCATGTATGGATCCAGGGCTTTTAATTCCATTAGAATTAATGGACATAATAATAGATATTAGCAAATATATCATTTTATTGGATATACACATAATAAAACAAATTAAAAGGTCGGTTATCTATATGACAACCGACCTACCCTACTTTTATTCACCCATTCCTGAACCTGATCCACAAGGACCTACAACAGTACCCTGGCCGGTAACCGGTGCGCAACGATCTATTTGACAAAAATTAGCGAGACCATCATCACCACTTACGTTATGCAAACAGTAGTTTACATCCATCATACCCATTTCTGGGGCTTCCTCCCCAAAAGACGTCAAGGGGGAAATTCCTAGAAAAACCCCAAAAGCCGAGGCAAGAATCAAACTTGCCAAAAACCGAAATTTACTTTTACTTTTCATAGTAATAAAATTTAGTTGATAATAGATTAAAATCACCTGAAAACAATTCTGCCTTCAAAGCTTGACTAAAGAAAGAAAGATGCAAGTATTTTTTGAAAAAAAAAGGAAAATCTGAAATATTTTCATTTCTCCCGAGAATTTAATTGAATGAATATTCTTCTTGATAAACTCAATTTTTCCCATCCCTTTTCAATATCTTTCCATTTCAAAAACCCAAACCTATTGGAATTTAAACACCCGGCTGTCTCAACAAGGGTGTGGCCATTACAACTCAAACAAAAAGCACATGAAAAAATCACCTATTTGGAATTTAGCACTAGCAATCACCTTAATTCTAGGGGTAACCGCCTGCGGTAGCTCAAACTCCAATGAAGAAAACATTGAAACCGAAGTGATCGAAAATCAGGAACAAGAACGAATCGGAGGATTGGCTCTCTATACCGTCAGAGACGCCATGTCTGAAGATCCAAAAGCCACCCTTCAAGAAGTGGCGGATGCAGGCTATGCTTATGTAGAAGCTGCAGGCTATGCGGATGGTAAGTTTTATGGCATGGAACCTGGAGAGTTCAAATCTTACCTCGAATCGCTCGGACTGGATCCGAAAAGTACACACATGGGCGGAGTCACCCTCGAAAATGCTGATGAGCAAATTGCCGCTACCAAAGCTGCCGGATTTGAATATTTTGTAATCCCCGTCCCGCCGATGGGCATGTTTACCGCTGGTCCCGAAGGCATGGGTATGAAAGGTACGAAAGAGGAATTGGTCAATATTCTAACTACTCTCGGTGAAAAATGCAGCGCAGCTGGATTAAAACTCCTTTACCACAACCATGACTTCGAATTTAAACCGATGAAAGACGGAACGATTTTGACTGATTATATCTTGGAAAATACCGACCCAGCGCACGTCAATTATCAGATGGACCTTTTTTGGGTAACTAAAGCAGGAGCAGATCCCTTGGCTTATTTCGAGAAATATCCTGGCCGATTCAAAGCTTGGCATGTCAAGGATATGAACGATGAAGGCAACTTTGCTCCGGTCGGAACAGGAAACATTGACTTTGCAAAAATCCTTGCCCAAAAAGATCAATCCGGAATGGAGTACTTTCTCGTCGAGCAAGACAATACCTTTGATTTGGACCCGATGGAAGCGATCAAAATCAGCCAAGAAGGACTCAAGAAAATTGGTTTTCAATAATTTTCAGTGAGTAGAATAAAAAAGCCAACTTCCCGAAAAAGAAGTTGGCTTTTTTCATACATCCATCATTCACATTTTCACTTTTCAAAAACGATTGCATCCGGGCTGGCACCAAGGTTTTCCAAGGCTGAAGAAACGGCCTTAATCATCGGATCGGGTCCGCAAACGTAGAATTCCTGAGAAAAATCTTCGACTTTTTCCTTCAAAAACTCCATCGTCACCCGGCCTTTTTCATGTCCCTCAAGATTTTCCTGATCCAGAATTGAAATAAAGTCATCCCCAAGAAGCTCATGGAAGTACGCTTCCAAAATGACATCTTTTCTTGTCTTGTTGGCAAAGATTAATTTATTACCCTCTAATTCTCCTTTTGCTTTCAAATCCCTCAAAATGGAAATAAAAGGGGTCACGCCTGCCCCCCCGGCAATAAACACTCCACGACCGTGGTATTGAATCGCCCCCCAAGAATCATCAATTATAAACTCATCTCCAGGCACCAAATTGGCAATTTGCTTGGTCACTCCATCGTGATCGAGATAGGATTTGATGACGAATTCCAGATGATCGTCGCCGGGAAGGCTCGTAAAAGTAAATGGTCTTTTCTCTTCAGTCCATCCCTCCTTATTGATTGCCACCTCAGTCGCTTGACCAGGGATAAATTGATAACCCTTAGGTTTTTCGACGGTGAACTGCTTCACGTCATGAGTTAAGGAAAGAATATCTAAAATCTTAACAGTATCTGCCATAAAATTTGTGGTTTGGTTTACTTAAAAATACGAATCAGATTACTTTTGTTCAAACCAAAGACAAAAACTCAATATCCCGCCAAATGATCATTGGTCAAAATCAAAAATCTCAAATGAAAAGACTGTTTATCTTCTTTTTGATGTTAATTCTGCCCATTTATGGATTTTGCCAAGGGACTGTTTTGGTCACCTATTATAGCCTATCAGGTAATACCCGTCTGCTAGCTGAGGCAATCGCAGAGGGTGTCACATCCCAAAATATAAATGTGCTTCTCAAATGCATCGATGAAGTCAATTTGGAAGATTTAGTAAATGCAAATGCCATTATCGTGGGTTCCCCGGTTTACAATGGAAATCCAGCACCGGCTATCCTTGAATTTATCAATTCATGGCCCTTTGAAGACCGACCGCTGAAAGACAAAATCGGTGCGGCTTTTTCCAGCGGAGGGGGAATTTCAATCGGAGAAGAATCCGTCCTTCATAGCATTCACCGCGCCATGTTGATTCACGGGATGTTGATTATCGGTGGAGATAAAGTTGAAGCTGCATTTGGGGCATCGGCCATCACAGATGAAGGTCCGTTTGAAGGAGTGGATCCGCTTTTTTTGGAAAAAGCAAAAGGGCTGGGCATTCGCGTCGCTCAATGGGTCAAAAAAGTCCATTAATTTTATACAAGCAAATGGGTGATAAGGCTTTAATTATATTGATCGTATCTGTACTAGGATTGCATTTTCTGATCGGTATCGGCTACTTAATTTACAAAATGAAAGGGAAGAAAAAAGAGTGAGTAAAGATCAACTCAAGATCATTTTTCTGTGAATTTTGATATCATTGGATTAGAAAAGGATTAGAATTGATACTTTTAGCTAACATTTAAACTTTGATTCCTATGCTGCGATCTCTTACCGCATCAATTCTCATGTTGTTTCTCAGTTCGATAGTTTTAGCCCAGGACAACTTTCTCAAAAACAAAGTTATCGCTCACCGCGGGGCTTGGAAGGCACAAAGCCATCCCCAAAACTCCATTGCTTCGCTAAAGGAAGCTATTCGACTCGGCTGCGAAGGGACGGAGTTTGACGTTTGGATGACCGCAGACGAGGTATTGGTAGTCAATCACGATGCAGATTTTGAGGGTTTGGAAATCGAGCATGTATCATACAAGACACTATTGACCAAAAAGCATCCCAATGGCGAAAAATTGCCGACACTTGAAGAATACCTCCAGGAAGGGATGAAGCAAAATAAGACAAAGCTTATCTTAGAATTCAAGCCCTCGGACATCAGTGTGGAGCGGAGTAAAAAAATCGGAGAAGCAGTCGTCAACATGGTTCATCAGCTTCAAGCCCAAAAATGGGTGGACTACATTACCTTTAGCTATGAAGGTGGATTAAAGGCCATAGAAACCGACCCTGACGCCAATGTTGCTTACCTCACCGGAGACAAATCTCCAGTCGAACTAAAAGAAGCAGGGTTTTTCGGTTTTGACTATAATATCCGATTGCTAAAACTAAAATCCAACTGGATAAAGGAAGCCAAAGAATTAGGCTTGACTACCAACGCCTGGACTGTCAATGATCCCGAAGACATGAAGTGGCTTTTGGACCAAGGAGTGGATTTCATCACGACTGATGAGCCCGAATTGCTCCTTGAACTAATAAAAAATAACAAGTAAAAATTAACCACCGACCCAAACCAAAAAAACCGGCGATTGCCGGTTTTTTTATTCTCTTTTTACTCAAGGATTACTTTGCCGGCAATACTTTTCCTTTCACTTCACCAAACCCTACGCGGATTCCGTCTTTTTCACCAAAACCTTTTAAAATCACCGTATCTCCATCTTCGATAAATTTCCGCTCTTCCCCGGTATCGAGTTTGATAGGTTTGGTGCCTTTCCAGCTCAACTCCAGCATGGATCCAAAGGAGTCTTCGGTCGGTCCGGAAATCGTTCCTGAGGCCATCATATCGCCTACATTGATATTGCATCCGTTGACCGTGTGATGCGCGAGTTGCTGAGCTATATTCCAATACATGTATTTGAAATTAGAGGTACAGACTTTGGTGGCTTGTTTCACCCCTTCCGGTTGGATATAAGCCTCTAATTGGAGATCAAAACCATGTGCTTTTTCACATTGCAAATAAGGCAAAACCTCCGGGTCCTGCTTAGGTCCCGCTACGCGAAAATGCTCCAAAGCTTCCATCGTCACGATCCATGGAGATATGGAGGAAGCAAAACTTTTTCCAAGAAATGGACCTAGTGGCACATACTCCCAAGCCTGAATGTCTCGTGCCGACCAATCATTAAATAGCACAAATCCGAAAATATAATCCTCGGCTTCTTCGGTAGAAATCGAATCTCCCAGCTTTGTGGATTTACCCGTAATAAAGGCCAGTTCCAATTCAAAATCCAATTTCCTGCTAGGCCCAAAACCCGGGGTCTCCATATCGGGATCTTTAAATTGTCCCTTTGGGCGATGAATATTCACTCCAGATGGAATGATCGAAGATGCCCGGCCGTGATAGCCAACGGGTAAATGCTTCCAATTGGGAAGCAGCGCATTTTCTGGATCCCGAAACATCTTGCCCACATTAGTTGCATGCTCCATAGAGCTATAAAAATCTGTGTAATCGCCAATTTTGACAGGAAGAAGCATCTCTGCTTCTTTTCGATTGACCATGACCTTGCCCCGGATAGAATGATCCCGAAGCTTTTCATTGTCTGCCAAAAGCAAATCCTGCACACGCTCCCGGATTTTTTTGGTTTGGATTTTCCCCAGTCCGATCAGCTCATTGAGTGAATCGGTAAGAAAAATCCCTTCGGGCAAAAACATATCCGAAAAGAAACCCTCCTGATCCAAGATACTTAAATCCACGATTTTGTCGCCAATGGCTATTCCTACCCGTGGACTCAATCGCTTATTTTTGAAAACCCCAAAAGGAAGATTGTAAATTGTGAAATCAGAACTTTTGGGCACTTCCACCCAAGTTTCCAGGGTGTTTGTCTTGCTATCACTCATGGTAAAAATTATTGAATCGCAAATTTAGCCTTTAATGAGGAATTCGAAAGCAAAGCACAGGACTATTCCTGAGAAAGGAGAAATTTAACTCCCTAACTAGGTTCATTTTCAATGGAATGCAAGTTTTGACTTTTTTGAACCAAATTATTTCTGAGCAAAACCCAACCATTCATCATTCTTGAGACTAAAAATTCAAAGGCAATTTTTATCTTAACACAATTAATTGCTTGAACTATGATAAAAACACAAACCTTAAAATTCTTTGCTCTTTCGCTACTGATTTTCCTCCAAATCGAAGGATTTGCACAGGAAAAGTCGATTTTGGAGCAACTCGACGAAATCGCCATCATCGACCAAAAAGTCATGATGCCGATGCGTGATGGAAATCGCCTGGCAACAGATATCTACCGTCCCAAAACCGACGAAAAAGTCCCCATCGTCTTTTCGAGAACTCCTTACAATTTCAACACGTACGGAGATGGAGAATTGCGCACCAGAACCATGCAGAGTGCACTGGACTGGGTCAAAAAAGGCTATGCCTACGTCGTTCAAAACGAGCGAGGAAGATTCTTTTCCGAAGGGGAATGGGATATTCTCGGCACGCCGGTGACGGATAGTTATGATGCTTTTGACTGGATGCAAAACCAGGCTTGGAGCAATGGCAAAATCGGTTTATTAGGCTGCTCCTCCACTGCCGAATGGCAAATGGCTGCTGCTTCCCTCGATCACCCTGCTTTGGCAGCATTAGTGCCTCAGGGCTATGGAGCCGGAGTGGGTAAAATCGGCGAATTTGTCGAGCAAGGGAACTGGTACCGAGGAGGTGCTGGACAGATGCTTTTTACGGCTTGGCTTTACAGCACCCAGCATGATCCAATGGCGCCTAAATTACCTGACGGAATCGGGCAAGAGGATTTACTCAGATTGCAGCGATTTTATGATATGGCACCAAGGTATCCAAGAGTAGACTGGAAAGACGGCTTGGCGCATTTACCGGTACAGGATATTATCAAAAATCAAAACGGGCCG
Source organism: Algoriphagus hitonicola (assembly GCF_900113375.1). Classification (GTDB taxonomy): domain Bacteria; phylum Bacteroidota; class Bacteroidia; order Cytophagales; family Cyclobacteriaceae; genus Algoriphagus; species Algoriphagus hitonicola. The sequence goes on along the minus strand of NZ_FOPC01000005.1, from coordinate 58,143 downwards.
AAGGGAATCTACGAAGAAATGATCACCCGCAAACCTAATGATCCTCGCTGGTATCAGGGCGGACTTTATCATGACGATATGCCATTTGACAAGCCGAGTATGTGGTTTGTGTCTTGGTACGATGTCTCCTCATCTCCCAATATTGCACTCTATAATCATGCTCGGGAAAATGCCATCAGCCAAATGGCACGGGACAATCAGTACCTGGTCATCGCACCGGTGCTTCACTGCTCCTACACCCGTGCTACCGAAAACACTATCATCGGAGAGCGAAGCGTAGGTGATGCCCGTTGGAACTATGACGAGGTCATCACGGCTTGGTTTGACAAATGGCTAAAAGGTGAAGAAAGCAGTACAATTGACGAAATGCCAAAAGTCACCTATTTCACCATGGGGACGAATGAATGGCAATCTTCTGATGTGTGGCCGCCTGCTGAGGCAAAAATGACCGAGTTTTACCTAGATTCTGAGGGCAGTGCCAATACTCGAAATGGGGATGGAAAACTAATTGAAAAAAAGCCAAAATCGGAAGCGAAGGACACCTTTAAATATGATCCGATGAATCCGGTCAATTCCTACGGAGGAAATGTCTGCTGTACAGGAAATGCTGTGCAAGGCGGAGCCTTTGATCAAAGCGAAATGGAACTCAGGGATGATATTTTGGTCTATACCTCAGAGCCCTTGGAAGAAGGAGTTGAGGTTTCCGGATTTATAGAGAGCTACCTTTACCTTTCATCAGATGTCAAGGATACCGATGTCACCATCAAACTGATTGATGTCTATCCTGATGGCAAAGCTTATAATTTGGACGAAACCATTCAGCGCGTACGCTATCGTGAAGGCTACGACAAAGAAGTCTGGATGGAAGATGGCAAAGTCTATGAAATCAAAATGACTCCGATGAGTACTTCCAATTATTTTGAGAAAGGACATCGCATCCGCATCGAAGTCAGCAGTTCGAATTTCCCACGTTTTGATCGAAACCTGAATACCGGTGGAAATAATTACGATGAAACTGAAGCTAAAATCGCGACCAATTCCATTCATCATGGAGGCATTCATCCCAGTCGAATAGTCTTGCCTATAATTGAGAAATAATGAGTAAGTATTAAAAAAATAGGATAAAGACCGGCAGCCATGTCGGTCTTTTTTTGTTGGTGGGTTTTCAAGTTGAATTCTAAAAATATTGATTAGATGGAACGAAAGGAAATTGTTCGAAAAGTTTTATTACCGCAATAATTACCCAAAAAGTAATGTTTTTAAAAGATAAAGTGACAATAAAAGGCTGTTTAGGTCCATTCATATCATTTTTAACTTAGATCTTTAAAATTTAAATTGGAATATGATAGATTTTTTAGAAATTATGGTCATAAATTAAATCAAACAATATGACCAGATTTTACAAACTATCACTTACCCTCCTATTCCTATGGTGTTCCATAGGATGGGCATGGGCACAGTATACCGTCTCAGGGACGGTAAAGGATGAAAGAAATGGAGAACCCCTCATTGGAGCCAGTTTACTGGTAAAAGGGACTACCACAGGTTCGGTGACGGATTTGGACGGCAATTTCACCCTCAACATCCCAACTAATGAAGGGGCTACCTTAGTCGTATCCTCAATTGGATATCTTTCCAAAGAAGTGGAGGTATCCTCCTCACTAACTAGGATTGATATTACCTTGAGGGAAGATGCCACCAATTTGGAAGAAGTGGTGGTTACGGGTTTGGCTTCCTCGGTCAAGCGAAGTAATCTCGCCAATGCTGTCTCAACGGTATCGGCGAAAGATCTGACCGGAACGACAACAATTCAAACTACAGACGGAGCCCTTTATGGAAAAGTAGCCGGCGCCACGATCCGATCCAATGGCGGTGCACCAGGAGGTGGAATGTCCATCCAATTGCGGGGAATTTCTACTTTGTCCGGAGCCTCACAGCCACTGATCATTGTGGATGGGGTTTACATCAGTAATGCCTCTCAGCGTACCGGTCGAGCCACAGTATCAGGTGCCGGAGGAAGCAATCAGGATGACGGCGCCAACCGATTGGCAGATTTAAATCCTGCCGATATCGAAACCATCGAAGTGCTAAAGGGACCATCTGCTGCTGCAATTTACGGTACCCGAGCAAATGCTGGGGTAATCATCATCACGACTAAAAGAGGAGCCGAAGGCCGCACGACAGTTTCACTTTCTCAGGATATCGGATTTGCACAGCCGCTAAGATTACTGGGAACAGATGACTGGAGTGAGGAAAAAATCAATTTCTTCTTTACCGAAGCACGAAGACCTGTAGAACTGGAGCGTTTTAGAGCAGCTCAGTCTTCCGGGAATTTCATTGACTACGAGGATTATTTTTACAACAATCAAGCAACACTCCTCAATACCCGGATCAATGTTTCCGGAGGAAATGATAAAACCAAATTCTTCGTATCAGGCAATATCTCCGATGAAGAAGGAACCGTAAGAAATACCGGATTCAAAAGATATTCTGTGAGAGCCAATATCGATCATAAAATCTCTGATAAAATCAGATTTGGTGTTTCATCAAATTACATTCAGACCGATGCGGATCGAGGTTTTACCGGAAACCAAAACAACAGTGGTGCATCCATTGGATATAGCATTGCCTATGTACCCAATTATTTTGATTTGAGGAGAAACGAAGACGGAACCTATCCCACTAATCCCTACTTCTCAGAAAATCCAGTTGCGGTCACGGATAATGGAATAAACAATGCCCAAGTGAATCGCTTTATTCAAGCCTTCACTTTGGATATTGACCTGCTACAAACGAGCAACAGCTTCCTAAAGGCGTCCTTCTCCGGTGGATTGGATTTCTTGCAAAACCGCACCATGGTTTACCTTCCTGAATTCCTTCAGTTTCAACGAGCTCAGGCAAATCCGGGCGACTTATTAAAAGGAAAGCAAGAAAGCTTCAACACCAATTTTCAAGCTGCTTTGGTTTACAATTGGAATCTTGGAAAAGTCAACATGAATTCTCAGGCCGGATTGGTGCGATTGGATTTCAATGAAAACTCCTTATTCAACCGAGGTCGTGGACTTGTCCCAGGTCAAACAAACCTACTTCAAGCTGCCATTCAGCAAATCAATCAGGAATTTATGTCTGAAGTACAGGAAGCCGGTGTCTTCTTGCAGCAGGAAGCAAATTTCGAAGATAAAATCATCGGAACCGTCGGTATTCGATGGGACAAATCAAGTCTGAATGGTGACCCCAATCAGTTCTACTCTTTCCCTAGAGCATCCGTAGCGATCAATTTGGGCAATTTTGATTTCTGGAATTCTTCCTTCATCAATCAACTAAAGCCAAGAATAGCTTACGGTGAGACGGCAGGCCCAGTGCCTTTCGGCGCGACCTTTACTCCATTAAATGGTGCAAATATCGGAGGTCTTTTAGGTTCGGTAGTTTCTACCCAAGTGGGAAATACCAGTATCCGTCCGGAGACTGCTACAGAACTTGAATTTGGTGTGGATGCTGGATTCTTCAATAATCGATTGAGTTTGGAAGCTACCTATTACATCAAAAACTCTCAAAACAACTTCCAGAATCTAAATCTTTCCCCATCTACCGGTGTAAACACCACCCCAAGTAATGAGGCTGAGCTTCAAAACAAAGGGATTGAATTGGGGCTTTCTGGTACCATTATCGAAAAATCTAATATCCGCTGGTTCTCCAGAATTTTATACTGGAAAAATGAGATCGAAATGACCCGATTGGGTATTCCGACTTATACTGCCGGAGCCTTTGGAGCTGGTCTTGGAACTTTCCTATATGCAGAGGGCTTCTCTCCGACTACCATCGTGGGTACACCAGCTGATCCTGACACTCCGGGAGGATTTACCATTTGGGGTAATTCCCAACCAGATTTCAACCTTTCCTTCTTCAATAGCATAAACCTTTTCAAAGGACTCGAGCTTTCAGTTTTAGTTGATTGGAGACAAGGTGGTGACAATATCAACTTGACCTCATTCCTGACCGATGGAGGAGGTACTACTAACGGTTGGTTTGATGATGACAATGGGGACGGAATACCAAACGGTCGTCAGCGCGAGCCAGAGCCATACAACAATGCAGCAAGATGGGTACAAGATGCCACCTTTGTGAAAGTCCGAGAAATTGGATTATACTATACCATTCCAAAAGCGACTATCAATGATTGGTTTGGAACTGCAGTGCAAAATATCCGGGTAGGATCTTCTGTCAACAACGCATTCCTATTTACCGACTATGAAGGCTATGACCCAGAGACCTCAACATTCGGCGCTCAGGCTGTTGCCAACAACGTCGACATCGCACCATATCCAACGCCGAGAAGGGTGTTTTTCCACTTAACTATTGACTTCTAAACCGGCAAAACCATGAAAAATACATTAAAAAATATAAGCAAAATAATCGTGGTTGCAGGCGCTTTAGTGGCTTGTAATCCACTTCAGTTGGACGAAATCCAGGATCCAAACAATCCCTCAGTCGGATCGGTATCAAATAATGCTACCGCTGAACAAATCCAGTTTTTAATTACAGGATTAGAATCGCGACATCGTGGATATGTGACCAATGTATCTCAAGCCTGGAATACCTTTGGACGTGAGATCTGGTACCTCAATGCCTCCGATCCTCGGTTTCAAACGGATTGGTTAGGACAAAATGGACGAACTCCAGATCGATCCTATTTCGGGTTTGGAAATACAGGTGGAGGCTCTTGGGCAGCACCTTACCAAGCCATCAAACAAGCCGATGTCTTAGTAGCCGCTGCGGAGAACACCGAAAATATCCAAGCGCCTGCCAGAAGTGCAGTATCCGGTTTTGCCAAAACCATCCAAGGTTATCAGTTTATGATTCCGGCAAACTTTGTTTATGAAAATGGAATCCGAATAGACGTTGCCGATCCATTGAATCCTGGGCCATTTGTGCCTTATGCGGAAGCACTTGATGCGATCAAGGCGATCTTGGATGAAGGAGATGCGGCGCTTCAGACTGCGGGATCAGGAGAGTTTCCTTTTAGCTTAACCAGAGGATTTGATGGATTTAACACCATCGAGGGATTGCGGCAGGTTAACCGTGCGATTACGGCAAGATTGAATGCCTATCGCCAAGATTGGCAGGGAGTACTTTCTGCTTTGGATGCATCCTTTATGGATTTGGGAGGAGATCTGAATGCTGGACCAGCTCATCCCTATGGAGCTTCTCCAGATGTTTTCAATCCACTTTATTATGTTCCAAATGCAGCTGTAAACACCATTATTGTAGTACATCCGTCCGTTTTGGAAGACGCTACACCTGGTGATTTACGTGTGGAAAACAAGTTTTTGGAGCGAGACGAACCAGTTACTGTCACTACAGATGCGGGTGCTTTGGAAGGTACCCATCAAGATGCCCGATGGTCTAGCAATACCGAATCCATTCCTTTCATCAGAAATGAAGAACTGATTTTGTTGAAAGCCGAAGCTCATGCCAATCTGAACCAGGCTGATGAAGCCATCGAAGCGATCAATATCATTCGAAATGCCGCCGGACTTGGGGATTATGAAGGAGCAAGTTCTCAGGATGCCTTGATTGATGAGATCCTATATCAAAGAAGGTATTCGCTCTGGGCTGAGCCTTGGGGACATCGCTGGATTGACGCCCGCCGATATGGTAGACTGGATGAAATTCCTACAAGTTTTGACGGAGGCACGATCTTCCAGCAATTCCCCCACCCTCAGGCAGAATTGAGTTGGGATGAATATGTAGGTGACTAACATGATGATTTAATTTTCTTAAAAGACCGGCAAAATGTCGGTCTTTTTTTATGGCCTATGTTAATTTCACATTCGAAAAAAGTCTTTCTATGAGTTTGACAACCTTTTTTGTTTTCCATCAATCCCATTCCTCTAAGGTCAATTCCCCTTTTTCCCCTATTTTTGCAAATTCAAAACCAATCCCACATTTATGTCTATTGCCAGCAAATATGACCCAAGTTTGGCGGAAGCCAAATGGTATAGCTACTGGATGGAGCACAAGCTTTTTTCCTCCAAAGTAAACCCAAGCAAAGAACCCTACACGATTGTTATTCCTCCGCCAAACGTCACAGGAGTCCTTCATATGGGTCATATGCTGAACAATACCATTCAAGACGTGCTGATCCGTCGGGCACGGATGCAAGGGAAAAATGCCTGCTGGGTTCCAGGTACGGATCACGCCTCGATCGCGACAGAAACCAAAGTGGTCCAACTCCTCAAGGAAAAAGGCATCGAAAAAAAGGATCTCTCCCGAGAGCAATTTCTTAATCATGCTTGGGAATGGAAAGAAAAATACGGAGGAATCATACTCGAGCAACTTAAAAAACTTGGCGCATCCTGCGACTGGGACCGGACAAAATTCACCATGGACGCAGACCTGAGTGAGGCAGTGACGACTGTTTTTGTGGACTTGTATCGAAAAGGCAAAATCTATCGGGGCATCCGCATGGTCAACTGGGATCCCAAAGGACAAACCGCCCTGTCTGATGATGAGGTAATCACCAAAGAAATCGCTTCAAAACTTTACTACATCAAGTATAAAATCGAAGGAACTGAAGATCAGTTTTTAACCATTGCGACGACACGCCCTGAAACCATCATGGCTGATGTGGCCATCTGCATTAATCCTCAGGATGCACGGTTTACCCATCTCAAAGGTAAAAAAGCCATCATTCCCCTGATCAATCGTGCAATTCCAATTATCGAAGATGACTATGTGGAAATGGAATTTGGTACGGGCTGTCTCAAAGTCACTCCAGCACATGATATCAATGACTACGAATTGGGAATCAAACATAAACTGGAGGTAATCGATATTCTCAATGACAACGGAACCCTCAACGAAAAAGCCCAGATTCTCATCGGAGAGGACCGTTTTATAGCCAGAAAAAAGATCGCAAAACTGCTCGATGAAGCCGGGCAACTGGATAAAGTGGAGGATTACAAGTCCAATGTCGGTCACTCGGAGCGTACCGATGCGGTAATTGAGCCCAAGCTTTCCCTTCAGTGGTTTCTTAAAATGGATGAAATCACCAAACCGGCCTTTTCCTCGGTCATGGAAGATGTCATCCAACTTCATCCACCCAAGTTTAAAAATATGTATCGGGCATGGATGGAAAATGTCCGCGACTGGTGTATTTCCCGCCAACTCTGGTGGGGACATCAAATTCCGGCTTTTTATCTTCCCAATGGGGAATTTGTTGTAGCCAAGACCAAAGAGGAAGCACTTCAAATCGCCAACAACCAATTTGGAACCAACTATGTCCTCGCGGATCTCAAGCAAGACGAAGATGTGCTCGACACTTGGTTCAGCTCTTGGCTTTGGCCGATTTCCGTTTTTGACACGGAGGTATTCACCACTGGCAAACCCAACGAAGAACTGAAATACTACTATCCTACCAATGATTTGGTGACTGCGCCTGAAATCTTGTTTTTCTGGGTAGCTCGGATGATCATTGCCGGATACGAATACATGGGCGAAAAACCCTTCAAAAATGTCTATCTCACCGGGATCGTACGGGATAAATTAGGGAGAAAAATGTCAAAATCGCTCGGCAACTCCCCCGACCCTTTGGAACTCATTGCCCAATACGGGGCTGATGGAGTCCGCACCGGGATGCTCTTCTCTTCTCCTGCGGGAAATGACTTGCCCTACGATGACAAATTGGTCGAGCAGGGTAGAAACTTTGCCAATAAAATCTGGAATGCTTTCCGATTGGTTCAAGGTTGGGAAATCGATCCTAAACTTGACGGAGCCAGCAATACCTCTTCAATCGAATGGTTTGAAAATCGATTCCAGCAGGCTTTGGCAGAAATCAACGAGCATTTCGAAAAATTCCGTATTTCAGACGCCTTGATGGTAACTTACAAGCTGGTTTGGGATGACTTCTGCTCTTGGTATCTCGAGATGATCAAGCCTGCTTACCAACAGCCTATTGATCAGGTTACTTTCGATAAAACCATTGCGCTTTTTGAGGATGTTCTCAAAATCCTCCACCCTTTTATGCCTTTTATTACCGAGGAACTCTGGCATCAAATCAAAGAAAGAAGCGTAGGAGAATCCTTGATTTTGGCCACTTGGCCTGAGGCAAAAGACTTTGATCAGAAGATCATCGAAGAAGCTGCACAGGTCTTTGAAGTGGTGTCACAGGTGAGAAATCTCCGGGCTTCCAAAGGCATGTCTCCAAAGGAGTCGCTTGAACTGACGATCAACACGAAGACTCCGGAACTCTATCGCCGTTTCGAATCCGTGTTGATCAAGTTGGCCAATCTATCCTCACTGAATTTCTCTGAAAAAGTAGAAAATGCGATGAGCTTCGTGGTCAAATCCGACGAATGTTTCATCCCGATGGGCGATTCGATTAATATCGAGGAAGAAAAAGCAAATCTTCAGAAGGAAATCGAGTATACCAAAGGCTTTCTAGCCTCGGTGATGAAAAAGCTCTCCAACGAGCGATTTGTTGCTGGCGCCCCTGCTCCAGTCGTCGAAAACGAGAAGAAAAAACAAGCAGATGCCGAAGCCAAGATTAAGGCTTTGGAGGAAAGTTTATCGAAATTGGGGTAACAACCTTTGAGATCTCAAAGACCTCTATGGTTTATTTGAAGTAAATAATCTCCAACTGATTAAATCAAATCAGACATTAAAAAATCCAGTGTCAAGAGGCGCTGGATTTTTTCTTGATATCAAGCAGTGTTTAGAGTTTTAGATTTTTAACCCGGATTATGCATTAGAATCTGTAGTGAGAGATCAAACCGCAATAAAATCAATCCGCCTGAGGCGGAGAATGAGGCATCCCGTACCTACGGGACGGTGATTGAGCTAAATGCAGCAAAGCGATTGATTTTGAAGCGGTTTGGACTCGTAATAAGAAGTCTAATGCATATTTCGGGTTTAAGTATAAATTGGAGTTATGAACTCTAAAATTCGCTGGCATTAACGACTGACCAATTATTCAAAAGCTCTTCGGTAATTGGAAAATGCTGTTTTGCTATCCAAACAGCGAGGTTTGTCACCATTGGAGGAGCAAGGAATGATTCAAGCATTTGAATTTACTCATGATCTGGCTTGGAATGTTTTAAAAGATTATTTCGCGTTTCAAGGAAACCCGGATATCACCGGCTCAAGGGATGCCTCAAGGGAAGGTTTTAGGCTGAGATTGATTCAGGATGGAGAAGGCTGGATGGAAATGATCAAAAGTAGAAATCAATCCTCTTATATAATCAAGAAATCGCAGAGGGAATAGCCGAAAAGATTTCTGATACCTATTTCAAACTTTTTAAAGAATTAGAAGAAAAAAAATAATTCAACTCAAAAATGAAAATTGAGTTTAAATTTGGTCTCAAGGCTGAAACCCTCGATCAGATTCAATAGGGATGTAAAATCCTTGGAGATTTGAATTAATCGATCAAAGCTCCCGAATCTTAATCTCCCGAAACAACACTCCCTGTCCCTCGCTTTGCAGCCCGATATAGCCGGATTTCAAGGGTGTACCATCGATTTTAATATCAGGATCATATCGATTGGCAACGCCGCCACCGATTTGAGGTTTGCTATAAGTTAAAACCGTATCGCCATTGACCAAGTGATGAACTATCGAATCTCCATAGACGATAAGCTCGGCACTTACCCACTCATCCCACTGGTAAGTCGGAGAAGTGGAATTGATGCAATGCCGATCATCGATTTCTCCATCAAAAACCACATCCGTGCCCGGGCTGCACATATTCCCCGTGGGGCGTGGTTGTCCTTCCTTTTCTTCAGCCAGCATCTGATACTCCACCGAAATCGGCCAATCCTGCTCCTTTAAAATCGTCTCCGGTGCCTGGGAATGAAACATGATTCCCGAATTGCGATACGTATAAATCGGGGCATCTTCCAGCCACTGTTCCGTAAATCGATATTCCCATTTCAAATGAAAGTTGGAAAAGGGCTTTTGGTAAAACAAGTGCCCATATCGCTCTTCGAAGGTATCGTAGTCATCATAGTTTACTTCGATAATCCCATCGGAAACTCGAAAGGTATTTGCGTAATTTTCACCGGTTTCATGATGATGGATTTTTGGGATCCAACCATCTAGATTTTCTCCATTAAATAAATCCATCCATTTTGGCTCTTCGGCAATAACTTCTTCTACTTCACCGGATTTTTGCTCGCAGGAAAAGGTGAAAAAAAGTAAGAAAAAGAAAAAACTTGATAGATATAAATTCTTCATAGGGTAAGGTTTAGGAATGCTTTTACTTGAAATTACGTAGTATGGGTTGACTCCATTCTTGTGATAAACTGAAATCTTCCGGGATGAATCGCTACCTCTATTTCATCTGGGTTTCCTTTCAATTCTCCATCAATCTGGAATTTGACCCCAGCTTTATTTATGATTTTACAAGAAGTAAGTGACCAGGATTGAATCCCTTCGCCCTCTCCCATATCCCCGGAAATCAAACTTTTGGAAACATCCAGCAAATCATCAAAGGTCTCAATATTCAATGTCACAATTTCAAATTTGCCATCATCCAATTTCCCATTTGGATTAATCACCGCCCCCGTACCAAATCGATCTCCGTTGGCAATCAAAAGCATCCGGGTTTCCAATTCCCAAGTTCTGTCATTAGTTTGGATCTGAAAGGGGTATTTTTCAGTTATGAATAATTGGGAAAACGAACTTTTGATATACCCCAGCATTCCCCTTCCCTCCTGCTGCTCGAATCCTTCGATCAACTTGGCATTAAATCCAAAATCCGCCAAATGCAAACATAACTCCCCATTGATCTCAATGGCATCCATGGATATGGCCATCATTTTGCGAAGGGCATCCAATCCATCTTCCAGTAGATCAATTCCCAGACATTTGGCAAGACCATTAGCTGAACCGAGAGGCAAAATCGCCATCGGAATTGACTTTTCGAGATTTTCGGCGACGAGTTTTACCGTACCATCTCCACCCCCAACTAGAATAAGGTCCGGGGTTAACTGATTGATTTGGTCCCGAATCTTTTGAGGATCGTTTTCTCCTGTCGTTTCGAAATCGACTAGCTCAAAACCATCCAAATTTGCGAGGACTTTTTCTTTGAGTTCAGGAAAAGTGAAGTCACCTGTTCCTGATTTGGGATTGAAAATAAATAAGGCCTTTTGTTTCATGATGAAAACAGCGCTAGATTTTCGGCAATTTGGATTGCATCATTTGTGTTTTTCACAAAGTAAAATCCAAGATTAGACTGAAGATAATCTCTTTTTGTATCAATAAAATTATTCGCCTTGATTTCCCGGATAAAAATTGATTTAATCCGATCGGGAAATTCTTCCTTGAGTTCGGCATAGATCTCCGGATCGTGTTGCCCGCTGTCCCCGACCAGAATGAAATTCATTTCAGGAAAGAATGAAAATAGGAATCGGATTTTCTCAAATTTATGATCATGGCTTCCTCCTCCAGAGGTCCAGATATTCTTGAGATTGATATGTTTGTCTTTTAGTAAAATAGGTCCGGTGGGAATATTTCTAAACTCTAAAAAATCCCGAATCAGATCATATAAGGACCAATCACTACTTGAGACATAGAAAACCTCATTTCTTCCGCCGATGGCCAGCTTCTGATAAAATTCCGAGACTCCGGGAAAAGGCCGCCGGGTATAGGCGTTTTTAGAGATAGAAAGCCAAAGCTTTTTACCGATTTGAGTAGCATGGGAAATCAAAATCGTGTCATCAATATCTGAAATAACTCCATTCGGATATTGAACATGGTAAATTGATAATTCCCCATCTTGGTATTTTAAGCCCTCCTCCTTTTCATTGACCGAAAAGTACACTTGGGTATCATCAGTAGAGGTAAGTAAACATTCAAATACTCCATCTTGATCACTGATCACCTCTTCTTGACCATCGCCCAAAGAAATCAAGATAGGAATCTCGGGAATGCTCGTCACGGCATATCGCCTGATCGAGGCAAAAATATTTTTCATGGGATTATTCCGGGCTTTGGGACGGCTTTGTTTATAGGCAGAAATCACCCGACCCTTGACAAAAACCTGCTGTCCATTGCTGATCGCCAGAAAAGGCTCAATCTGGATCACTTCGAGTTTACCAATCCATTTCAAAAATCTATTCCAAAAAACCATGTCAATAAGATAGGGGATTGTTTTTTAAATTAAAAAGCCCCGATTTCTCAGGGCCTTCATCTAGTGCTTCCAATCGTAGGTATCGACCTGCTCGAGACAAGCCACCAACAACTCTATGGAATCGGAAATGTCTTTTTTGTGGGCCATTTCGATCACTTGATGCAGGTGTCTGGTAGGAATGGAAATCGCACCGGCAATAGCGCCCTGTTTTCCCATGCGCTGTACTCCGGCAGTGTCCGTCCCTCCGGCGGTGAGAATCTCAGGCTGCCAAGTGATTTTCTCTTTGTCTGCAGTTTTTTTCATAAAATCCACCATTCGATAATCACAAATCGTCATCGCATCCATGATTTTGATCGCTGTACCTTTTCCGAGTTCGGTGACTTTTTCGTGAGCTTGAGCCCCCGGTACATCAAAGGCAATCGTGGTATCCAAAGCAATTCCAAAGTCCGGATTTATCCCGTGTGCGGCGACATTTGCTCCCCGGATCCCCACCTCTTCCTGTACTGTAAAAGTGGCATAGACATCGTATGCGGGGTTTTTAAGCTTTTTAAGCGCTTCGATTAAGATAAAAACTGCTACTCGATTATCAATAGATTTGCAATTGACACAATCGCCCATCTCAATCAATTCCCGATCACGGGTTACCGGGTCTCCGATTGAAATATACTTTTCCACCTCCTCTTTTGGCATTCCCAAATCGATAAAAAAATCAGTAGTCTTGGGCAATTTGTTTCGTTCCTCCTGACTCATCACATGAATGGGTTTGCTTCCCATCACGCCGACGAGATCTTTTTTTCCGTGTACGATTACCCGCTGAGCAGTAAGAGTTTTTGGGTCAAAGCCTCCTAAGGTATGAAACCTCAGAAATCCGTTGTCATCAATATGTGTGATGATAAAACCAATTTCATCCATGTGGGCTGCTACCATCACGCGTTTCCCATCGGGATTTCGCGTTCCTTTTTTTAGGGCAATGACATTTCCGAGATTATCTGTTTTCACTTCATCTACATGGGGAGTCACCAATTCGATCACCAAGTCCCGAACTCTTTTTTCGAAGCCCGGAGCGCCAGCGATTTCGCAGATTTGAGTGAGCAACTTTACATTTATATCCATTTTCATTTCTTTACCAATAGAAGGGCAAAATACGATTTTTATCCCTAAGCGTCCTGTTCTAAATCACAAAAGGCGCTAGGTTTTGCACCCAGCGCCTTTGATAAAATCTATTGAAAATTAATATGCTCTGACAGTCTTTCCTTGCATAAAGTTGACAAAAGCCCGGTTAACCACCTGAGTCCCGCCACTTGTAGGGTAGTCTCCTGTAAAGTACCAGTCTCCCAAATGATTTGGGATGCATTTATGCAGATTTTCTACAGTTTGATAGATGACACAAACCTCAGCATTCAGCTCGGGAGCCGTGACAATTTCCGCGATTTTATCGGATATTTCATCGTCAGTGAATGGTGCATATACCCGCTTGATAAAGTTTTCTTCTGACATCGGGTTAGAGATTGCCATATCGTAAACTTCATCCAGAATATTTTCCATTTTTCGCTCTTTGAGCAAAGCTAAAGCAGCACGGAAAGCGATGAATTCTTTCATCCGGGACATGTCAATACCATAACAATCCGGGAAACGAATCTGCGGCGCGGAGGAAACGATGACGATTCGCTTGGGATTTAACTTATCCAAAGTGGTCAAGATACTTTTTTCCAAGGTCGTACCTCTCACAATACTATCATCTATCACTACTAAAGTATCGACTCCCTGACGGACCACTTCAAAAGTGGTATCGTAAACACTCGAAACCATCATGTCTCGATCGTCATCATTGGTGATAAAGGTTCTCAGTTTGACATCCTTGCTGACCAGTTTCTCCACTCTTGGCCGGAAACTGAGCAATTCATCTAAATCACCAACATGGGGTTTCCCATCCAGCAAAACTTCTTTTCGTTTCGCTACCAAGTATTCATCCAATCCTTCGATCAAACCCAAAAAGGCAGTTTCGGCAGTATTGGGTATGTAAGAAAAGACGGTGTTTTTTAGATCAAAATCAATGGCTTTGAGGATCTGAGGGATCAAAGCTTTCCCTAAATTTTTCCGCTCCTGATAAATATCCGGATCCGTTCCTCTGGAAAAATAAATCCGCTCAAAACTGCAGGATTTCTTTTCACGAGATGGCATCACCTCGGATTCGGCGTAGGAACCGTCTTTATTGATCACCAAGGCATGTCCAGGCTTGATTTCTTTGATCGCCTTAAAATCGATATCAAATGCCGATTTGATTGCAGGCTTTTCGGAAGCGACTACAATGACCTCATCATCAGCATAATAATAGGCAGGCCGAATCCCCGAAGGATCTCGAACCACAAAAGAGGAGCCATTTCCGATCAATCCAGCCATCGCATATCCCCCATCAAAATCCCGACAGGACCGCCTTAAGATTCTAGCTACATCCAGCTCATCTTCGATGAAATGGGTGATTTCTTCATTGGAGTATTGATGCTTGTACTTATCAAAAATTCGTTGATTTTCTTCATCCAAAAAGTGGCCGATTTTTTCCATTACAGTGACCGTATCTGTTTTCTCTTTGGGATGCTGACCTAGCTCAACCAGCTTACTGAACAGATCCTCGACATTGGTCATGTTGAAGTTTCCAGCCATTACCAAATTTCGGCTTCGCCAGTTATTTTGCTTCAAAAAAGGATGGCATGTCTCAATGCTGTTTTCTCCGTGGGTGCCATAGCGAAGATGTCCCAGCCAAACCTCTCCTGAGAACGCAATATTTTCTTTGAGCCAGTCGGCATCATTAAGGGCCTCTTCTCCGCCCATTTTTTTTGCCTTTTTGTACTTCTTGTTGATTTTGTCAAAAATAAAATTGACAGCAGAGGGCTCAATAGATCGATACCTACTGATGTATCGGGTACCGGGCTTTGTATTAATTTTAATATTGGCCACACCTGCCCCATCCTGCCCGCGATTGATTTGCTTTTGCATCAAGATGTACATGCGATTGGAAGCGTAGGCCGGCGTCCCATATTTATCGATATAATATTGGGGTGATTTTCGGAGCCGAACCATGGCTATGCCGCATTCGTGTTTGATGGCGTCACTCATTGGAGAACCTTTCTGGGTTTATATTTGAGAGTTCAAATTTAAGCTTAATAAAAAGATAATCCCTGCAAAAAGTTCCAATAAAATTCCATCAAACTTAAACCAGAATTTTAGTCTTTAATCTTTGAGGTCCAACTGCTTAAAAGCGAAGCATAACATAGCCCTGAGGCACATAGGTGGTAGCGGTGGTCAACATCGAGTGTGCCACAATAATATCAGGCCAAAGATCCTCTTTTGTAAATCCTCTTGCCACCAAAGACTGCCCACAAACCATGATCTCTGCTCCACCTTCCCTTAAAGCATCGAGCACTTCAAGGTTAGGATTGTCCGTCTTAAAGCGTTCTTGATATTTTTCATTGTTTAAAATACTGAAAACTGCTCCTCCATGAACTACTACTTTGACGTGAAGTCGGTCTTTGGGCACACCTGCCAGGCCATGTAGGTTCATCAGACGGGCGACATTATCTACGTATCGATTGATTTGTGCCGGATTATCAGCACCGGAGATCAAATCCACCAAAATTTTATATTCCAAACTGGGATCAGGCCGTTCGGTTGCGTCGGTAACTTCATAAATACCGCCATGTCCTTTGACAATTGGAAATTGTGCTTCTTGGGCGATAAGCGAAGTAGTGGCGAATAAAATCGAAAGAGTGAAGAGCAATAAATTCTTTTTCATAGAAGAGATGTTAAGAGTCGAAAAGTAAACAAAAATCCAAATCCTTAAACACCATTAATCAAAAAAGCCTCTCCAAAAAATTGGAAAGGCTTTGTGCGCACGAGAGGATTCGAACCTCCACACTACTTAAAGCACCAGCCCCTCAAGCTGGCGTGTCTACCAGTTTCACCACGTGCGCGGATAAGGGTCTGCAAAAGTAGAAAGTCAGAACGTTCGAAACAAACCCGAATCTGGCTTTTTTGATAAATTTTATCGCTTATTGATAAATTTTCTTCTCTGCAGCCTGTAGGGTATTGTATAGCAAAGAGGCGATAGTCATCGGCCCCACTCCACCTGGAACAGGGGTAATCGCTGAAGCTTTTTGGGAAACCTCATCAAATTTTACATCTCCGATCAATCGAAATCCCGATTTCTTACTGGAATCCTCAACTCGGTGAATTCCCACATCGATCACTACCGCTCCTTCTTTGACCATATCGGCGGTGACAAATTCAGGCTTTCCGATCGCTACGATCAAAATATCGGCGGTTTTGGTAATCTCCTTTAGATTTTGGGTTCGGCTATGGGTAAGCGTAACTGTGGCATTGCCGGGATTCCCATTTCGGGCCATCAAAATACTCATCGGGCTACCTACAATATGGCTTCTTCCGATCACTACACAGTGCTTGCCGGAAGTTTCGATTTCATAGCGTTTCAGCAACTCCACGATCCCATACGGCGTGGCAGCCACATAAGCCGGCCAATTTAAGGTCATTCTTCCCACGTTAGCTGGAGTAAAACCATCCACATCTTTTTCAGGCTTAATTTTATTGGTCACCTTTTCGACAGAAATATGCCTTGGCAAGGGCAACTGTACGATTAACCCGTCAATGTCCGGATTTTGATTGATATCATCCACTACTTTGAGCAGTTCTTCCTCCGATACAGTCTCCTCCAATCTCACCAAAGTAGATTCAAAACCAATTTCATGACAGGCTTTGACTTTGGCTCCCACGTAAGTTTGACTTGCTCCGTCATTTCCAACCAAGATTGCCGCCAAATGAGGAGTTTTTCCTCCTTCTGTTTTGATCTCAGCCACTCGTGCCGCGATTTCATTTTTTATGTCTTGGGATGTTTTTTTACCGTCAACTAATATCATTTCTATTTTTTGAGCTTACTTTTAAAATTACGATTTTTGATTTACGATTTACGCACATTATCACTTGGTAGTTAAAGCCCTCTGGGAGTTTTAATGCTGGAAACCACTATTGAAAGGATTTCATCAGCCTCCTTGATGAGTCTAGTCAGTTCTGAGCTTAACTTACCGTCAAGCTGGACTTAAAGTGTAAATTCTAGAAAAAACTGACTTTCATCTGCTTCTTCCTCTACAATTTTCAATTTATTGATAAAATCAGGAGTTGATTTAGCTCTACAAGCAGCCCTATAATTGGCAGCTACCGAGGTAGAAGCACGAATTAATTGTCCTGCAATGCTGTTAAACTCTCGCGAATAAGGGAGCTTTTGACATAAGTACCAAACATCGATTGCAAACGGCTTTGTCCTATGTTGCATCTGGTATTTATTCATGCATCCATTATTTTAATTCACTCCTAAAATAATTTAGATCTTAACACGAAATTTGAAGCAAAATCGAATTACCAAATACTAAAGGTTAGTTTCTGAATTACACGCATGATATCCGATTTAAGGTCGTAAATCGAAAATCATAATTCGTAAATCCATTAGTCCAATTTCAAAACCGCCATAAACGCCTCCTGAGGAACCTCGACGTTTCCGACTTGTCTCATGCGTTTTTTACCTTTTTTCTGCTTTTCAAGAAGCTTACGTTTACGGGAAATATCACCTCCATAGCACTTTGCCAAGACGTTTTTACGAAGCGCTTTCACCGTTTCCCGGGCAATGATTTTAGTACCAATGGCCGCCTGAATCGCGATCTCGAACATCTGACGAGGCACGAGTTCTTTTAGCTTTTCACAAAGCCTCTTGCCCCATTCGTAGGCTTTGTCCCGGTGAACAATCGCTGATAGCGCATCCACAGCCTCTCCGTTGAGCATGACATCGAGCCGAACCATGTGCGAAGGCTGATAGCCTTTCAACTCGTAATCCAATGAAGCATATCCCCGGGAAATGGTCTTCAGCTTATCGAAGAAATCAAATACGATCTCTGCCAAAGGCATATCAAATTGCAATTCAACCCGCTCAGCGGTCAGGTAAACCTGATTTTTGATCTGACCTCGCTTATCCATGCAAAGCTGAATGACGGGACCGACATATTCTGAAGCGGTAATGATGGAAGCTTTGACATAAGGTTCTTCGATATGCTTAAATTTTGTAGGATCGGGCATGTCTGAAGGAGCGTTGATTACTTGGTAAGTATCATTGGTCATGAGAGCTCTAAACTGCACCGAAGGCACCGTCGTGATCACCGTCATGTCAAACTCCCGCTCCAGTCGCTCCTGAATAATCTCCATGTGAAGCATTCCCAAAAATCCGCAACGAAAACCGAAGCCTAAGGCCGCGGAAGTTTCGGGTTCCCAAACCAAGGAAGCATCATTGAGCTGAAGCTTTTCCATGGAAGCTCTCAACTCTTCATAATCCGTGGTATCCACCGGATAAATCCCCGCAAAAACCATCGGTTTCACGTTTTCAAATCCCTGAATGGCTTTTTCGCAGGGACGCTTGATATGTGTGATGGTATCCCCAACTTTGATTTCTTTGGCGACTTTCACCCCGGAAATCAGGTAGCCTACATTACCTGCAGCCATAGTTTGCTGGGGAATCTGGTTCAAACCTAAAATCCCAATCTCATCAGCTTCGTATTCCCGCCCAGTATTGACGAATTTAATTTTATCTCCTTTGCTGAAGGTTCCGTTGAAAATCCGAAAAATCACCTCCACACCTCTGAACGGGTTGTAAACCGAGTCAAAAATCATCGCCTGAAGCGGAGCATCAGGATCTCCTGTCGGAGCAGGGATACGAGTCACGACTGCTTTTAAAATATCGTCAATTCCGATTCCTGTTTTCCCGGAAGCCAAAATGATATCTTCTCGGTCGCAACCGATCAAATCAATCACTTCATCGGCTACCGACTCCGGATCTGCTCCGGGCAGGTCAATTTTATTCAAAACGGGAATGATCTCCAAATCATGTCCCAAAGCCAGATAAAGATTGGAAATCGTCTGA
Organism: Algoriphagus hitonicola; assembly: GCF_900113375.1. GTDB lineage: Bacteria > Bacteroidota > Bacteroidia > Cytophagales > Cyclobacteriaceae > Algoriphagus > Algoriphagus hitonicola. Next base: position 39,042 of record NZ_FOPC01000005.1, on the reverse strand, counting down.
GCTTCAATACCCTGTGAAGCATCGACAATCAAAAGTGCGCCTTCACAAGCGGCAATGGATCTGGACACTTCATAGGAAAAATCCACGTGTCCGGGAGTATCAATCAGGTTGAGCGTGTATTCTTCCCCTTCATGCATGTATTTCATCTGGATCGCATGAGACTTGATAGTGATGCCTCGCTCACGCTCCAAGTCCATATTATCCAACAATTGATCCTGCATATCCCGATCTGCGACCGTATGGGTCTCCTGCAACAATCTATCCGCCAATGTACTCTTCCCATGATCAATATGGGCGATGATACAGAAATTTCTAATGTTTTTCATAAGCATTTGTGGCGCAAAAATAGGGAAAAAGAAGGAGAATATTCCTTGAAACTAGGGGAAATAGCAGAACAGCAAAATGGTGGTAAGATGATCTGATTTGCTTTGCAAACTATCTTGAAGAAGCCTTGTCTTTTACCCCCCAGCAAAACTATCTTTCTGCATTTCTTAACTTTGTTTCAAAATCTCAGGTAATCATGAAGTCAGTTGCCGAAAGCAAAAAATCCCAAAATATCGCCGAATACATTATTTATCTCTATCAGCAGGAGGATCTCATCCGATCTTTTCAAGGAAATCTGGAAGAAATTAAGCAATATGTGGTCGCACACTTTCCGGTTTCGGATCAAGAAAAAGAAGTAATTTTTCATTGGTACCGAGACTTTAGAAATCAAATGGAAAAGGAAGGGATACTGAAAAAAGGGCATCTGGAGGAAACTCAAAAACTAGTCAACGAACTCTCCCAAATCCACTGGCAGCTCTTAAAAACGGACAAAACCTATTTTGAAAGCTATCAAAAAGCTAAACCCTACATCCTCCAAGCTGTGATGGAAGCTGAAGGAAAAGACCTCGGGAATGAAATTCAAATCTGCCTGAATGGAGTCTATGGACTCTTGCTTTGTCGACTATTGGGAAAGACTGTTTCGGATGAGCAAATGAAATCCGCGGAGGCTTTTGGAGAAGTACTTAGCCTACTCAATTTAGTCTATCAGCAGGAAAAGATATCTAGGAATTAAGTTTTAAAATCGGAAGATTTTCAATCTTAAAATCTTCAATCCACAATAAACTCCCAAACACTCCTATACCCTCCCTTTTCCTCAAAATAACCCAGTAAAGAATCAAAGAAGGAGTTGCTAGCCAAGGTGCTGCTATCTCCGATCAGGACCAGCTTGCGCTTGGCACGGGTCAGGGCCACATTCATCCGGCGCTCATCGGCTAAAAAACCGATCTCTCCTCGCTCATTGGACCGAGTCAGGGAAATCAACATCAAATCCCGCTCCTGCCCCTGAAATCCATCCACGGTATCAATCGTGATCAAATCCGAAAAGGCTTTCAAATTAGGAAAATCATAGCTTTCGAAAATCAAGGAGCGTAAGTACCTAACCTGTGCTGAATAGGGCGCAATCAAACCGATGGTCCAGCCATTTTCTTTGAATTTTGAAATTCCGATTCGCTTGATCAGTTCATTCAGATACTTGCAAGCGAATAAAGCTTCCTCAGGATTAAATGTGCTCAGACCTTCCTCTTCCTGCCGATCTGTATATCCTGCGCCAGCGGTGTCGATCCACTCCAAAACCGACTCATTTTCAAAGAAATGCTGCTCGGTATTTTCAGCTGCCTGTAATTTTCCCCCATAAAAATATTCATTGGAAAAGCCCATAATTTCGGCTTTCATTCGATATTGCACCTGTAGTAATTCTGCCACTTGGGACTTTCGCTGTATTACCTTTTCCATCAAGGTAACCGCAAGCCCTTCTTTTGCTGCTTCATAGGACTTGATCGTTGGTGGGAGCTGCAAATGATCTCCTGCAAATACGACTTTTTTTGCCTTCAAAATCGGGATCCAAGTCGCTGCTTCCAACCCTTGTGCCGCTTCATCAATGAAAATGACATCAAAGGTCATTCCTCTTAAATGATGCGAAGAAGCTCCGACCAAAGTACTGGCAAAGACCTGGGTCTTTTGGAAAATATCAAAGGAAATGTATTCTTCGAGATGCTTAGCAGCTTCCCGAATTCTGCCTACTTCTTCAAATAAAAGTTTCCGCTGCCTACGTTCCTCAGGGCCAAAATTCCGCTTGTATTGCTTGGCAAGTTTCAGGTAGTGGTCGATTTCTTTTCGGAGTTTTGTTAGATCCCGGTAAGACTCATGATGGGCTGTTTTTGCATCCATTGTCTGATTGAGAATCTTCTCCTCCACTCGGGCGGGATGCCCCAGCCTGAGTGTGGAAATCCCCGCATCGGTCAACTTCTCTACCAACAAATCCACTGCAGCATTGCTCGGGGCGGATACAAGAATGGACAATCCGTACTCCACTGCTTCCGTGATGGCCTGAATCAGGGTGGTAGTTTTTCCTGTTCCCGGAGGTCCATGGATGATTGCTACATCCTTTGCATTGGCGATTTTTTCGCAGGCTTGATTTTGGGAATCATTGAGCAATGGGCTTTTTTCTCTTCTTTTTTCGGAAAAAGTTGGCTTTTGATCTCCAAGCAATATTTCCTTCAGCTCTTTCAGTCGAAGATCTTCGGAAGAGATCACTTTTTTCAGCGCAAACTCCATCTCACGGTAGCTCGCTTCGTCAAAAAGCAAATCCACACCAAGTCGACTGCTATCCATCCAATCGGGAAGTTCGTCAGCCTTCAGCGTGACGATCATCGTGTCTTTTTTGACCTGATTGATGACACCATTTATCCGGCTATCTTGCGAGGAATACCCATCTTGAGTCGAAAAGAACGCGACGGATTTCCCAGACTGAAAAGCTGAATTCTGACTTTGGTCCAATTTTTCGATTTCGACCAAAAGCCGTTCTCCCATTCCGATTTTTGCTTTTTTGATCTGAATGGGATACCAGGTAATCCCTTCTTTTTTCTTATCTGCCAGTGAAGTATTTAAAAATTTCTTTTTGTATTGGGCCAGGTCTTCCTGCCATTCCTGCTTCAAAAGTTTCAGTCCTTTTTTTAATTCCTCGGTGACTTTATCCATCAATGTGTAATTTGTCAACGAAACTAATCAAAAGCCCTTGTGTTTTTGTAGCAAAACTGATCATGAATTTTCTTGCGCATGCATTTTTATCTTTTGGACAGGAAAAAATCCTCGTGGGGAATTTTATTGCCGATTTTGTCAAAGGAAAGCAGATCAACGATTTCGAAGATGAGATCGTGCAGGGGATTCTGCTTCATCGGGAGATTGATTATTTCACCGATTCCCATCCCTTGGTCAAGGCTGGACAATCGTACCTGCGCAAAAAGTTCGGGCATTATTCGACCGTAATCACAGATGTTTTTTTTGATTATTTTCTGATTAAGAATTGGAAGGATTTTTCCAGTACCCCACTTCCAAAATTCATAGAAGACACCTACACGGCACTGGATGGATATTCCGATGTATTTCCGGAACGGTTTGCCAAAATGTACTCATTTATGAAAAAAGACAATTGGCTGCTACACTACGGGGAAATTGAGGGCATCCAACGATCGCTGACCGGAATGTCCCGACGGACCACCTTTGTGTCCAAAATGGAGGAGGCTCATTTGGCCTTATTGGAATACGAACCTCAATTTCAAGTGATTTTCTTCGCTTTTTTCAAGGATTTGGAGACTTTTGCATTCGCAAAACTTCAAGAAATCAAAAACGCACATGGTCGTCATTAAACCCAAAGGGTCCACTTATTTCTCATTAGGACTGATTGTAGTCGCTTTATTGGCAGGACTGATTTTTATTCTGAGAGATTTTGCCTACACCGGGAGTTTTGGACTTTGGTTTTACCTTATTGCCGCTTCGTTGATCACCTTGGTGCTGTTGATGCTTTTGGTGAAAATGCTGGCCGGATTTCGGTTTGTTACCGCAGGCCGGGATCAGATTATAGTCAAACTCCCGCTGCGGGGATACCAAAAAGCCTATCCAATCGCTGATATTTTGGCTTGGGAAGAGGAAGTGGTTTTGGCGAATAAAAAAGAATTTAGACAGCTGACTGTGGCCTTTTCGGATCAGCAATCCATCCGTGTCTCCAATCATGAGCATGAAGCCTATTATGAATTGGTGAAGTATCTTCGGAAAAAGGCAGCCAAAAAAGAGGTGAAAAGTAAAAAAGCCTGATTACTCAGGCTTTTTGGATTATCGTTGATTTCTGAAGTTTTTATCGTATAGCGCGATACTTTCATTGATGATTCGGATCGCCTCTTCTTTTCCAAGAAAGTCCTCTACTTTGACTTCTTTGTTTTCCAGCTTTTTGTAGTCTTCAAAGAACCGGTGAACTTCCTTCATCAAGTGAGGGGGGAGTTCGTCGATGTCATTGATGTAATTGACCGATTGGTCACCAGCTGCCACGGCAATGATTTTATCATCAGCTTCACCACCGTCCACCATTCGCATCACGCCGATCACTTTAGCCTCCACCAAGCACATGGAAGGAATATCGATTTGTGAAATAATCAAAATATCCAAAGGATCATGGTCTTCGCAGAAGGTTTGTGGTATGAAACCATAATTTGCCGGATAATGCACTGCGGAGAATAAAACCCGGTCCAGCATAAGCATCCCAGTCTTTTTATGCAACTCGTACTTTCCTTTACTGCCTTTAGGAATTTCCACCACGCCCATGACGACTTCTGGGGCATCTTTACCGATTTGGACATCATGCCAAGGATTAATCATAATTTTTCGCTTTTGTTAATAAAAAGTTAGGCTGCAAAGATACGCTTTCCTGTAAAAATCCCCAGTTAAAAACTTATTTAAGACTGGGAAGGATCACTCTGAAAGTAGTGCCGACGTGAAGCATGGATTCTAGGGTGATCGTGCCACCAAGTTGCTCCACGGCTTCCTTGACCATGTATAAGCCCAGGCCAGTTCCCACATTTTTTTGGGTGGCTCGCATAAACAAATTAAACACTTCGGGATGGTGTCGATCTTCTATCCCTATTCCATTATCCTCAAGCAGGATTGTGGCTTCATTCTCGCTGACATCCACTGTCAAGGCGATTCGCTTTTCCCCGGGTTCATGCTTTTGAAACTGGACCGAATTACTGAACAAATTATTTAAAATCACCCGGATTTTGGCATCATCACAGTAAAATGGAACCTCTTGATTGACTTGGGTCTCGATATGGAAATGACTCAAATCAAACTTGGCTTGATAGGCCTCCATCTGTTGGTTGATCACATCTGAAAAATTGATTTCGGAGATTTTATGGTCGATTTTGGTCGATCGATAAAAGTCCAGCATTTTATAAATAAAATCATCCAGCTTAGTCGTAGCCGTATCGATCATGTCAAAATATTCCAAAATCTGAGGATCTGCCACCTCCATTTTTGCCAATTTGGAAACTCCCGATATACTCATCAACGGCCCTCTTAACTCGTGAGAAAGGCTGTAAACAAATTGATTCATCTCACTGTGCAGCTTCTGAAGTCGAATATTTTTTTCTTTCAGCTCCTGACGCATAAAAAAGATATCGGCTGCATTTTTTATCGAATTTTTGATTTGCTCGATATTCCAGGGCTTATCAATAAATCGATACACTTCGCCTTTGTTGATTGCATCGATGACACTCGCAATGTCCGAATAGCCGGTTAATAGAATTCGAATGGGATCGGGATTGATTTCGATAAGTTTTTCAAAGAACTCAGTCCCAGTCATCCCCGGCATGCGCTGATCTGCAATGACCACATGGATTTCCTCTTCTTGAGCTATTTTCAACCCCTCCTCTGCGTCTATAGCAGTAAAAATCTTAAAATCTTTTCTCAGCGTGGCCCGAAATGACTTGAGGTTGTTGTCCTCATCGTCAATGTAGAGCACATGAATGTTGCTATTCATACTTTGATGTGCTTTGATAAATAGGTAGCGTTATAATAAAAGTAGTCCCTTTGCCCACCTCAGTTTCCACCTCCAGTGTTCCTTTGTGATTCTCAATAATAGAATAAACTATCGAAAGCCCCAAACCTGTCCCCTTTCCTACGGACTTAGTAGTAAAAAAAGGTTCGAAAATCCGCTGCCTCACGTGCTCCGGCATACCCGGTCCATTGTCATTAATTTCTACGACAACAGCCTCCCCCAGAGATTTGGTCCGTATCTCGATTTTCGGATCGTTAATTTCATCAATGTGATCACTCAATGCATGGACTGCATTATTGATGATATTCATGAATACCTGATTGATTTTACCGGCCAGACATTCGACCATGGGAAGTTCGCCAAATTCACGAACGATTCGGATTTTGCCTGGAATCGAACTGTTCAAAAGAATCAAGGTACTGTTGATCCCATCATGCAGATCCACTTTTTTGATATCCTGCTCGTCTACTCGGGAGAACAACCGAAGTCCCTTGACGATTTCTACGGTTCGCTTTGCTCCCTCTTCCATTCCTTTAAGAAGCTGATCCACCTCCTCGAGGACATAATCCAATTCTAAATCTTCTTCGAGTCGTTTGGCTTTCTTAATTGATTCTGGAGTAAATTCATTATTAGCAGTATTTCTATAAAACTCAATCACTTCCATGATATCCGCCACGTCGCGTTTGAGCGGCATGATATTAGAGCTCACAAAGTTGATCGGATTATTGATTTCATGCGCAATACCGGCAGTCAACTGACCGAGTGAGGCCATTTTTTCCTGACTGACCAGCTGACTTTGGGTATTTTGGAGATTTCGTAATGCCTGCTCCAATTCATCAGTTCTCAGCCTTACCTTATCTTCCAGCAAGGTATTTTGCTCCCTGATAAGTGATTCATTTTCTTTCAATACCCGTAGTCGCTCAAGCTGTTCAGATTCTTTTTCCTTTTTGAGGATATTGATTTTATCAGCTAGGGCAAAGGAGAGCAACACTACCTCCAAAGCTGAACCCAGAGGCATGATGTAGGCCGTCAGATTATTAGTGGGAATCAAGCCCATTTCGCTCAATACAAATAGGAAAATCCCCAACATAAAGATTGACCAGGCCACCAAATAATAGCGGGCCGGTCTATATCCTAGCTTAAGTACAGAAAAAGCGGCAAACAAGACATAAAGAACTACAATGGATTGGGTGACCAATAAAGTCTGATAGCTTACCGTGATAGAAAAGAAAAAAGCATTAATCAGAATAAAGAAATAGACTCCATAGATGTAATAAAAGCCACTGTCGATTTTTGGGATGAAGGATTTAGTCGATAGAAATACCCGTAAAAACCAGATCCCCACCATACTTACCAAAGAAGAGAAAATCACCCCTGACCTGAGGTTTAACCAAACCGAATCTTGCCAAATTAACTCTTGCGTGAATCCTAAAATAGAGGATTGCGCAAACCAGACAAGAACAGTGTGAATGACATAAATAAGATAAAGTTTATCTTTAACAGAGAAATACAAGAATAGATTATAGAAGAACAGCCCTAAAATCACTCCTGTAAAAATCCCGAAAAAGATATTTTCATTATTGATCAGTCCTTCTACAAAATCTCGGTTGCTTATGGTTGAGGTAATAATTTTTTTATTGACGCTTTTTACTCTTAGGTATAAATCAGAAACTTGTCCCTGAGGCAAGTCGATCTTAAAAATTATAGATTTGGAGGGGATGGGTTTAGAATTATAATCCTCCAGTCGCCCTCCCGAATATTGCTTTAAAACTTCCCCTTCACTCGCCACATACAACTGCAAACTATCCAAGGAGGGATTGTTGATGTAAAAAAACTTGGTCTCACTGGAGCTATTATTTAAAACACTATACTTCAACCAAACCACATCATTGTTGATCCCGAAATTCTTTACCTCATTTTCAAGATCAATAAAATCATTACTCACCAAAACTCCCTCAATAGACAAGGTCTCGTCCTTATCCAATATGAGATAACTATAACTATTCAGGTCTTGAGGCTCCTCCGTTAATTGGATGGGCGAAAAGCCCTTTAAAAAAACTAATAAGTAAAGAATTACTAATTTCATCAGTTCATGATTTATTTTCAATAGTCAAAACCAGCCAGCTCCAAAGACCTGAGTAACCTGTCCCAAATCTATCCATTAAGTGAAAATTTCGCATTTAAGTAAATAGCCTTTTGGTCAACGTTTTAGTCATGCTAGATTTCATCTGTAAATGTTAATAAGTTAAATTTTTAAAGGTCAATTCGTCTGTCTCAAACATTTTTGAGAACCTCATTTTGGCTGACTGTCCAAGCTATTAAATCTCCTATTTAAACTCTTTTTATCGGCTACATTTTAGGCATTTTTTCTCCAGTCAGGATTTTTAATCTTAAGCTGATAGGTGATTTCTACCGGTCCTTTCAGCGTATTTTCCATTCGGGAACAATCAAGATTTTCTCGCAATTCCAGGATAAAATCCCGTTCGACAGGAAGCGCCACTGGAAGATTCTTGACATCTTTCAAAACCGCCAGAGTCGCAACTAAATCCAATTTTGGATAAAAGAAGGTGCCTTTATTCCCAATATTTTCTTCTATTTCAAATCCCTTCTGCAAGGTTGGTTTTAAGGTGTATTCGGCACAGAGTGCAAAAAGCGATGGGACATTTAACTGCTCGGCTATCACCAAAGAAGTTCTTGATAAAAATATTGCCCCAATTCCGTATCCTGAAATTAGCCGACTATTCCACAACCCACCTATTTCGCCAGTACCTCCATTGATTCGATATCCTTTTACCAATTCAAAAATTTTTGAATCGACCGGCGCGATGGCACCTTCCATCGGTAGCGGAAAATCTTCGTGAGCGATGTGAATTCGCAGTCCACTTACAACTTTCCCAGTAGAATCTTCATGAACTGTAACCACAAACACATACGGGTTAAACTTCCAGTCATTATTTGAAGAGGTTACTTTGGTTACACCATAATCTTTCAACACGTTAGCATGACCCTCAATAAACATATCGCAAATTTCTGGTTCATCGACAGCTCTAAATGCTTTGAAAGTAAACATTAACTTAATTTGATAAGGGTTTCACTCAAATCCCTCCGATATGATCGTACGGTGGGTTCTCCGGCAATATTTAACCTAAACATAAAGATTTCTTTGTAATCTAGGTTCTTATTGAACAAGGTATTGAATTCTTTTTTGTATTGCTGAATCAATCTTTCTTCCTCTTCACCAAATCCATGCCTTTTGTCCATCGCCAATTTATGAAAAATAAACATCGCAGCCGTTACCGGCTGAAAGCTTATCCCCCGCATGTTTGCTTTGATCCAAACCCGTTGTAAAACTCTACCAGCCTGTAAATAGGCTTCGGGACTGAAATCGCGCGCTTGTAAGAGAAAAATAGCTGACGAACTCATTAAGGTTTCATGCGAGATTTTGGTCAGTCCATATCCCATCAGAAATTTTCGAAAAAAGCGAACTGTCCTCGGATCTTTCAAGAGACTCATTGCCGCTCTCTCCGTGCCGGATAGCTCCAGCGTAGCGATGTCAATCCCATCCCCGGTTTCTTTGGCCTCTTTTTCACTCCACCTTACCTCTTGGATAAAATCCTTAAGTCCCTGCTCATGAAAAAGCCTCATTCGATCCATTCCCCCTATGATACCGGATAATTTCTCCAGCTCCTCCTTGGATTCGATTGACTCTAGGATCATGTTTTCCTGAGTTGCCATTTCCAAAAGATCGCTTACCAAACTGGGTTCCAATGGGCTCCTTTTCGTATTTTTTCTATTCGTGCAGCGGAGATTAACCCCGTCTACTAAGTCAGAATAAGGGATTTCTATGGAGGAGACATGTTTGGAAACAAAACGAATACTAGCAATACACTCTTGCTCAAACTCCTCAATATGGGTAATTACCTCAAGTTCAAATCCCTTTTTCCCCGCATAAAGGCGGATATTTTCAAGGGCTGCACCAAATGCAATCAAGGATCCTGTCCCTTTAAAATCCAACAATGAATGGCTTCTCACTTGATCATGAATCAAGTGTAAAACTCCTTTCTGATCAAAGACCCAAATCCAAGGCTGAATATTACCACCGGATGGTGCCAAATTGGCAAATGTCACTAAATCCGATAATTCAGCATCAGTAAGCAAGTATCCTGATGGCAATATATTTTTTGGAATCTTATCTTTCACATCATTCCCAACTACTGGAGGTGCTGGGACAGAAATAGGCTCTGCGAGAGTTTCTATTTTTACAATTTCGTCTAGATCCACATAGTACCTTCCCGATTGGACGACCTCTCCCAAAAGCAATTTTCGGCCTACATGAGCCACGGTCGCCCCTCCGAGATATACGGCCGAAGCCAACTGAGGCCAACTACTGATCGATTGCCCTACTTCCAAAAGCGAGGCTTTCATCCGGGGGGAAAGGGTATCAGTTCCTGTGATTTTTAATCCCATTCCTACTTTTTGAGTGTTGGACAAGCCCTTTAGGGATTCAAGATTGATATTTCCCAGAAGTCCGTGAAATATCGGGCGGTTTGGATCCAAGTCAAATCGCTCAATATCAAGCATGCCTCGGTCTGACGTCTCCATCATCACAGGGATTCCTAGCGCTTGTGCTTTGTGCCTAAGCAGAACTTTAATATCCAAGCTATCACATTCATCAACCAAAAGATCCAACTGGCCATCCTGCGTCAAAAAATCTGCTATATTTTCCTCGGTCACCCCATCACGATAAAGTTCTAACTTCAAATAAGGATCAATCTCGCTGATCTCCCGGGCAGCGATCACGATCTTTTCCAGTCCCAAATTGGTCACTCCGGCATTTATTCGGTTCAAGTTACTGAGTTCCAAGGTATCAAAATCCGCCAATCTCAGCACCCCACAGCCCCGCTCAAGAGCAATCGCATAAGCGATACTTTGACCGACAGATAAACCGACAATTCCGATTCTTTTGGCAGCCAAAAGAGTCTGTTCTTCTGGAGTGATTTTATAATTGTTTCGTGAAGTACGCACCTTGATAAAATCCTCCCGGTTCAGAAGATGAACCAATGTAGATTTCCATGGAAAATAGACCCAATTTCCGAAGCGTTCTTTGTTTTCAGTTTCAAAAAATGTACTTATCTCCTTCTGAAGTTCTTTTCTTTCAAAATTTTTAGATGGATTATTTGCCTTGATCAAGTCCCCTACCTGACTCTCTATTTCGTCCACAACCAATACAGAGGGATTCTTTTTCAACTCTTTAAGAACTTGATATTCCTCAGCATCAGCTGGGTTAAAAAAAACTGGTTTTACCTGATCTCGACGATCAAGCTGTGGAAATGTAAGCATCATGGTGGGGCGCCTCTTGCTGATTAGCCTTGTAAAGTTAGTTTTTGATTTATAAACTCAAATATTTTTAGTGATTATTTATCAATAATCGTTCAAATTTTCATTACGGCCAATAATAATTGTTAAAAGAAATAGTTTGTTTTTAAGTAAAAAAAACAATTATTTAGTGTAAGTTTTTAAAAGATTATTTGCTGAAAATTAATGGAAACCACATCAGAAGAAAAAATAAAGATTCTGTACGTTGATGATGAAGAAAATAACCTTCAGGCGTTCAAGGCTACTTTCAGAAGAGACTACAAGATATTTTTAGCCATTTCAGCTCAAGAGGGGGTAGATATTCTTGCCAAGGAAGATATTGATATTATCATTACCGATCAGCGAATGCCTGAAAAAACTGGCGTGGAGTTTTTGGAGTCTATAATCCCGATCCATCCCAATCCTATCCGCATACTTCTGACTGGCTACACGGATATACAAGCTGTGATAGATGCGATCAATAAGGGACAGGTGTATCACTACCTCACCAAACCCTGGGAGGAAGACTATCTTCGTACTGTCATCAAAAATGCCTACGAAATCTACACCCTTAGACGCGAAAATGAACGTCTAACTCAAGCCTTGATCAAAGCAAATGATCAGCTCGAGTTTCTTCTACGTCAAAATTTACTTTCTTAAATTAATATCTAGCAGCCAAGAGAAGTTGCAATTCTTTGTGGTTTAAATTGAATCTTTTTGCCAAATAGGCATTGGTCAGACTTCCCCGATAAGTATAAACGGCTCGTAAGAACCAGCGGTAATTAAAAATCATTTCCTCAGCTCCTCCCAAATCAGCCATCTGTAAAATTATCGGAGTAAAAATATTACTCAACGAACAAGAAGCTGTCCGTGCTACGCGGGATGCAATGTTGGGCACGCAATAGTGGATAATATCATGTTCTTGATAGACAGGCTCGCTATGCGAGGTCATCCTAGCAGTCTCTATACAGCCTCCTTGATCGATTGAGACATCAATGATGATACTTCCATGCATCATGTTGGCTACCATCTCTTCAGAGATGACAATTTTATTTCTCCCTTTTTCGGCCCGCAATGCACCAATCACCACATCAGCTTCAGAGAGTGCTTGGGTCAAGGTCAGATTATCAATCGTGGATGTATAAATCTGCTGCCCGAGCAATTGCTTCAATCTTCTGAGTTTATAAATATGATTATCAAACACTTTGATATTTGCTCCTAATCCTAAAGCAGTACGTGCGGCATATTCGGCAACTGTTCCCGCACCTACGATCACCACTTGCGTAGGAGGTACACCCGTAACCCCGCCCAAAATCAGCCCCTTTCCTTGATTGACACTGGAGAGATATTCGGCAGCAATGAGCATTACCGTACTTCCCGCAATTTCTGACATCGCTCGGACGACTGGCATCCCACCTACTTTGTCCTCCAAATATTCATAGGCCAAAGCCGTGATTTTTTTTGCATTGAGTGCTTCGATAAACTCCTTGGATTGCCTTCCTACTTGTAAAGCTGAAATCAAGCAAGCACCCGGCTTCATCATTTCAATCTCCTCGAGGCTTGGTGCATCTACTTTGAGAACAATTTCTGCTTCTAAGGCTTCTTTGGCACTGTACACGACTTTGGCCCCCGCATCGGAATAATCCTGATCTGTGAATTTAGTCTGTAAGCCCGCTCCGGTTTCCACCATGACTCTCAGTCCATTATTCGTCAACAAACCCACCGCCTCCGGGGTAAGGACAATTCGCTTTTCTTCTGAAGATTGCTCTTTGGGCAAACCAATCAACAACGTTTTATCTCCTTTTTTGATTTTGGCAGGAGATTCTTTAGGGATCAAACCTACTGCGGTGAATTCATTTATTTCCGTGGGCATAATCGATGTGTTGGTAGGTGATCTTTCTTTTGTCTGCGGATATAACTTCCAATTTAATCAGAAAAAATTGCTGTGGAATAAATCCGCCGAGATTCTCGGCCCATTCTATCCAGCAATAATTTCCGCTGTAAAAATACTCCTCTACCCCGATTTCTAATACTTCTAGCGGATCTACAATCCGATAAAAATCAAAATGGTAAATAAGCTGATGGTCTTCAGTCTCATACTGATTCACTATCCCAAAAGTAGGGCTACTGACAGCATCCTTGACCTGAAATTGACGACAAAGTGCTTTGATCAGGGTGGTTTTTCCTGCGCCCATTTGCCCCTGAAAAACCCAAATGCGCTCTTCTTGGGCTGCTGCCACCAATTCCTCTGCTACAGCATCCAGTTCTTGAAGTTGATACGTTTTTTCGACCAATTCGAATTCTATTTAGGCGTAAGGTACACGATCGGTACAATCATTTCCTCCAAAGATACGCCGCCATGCTGAAAAGTATCCTTGTAGTAATTGACATAATAATTATAATTATTGGGGTAGGCAAAGAAATAATCCTCCACTGCAAAAACATAAGTGGAAGAAACATTGAGTCTTGGAAGCTTGGCATCCTCAGGCTTTCGGATTTCAAATACCTTTCCCGATTCGAAATTTAAATTTTTCCCCTGCTTGTAGCGAAGATTCGTCGTGACATTTTTATCCCCGATGATCCGATAAGGCTTGTTGACTCGCTTGGTTCCATGGTCTGTAGTGATGATGACTTCTGCACCAGCCTGATGGATTTTTTTCAAAAGTTCGAATAGACTGGAGTGCTCAAACCAGCTCTTGGTCAAAGAACGGTAAGCCGATTCATCTGGTGCCAATTCACGAATCATTTTCATATCAGTCCGGGCATGGGACACCATATCCACAAAATTGTAAACGAGGACATTGAGCTCATTCCCCATCATGGCATGAAACTGATCCAAGACCGTCTTGCCTTGCTGGGTTTGAATAATTTTGGAGTAGGAAAATTTGTAAGGGATTCGGTTTTTCTCCAAGTTGATTTTCAGCCAATCCGGCTCAAAATTATTTTTTCCTTCGTCAGAATCCTCATCTTCCCAGAAATTGGGGTAAAATCGCGCCATGTCCGAAGGCATCATTCCGCTGAACAGAGCGTTTCGGGCAAAGGCAGTGGTAGTCGGCAAGATACTGTAGTAGGATTCTTTTTCCTGAATATTAAAATAGGTCCCGATCAAGGGTTCGATTTCTTCCCATTGATCGTAGCGAAGATTATCAATCACGATAAAAAACAGCGAAGACCGCTCTTTGAGCCGGGGAAAAACTTTTTTCTTCATGACCTGATGGGAAAGGAGCGGCTTTTCCTGATTCCGCTCTTCCATCCAGTCGAGGTAGTTTTCCTTGATAAATCGTGCAAAAGAGGCATTTGCTTCTACTTTTTGAGTTTCGAGCACTTCCTGCATGCTCTTGTTTTCCGTATCATCGATCTGCAATTCCCAATAGACTAGTTTTTTATAAACACTAGCCCAGTCCTCATGATCCACCGCATCACCTAAAGCCATACTGATCTGCATAAACTCCTGCTGATAATTAAGTGTGGTTTTTTCTTCGATCAATTGTCGGTTTTGTAGGATCTTTTTGACCGAAAGCCAGATTTGGCTAGGATTAAGAGGTTTGATCAGATAATCCGCGATTTTACCTCCGATCGCATCATTCATGATGTGTTCTTCTTCACTTTTGGTGATCATCACTACAGGGATTTGTGGCTTGATTTGCTTGATCTGCTGGAGAGTTTCCAACCCGGTCATCCCCGGCATCATTTCGTCGAGAAATATCACATCAAAATGATGGGATTCTACTTCTTCGATGGCATCTACACCTGAGTTTACGGTAGTAATTTCATAGCCTTTTTGTTCTAGAAAAAGAATATGGGGCTTGAGCAGGTCGATTTCATCGTCTGCCCAGAGTATCTTGGATTTTTGGGACATTTCGGTTTCCGTTTCTTTTAAAATTATAATTACTTTTGGGTAAACAAAAACAGGCCTTCATTGAAAAGCCAGAAAATACTGAACGACCCCGTATATGGTTTCATCACTATTCCCAGTGAATTGATTTTTGCCATTATCGATCATCCCTACTTTCAGAGATTACGCCGAATCAAGCAATTGGGTTTGACTGATTTTGTCTATCCGGGTGCGCACCATACAAGATTTCATCATGCCATCGGTGCCATGCACCTGATGAGTATCACACTCGATAATCTACGCAATAAAGGTACCGACATTACTGATGAGGAATATGAAGCTTCGCTAATCGCGATTCTACTTCATGATGTAGGTCATGGGCCGTTTTCGCATGCGCTGGAGTACAGCTTACTTCAGTCCGTACCCCATGAGTCACTTTCACTTCTTACCATAGAACTCCTCAATCAAGAATTTAGTGGCAAGTTGGGCTTAGCTTTAAGAATCTTTAAGAATCAATACGATAGGAAGTTTTTTTTCCAGCTCGTTTCCAGTCAGTTGGATATCGATCGCTTGGATTATTTGCAGCGGGATTGCTTTTTCACCGGTGTATCCGAGGGAACAATCGGTGCGGACCGCATCATCAAAATGATGGATGTTAAAAATGATCAGGTGGTTATTGAGGAAAAGGGAATTTATTCCATCGAAAACTTCCTAAGCGCCCGTCGCTTGATGTATTGGCAAGTCTATCTGCACAAAACTACCGTCAGCGCCGAGAAAATGCTGATTAATCTAATCCATCGGGCCAAATACCTCAGACAATCCGGAACAAACTTTATGATTTCGGATGAGTTTGACTACTTATTGTCCCACGACCTTTCCTTGGCTGATTTTAAAAGCAATCCCGAATTGTTGAAGATCTTTTTGGAGCTAGACGATTTCGACATTTGGGGAGCCATCAAACTCTGGAAAAGGCATCCTGATTATGTTTTAAGGAATATTTCACAGATGTTTTTGACTCGAAATCTTTTTAAGATCACCCTGAGTAATGAAAAACCAAGCGCTGAAGAAATTGACGAAATCCGAGCCAAAACGATGAAAAAACTGGAAATCCCAGAGTCGGATTTACCCTATTTTTTTTCCAGCGGCACAGTAAGTAACTACGGCTATCTGACTCGGGACCGGATTAATATTTTGACCAAAAAGGGGAAAGTCATCGACGTCGCTCAAGCGGCTGACCTTCCGAATATTAAAGTGATGAGTAAAATCGTCGAGAAACACTATGTATGTAAGGCCAAAAGCCTAAATTTAAACTCCTAAATCCATCAGAGAAACCATGGAATTTACCACAGGACAGATTGCCTCGCTTATAAACGGAACCGTGGAAGGTGATCCTTCACTTAAAATCAGCCGATTGGACAAAATCCAAGAGGGAAAGCCAGGCGGTATTTCATTCCTTTCCAATGAAAAATACGAGCCTTACCTCTACACCACCGAAGCTACGGCGGTGATTATTTCCGAAGGATTCAAACCTACCAAATCATTTAAAACCAACTTAATACGTGTCAAAGACGCCTATTTGGGATTCACCCATTTGCTGGAGGCTTATGCACAGTTTACCAAATCAGCCTTGGTCGGTGTCGTAGAGCCTGCATACCTGGATGAAAGTAGTAAAATGGGGCAAAATGGATATCGCGGGGCATTTTCCTATATTGGAAAAAACTGTGTTCTTGGAGAAAATGTAAAAATCCACCCTCAGGCTCACGTCGGTGATCGAGTCCAAATCGGAGACAATACGGTGATTCATGCTGGTGCAAAAATCTGTGCAGACACTGTCATCGGATCCAATTGTGAAGTTTCTCCCGGAGCGGTTATTGGTTCAGATGGATTTGGCTTTGCTCCTCAGGAAGATGGCAGCTACAAAACCATCCCCCAAATCGGAAATGTGATCTTGGAAGATTGGGTCAGTATCGGTGCCAATACCACGATAGACTGCGCCACTATGGGATCTACGATTATTAAAAGAGGGGCTAAAATCGATAATCAAGTTCAAATCGCCCATAATGTCATCATCGGTGAAAATACCGTAATCGCCGCCCAAACCGGAATTTCGGGTTCGACCGAAATCGGTAAAAACTGCATCATTGCGGGAAAGGCAGGTATCGTCGGACATATCAAAATCGCAGATAACACTACCATAGGAGCCAATACAGGCATCAGTAAAACCATCAAAAAGTCCGGACAGACGCTTTTTGGCTACATGGCCATGGATATGAAAAACTTCCTAAAGTCCTACACCATTTTCAAAAACTTGGAGGGACTTGAAAATCGAATCAAAGAACTGGAAAAAAAGCCTTAATTTTGCGCCCCAATGCATTTGAAAAGGCTGAAGAAGAAATGAAAGTAAAACAACACACCATAAAGAAACAAGTCGAACTATCGGGAGTAGGTCTCCACACCGGAGTGATTTCTAATATGACTTTTTTACCTGCCCCACCCAATCACGGGATCAAATTCCAACGGATCGATTTGGAAGGTAATCCCACTGTAGATGCCGATTGCGATTTGGTTGTGGATGTTTCCAGAGGAACTACTTTGGAGCAAAACGGCGCTAGAGTTTATACCGTAGAGCATGTCCTTGCTGCACTCGTAGGAATGGAGATTGACAATGTCCTGATTCAGCTCGACGGACCAGAACCTCCCATCATGGATGGGTCTTCCATCCAATTCATTGACGTATTGGAGGATGCTGGACTTGAGGAGCAAAACGCACTGAGACGTTTTTTTGAAGTACAAGAAAGCATTCAATATAAAGATCCTTCCCGGGAAGTGGAGATGGTTGCTCTCCCCACGGATAACTATCGGGTTACCGTAATGGTGGATTACAATTCCCCGGTATTGGGCAGTCAGCATGCCTCCATTACTGATATAGACCAATTTAAATCCGAAATCGCATCCTGCCGCACATTTTGTTTTTTGCATGAGCTAGAAATGCTCTATAACTCCAACCTCATCAAAGGAGGAGATTTAAATAATGCCATTGTGGTGGTCGATCGAGTTGTAGAGGAAAAAGAATTGGCTAACCTCGCTAAAATGTTTAACAAGCAACGCGTAGAGGTAAAAAAAGAAGGTATCCTAAACAATGTGGATCTTCGCTATCGCAATGAACCCGCAAGACATAAGTTACTGGACGTAGTGGGAGATTTGGCTTTGGTCGGAAGACCACTGAAAGCTCAGATTTTAGCAGCTAGACCAGGCCATGCAGCCAATGTAGCTTTTGCAAAGAAATTAAAACGAGCGATGGAAAAAGCAGGTGCTTCGCACATACCACATTATGATCCGAAGCTTCCTCCTGTCATGGACATCAATCAAATCAGTAATATTCTTCCTCATCGATACCCTTTTCAGTTGATAGATAAGATCATCTATTTGGACGATACGGTCGTGGCTGGTGTAAAAAACGTGACGATGAATGAGCCGTTTTTTATGGGCCACTTTCCTGGAAATCCTGTTATGCCTGGCGTATTGCAAGTTGAAGCGATGGCTCAAACCGGCGGTATTTTGGTATTGAGTACAGTAGATGATCCTGAAAATTATTGGACCTATTTCTTAGGAATCGAAAGCTGTAAATTCCGCAAGATGGTTCTTCCCGGAGATACCTTGATTTTTAAATGCGAGCTTTTGGCTCCAATCCGAAGAGGTATCGCAAAAATGCGAGGAGAAGCCTACGTCGGAAATACCCTAGTCTGTGAGGCAGTGATGACCGCAAGCATAACACGAAAAGAGTCATGATTAGCTCTTTAGCACATATTGATCCGGGCGCACAGCTTGGCAAAAACGTATCCGTTGATCCATTTACCATGATCCATGACAATGTGATCATCGGTGAAAATACATGGATCGGTCCAAATGTCACTATTTTTCCAGGAGCCAGAATAGGCAAAAACTGCCGAATATTTCCAGGTGCAGTAATCGCAGGAATTCCACAAGATCTGAAATTTCAGGGAGAAGAATCCACCGTGGTAATCGGTGACAATACGACGATTCGAGAATGCGTCACCATTAGCCGAGGCACAGTCGATAAGCAGACGACCGTGATCGGAAGCAACTGCCTTTTGATGGCCTACGTCCATGTAGCCCATGATTGTGTGATTGGTAGCAATGTGATTATCGCTAATTCGGTACAAATCGCAGGTCACGTTTCCATAGATGACTGGGCGATTGTCGGCGGGTCAAGTGCTATTCACCAGTTTGTGAAAGTAGGAATGCACTCCATGATTTCCGGAGGTTCTTTGGTTCGAAAAGACGTCCCACCGTTTACCAAAGCCGCCCGAGAACCGCTTTCTTACGCCGGAGTCAATTCGCTTGGGTTGAGAAGAAGAGGTTTTTCCAGCGAAACCATTGCTCATATCCAAGAGGTGTATCGCTACCTTTTTCTCAATAGCCTTAACAACAGCAAAGCCCTTGAAGAAATCGAAGTCAACCTCCCCGCCACCAAAGAAAGGGATGAAATCCTGAACTTTATCCGTTCATCCGAGCGGGGTGTCATGAAAGGCTATATCAATTAAGCATGTTGAAAATCCATCTAGAAGAAGCTTCCAAGCGATTTCAATACGAATGGATTTTTAGAAATCTCAACCTTGAATTAGTATCAGGGCATTCTTTGGCGATTACAGGCAGCAATGGATCCGGAAAATCCACCTTGCTCAAATGTATCGCAGGAGCCATTCCCTTGACATCGGGACAAATCCGATACGTGGATTCCAATGGTCAAATTCCGGACTCGGATTGGTTTTCCAGACTGACGCTTGCGGCACCGTATATGGAATTGCCGGAAGAGCTGAGTTTAAGAGAGCTGATTCAGTTTCATTTCAAATTCAAAAACCAAAAATCAAGTATTCAGCTTAGCGATATCCCCGAACTCCTATATTTGGATCGGCATATTGAAAAGCAAATCGCTCTCTTTTCCTCCGGGATGAAACAGCGATTAAAGTTGGGATTGGCGCTATTTTCTGAATCAGAAGTGGTCTTTTTGGATGAGCCTACCTCCAATCTGGATAAAACCGGGATCGCTTGGTATCAAGAAATGATTCAGCGGTTTACCAAAGATCAAATATTAATCATTTGCTCCAACGAGCCGAGAGAATTTGAATTTTGTCAACAAAAGATCACTTTGGAAGATTATAAATGAAACAAGACTTTGATCTTCCGTCCTTATCGTTAATTTTATAGCCTATAAAAGTAAAAATATGAAAGTTTCATTGTTTAAATTAAGCCTATTGGCCTTCATCTTAGTTGGTTCTTTTGCCTGTGGAGGAGATCCCACTCCACCTCCACCTCAGCAGACCGAGGAAGAAATCGCCATAGAAGCGCTAACCGGTTCGGGCTCCCAAACTTGGGAGATTTCTAATGGAGGCTCAGTAACTAGAGGTGGGACGGATGTTACCGATCTTTATGAAGGTTTTGAGATTATCCTCAACTCCGGTTCTTCTCAAACTTACACGACTCGTAACAACAATGATCTTTTTGATAATTCGGGGAATTGGAGTTTTGCAGGGACCAATTTTGATAAATTCAGTCTGACAGGTACTCGACCTGCTGCAGGAAGAGAGATTTCGTTTACCGTCAATGGAGATGATTTAAGGTTGGAGTTTAGCATTCCGGCACCTGAAGCCAGAATGGGAGAAAGTTTCGCAGTCGCCGGAGATTATGTTTTTAATCTCGGTAAAAAATAATCCGACTTGAGATATAAAAAATTGAATGGGAAGTTTAAAGCTTCCCATTTTTATTTTAAGGTCACCAAGGTAACTCCCGCGCCACCCCGGTCCGCATGTTCATCTTCCATCTTTCGAACGGGAGGCATGGTCCGCAGCAAATTTCGGGTGATTTCCCTCAAAATCCCATCTCCTTTACCGTGAACAATCCGAAGATCCTTGACACCGAGCATATTCCCTTCATCAATAAAATTTTGGACTAAAGGCAATATCTCCTCCCCCCTTTTTCCCCTCAAATCTAGATTAGGAGAAAAATCCATCATTTTTTGAGTGGTGCTAAATCCTGACCGAAGAGCTACTGATTTTTGCTCTTTTTTCAACTGAGTATTGGATATTTTTTCCAGCCGGGTAAGTTTCACGGTCGACTTTAATTCTCCGATGGAAATATCCGCTTCTTTGGCTTTGAGTTGCAAAACCTGAGCAATCGCTCCATTATCCTTCAATCTGACCCAGTCACCAACTTCGATTTTCCCACCCAAAACCTTAACTTCCGGATCTTTTATCACATTTTTCTCAGGCTTTACCTCCTCTTTAAAGACTTCAAGTTCCTTTCTGAGTTGAATAGTTTTCTCTTTTTCAGCTTTTCCTTCTCTGATTTCCCGGATCGTTTTTTCGATTTTCTTATTAGTCTCATCCAAAATCCGCTTTGCCTCCAATTTAGCTTCTTGGATATAGCGCTTTTTGGTCTGATCCAGAGTCTCTTTCAATTCATTGTATTCTGTCAACCGAGTCTTGAGCAGTTTTTCTTTCTGCTTGACTTCTTGGAGTAGCTCAGCATATTGATTTTTCTCATTTTCGAGCTTGGTCAGCAAGCGATCGTATCGCACCCGATCTTCTCCAATTTGGGCTTTTGCATAATCCAAAATTTCTTTCGAAACCCCAATTTTTGATGCAATCTCCAAAGCAAAAGACGATCCGGGCTTGCCGATTTCTAATTGATAAAGTGGCTCCAGCTTTTCTACGTCATAGCGCATCGCGCCGTTGACCAAGCCTTGATTTTTACTGGCTACCTGCTTGAGATTACCATAGTGTGTGGTCACCACGCCAAAAGCACCGGCTTTGTTTAAGGAAAGCAAAATCGACTCGGCAATCGCTCCTCCAAACTGAGGTTCCGTCCCTGTCCCAAATTCATCGATAAAAAGTAAGGTCTTTTTATTGGCGAATTGGGTGAAATACTTCATGCTCATCAAGTGGGATGAGTAAGTACTCAAATCATTTTCCAGGTTTTGCTCATCTCCAATATCGATAAAGAAATGGTCAAAAAGCGAACTTTTAGAGTCTGGATGAACCGGAATCAAAATTCCGCATTGCAGCATGTATTGAAGGAGAGCTACGGTTTTCAGCGTGACGGATTTTCCGCCTGCATTAGGACCGGAAATTACCAAAAGACGATCCTGCCCTCCTAGTTCTATTGACAAGGGAACGACTTTTTTCCCCTGAGATTTCAGTGCCAACTCCAATAGTGGATGCCTAGCATTCATCCAAGAAATCGTGCGCTCTCGCACCAATACAGGCTTGGTGCTTTCTGTTTTTTGCGCAAATTTGGCTTTGGCCCGAATGAAGTCAATCAACCCCAGAAAATTGGTGGCTTTTCGAAGCAAAGGAATGGATGGCCGAAGCCTATCCGTGAGCTGCGTGAGAATCTTGATGATTTCCCGACGCTCCATATATTCCAAATCCCGAATCTCATTATTGATATCCAGCGCTTCTTCAGGCTCCATGTACACCGTTTGGCCTGTCGCAGATTCATCATGGATAAATCCCCGTAATTTTCGTTTGTTTTCAGCTGCCACCGGGATGACCAAACGCCCCGACCGAATCGTGATCGCTGCATCCTCCGGAGTCAATCCTTTTGCCCTGGCCTCCTTGAAAACCCGATCCATCACCTTTCGGAGTCTTCCTTCTTCGTACAGAATCTGATTGCGGATCAGCTGAAGTTCCTTGCTGGCATTACTCCGGATTTTCCCTTTTTCATCGATAATCAATTCGATAGCCTTGAGTAAGCCCATGTCCAACTCCATCACCAATCCCAAAAGCTGACTCAGAGCTGGATAGTTTTCTCCATTTTTGGCAAAAAATTTCAGGCAAGCCTGAAGAGTTTGGAGGGAAAGTTTGATTTCATGGAATTCGTCTTGGTCCAAAAAAGCGCCTTCCAGTTTGGCCTTTTCCAGAAATGGATTCAAATTGGTAAAGTTGGAACTGGGAAAAAATTCTCCTGAAATGATTATCTGAAGAAATTCATCCGTCTGGTCCAGGAGTTTCTGAACGAGTCGAGGGTCAGAAGAAAAAGCAATTTTATCGACATAGTCCATTCCCAAAGCAGAAGTACATTCTTCTTTGAGCAGGTCTTTGATCTTCTGAAAATTTATTTTTTGCTCGAGATTTTTTGGATATAACATTAGCGTTTTTCTTCGCTTTCTGGCTTGGTCTCACGAACGACCAAGGAATCAATTACACGTGCATAAATCCTGTCCATCTGGTCGGGATATTGGAGGTAGTATCTCATACTTTCGTTGAAAACCGAATCTGATACATCATGTTTCAAAAAAACATCCCTTTCCATTAATTTATAGAGGGTCTGCGAAGAATCATAGGGGATGGGCATGGCGCTGGCTATGCCTTCGGTCAGGTGAATATCCACCAAGACACTTACCATTTGGTCTTCGGGAAGCACATCCTCCACAGACTCTTTTTCACTACATGAAATCAGGCAAAAGATCGAGACGACTAGAGCTAAATAGTTTTTCACAGTACAAAATTAGGTTTTTTTAACGGATAATCTTCTTACCCTTCCTGTAAGGGAAATTTTATAATTGCTCGCAGTACCATAACTTAGGCTGTTCAAATCACCCAAGGATGAATCAGCTCTTTAGTAAGCTCCGCAAATATGAAATAATGATCCGGAAAGTGGCCAATAACCACTTGCAGGGAGAGTACCAATCAATTTTCAAAGGGTCCGGGCTTGAATTTGACGATCTCAGACCCTATCAATACGGTGATGATGTACGGACCATCGAATGGAAAGTTTCTGCCAAAGGCCACGGCACATTTGTCAAAACCTTCAGAGAGGATAAAGATCAGTCAGTTTATTTTTTACTGGATATCTCCGGGAGTCAGGACATCGGTCAGGCAGGAAATAAAAAAATAGATCAGGGAAAAATAATCAGCGGGGTACTGACTCTTGCCGCAATATTTGAGGGAAGTCAAGTAGGGTTAGTTATTTTTTCAGACCAAAAAGAGAAAATTATTCTTCCGGCAAAGGGTGGCAAGCAGGGCATCAAAATGATCCGTGGGATATTTGACCATCAAAATAATTCCCTGAAGACGGATTTGAATGCCATGTTTACTTTTGCATTGAATCTGATTAAAAAACGAAGTATTATCATTGTGATTTCTGATTTTATAGACGAAGGATACGAGCGACCCTTCCGGGCTTTGGCAGAGCGACATGATTTGGTGGCTATTCAACTGACTGATCCTCGTGAATCAGCCCTCCCGGCTTTGGGAATCATTCCTGTTTACGATAAAGAAAAAGGCAAAACTACCTGGGTCAATACGGCATTTGGAAGCTTTTCTAAAAAAATAGCCGATACCTTTACCACAGAGCGGGATCGGTTGAAAGAACTTTGCAAAAAGAATCAAATTAACTACCTAGCCATCGATACCACTCAGGATATCGTGCTACCGCTGATCGAATTATTCAAGTACCGAAACAAAAGCATGAAACGTGGGTAAATTCTGGCTTTTCATTTTTGCGCTACTTCCAGTATCATCGCTTTTTGCCCAGCAAGATGTGAGCATTGATGGGTATTTTATGCAGGATTCGGCTAAGCTTGGCGAGCGGGTAGGATATGTGCTGAAGGCCACCTATCCACAAGATAAGCAACTCATATTTCCCGATTCTACATTTGATTTTGAGCCCTTTGTCTTGTTGGAAAAAAAGACCTACATCTCTTCTACCACGGATAGTATCACGCAGGACAGCACGGTTTATTTTCTTTCCAATTTTTCCTTGGAACCAAGCAGTTATCTGACATTGCCAGTCTATGAACTGAATCGATATGACAGTATTGCTCATTTTCCATTAGAAGCCGAGCTTAAGCTGAAATTGACGCTGGATAGTATTCCGGAGCAATTGGTTTTTAAAGAAAATAATGTCTATCAATCCATCGAAAAAGGATGGAATTGGATTCTTTTGGGTATCGGGGCATTAATATTCGTTTTCATTCTTGGATTGCTCTATTGGTTGTTTGCCGATCGGATTAGGTTACTTTGGGCCGAGCGAAACACGAAGCGACAATGGGCACGATTTGAAAAACAATGGAACCTGTCCACCCAAAAACTTGAAGATCAAAAAACCACTCAGGCAGGCGATGAATTGCTCGGGCTATGGAAAGGCTACCTAGAGCACATTACTTCCTTACCGATCAAGGAATGGACCGCAAGTGAAATCGGTAAAAACCTAAATGACCCGAAAGTCTTCAGCTCCCTGCGTGTCGTAGAAATCCTTATTTATGCCGGAAAAACAGGAGAATATCAAGAGGCCAATGCATACCTTCTGGAGGTAGCCCGAAAAAAATATCAGGAAAAATTAAGCCAAATTAAAGCATGATCGAGCAACTAACCGAGTTTTTTAGCTGGTCGTGGTTTTTACCGGAGACCTTCAGCACTTACGAATGGGAGAAGCCGCTGCTTCTCAATTTGATCTGGGTGGTCCCCCTTTTGATGATCATCCGGAAATTTATCAAATTCTTGAAAAACCCGGTATTGGAGCTTTCGCTTCCCAAACGAATAGCCAGAAATAATCCCTGGACTTACCTAAGGCTGATTCCTACCGGAGTATTCCTGTTAGCACTAACTCTAATAATTTTGGCACTCGCCAGACCACAGCGAAGCAATGAGCGCGTCGAACAATACACTGAGGGAATAGACATCATGTTGGTCATGGATATCTCAGAATCCATGGATTTGCAGGATTTCAAACCTAATCGACTCGAAGCCGCAAAAAATACAGCCATCGATTTTATAAATGGCCGTGTGGGAGATCGAATCGGGATGGTGGTTTTTGCTGGTGAAGCCTATTCTTTGGCCCCGCTGACCAATGATTACAAGCTCCTGACAGAATTGATCAGAGAGATAGCCTTTGACATGATGGAGGCCAAGGGCACGGCTATCGGTTCCGCGATTGCTTCGGGAACCAATCGGATGAAAGAAGCAGAATCAGCTTCCAAAGTGATGATACTTTTGAGTGATGGAGAAAGCAATGCAGGAAATGTAGATCCACTATTTGCAGCTGAATTAGCTTCTGCTCTGGAAATAAAAATCTACACAATCGCCGTCGGAAAAGACGGAATGGTTCCCTATGGCACAGACTTTTTTGGACGACCACAAATGGTCGAAAGCTACCTCGACGAAACCACGCTGAGGGAAATCGCGAATTTATCCAACGGGGAATTTTTCCGGGCTTCGGACGGAAATGCCCTACAGAATATTTTTGATCAAATCGATACTTTGGAAAAAACAGAAATCATCGAAAACCGATATAAGGAAACCACGGATTATTACCGAGTTTACCTTTTTTGGGGGATTTTGTTTTTCTTGATTTGGTTGATGCTCAAAAGCAGTTTTCTCAACAACTTCCTATTGGACTGATAGTCGGGATTTGGTTTTCCACGCCTCTAATCTCGGATCCATCATCGCAAACCAAATAGGTGGTATAAAAGCTACCAAAATCATAGCCGAGTAACCCGCGGGTAATTGTGGGCTTTCCTCGTAATGGTTCAATACTTGGTAAGGTTTGTGGGCAAATGCGTGATGATCTGAGTGACGCTGAAGCTGAAAAAGGAGAAAATTACTAACTCGCTGACTGGCATTCCAGGAATGAAGTGGAGTGACTTTTTCGTAAAATCCATTGGGGAGCTTTTTTCGCTCCATACCATAATGCTCCAGGTAATTGACCGCCTCCAAAAGACTGATAGCTACAAGACTTTGCCCAAAAAACAGAAGTAAAACTTCCCAAACTATCCGATCCTGCCATAAACTAAAAAAACCAAAAACCAATCCCACAAAAACCAATGGCAGGATGGTGAAGGGGAACATTTGGTTTCTAATAGACCAGAACCTTTCGCTCTTTTTTTCCAGTCTTTTTCCTTCCAAATGCCAGGCGCTTCGATAGCCGTCGCGAATAGATCGTAGCCAAAAGGCATAGAAATGTTCACCTTCTCGACTCGTCGCCGGATCCTCTATTGTCGCCACTCGAACATGGTGTCCCCGATTATGCTCAATAAAAAAATGCATGTAGCAAACTGTCATCAGGAGAATTTTGGCATAAAACTGCTGTAATCTCGTATTCTTATGCCCGAGCTCATGTGCCACTGTAATTCCGATTCCTCCCGTGATTAGTCCCATGCCACTGATTATTCCGATCCATTGGACTGGTGTCAATAGATCTGATGAGACCACATGAAATCCCCAAAACAAAACCACCATTTGGACATAAACCCAACCATAGGTCACCCATCTGTAAAAACGCTCTTTTGCCACGTCAGACACCGCTTCTTTAGCAATATTAGTTCGATCTCGATCTATCAAAAAATCCATGATCGGGACAAGTAAAAACACAAACAGATGAATAGAAAATATGCCCAAACCACCGATATAATAACCTGCTATCAGCAATACGGGCAGAATCAGCGCACTGAAAAACCCTATTTTCTTAAAACTACTGTTCATAGATCTGAATTCAATCATCTTGAAAATAACGCTTTTTTTATTGTTGAAAAACAAACTATGGATAACCGCTTCTTTGCATAGATCAATTAACTGATTGGCCTCGGCTTTTCTATGTCTCAGAATCAGTTTGATTTAAAAGGAGGAAGGCCGAAAGTCGAGGTATATCCGTCAAAACTCCGCATATCAATAAAATAGATATTTTGATTCAATCCTGATTTTTATCAGGTTTTAAGCTCATCTTGATCAGCATTTTTTACCTCTTATCAGCCCATTTTTGCCAAAAGCTTTCTTATGAATCTCCCCGCTTCGCTCATTCAAAAATACAATAAACCCACCCCAAGATATACCAGCTACCCGACTGTTCCGCTTTGGGAAAATAATCTGAATGCGGAAAATTGGGGAGAATTGGTAAAAAAATCATTTCACCAATACGGAAAGTCAGAGGGAATTACACTTTATCTTCATCTCCCTTTTTGTGAAAGCCTTTGCACCTATTGCGGCTGCAATAAACGAATCACAAAAAATCATCAAGTCGAGTCACCCTATCTCGAGGCTTTGCTGACAGAATGGAAAAAGTATCTTGCTTTATTTGACGAAAAACCAAAATTAGCGGGAATCCACCTAGGTGGTGGAACTCCCACCTTTTTTAGCCCGGAGTCACTGCATTATCTTTTAAGCAATATTTTAAAAGATGTCGAAATCCTGCAAAGCAAAGAATTCAGCTTCGAAGGACATCCCAATAATACCACTTTGGAGCATTTAGAAGTGTTGGCCAATTTGGGCTTTGATCGCGTGAGCTATGGAATACAGGATTTTGATCAGACTGTCCAAAAAGCCATCCATCGAATTCAGCCCGTTGAGAAGGTAGAAGAAGCCACGCTTAATGCACGCAAAACAGGATACAATTCAGTCAATTTTGATTTGATCTACGGGCTTCCCCATCAGACCTTGAAGACTCTTGAGGCTACTTTTGAGCAAGTGGCGAGACTTGCACCGGATCGGATTGCTTTTTATAGCTACGCCCATGTACCTAGCTCTTTCCCTGCGCAGCGGAGTTATGAAAGCTTCCTTCCTTCGGAACAGCAGAAACGAGCCCTTTATGAATATGGGAAAGAAAAACTGATCCAGATGGGTTACGAGGAAATCGGTATGGATCACTTTGCTAAACCTGAAGATCCTCTATCTGTCGCCAAGGCAAAAGGCACACTTCACCGGAATTTTATGGGCTATACGACTTCCCCTTCCAGGATTTTGATTGGACTGGGAGCGAGTAGTATCAGTGATATTTACCTGGCCTATTGCCAAAATGAAAAATCCATATCCGCTTACGAAAACAATCTATTGGACAGGAATTGGCCCCTACAAAAAGGACATATCCTCAGCGAAGAAGATCTCGAAATCAAAGCGCTTATCTTAGGATTGATTTGTACTGGAAAAGCAGAAATTCCTACTGAGATCCTAGACCAACTGCCGATTGAAAATCTGAAAAACTTGCAGGAGATGCAATCGGAGGATCTCCTAGAAATCAATGGGAAATCCATACAGGTTTCCGAAATGGGCATGGCATTGATCCGAACGATTTGTATGCAGTTTGACCTGAGACTGATTCACAAATCCCAAGGGCAGCTTACGTTTAGCAAGGTCATTTAAGGCATAATTGACTCCAGCGCTTTTTACTTTCGGTAAAATCAATGGCACATGGTAATTTCGAATTGGGCGGTGCCGTAATTAAACACTTCCAAGCTGGGACTTAATCCAGGAATACCCAATCCCAAACCTCTAAAGATGAAAATCAATCCGATGAGTACTCCTACGTAAGGAATCGCCTTTTGAAAATTCAATCTCAATTTTAAGGGAATAATACTTCCCGAATACATCAAAACCAATAGCAAAGGAATAGTCCCCAAGCCGAAGAAAAACATATAAGTAGCGCCAAGAAGTGGGCTCTGTAAACCTAATGCGGCTATTAAGGCCATGTACACCATTCCACAAGGCAAAAGTCCATTGGCCAAACCGGTAGCAAAAAAAGCCCAAGTCCCGCCTTTTTTCAAAAAGAAAGAAAGCCTGCTTTTAATCCATTTGACTATTCCTGAGAAGATTGGAAGTGAAAGGAATTGATCCGATTTTTTATAACTAATAGCTAGTCCTAAAATGACAATTCCCATCAAAATGGAGAATCCTTGCTGAAAACCTGCTAGGGATAGGGTAAAGCCCAAGCTT
This sequence comes from Algoriphagus hitonicola, assembly GCF_900113375.1. GTDB lineage: Bacteria > Bacteroidota > Bacteroidia > Cytophagales > Cyclobacteriaceae > Algoriphagus > Algoriphagus hitonicola. The sequence continues at coordinate 9,260 of NZ_FOPC01000005.1, read as the reverse complement.
CCGATAACCAACCCTAAAATCGCATACGTGACGCTTCTTCCAAGATTATAAAAAACTTTGTTTATCAAATAGGTATTCCCTTTGGCGTTTCCGACGGCAAGGGCAATAGGACCACACATTCCAATGCAATGGAAAGAGCCGAGAAATCCGAGCAGAAATGCAGTCCAAAGTAACATTAAAGCGATATTTTCTTTTCCTGGTAGTAATTTTCGCCATTTTCAGTCCAAGAAAGTTGAACTCTCCAATAGCCGGGTTTCAAATGCTTGATGGAAACCTCCTTTTTTCCAACATCCTTAATTTCCACAGCCAGTTCCTGATCCAATGCTCTTTCGGAAGGACGAAAAAGATTAAGTTTTCCCTTGGAACCTACCGGCAAATCCAAAATAACCGACTTGGTATCCGATTCATAAACCAGTACATCTCTCCCCAAAGCCAAAGTCAGTTTTTCTTCATCAATCCGGTCTTGGTATTTGATTTCCTGCTCGTAGTAGTTATCAGTGACCAATTCGATTCCATCCATCCGAACCGAAATCACGACCATTGTCATGACGACGATAACGAATCCAATTATGGTTAATATTATTCCTTTTCCCCAATCCATAACGTTTAATTTTCTTTGTATACAGGAGCCATAAAGCTCGTGTTGATTTTTTCGACTTCTACTCCTTCATGGGTAAGCGACAGAGATACTTCTTCCTGCGGTAATTCTACCGAGATCTGATCTTTCACTAAAAAGAATCTACCTTCCATTTTTGACTGCGGCTCCAAAACCCAATTCTGATCACCAACTTTCTCCACTCGATATCCGGATACAATCGACTCTAAATTTACCTCCTGATGTTCAAAGGTTTTATTGATCAGGGTGATTTGATACAAATTAGACACCGTCTGATCATCCCGCAGCTGATAGGTCATTCCCGGAGAGCGTGTGATGGTAGCTTCAAACACATCGCGAGTTGCGATCAACGTAATAAAAGCAGCAATTAATAAAACCAAAACCACAGAATAGGCTTTCACCCGATTGGTAATCAATTTCTGAACCCCTTCTTTAATACTATTCTCAGAAGCATATCGGATTAGTCCTTTAGGACGGTCTACCTTAACCATAACTTCATCACAGGCATCAATACAGGCGGTACAGTTCACACATTCCATTTGAATCCCATTTCGGATATCGATTCCTGTAGGACAAACCTGAACACATAGCGAACAGTCAACACAATCCCCTTTTAAAGAAACTTCTTTTTCATTTTTCCGAATAGGTCCACGGGGTTCTCCTCTGACATAATCGTACATGACATTGATGGAGTTGTTATCCAACAATACACCCTGCAATCGACCATAAGGACAGACTACAATACAAGCCTGCTCTCTAAACCACGTGAAGACAAACATGAAAATTCCCGAGAAGGCAACTAATCCGATAAAACCGGCAAGGTTCTCAGCAGGCGGTTTCGATACAATTTCTGCTACTTGATCTATTCCGATGAGGTATGCCATTACCAAATGACCTATTGCTAGAGAAATCATGGCAAAAACGCTCAGTTTTATCCCTTTTTTGAGGATTTTATTCCCATCCCAAGGAGCCTCATTAAGTTTTCGCTGTTGATTGGCATCTCCCTCGATCAGGTATTCTATTTTACGGAAAACCATTTCCATAAAAAGAGTCTGTGGACAGGCCCACCCGCACCAAATCCTACCAAAAACCACCGTAAACAGAATTATAAAAACAAAAAAGATGAGCAGTAGGAATATCAACAAATGGGTGTCTTGTGGCCAGAAAACAGCTCCAAATATGATAAACTTTCGTTCAAAAATATTGAATAAAAGCCATGGTCTGCCGTCCACTTGAATAAAGGGTCCAGCAAATAAAATGGCCAATAATATCCAAGAAAGATAGGTTCTATATCGATAAAAGAACCCTTTAACTTTTTTGGGATATACCCAATTCCGCTTTCCGTCCTCTTTGACAGTCGCTAATGCATCCCTGAAAGCATCCGGGTTTAAATGTGGATTGTTCTTGGCCATTTCTGACTAGGGTTAGGACGTCGGGATTGGTCTCCCGACGTCATAAATTTATTATAAACTGACAGCCCCGCTTGTGCCTTCTGTCACTTCCTCAGCTTCGGAGGAATTTTCCTCTGGAGAATAAATCTCACCCTGAGGTTCTTTAGGATTAGCAGGAGTAGTACCCTCCAAAGTCATAATATAGCTGGATACCTGCTGGATCTCCAGCGGGGTTAGTTGATCCTCCCATGGAACCATCCCTTTGCTGACTACACCGTATTTGATCACAGAGAAAATATCACTGATCGAGCCACCATGGATCCAGTATTCATCGGTCAAATTAGGGCCGACTCCTCCCCCTCCATCATTGGCATGACAGGCAGCGCAATTCACCTCAAAGATGGATTTCCCTACACTGAAAGCTTCTTCCGAACTGTCAAAGGCTACATTATCTTCATCTATGGACGAGGCCATATTTTCTTGTCTCTGCTCAGCAGCAATCGCTTCTACACGTAACTCTTCCTCATATTCCTCTATTCCTGTTTTTCCTGTACCCAGTACAGAATAGTGGACAAAATAGATGATTGCGAAGACAGTCGATAAAGTAAACACCCACTGAAGCCAGGGCGGCATAAAATTATCCAATTCGGTAATTCCGTCGTAGGAGTGATCGGCCATCATTTTTTTGCGCTCAGCCAATCCCCCTGCCTCATCCATTTTTCCAGTTACAAACCGCTCTTTGAATTTATCCCACCAGCTCGCTTGCTGAACCTTTTCGGGGCTTTCTTTACGAATAATAGCCTTCATAAAAGACATGAGATAAACCATCAAAATCAACAGTAAAAGGATCACTCCCAATACAATTGCCAAAATGATCAGAAGGGTCAACTGTCCGGAATCCATCGCTTGGAGATCAGTATACCAAGTAGATGACTCGCTTTGAGCCCAGGCGGCATTGGCCGAAATGGAACTCAATATCAACATGAGGGTCAATAGCTTTTTCATGGCTGTTCTTTGTTTTGGTCCTCGTCTTTTTCCATTGGCAAAGACTTCAAATGATCTACCAGATCTTTAGGCATTGTTTTCACCCAAATAAATACGCCGAGGAAAAACAGCACAAAGATGAGAAGTGAAATAATCGGGTAGATTTCTATATTTTCGATTGATCTTAAGACTTCTTTATACATGATTTCTGATGTTTAATTAGATGCTGAAGTTTTAATATCGGTCCCCAATCGCTGTAAATAAGCAATCAGAGCCACTATCTCAGTATGAGGCAAGACCTCTACACCCGATTCCTTAAGATTTTCAGCAATTTGATTAGCCTGCTCATCCAGTTCTTGCATAGCCTGCTGATCATATCCTTCAGGATAGGGTACCCCTAGCTTTTGAAGCGTTCGGATTTTTGCAGGCAGGTCAGAATAATCCATCAGATTGGTTGTCATCCACGGGTAAGGCGGCATCAAAGATCCCGGTGACATACTTCTTGGATCTTCCATGTGGAAATAATGCCAGGAATCGGGATATTTGCCTCCGATCCGATGCAAATCTGGACCAGTTCGCTTGGAGCCCCACAAGAATGGTCTATCGTAGACAAATTCACCTGCCTTAGAATATTCTCCATATCGCTCGGTTTCGAATCGGAATGGACGGATCATTTGAGAGTGACATCCCACACATCCATTGGCAATGTAAAGATCCCTTCCTTCCAATTCTAGTGGAGTATAGGGCTTCACCGAAGAAATAGTCGGCACATTTGACTTGATCAAAATGGTAGGAATAATCTCAATCGCTCCACCGATGGCTATGGCAATTGTAGAGAGCACAGTGAAGAATATTGGCTTTCGCTCCCAGGCTCTATGCCAAAATTCACCAGTCGCATTGTAGCTTTTGGTCAAGGCTGGTGCTTGGTCTTCCTCATATTTTTGGAATACTCCTTTTTGGGCAGTCTTGTACATATTGTACATCATCATCACTGCTCCACTGAGATATAGCAATCCTCCAAAGGCCCGTAACATGTACATGGGAACCAATTCAACCACTGTCTGAAGGAAATTGCCGTAGGCTAACCTACCCATTTCATCAAATTCTCTCAGCATCAAAAACTGAGTAAATGCAGCCACATACATAGGTAATGCGTAGAAAAGAATGCCTAGCGTACCGATCCAGAAGTGCGTATTTGCAAGTTTTTTAGAATAAATAGAAGTATTGAATAATCTTGGCCACATCCAATACAGCATTCCAAAAGTCAGGAAGCCATTCCATCCCAATCCACCTATATGCACGTGGGCCACGATCCAGTCCGTGTAATGCGCTATGGCATTGACATTTTTCAGGGATAGCATTGGTCCTTCAAATGTCGCCATCCCGTATGCCGTAATAGCCACTACCATGAATTTCAAAACGGGTTCTTCTCTCACTCGATCCCAGGCCCCTCTCAAAGTCAATAATCCATTAACCATACCTCCCCAAGAGGGAGCAATCAGCATTACCGAAAATGCCGTACCCAACACCTGAGCCCACTCGGGTAGTGCTGTATAAAGCAGGTGATGCGGTCCTGCCCACATATAAATGAAGATCAAGGACCAGAAGTGGACAATGGATAGCTTGTATGAATAAACGGGTCTATTCGCAGCCTTTGGAAGGAAATAATACATCAATCCCAAGAATGGAGTAGTCAGAAAGAATGCCACAGCATTGTGTCCGTACCACCACTGTACAAGGGCATCCTGTACCCCGGCATACGCTGAATAACTTTTCCAAAAATTAACCGGAAGCTCAAAAGAGTTGAAAATATGCAAAACGGCAACCGTCACAAATGAGGCGAGGTAAAACCAAATAGCCACATACATATGACGCTCTCTCCGCTTGATGAGGGTACCAATCATATTGGCCCCAAAGGCCACCCAAACTATCGCAATCGCGATGTCAATTGGCCATTCCAGTTCAGCATATTCCTTTGAGGTAGTCAGTCCGAGAGGCAACGTAATGGCAGCTGCTACTATAATTAGTTGCCAGCCCCAGAAATGAAACCAGCTCAGGGTTTCATTCCACATGGGAGTTTTAAGCAATCTCGGCATGGAATAATATACCCCCGCAAAAATCGCATTCCCAACGAAAGCGAAAATGACGGCGTTGGTATGCAAGGGCCTGATCCTACCAAAAGTAGTGTAGGGATTGCCCAAATTGGCCTCCGGAAGAAATAGCTGTGTAGCGGCCAAAACCCCTACCAGCATCCCAATTAGGCCCCAGATAATCGTCGCTGCTCCAAAATACTTGACTATCTTATTGTCATAATGGAACCTCTCCAGTATCGTATCATTCATAGGACTTAGGTTTTGATGGTTGATCTTTTTTTGTTGTTTTTTTATGATTATCGAATAAAATCCTAACGGATGGGGTGTAGTCGTCGTCGAATTGTCCATCCTTCATAGCCCTGAAAAAAAGGACTAGAAAAGTAATGGCTAATACTAAACTGACGGCTATCAATAGAAAGATAACTTCCATATCAAATACTTTTTGGGTTTAATAATCCACGTTTCCAAGCAACCGCATTGGTAGCTAAGGTGGTAAATACCACCACTGAAATACTACTCAAAGGCATCAAAACTGCACAAATCACAGGACTTAATATCCCTTGCACCGCTAGGGAAACACCGACTACATTGTATAAAAAGCTCAGACCAAAACTTGCTTTAATGATTTTTCTGTTTTCCTTGGCAAATGCAAGGAAATTTGGAATCTGATGAAAAGCTGTAGCATCCAATATCGCATCGCTGGCAGGAGAAAAATGAGTTACTGTGTCGGTTACAGCAATTCCGACTGCACTCTTCTGAAGGGCTCCAGCATCATTTAAGCCATCACCCACCATCATTGTCTGAAGGCCAGATTGATTCAATTTTCCCAAATATTCAAGCTTGTCACTTGGACTTTGGAGAAAATTAAAATGGATTGAGTGTCCAAGCTTCTCTTTTAATGAAGCTTGCTCATGAGGATGATCTCCTGAAAGCAAATGCAATTCGTAAGCTGGGTTGAGCGATTTTACCACCTGATCAGCCTCCGCCCTCAATCCGGATTGAATATGGAAATATCCAATTTCAGATTCTTCGATTGCCAAATAAACATAGTTGCCAGTTTCCAGGACTTGATTGGAAACGAATCCCGTAAAGTCTGCCGATCCCAATCTGATTAATTGACCTTTGTAATACGCCTGAATTCCCTTTCCCTTTAGTTCCTCGATTCCATCCAAACTTAACGATGGAATTTCACCTAACCAGTAGTTAATGCGATGACTTAAGGGATGACTGGATCGGGATACCATTGATTTTAGTATCGATTTAGTTTCATCTGATAATGATTCGCCATTGTAATTGACTTTTGCTCTTTTGGGATCTGTTAGTGTTCCTGTTTTGTCAAAAACGACCGTATCAATCAGCGCCATCCGCTCCACCACACTGGCGTTTTTTAAGTAAAATTTCCCTTTTCCGAAAATGCGTAGCGTATTTCCCAAGGTAAAAGGAGTCGACATGGCCAAGGCACAGGGACAGGCTACGATCAATACCGAAGTAAATGCCTTTACAGCCAGAGGAAGATCATACCCCGCCCAAAACCCAAAGGCCCCAAATGCTATGATCAAAACAGTCCAAGTGAAAATACCCGAAATCCGGTTAGATAAAGGTTCAAGGAGTTTTTCTTTCCCTTTTTCAAATGCCTCATTATTCCAGAGATCTGTCAAATAGCCCTGAGATGGTGATTTTTGGATTGTTAGTATCACAGCATCTCCTTTTTGTCTGCCCCCGGCGTAAATCAGTTCACCTTTCTTTTTGGGAATGGGTATTTCTTCACCCGTTACAAAACTGTAATCGATATTGGCAGATGAACTGATCAGGAGAGAATCAGCAGGAATCAATTCTTCATCACGTACTAAAATCAAATCTCCCACTTCCAGCTTGGTCACCGGTATGACTTCTTCTTTGTCTTTGACCAGTCTGGTCACGGCTATCGGAAAATAGGATTTGTAGTCTCGATCAAATTCCAGCGTGGCAAATGTTTTTTGCTGATATACTTTTCCGAGAAGGAGAAAAAACAAAAGCCCGCCGAGACTATCCATATATCCGGCATTTCCTAGTGCAAATATTTCCCATAGGGAATAAAAAAATAAGGCGATGATCCCCAATACAATGGGCACATCCATATTAATTCGCCGCTGCTTGATCGCATTCCAAGCTGATAAATAATAATCACTAGCCGAATAAAGAACCACTGGCAGAGCCAAAATCACATTCAAATAATTGAATAGTCCTCGGAAGTTTTCAGCGATCAACTCAGCTTCGGAGAAATATTCAGGAATGCTAAACAGCATCATATTTCCAAAGCAGAAGCCTGCGACAGCCAGCCGCTTCACAGTTCGGCGGTCTACGGCTGATTTATTTTTTTGGTCAATAGCTGCTAGGCTGATTTTAGGTTCATACCCTATCATCGAAAGCAAGCTCACAAGTTCTTTGAGACTTATTTTATCATTTAAAAACTTGATCTGCACTTTCTTTTTGATAAAATCAACCCTACTAAAACTAATCCCTTGATGCACTTGATAGAGATTTTCAAGGAGCCAGATGCACGAAGCACAGTGAATCAAGGGAATATAAAAAGTGACATGGCTTTCGGTTTCATTTTTGAAATCCAAGAGTTGATCTGCGGTACTTTGGTCTTCTAAATAATCAAAGCGATTACTCCTAGACGGTTTGGTTTTTTGGCTTTCGCCAGGAAAAGATTCCAGATCATAATAGGTACAAAGATCATTTTCAGCCAATACCTCATAAACCAGCTTACACCCTTGACAGCAAAAAACTTTATCCTCTATAGCCAAACTGCCATGCTCGCACTGCTCACCGCAGTGGTAACATTTGAGTTCGGATTTTTGAATTGTAGAAGGCATAAGGTTTCCTTTTTTTAAAATTAGTGTATAAAACGCGTGAAAAACATGATGAAAATCATATTGAGGGAAAATTAAACTGAGAGATAGAAGGAAAGCTTAGAGCTCCACATCTTTCCCTTATAAAAATGAAAAAGGACTTTTGCCAAATCTGCCTGGTAGTTTTTAGTGGTCACCAAAAGGGTGCAATTGTGCTTCACGGCGTAGGACCAAAAATCTCCAATCCTAGTGAAATTAAACTTAATAAAACTGGTTTCCTGAGTGGTCTGAGAGACAAGTTGGATGATTTCCTGCTCCTCCCGGATTTTGGATTTTGGGATAAAGCTTGGAGAAATGATGGTGGCTTTACTCTGCTGAATTAGGTCTGAGAAAAGTTCGATGAATTTTTTGATCAAATGCGCAGACTCAGGTGTCCCATCATAATGAAAAAGAAGGTGTTTGGTAGAAAAATCAGAAACATAAAGTAAAACCGGGATTTCACATACTTCTTTTTCTAAGGGTTTAGGCAGATCACTTCCATGCAACCAATCCAGCACCTTATATAAGTCAACACTTATCAGAGAAGGACTTTCAGATGGTTCACAAAATTGCCTTTCATAATCCGAGGGAGAAAAGTCAGCGCTGAGTTGAGGACAATTATACTCCTTCAGAATTTCTTCCGGTAGATGAAATTTAGAAGCGTATGAGGTTTTGATCTCCATGGCAGTTATTTTGATTCAAAACTACCGCGAAGCTTTTTCTGAGAGTGTGACTAAATCCAGTAGGAAAACTGATAAAAGTCAGGTTTTTAGGAAAAAATTATTGACGCCTTGAGTTAGGCATGCTTTAGGAACTATCCAGCGGCAAGCGTTTGTCTGGTAATGCTTATCCTGGAATAGGCCCAAAACAAAAATGCCCCATCAATTTTACTGAAGTTTGGAATGATGTGGCGGCGACCCCGAACGTTGGGACAGGCTCCACGGTCCCGGGGTGTAATCCCCTTGTCTTGGATTCAAAACACAAAAGCCCCGTCATTTCTGAGGGGGCTTGGAATAATGTGGCGGCGACCTACTCTCCCGGGTGTAACCCCAGTACCATCGGCGCGGCAGGGCTTAACTTCTCTGTTCGGGATGGGAAGAGGTGGGACCCCTGCGCTGGGCCGCCTAAATTGGAAGACTCAAGTAGTTAGTATCAAGTTTCATGACCACCGGTCTGTCTTGTCCAACGTCTTAAATCCAATATCTTGTGTCTGTTCTTTTAACATATCTTGTAGAAACTGCAACAGCGTTACGGTAAGTTTTCGGGCAATTAGTACTGCTCGGCTATGACATTGCTGCCTTTA